>JAQBHI010000141.1:0-36724 GCA_032127875.1 Acidobacteriota bacterium
CTGCTCGAGACGCTCGCAGCCGAAGGCCTCGAGCGTCACGACATCGAAATGCGACAGCAGGGCGCGCCGCGCGGCCCTGGGCTCGAACTCACGAGCCTCCAGCACGGCGCGGGGGACGCCGCCCTCGAGCCCGCGCGCGTCGGTCAGCCAGCCCGGCAGTTCGGCGCCCGCGGGGACCAGGATCTCGCGCGGTCGCGTGCCGCCTATCTCGTCGCGCAGGCGTTCCCAGCAAGCGCTCCCAGCCCATTCGAGAGTCGAAAAGTCGCCGGTGGTGGCGTCGAGCCAGGCGGCGCCCAGCGAGTCGGGCCCCGGGGCGAGCGCCAGGACGAAGGCGGCTTCGCCCGCCTCGAGGGACCCAGCGTCGAGCTGCGTACCCGGCGTGATGAGACGCACAACCTCGCGCTTGACGACGCCCTTGGCGGTGCGCGGATCCTCCATCTGCTCGCACAGCGCGACGCGATGGCCCAGCTTGACCAGGCGCGAGACGTACAGCGCTGCGGCGTGGTGGGGCACGCCGCACATCGGGATCGGCGCGCCGTCGCCGTCCTTGCCGCGCGAGGTCAGGGCGATCTCGAGCGCCTTCGAGGCCAGCTCAGCGTCCTCGAAGAACAGCTCGTAGAAATCGCCCATGCGGAAGAAGAGCAGGGCCTCGGGGTGCTCCGCCTTCATGCGCAGGAACTGCTGCATGGCCGGCGTCTGCGGAACCGCGACTGCCATCAGCCGAAGAATATCTCGGCTTCGGCGAACTGCTCGAGATCGACAGGCTTGGGGCCGGCGGTGGCTAGCTCGAGCGGCACTGGCAGGACCCTCGTGCCCTGAAGTCCGACCATGTAACCAAACTGGCCGCGCAGGCACAGCTCGACGGCGTGGACGCCGAAGCGCGTGGCCAGGATTCGATCGAAGGCGGTGGGCGAGCCGCCGCGTTGGATGTGGCCTAGCACGGTGACGCGCGTTTCGATGCCCAGCCGACTCGTGATTTCGGCCGCGATCCGGTAGCCGACGCCCGTGCTGGTGCCCTGCCCCACGTCCGCGGGCAAGGGCTCGCCGGCGGGGGCGGCGCCTTCGGCCACCACCACGACCGAGAAGGCCCGACCGCGCTTGCGCCGCGATTCGAGCGCCGCGCACATGTCTTCGAGCCGATACGGCTTCTCCGGGATCAGGATCAGGTCGGCGCCCCCGGCGATGCCCCCTGCCATGGCGATCCAGCCGCCGGTGTTGCCCATGACCTCGACGACCATCACGCGGTGGTGACTCTCGGCGGTCGAGTAAAGCCGATCGACCGCGTCGCACACGACGTTCACGGCGGTGTCGAAGCCGAACGTGTAGTCGGTGCCACGCAGGTCATTGTCGATCGTCTTGGGCACGGCGACGAGGGGCACACCCAAGCGGGCATGAAGCTCGTGAGCCGCCTTGAGCGTCCCGTCGCCGCCGACCACGATCAGCGCGTCCAGGCCGAGCCGTTGGATGTTGCTGAGCACGCGCTGCTTGTCCTCGGCCGAGCGCAACGGGTTGACGCGCGAGGTACCCAGGATCGTGCCGCCCTTGGGAAGAATCCCGATCACGGAGAAGGCGGTCAGCGGCTCGACATCGCCCTCGATCAGGCCCAGAAAGCCGTTTCGGATGCCGATCACCTCCAGGCCGTCGCGCTCGGCGCGCCGGACTACGGCCCGGATCACCGCATTGAGGCCGGGGCAGTCCCCGCCGCCGGTCAGGATGCCGATCTTCTTTGCCGTCAAGGGGCGTTAAGTATACTTCCGACGGGACGTACTGGAGGCCCGGTGCACATCCTGGCAGTGGACACGACGACGACGAACGGAAGTGTGGCGGTCGCCCGGGACAGCCTGGTGATTGGCGAGAGACGCGTCGACAGCGGGCGGAGTTACTCGGTGATCCTGCTGCCCGCGGTCACGGTGCTGCTGGCGGATCTTGGGTTGGAGGTCCATGACCTCGACGCCTACGCTGTCACGGCGGGTCCCGGTTCTTTCACCGGGCTCCGGATCGGCATCAGCACGGTGCAGGGTCTGTCGCTCGGCTCCTGCCGACCCTGCCTCGGGGTCTCGGCCCTCGATGTGCAGGCCTCCCGGATCGTGGGAGAGTCGCACACGCTCGTGACCCTGATGAACGCTTACCGCAGCGAGGTCTACGCCGGCGTCTACGATGCGACCGGCGAGCCCAGCGCCCCACCTGCGGTTCAGGCGATTGAGGCGGTTCTGGACCGCGTCCCGGCGGGGGCCGCCTTTACCGGCGATGCCGTCGCCGGCGCTCGCGAGAAAATCGAGGGGCTGTGCCCGGGGGCGCGCTTTCCGGAGCGTAGCGCAGCCCTGGCAGGACCCCTGGCGGTGCTCGCGAGCGCCCGACTCGCCTCCGGAGCCGGCGGTCCTGCCGACGGGCTGCGACCGTTCTACCTGCGCGAGCCGCAGTTCCGCAGGTCCGCTGAGTGAACACGCCGCTGGTCCTGGTGGAGGCTGGAGAAGGCGACGCCGAGGCGCTCTCGGAACTGGAGCGCCGCTGCCAGAGCCATCCCTGGACGGTACGTCACTTCGCCGACGCCCTTGCAGACCGGGAGACGCTGCGGGTGTTCGTGCTACGGCGACCCCACGCGGCCTGGGAAGTCGGTAGGGGCATCGTCGGGTATTGCGTCCTCCAGATTGCGGCAGGGGAGATGCACGTCCACAACCTCGCCATCGACCCCGACTCCCGGCGCGAGGGGCTCGGTCGCTGGCTGCTGCGGGAGGCGCTCGCCTGGGGCGCCGCGACTGGGACGGAGGAGGTTTTTCTGGAAGTTCGCCAAAGCAACTGGGCAGCGCTCGCGCTGTACCGTAGCGCCGGATTCCAGGCGGTTTCGGTGCGCCGGGGCTACTACGACCGCCCGCGGGAGGACGCGCTCATCCTGCGCCGAAACCGGCCCCCCCAGAATCCTTGAAATCCTCAGGGCTGCGTGCTAACTTTCGGCGCAGCGGAAGATGTCAGGTTCCTGTTTCCACGTTCGGTCCCATGACCCCAACATTCGAAACGGGAGGTGGCGATGCCCCAGAGCCAGGATTTTCTGAGGGAGAGTCTATTGGCCCAGAACGAGGAGTATCGTGTTCTGGACCGTGAGCACCGGGAATTCGAGACGCGCCTGTCGATGCTGACGGACAAGGTCGTGCTGAACGAGGACGAGCAGGTCGAGGAGACTACGCTCAAGAAGAAGAAGCTCCAGGTCAAGGACCGCATGGAGGCGATCGCGCGCCAGGCGCGGCCCCCGAACGCCTGAGCTTAGACACGAACGATCGATCGTTTCGCCTGGCGGAGGACCCACGAATCGACTCGGGTTCTCCGCCATTTTGGGCGCCAGGGCGCTCGCCGGGAAAGACCTCAGCAGATGTCCATCGCGCGTGAGGGCTGGGCGTATGTCCTGACGCTGATCGGCGCCGGAGGGCTGCTGCTCGCCTTCCATTTCCCCGTCGCGGGCGGCGCGCTCGTGGCCCTGGGCCTGTTCACCGCGTTTTTCTTCCGCGATCCCGAACGTGTGATTCCGGCGGACGCAGGGCTCGTCGTTTCACCTGCCGACGGTCGCGTCGTGAAGGTGGCGGCGGCGGGGGCGGAGCATCCGCTCGGCCCGGGCGCCACGCAGATTTCGATCTTCCTCTCGATTTTCAACGTGCACGTCAACCGCGCACCGATCGCGGGCCGAGTCGAGAAGGTCGAATACCAGCCTGGCGAGTTTCTGCCAGCCTTCGATGACAAAGCCTCGCTGCGCAACGAGCAGAACGTGGTCACGCTCGAGGACGGCCAGACGCGACTGCTTTTCAAACAGATTGCCGGGCTGATCGCTCGTCGCATCGTCTTTCGCAAACGCCCCGGGGACAGCGTGCTGCGTGGAGAGCGCGTGGGGCTGATCAAGTTCGGAAGCCGGGTCGACGTGTTCCTGCCGCGCGGGATCGAGGTTGCAGTCGCGGTAGGCGAGCGCGTCGCGGGCGGCTCGTCGGTGATCGGGCGGCGCCCATGAAGGAAGCCGGGCGGCCGAGGGGAATCCGCCGTGGCGCGGCCATCCTCCCGATGCTGTTCACGACCGGCAATATCTTTCTCGGCTTCTGGGCGATCGTGAAGGCGTTCCAGGGCCGGTATGCCGAGGCGGCGCCGCTAATCATCTGGGCCGGCGTCTTCGACATGCTCGACGGACGCATCGCGCGCATGACCGGGACAACGAGCGAGTTCGGCGCCCAGCTCGACAGCATCGCCGACGTCGTCTCCTTCGGCGTGTCGCCCGCAGTGCTGGCTTTCGCCTGGGCCTTCGGCACGGTGCCACGGGCCGGCTGGCTGGCCGCCTTCCTGTTCGTGATGTGCGGGTCCTTCCGCCTGGCGCGCTTCAACGTGCAGCGTTCCTCGGGCGACGGGCGCTACTTCGTGGGGCTGCCGATTCCCGCCGCAGCCGCGCAAGTGGCAGTCGTGGTGATGGCGATGCCGACGCCGATCGACGAGCGACTGGTGGCGACCCTGGCGCTGGGCGCCATGATCGCTCTGGCTTCGCTGATGGTCAGCACCTTCCGCTACCGTTCGTTCAAGGGTGTCGACCTGCGCAGCCGCCGCAGCTACGTGAGCCTGCTCGGCATCGCGGTGGCGCTGGCAGTGCTGTTCCTGCAAATCGAGGCGGTGCTGCTGGTCGTCGCCACCAGCTACGTGCTCTCCGGGCCTTCGGCACACCTGGTGTCGCTGCTGCGGCGGCGTGGCGCGCAAACCCCGCCTGTCCCCTCCGAACCGACGCCGCGCAGTCTGTGAGAGGCGCCGGCCCTGCGCTCGGCGTCGGGGCTGTCGTGGTTCACGAGGGGCGGATTCTCCTGATAAAGCGCCGTAAGGCGCCGCTGCGGGGTCGCTGGGTGGTTCCCGGTGGGACCGTCGAACTGGGCGAGACGCTCGAGCAGGCAGTGGTTCGGGAGCTCCGCGAAGAGACCGGGCTCGCGGTGCGGCCGCTAGCTCTGCTCGGCGTGTTCGACCGTATCCTCCGCGAAGCCGGTGAGGTTCGCTACCACTACGTGATTGTCGACTATTGGTGCGAGCGGTTGGCGGGGACGCTGCGGGCGCGCGACGACGCCTTGGAGGCCGCCTTCGTGGCGCCTGGGGAGCTGACGGGCTTCGCCCTGCCGCCCAAGGCCCTGGAGGTCGTCCTGGATGGCCTGCGGCGCGCAGGGGTCCCCTGGCCGGACCCATTGCCAAGCCCTGGTCCCGAGGCGTAGGATGTTAAAGCTACATCTCAGATAAGGGCGTCTAAGTTTCGAAGCGGAGGGGAGAATGAGGGCTAGATCCCTGGTGGGAGCTTTGCTGCTCCTGATAGTCGCGGCTCCGGCGCAGGCGGGCTGGAACAGCTGGTTCAAGTCGGGCTGGATGGCGCCCGAGCCGGTGCACCTGATCCGCGGCGGCTTCCACAAGAGCGACTCGGCCGGGAAACAGGTGCTGCGTTCGCCGAAGGAGTTCAAAGATCCGCAGCGCGGCAGTGTCGCGAAGCAGATCTTCAAGCACCCGAACCGGCCCTTACCGAGCCGCCTGAAGAACTAGCTGGGCCGGACGGGCCCTTCGGGGAGCCAGAGTCTCGCCCGCGTCCGACCCGGCTCGCCTTCGAGGCTCGCCCCGCCTCCGTGGTCCTGCGCGATCTTGCGCACCAGCGCGAGGCCAAGGCCGCTGCCACCTGTCTTGGTCGAGAAGAAGGGCTCGAAGGCGCGCGCGCGTACCTCCGGGTCCGGCCCCGGACCCGAATCCACGACCTCGACGAACGCGCGGCCGGGCTCGGCCGCCACTCTCACCTCGATCGCGCCGCGCTCGCCGACGGCCTGCAGCGCGTTCTCGATCAGGTTGACTACGGCCCGTTCCAGCAGCCGGCGGTCGCCGACGACGCCAGGCACGACGCGCAGGTCGAGGCGCAGCGAGACCTGCGGAGGGAGCACCCCATGGTACGGCCCCACGGCGCTGCGCACCAGGCTCGCCAGGTCCAAGGGGGCCGCTTCGGGCGTCGCAGGGCGCGCGAAGGAGGAGAACTCCGTGACGATCTCGCGCAGGCTGCGCACCTGCTTCAGGATCGTTTCGGTGCAGGCCTCGAAGACCTGGTCCAAATCGGAGCGACGATCGGCGTAGACGCGCCTCAAGTGCTCAGTTGCCAGCTGAATGGGTGTCAGGGGATTCTTCACCTCGTGCGCCACCTGCCGCGCCATCTCGGCCCAGGCTGCGACCCGGCTGACGCGTTCGAGGTCGCGCCTCTGCCGCTCGAGGTCGCCGGCCATCTGGTTGAAGGAATCGACGAGGGTCAGGAATTCGTCCCGGTTGGAGGTGGTGACCCGGGCCCGCAGGTCTCCGGAGGCCACTCGCCGCGTGGCCTCTGTGAGGTCGTGCAGCGGCTCGGAGATGCGGCGCGCAACCCCGAGAGCCAAGAGCGCCGCAGCCGAGAGGAACAGCATCGAGGCGAGCCGGATCGAGCGGTCGAGGTCGTCGAGCACGGCCTGCACCTCGCGCTCGCGCAAGGCGAGCGGGATGGACAGGATCGCGGGGCGGTCGCCCGAGAGCGAAACGGGCACCGAGACCACCCGATAGCTCAGCCCGCCGATGCGCTCGGTGCGCAGCGCGGATGGCGCACCCTCGAGAACGAGCTCCCGGAACACGGTTCCGGAGACGCGATCCGGGAGCAGCCCCGAGGCGTACAGCTCGCGCTTGCTGGAGGCGGTGAGACGGCCACCCTCGAACACGTCGAGGTCGTTGCGGATCAGGCTCGAGACCCACACCAGGGCGGCATCGGTCACCGGCTCGTGCCCCGGAGATTCGCCGCGCTGGAAGAAAGCGAAGTCCTCGACTGCCTTCTTCGCGACTGCCGCCAGGTCCAGGGCCTGGTCCTCCGCCTCACGCTTGAGTCGCTCGGCCACGAAACCGCGCACCACGGTGTTCAGCACGATCACGGGCAAGAACGCGGCGGCGCTGAAGGCGACGAACAGCCGCAGCGTGAAGCGCGATCGGACGCTGCGCAGCAGCTCCGAGAGGGAGAAGCTGGGGCAACGCAGCAGCGATCGGGTCAGCAGCACGACGCCCGCCACTGACAAGACCAGCAGCAGGCCCGCGGAGACGGCCTCCAGCAGGTCGGCCACGAGCAGGGCGGCGCCGCGCGTTTCCTGGCAAAGAGCGAAGATCGTCGCGCCGTCCGAGAACAGGAACGCGGCCCGTGGCGTTCCACCCACGGGCAAGCGCGTCCACACTCCTGCGGGCCGCTCGAGGACGCGCGCCGCCAGGGCCGGATCCAGCGCAGGCGGGCGGTCGGCGCTGCTGAAGAGCAGGGCGCGCTCGCGGCTCCAGGCGATCAGTTCGACCGGACGCTCGTGCGCCGGAGCGGGCGTTGTCCGAAGCAGGATGGAATATGGGTCGCGGCTGGCGGCCGGGGGAAGCGCCAGCAGATCGTCCGCGACGTACAAGTGTACGGCGCCGTGGACTTCGCCGTGATAGCTGAGGCGGCGGCGGGCGTGAAGCGCGAAACGTTCGGCGCTGGCGAGGGGAAGGCGCTCCCGGGTCACTTCCCAGTCGTCGAGGGGCGGCAGCAACGTGGCCGTCGGCGGCGCCGGCATGCCGATCGCAAAGCGGCTCACCACGTTGCCGGAGGCGTCCTGGAGCTCGATCGCGGACGGCAGCCCGGAGCGGGTCAGCTCGGTTTCCGACCAGACCGAGAAGGCGAGCTCCTCGAGCAGTGGCGGGTGCGGATGTGCGGTGCTTTCCTCGAGAAGCGAGAGCTGGTCCACTCGATGTCGCGCGGCGCCCAGCACGTAACGACGCCACTCCGGCTGGCCCAGCAGCAGTGGCGCCTGGGAGCTTTCGATCTCCCTGGCAGCGCTACGGTAGGTGAAGTGGGCCAGGCTGGCGCCGAGCAGGGC
Organism: Acidobacteriota bacterium; assembly: GCA_032127875.1. Lineage (GTDB taxonomy): Bacteria > Acidobacteriota > Vicinamibacteria > Fen-336 > Fen-336 > CADEEV01. Next base: position 7,881 of record JAQBHI010000141.1, read on the forward strand.
CGAAAGGCCCGCCGTCGCTCCGAGGAGCAATGCGGCCAGGCTGGAAAGGCTAGCCGTCGAGACGCTCTGGTTTCGCGACTCCCGCGCCAGCAGGGCCGCGAGGAGGAGCCACAGGACGGCCGGGAGGACCGGGATCACCACGCCAGGCGAAGACAGCAACAGGCAGCCAGCGGCTGCGATCAGGGCGATACGTGCCACGCGCCAGACCAGGCTGAGGGCGGAGGCGTCGCGGGTCGTCAAAACGAGCAGGCTAGCGACGAGAGTGGCGCCGGCGCTGAATCCCAGCAGCAGGCCGGACTGAGCGACGATCAGCAGCAGGCTCCCAGGCGCCGGTGAGAACGCCTCGAGCGCAAGAGCTGAATTGGCGCAGGCGTCCGCGAGCAGCGCGAAGCTTCCCAGCAGGGCCGTGGCGGACAGGATGTCGGCGGCGAGCGCCGTGAGGCGGCTGCCGGCGCTGCGCATGCGCAGGGCGCGTCGCAGCAACAGGAGGGCGAGGCAGAAGGCCCAGAGTCCGCTGAAAAGCAGGTCGAGGGGGCTGCGTAGCAGTGGGCCCAGGGCGGCCGAGGCATACGCCGCGGGGGAAAGCAGGGGGGAGTGGGGCGAGGGCAGCGGAGGCCCGAGCAGCAGCAGCGAGGCGCGCAGCGCCGTGACCCCGATGGCCAAACGGACGGCCGAGGCGCGCGGCCGCAGCGTCCACTGGAGCAGGGCCAGCAGGGTCAGGGCGCTCAGGATGCGACGATGCAGCGCGAGGGCCGCGGTCACCGCCTGCGCCGCGCCGCGATTCGTGGCCCGCACCACGGCGAGCAGGCGGCCGTCCGGTCCCCTGAGTGAGAGCTCGCGGGAGCCGGGAGCGTCCCGCGCCGCCGGCTTTTGCCGCAGCCCGTCGAGTGGGTCCACGTAGCGGACAGCGAGGCCGGGCGCCACGTCCGCCAGGCGGTCGAAGTCGGATAGCGAGCCGCTCTGGATGTTACGGCGCTCCGCCATCGGGATCTCGGCGCTGGCGAGGCCCAGCACGGCGCCAGCCGCAGAGCGGATCGGGGCCGTGGCTAGCAGCGTCGTCGAGACCCCGTTCCCGAGGATCCTCAGACCGGGCCGATCGAGCAGCAGTCCCGCCTCGGCCTGGCGCCGGTCCTCGATGCGACCGGACCAGGCCAGTGTGCCTCCTTGCGGCCGGTGGACGGCCAGGGCCGGGGCGCTTTCCCGGTCGCCGCGATCGCGCTCGAGGCGGTCGAAGAGGCGCCCCAGGGCCGCGCTGTCTCCCTGCAGTGCGGCTTGCGATTCCGGCCAATGGGCAACTCGCTCTGCAGCGCTGCTCGCGGAAGCTACGAGGGCCGCGTGGCGACGCGCGACAGCAGCCAGGCGCGCTTCAAGTGTGGCCTCGAGGCCCCCGCTGGACTCGCGCCGCGCTACGCTCCAATGCCCTGCGGCTAGCGCCAACTCGAGGGCGATCGCGCCGAGGATCAGCGGGCGGAGCGTATTTCCTGGATGCGCCAGTCGTCCCCCTCGGCCCGCAGCGTGAACGTGAGTGCCTGGGTGGTCTCGATGCCTCCGGCCGGACGGTGGACCCAGCTCCCGCGTGCGAAGGCGGTGCTCGGCCGCGATAGCTTGACGCCATTGCGAGAAAAAGCGAGGCCTCTCGTCGTCTGGCTCTTGAAGATCTGCCGAAAGATCACTTCGAGCTGACTGGCGCCGAAGCTTCCCTGGCCCGAGGGAAAATCTCTCATCTCCACGCGAATCTTGGCGCCTGGCGTGCAGGCCGCCCGCAGCGTCGTGGCATCGCCGCGCCGGAAGGCGTCTTCGAGCTGTCGCAGCCGGGTCCACAGCGCCTCGGGGACCGGAATCTCGGGCCGCGCCGGCGCGCGCGGGGCGAAAAGCAACAGACTCAGCAGCGAAAGACCCAGTGTGCTCCGCCCGCGGCACGACACGGCACACATGTTAGCACGTCCGATGCCGGCGTATCTTATTGATAAGACTCATCTTCCGAGAGGTCCACCGTCCTCGCGCGGGGACACTCAGAGGTGATAGAGCATCAGGTAAACGACGACGCCCGTGACCGACACGTAGGCCCACAGCGGAAGCGTCACGCGGGCGATACGACGATGCTTGTCGAAGCGCTGCTGCAAGGCGCGCGAGAGCGTCATGGCGATCAGCGGGAGGATCGCCACCGCGAGCAGCACATGCGTCAGCAGGATCGTGAAATAGACGCTGCGGAGCCTGCCCTGACCCTGGAAAGGCACCGAGCCCACATTCAAGTGGTAGACGAGGTAGGAGGCCAGGAAGATCGTGGAGCAGGCGAGCGCGCCGAGCATGGCGAAGCGATGAGCCTCGCGTCGCCCGGCCTTGATCAGGACGAAGCCCGCGAGCAGGAACAGGGCGCTGGTCGTGTTGAGCACGGCGTTCAGCGTCGGCAGGTCGCGCAGGCCGAAGGGCGCAGCCTCGCAGCGGGCGGCATCGCTGCGCAGGCGCTCGACAGCCTGGGAGTCTTCGCTGTCGTAGTAGCCGCGGATCTGCCCCACGCTGTCCACCAGCACGAACTTGGCGCTGTGCAGGAACGGCCCGTCGCCGCCCGCTTGCTGTTGGTCCTTGGGGACCTCCATGGCGGCCAGTTTGAAGCCTTCCGTCGCGAGACGATAGAGCGCCTCGCGCTGGCCCGTCGCAAAGCGCCAGGATGGCCCCGTGCGGAAGTCGGCCGCATAGCGAGCGAGCACTTCCGGCGTGTCGTGCTCCGGGTCCACCGTGAACGAAACGATCGCGACGCCCGGCGCGAGGCGCTTCTGGAGTTGCAGCATGCGGGCGGTCATGGCCGGGCACAGGCCGGCGCAGGTAGTGAAGATGAAATCGGCGATGAACGGTCGCCCGCGCAGGCTCTCGAGGCTGATCGGCTGAGCGTCGTGGCCAGTCAGGCTGAAGGCGGGGAGCGTCCCGAGGACAGCTAGCGAGGCCGGGCGATGGCTGTACGCCAGGACGACGCCGGCCAGCGCGAGGCCGACGCCAACGGCCGTGACGGGCCTCAGGAAGCGGCTAGTGCCGCGCGCGGGCGGGGAGGAAGGCGCGGGGACGGGCGAGGACAGGGACATGCCGCGTGAGCCAGCTACGGATTTTGCCACGGAAGATGCTCGCCACGAAGACACCGAAGACGAGATAGGGGGCGACGAGCATCACGAGGATCGCGTGATTGAAGTTGGAGGCGAGGCGCTGGCCCTCGGATGAGTTGGTGAGGGCTGTCTTGCACATGGCGCACTGCGCCAGCGCCGGGCCAGCCAGGGCCAGCAGCGCGATCGCCAGCAGGGCGAAGCCGCACAGGCGCTTCACCTGGGGGTCTTGGCGAGCACGTGCGCTGCCTCAGGCGTGAGAAAGGCGAAGAGGATCAGCGAAGTGACCAGGATGCCGATGCCGACCAGGTATGCCATGCGCCGGTGCTCGTGGCGCAGGTGCATGAAGTTGCCACTGATCATCACGGCCTTCACCATCATGAAGGACAACAAGAAGAGCACCAAGGCGAAGCGCGGCATATGGAATCTTTCGGCCGCGAGCATGGCCAGCGTGATGATCAGCAGGATTACCCAGGTGGTTCGGTAGATGCGGTAGGGATTCGGGCTAGCTGTGTCGCTCATGGCTTGCCTCGCTCTAGCTCGGGAGCAGGTAGAACAGCGTGAAGATGAACACCCAGACCAGATCGACGAAGTGCCAATACAGGCCTGCCATCTCGACGCCCTGGGCCGGCGTCTTGCCCAGCCCGGTGCGAATCGCGGTGATGATCAGGATCACCAGTCCCGAGAACACATGGGAGCCGTGGAAGCCGGTGAGCAGGAAGAAGCTGGCGGGGAACTGCGGCGGCACGCCGAGCTGGGCGAGCTCGCTGCCGGGCAGCGCCCCCGTGAGGCGCGCGCCCTCGTGGATGATGTGGCTCCACTCGTAGGCCTGGCAGCCGAGGAAGATGAGGCCGCCCAGGATGGTCAGGATCAGGTTGTTGAGCGCCTTCTTCCGATCGCCCAGCCGCGCGGCGGTGACCGCCGTGCCCATCCACATGCTCGACGTGATCAGCACGAAGGTCATGAAGGCGATGAACGGGATGCTGAAGACCAGCGTTGTCTCGGGCCAAGGCACCGGGCTCAGCATCCGCAGATAGCCGTAGCCACACAGCAGCCCGGAGAACAGCAGGCCGTCCGTGACGATGAAGATCCACATCATCGTCTTTTGCCAGGTCGCCCCGAACGGGGAGGCGCCCCCGCCCCAGTGGGCGTCCATCGGGACGGCGTGGGAAGCGCTCATTGCCACCTCTAGAGCACGAAGAGCACGAACAGCAGATAGGCCCAGAGCAGGCCCAGGAAATGCCAATACGTCGCAAACAGCCCCAGGCCGTCCCCGCCCGGCGCGAGCGCGAGGCGGCGCACGCGTGCCCCGATCACAGCGAACCAGACGAGCCCGCCGGAGAGGTGCAACACGTGAATCCCGGTCAGCATGTAGAAGAAGGAGCTGTGCGGGTTGGTGGCCAGGAACACGCCCTGCGCACGCAGCGCGCGCCAAGCCAGAAACTGGCCCGTGACGAACAGTGCGCCGAGCAGGCCGGTCGCGCCGAAGAAGCGCGCGGTGCCCGCGAGATCCAGAGCCCGCAGCCGGCGCCGCGCGAGCTCGAGCGTTAGGCTGCTCGCGGCCAACAGCGTGGTGTTGAGCCAGAGAATCGGTGGCGCGCTGATGGGGCTCCAGTCGGCCGAGGCGCGCCGCAGCATGTAGGCGCTGGTGAAGCCGATGAACAGCATGCTGATGGTCCCGAGGAAGGCCCACAGCCCGAAGCGGGTCGGGTCGAAGCGCAGCGGCGTACTGTCGCCGCCACCTCCGCCCTCGGGCAGCGCGGCCGAGGGCGGCGGAGCAACAGCAGCGTTTCCTGGTTGCGCGAAGAGGGGTGCGTCGAGGACGGGTGTCGCCATGCGGCTCAGTGGCTACCGGCCTTGTCGCCGATCGGCGCGGGGTCGGTCTGCATCACGAAGTCTTTCTCGGCGCCGGGCACGCTGTAGTCGAACGGCCAGCGGTGCACCTCGGGGATCTCGCCCGGCCAGTTACCGTGCGGCGGCGGCGAAGGCGTCGTCCACTCCAGCCCGGCCGCGTTCCAGGGATTCTCGCTGGCCTTCTTGCCACGGAAGGCGCTCCAGAAGAAGTTCACGAAGAACAGGATCTGCGAGGTGCCGAGGATGAACGCGCTGATGGTGATGAACTGGTTGAGCGGCTGAAACTGCTTCAGGAACTCGTACTGGTAGGGGTCGTAGATGCGCCGCATATGGCCGGCCAGGCCGATGTAGTGCATCGGGAAGAAGGTGCAGTAGTAGGCGAGGAACGTGAACCAGAAGTGCCACTTGCCCAGGCCGTCGTGCATCATCCGGCCGAACATCTTGGGGAACCAGAAGGCAGTGGCCCCGAAGACGCCGAACAGGGCGGCCCCAGCCATGATCAGGTGGAAGTGGGCCACCACGAAATACGTGTCGTGGAAGTGGATGTCGAGGGCCGTCTGGCCGAGCCAGATGCCCGACAGTCCGCCGCTGATGAAGAGCGAGACGACGCCCAGCGCCCAGAGCATCGGGGTCGTGAAGATGATCCGTGAGCGCCACAGCGTGGCGAGCCAGTTGAAGACCTTGACCGCGGACGGCACAGCGATCAGCATGGTGCCGACCGCGAACGCCATCCCCAGGTAGGGGCTCATGCCCGACACGAACATGTGATGGCCCCAGACCACGAAGCTGAGCCCGGAGATCGCAATCATCGCCCCGACCATGGCCTTGTAGCCGAAGATCGGCTTGCGACAGAAGGCGACCAGGATGTCCGATGTGAAGCCCAGGGCCGGCAGCATCAGGATGTAGACCTCGGGGTGCCCCAGGAACCAGAACAGGTGCTGCCAGAGCAGCGGTGAGCCGCCCTGGTGGTTCACGAGTTGGCCCGAGAGCACGAGCCCGCTCGGTACGAAGAAGCTGGTGGCGAAGTGGCGATCGAAGAGCAGCATCAGGCTCGCGGCGGTGAGCGCGGGGAAGGAGAGCAGCCCGAGCACCGCGACCAGGAACATGGCCCACATCGTCATGGGCATGCGCATCATCGACAGGCCCTTGGTGCGCAGGTTCAGGATGGTCGTGACGAAGTTGAGCCCGCCCATCGTGAAGGAGGCGATGAAGAACACCATGCCGATGATCCACAGCGTCTGACCCATCTCCGAGCCTGGCACCGCGCTGCGCAGCGCCGAGAGCGGCGGGTACGAGGTCCAGCCACCGGCTGCGGCGCCGGCGCCCACGAAGAAGGAGCTGAGGATCACGATGCAGCCCGGCAGGAATGTCCAGTAGGAAAGCCCGTTCAGGAACGGGAAGGCCATGTCGCGCGCGCCCACCTGCAGCGGGATCAACATGTTACCGAAGCCGGAGACGGGCGCGGTCGAGAGCACGAAAAACACCATGATGGTGCCGTGCATCGTGAAGAGCATGGCGTAGAACTCGGGGTTCATGACGCCGTCGGTGTAGCCCTTCGTGAGAAAGTTCAGCGCGGGGAAGGTTTTCTCGGGCCAGGCGAGCTGCAGGCGGATCAGCATCGCGAGCGTGCCGGCGATGAGCGCCATCAGCATCGCGGTCACGTAGTACTGGATGCCGATGACCTTGTGGTCCGTGCTGAAGACGTACTTCCAGATGAATGCCTGCGGAGCATGCCCGGCGTGGGCGTGTGCTTCGGCGGCTGCTGTCTCGGCGTGAGCCATGAAGTCGCGCCTCCTATTCGATGGCCGCGGCGATCGCGGTGTCGAGCCCGGCAGCCTGAACGACGTGAACCTGGCCGCGCATCCGATAGTGGCCGAGGCCGCAATGTTCGGCGCAGGCGATCTCGTAATCGCCTACCTGCTTGGGAGTGAACCAGATCTCGATCGCCATGCCCGGCATGGCGTCCTGTTTCACGCGAAAGTTGGGCAGGAAGAAGCTGTGAATCACGTCGAGCGACAGGATCCGCACGCGCACCGGCTGGTCGACGGGCAGGTACAACTGGTTCTGGGGCAGCACCAGGTCGTCGGCCGCATTCGGATCGGACTTGTCGAGGCCGATGAAGTTGAAGCCGCCAGGGTCCACCAGCTTGGCATCGGTGCGGCCGAAGATGCCGTCCTTGCCCGGGTAGCGGATGTTCCAGGCGAACTGCTGGGCGACGACCTCGACCAGCATCGCGTTCGCCGGCGGGGTCTTCTGGATCGAGGCCCACAGCCCGAGCGCGTGGAACAGGAACATGAACATGATTCCGGCCGTGACCAGCGTCCAGGTCCACTCCAGCTTGGCGTTGTGGTGCCAGTAGGCGGCCTGAGCGCCGGGCTTGTCCTGGTAACGCCACGCGAAGAACCCGAGCAGCACGTTGGTCGCGATGAAGACCAGGCCGGTCACCAGCAGCGTGACGCCGATGCCGTCGTCGATGGCGATCCGGTCGGACCTGAGCGGCGGCAGCCAGTCCTTCATGAAGTAGATGGTCGAGACGACCACCAGGACGAGTGTCGCCAGCCCGAAGAAGAGGCCCTGCAGTTTGGCCATCCGCTGCCCTCCAAGACCGTCAATGATGTGCGGCCGGATTTCGCGGCGAACCTTACCGCAGACGTCGCCGCCCCGTCAAGATTCACTCCTGAGCACTCCTGAGCATCGCAGCAGTCCGAAGCGCTACAGACGGTCGGCGAGGAGCAGGGCGTTGAGCGTCGCGAGGTAGACGATCGAGGCCAGAAACAGCGTGCGGGCCGAGGCCAGGCTGCGCACCACGGCGGCTCGGACCGCGGCGGCGGTGAGCAGCAGGCCGAGCGCGATCGCACCGACCAGGTAGGCGCGGCCGGCCATGTCGGCGGCCGCAGGCGCCAGGCTCACGAGCAGCAGCGCCAGGCTGTTGGCCACGGCCTGGCGGCCCGTCATGCGGCCTTCGGGATCGACGACCGGAAGCATGGGCAGGCCGCCGCGGGCGTAGTCCTCGCGGTAGATCGAGGCGATCGCGAGGAAGTGCGGGATCTGCCAGAGAAACAGCATGGCGAAGAGCACGTAGGCGCCAGGGTCGATGCTGCCCCGGGCCGCAGCCCAGCCGATGACGGGGGGCAGTGCGCCAGGGAAGGCGCCGACGATCGTCGAGAGAGAGGTTCGCGTCTTGAGCGGCGTATAGAAGAAGACGTAGGAGACCCAGGTGAGAAGCGCCACCGCCGCGGCTGTGGTGCCGGAGCGCCACGCCAGCAGCGCGAGGCCGAGTGTGGTCAAGGAAAGCCCGAACAGCGAGGCCTCGATGCGCCGGAGCCGGCCGGACGGAATCGGCCGGTCGCGGGTACGGTGCATCAGAGCGTCGGTGCGATGCTCGAGCACCATGTTGAGCACGCTGGCGCCCGCCGCCACGAGTCCGGTTCCACAGAGCATCGAGGCCAGACCGGCGCCATCAACGCTGTGTGTCGAGGCCATCACGTAGCCGACCAGCGCCGTGAACATCACCATCACCGTGATGCGCGGCTTGGTCAGCTCGAGGTAGTCGATCGCGAGCGGGCGCGAGGCCGCGAGGGCCGGGGAGCTCATGCCACCCCGTGGGCGCCGGCGACCGGCCTGCCGTGGGCCGCAAGCCGTGTCGGCCGCGCGAGCCGGATCGCGCGCAGCGCCACGAACCAGCACGTGCCGAGCAGTGCCGCGCCTGTCGCTACATGGAGGGTCGTGGGCGTGACAGCCTTCGCCGTGAGCACGCTGGTCGCACCGAGGGCGATCTGGCCGAGGGTCAGGCCGAGCGCCAGGTTGGACGGGCCCTTGAAGAGGGGCTCGGACGAGCGGTGAGCGGCGAGCCAAAGCCGCACCACGAAGGCGAGCACGATCAGGGCTCCCAGTCTATGCACGAAGTGCACCGAGATCGCGGCGTTCTCGAAGACCGGAATGACACGGCCGAAGGCCAGGGGGAAATCCGGGATAGCCAGGCCTGCGCCCATGTGCCGCATCACCGCTCCTACGAAGAGCTGAAACCAGACGAAGCCCGTCGCGGAAAGGGCAGCGCCCCGGACGTCGGCCACGTCGGCGCGTGGCGCGCTCGCCCAGAGCCACTCGCGCGACATCGCGTAGGCCAGGGCGATGGTGATGCAAAAGAAAGTCTGCGCGAGACAGGCGTGGGCGACAGATACCGGCGGCGGCAGCAGGTAGAGCACCGTCAGGCCACCCAACACACCCTGGGCTACCACGGCGGCGAGGCCAGCCCAGGCGAGCCTACGCACGCCGCGTCGCGGCTCATCGATGGCGGTCCACACGGCTAGCAGGAGCGTCAGGAAGCCGACGCCGGTCGCAACCATGCGATGGCCGTGTTCGTAGAAGATGCCGCCGACCATGGGGGGCATGAGCATCCCGTAGGAAAGCGGCCAGTCTGGAACCGCGAGGCCGGAACCCGTGCTCGTGACGAGCCCGCCGGCGAAGATCAGGCACAGCGTCGCGCCGAGCGTGACGAGCGCCAGCCGGTGGCGCCAGGGACGATAAGCAGGGGAAGAACTCCGGGACGGCCCCGAGGGCTGCGGGCGGGACTCCGCCCCGGAGTTTGCGGACAAGGGGACTAGCCCTTGAGCGTGAGGTCGAGTGTTGCGGCCTCGCCACCCTTGACCGTGACGTTGCCGCTCACGGCCTTGTCCTTGCCCAGCTTGCCGTGCACGGCCTCGATCTCGTACTCGCCGTCCGGCAGGCCCTTGATCTCGAAGCGGCCGTCCTCACCGGTGACGGCGAAGAACGGGTTGGCGAGGACCGAGATGAATGCGCGCATCCAGGGGTGGACGTCGCAGCCGACCGGAATCAGCATCTCCGGCTTGTCGAAGCTCTTCTCCGACTCCATGCCCTGTCGGGGCTGGCCCACGTTGAACTCCGTGTTGAGCTGCGGGCGCGGGTGGATGTTGTGCAGCGTGTCGTCGCTGTTGCGGATTTTGAGCTTCTGGCCGGCGACCATCGCGAGCATGTGCGGCGTGTAGTCGCATCCGCGCTGATCGAGGACCACGTCCTCGGCGGGTGCCGAGTAGGCGCCCGAAGCCCCGCTCTTCACGTACACGAGCACGTCTCGCAGGCCGCCGTCCTTGACGTGGATCGGCTGACGCTCGAGGCCGTCCTTGTGCATCGCGGCGCACTTGGGGTCGGCGGTTAGCTTGACCTTCTCGGCCGCGGGGACGGCACCGTCGAAGGCGATCGTGCCGGTGATCGAGCCGGAGCCACTTGCGGGCGCTGCAAGCGGAGCCGCGGCAGGGGCTTCGGCAGGCTTGGGGGCTTCGCTACCGCCGCCGCAGGCCGCGGCGAAGGGCAGGCTGCCCAGAATAAGGACGAGCTTCGGAAGGGACTTCAAAGTCATGTGACGTCAACTCCTCAGGTTAAGTGGCGACCCTGTAGTTTCGTCGCTGGGCTCTCGCCTGTCAAGGATTCCGCGATCTTACGACTTCTGGTTGGTGTCTCGCTTTTTCGGTCCGCCCGAGGGGGGCGGCGTGGGGGTGGCCTCGGGCGCAGGCGTCTGATCGAACGCCAGCGCGATCACCGTGCGGTCGCGCAAGCCGACGTAGAAGCGATCGCCGATCGCGAGCGGCGGGGTGCGGATCTCCACCGGCGTCTTGAGAGCGCCGAGGCGCCGGCCGTTGCGGGCGTCGAAGCCCAGAATGTCGCTCTCGAGGCATGCGACCACCACGGCGCTGCCCATGAGGATAGGCCCGGAGAGCGGCCGTGATGGCAAGCCAGCGCGCCAGCGGAGGTGGCCGTTGCCCCGACCTACGGCGTAGAGGATGTTGTCGTAGGACACGAACAGCGCGGCGGGACCCAGCACTGCGCCGGCCTGGGTGATGTCAGCGCCAACCCTCCAGCGCCAGCGCGGGGTGCCCTTGGCAGCGCGCAGCGCGAGGAAGCGTCGATCGGCGGTGCCGACGAGCACATGGTCGCCGTCGACGAAGACGGGCGCCGTGATCGCGCCGACCGTGGCAAAGCTCCAAAGCGGGACTCCCGTGGCCCGCTCGCGGCTGTGCAGGGTTCCGTCCTCCCCGCCCGTGAACAGGCGGGACCCGGAAGCGACCGGCAGGCTGCTGATCTTTTCCGGGCTGCTCCAGAGATTGTGGCCATCCGCCGCGGAAAGCGCCACGAGTCCGTCGCCCGCCACGAACAGCACGTCACGGTCGATGACGGGCGGCAGCTCACCGGTCACGCCGGAGGCCGAGCGCCACTGTTCTGCCCCGGTCGCCGGGTCGAGGCGGCGCACGCGGCCGTCCTCCTCGCGCAGCAGCAGGATGTTCTCGCCCGCCGCGACCCGGCCGCGTCCCCTCACCTTCCACAACTGCTGGCCGTCGTCGAGCCTGAGCGCGACGAGGCCGTCGCGTGTCGCCACGAACAGCCGCGAGCCGTCGCTCGCCAGCGGCGGCTCGATCAGCCCGCCGACGGTGGCCTTCCAGAAATTGGTGACGGGGAACAGCGTCGGGGGAGGAGCCAGCTTGATGGCGCAGGCCGCGACAAGAACCGCGGCAAGCGCCAAGGCGAGACGCTTCGTCAAGGAGTCTGAACTATACCACGCTGGGCGCGGCGGTATAATCCGCGGCCTCAGGAGGACCAAGGGCGCCACGATGGATCGAGACACAATCGCCATCCTCGATTTCGGCTCGCAGTATACTCAGCTCATCGCGCGGCGCTTTCGCGAGCTGCAGGTCTATTCGGAAATCCTGCCTCCGGGAACCCGGTCGACCGCCCTCAAGGCCCGGCCGCTGCGCGGCATCGTGCTCTCCGGAGGACCGGACAGCGTTCACGACAAGAACGCGCCGCGCTGCGACGAGGCGATCTTCGAGCTCGGCGTACCGGTGCTTGGGATCTGCTACGGCATGCAGCTGATGAGCCACATGCTGGGCGGCGAGGTTCGCAGGGCGAACCGCAGCGAATACGGGCATGCGCTGTTCGAGAAGAAGGGGGATCCGCGTCTGCTGCGTGGCGTCTCGTCCCCGACGCGGGTCTGGATGAGCCATGGTGATTCGATCCTGCGGCCGCCCAGCGGTTTTGGCGTGGTGGGCGCGAGCGGCACCAACGCCGTCGCCGCCATCGAGGACTCGGATCGGCGACTGTTTGGACTGCTGTTCCACCCCGAGGTCAAACACACCGACGAGGGTACGACGGTGCTCGCCAACTTTCTCGACGCCTGCGGCTGCAGGCGCGACTGGAACGCCGCCTCCTTCGTGGACGAGGCGACGCGCAGGATCAAGGAGCAGGTGGGCGGCGGGCGCGTGCTCTGCGCCCTCTCCGGCGGCGTGGATTCCTCCGTGACGGCCCTGCTGATCCAGCGGGCGATCGGCGACCGGTTGACGTGCGTGTTCGTGGACAACGGCTTGCTGCGCAAGGACGAGGCGACGCAGGTCCGCCAGCGCTTCGCGGAGCGCCTCAAGCTCAAGGTCGTCTTCGTGGATGCATCCAAGCGCTTCTTGTCGAAGCTGAAGGGAGTCTCCAAGCCCGAGCGAAAACGCAAGATCATCGGCCGGGAATTCATCGAGGTCTTCAAGGTGGCGAGTCGCAAGGCCGGCAAGGCGGAGTTCCTGGCGCAGGGGACGCTGTATCCCGACGTGATCGAGTCGACCTCGGTGCACGGTCCCTCGGTCGTGATCAAGAGCCACCACACCGTCGGCGGCCTGCCGAAAAACCTGAAGTTCAAGCTGGTCGAGCCGCTGCGGGAGCTGTTCAAGGACGAGGTCCGCGCCGCCGGACTGGAGCTCGGGCTCGAGGAAGAATTCGTGTATCGCCAGCCATTTCCCGGCCCAGGTCTTGCCGTCCGCTGTCTCGGGCCGCTTCAGAAGGACCGTCTGGAGCAGTTGCGCGAGGCCGACGAGATCGTGGTGAAGGAGATCAAGGACGCGGGACTCTATCGTTCGCTGTGGCAATCGTTCGCGGTGCTGCTGCCGGTGCGCTCGGTGGGTGTGATGGGGGACTTCCGCACCTACAATTACACGATCGCGATCAGGGCCGTGGAATCCGCGGATGGCATGACGGCCGACTGGGCGCGGTTGCCGCACGAGCTGCTGGCGCGCATCTCGAACCGGATCGTGAACGAGGTGCATGGCATCAACCGCGTCGTCTACGACATCTCGAGCAAACCGCCGAGCACCATTGAATGGGAATAGAGCAACGGATGCGGGGCCTGCGCGCCGCCGGCGCTCCCTCCCACGCAGCAGGGGGAGCGGCGGTCGTCGCTGAGGCAAAGAGCGGTTCCCTCCCCCTACGTGGGGAGGGACAGGGTGGGGGGTTGATGACCGACAGGCCCCAGGCGAGTGCTCGTGGCTAGCCCTGACTTTGTTCACCTGCACCTTCACACCGAGTACAGCCTGCTCGACGGGGCGTCGCACATCGACGAACTGGTGGCGCGCGCCGCCAAACTGGAGATGCGGGCGGTCGGTATCACCGACCACGGCAATATGTTCGGAGCGGTGGCCTTCCACGACGCTTGCAAGGAGGCCGGGCTCAAACCGATCCTCGGCTGCGAGATCTACGTCGCGCCGGGCAGCCGCCACGAGAAGACGATGCTGGGCCGAGAGGAGCCCTATCATCACCTGACGCTGCTCTCGACGAGCGACGAGGGCTACCACAACCTGGTGAAGCTCGTCTCGCTCGGCTATCTCGAGGGCTTCTACTACCGTCCACGCATCGACAAGGACCTGCTCGCAAAGCACAGCGGCGGCCTGGTGGGACTGTCCGGTTGTCTTGCCGGTGAGGTCGCCGGCTACTTGCAGAACGGTCTCGAGGACGCGGCGCTCAACAGCGTCGGGCAGTTTGCAGAGATCTTCGGCAAAGATCGCTTCTACCTCGAGGTGATGGACCACGGCATCGAATTGCAGCAGCGCGTGAACCGCGGCCTGCTACGGCTGCGGGACAAAACCGGCCTGGCGCTGGTCGCCACCAACGACTCGCACTACCTTCACAAGGACGATCACCAGGCGCACGACGTGCTGCTTTGCATCGGCTCCGGCAAGAAGGTGCACGAGAGCGAGCGGCTGCGCTTCGACACGCAGGAGTTCTACCTGAAGACGGCGGCCGAGATGGCCCGGCTCTTCCCGGATCATCCCGAAGCCCTGGAGTCGACGCTCCAGATCGCCGAGATGTGCGACTTCACGCTGAAGGGTGTCGACTCGCTCCCGGCCTTCGACGTCCCGGCCGGCTTCACGACCGACAGCTACTTCGAGAAGGTGGCGCGCGACGGCTTCGAGGAGCGCCGCAAGGTGATCGAGCCGCTGGTGTCCGGGGGCAAGCGGCGCTACCCGATCGCGAGCTATCTCGAGCGGCTCGAGAAGGAGATCGGCGTGATCCGGCGCGTCGGCTTCGCCGGCTACTTCCTGATCGTCTGGGACTTCATCCGTTACGCGCGAGACCAGCGCATCCCCGTGGGCCCCGGGCGCGGCTCGGCCGCCGGGTCCCTGGTCGCCTATTCGCTGAAAATCACCGACATCGACCCGATCGAGGGCGACCTGATCTTCGAACGTTTCCTCAACGAGGAACGCATCTCACCCCCCGACATCGACATCGACTTCTGCGAAAACCGTCGCGGCGAGGTGATCGAGTACGTGACGCGCAAGTACGGGCGCGAGAACGTGGCCCAGATCATCACCTTCGGGACCATGAAATCGAAGGCCGTGATCCGCGACGTGGCGCGCGTGATGGACATGAGCTACGCGGATGCCGACCGGATCGCCAAGATGATCCCGTTCGACCTCAAGATGACGCTCGACAAGGCGCTCGAGGAGTCGCCGCCGCTCAAGGAGGCCTACCAGAAGGACTCCAAGGTCAAGGAGTTGATCGACATCTCCCGGCGCCTCGAGGGGACCACGCGGCACGCCTCGACGCATGCCGCCGGAGTGGTGATCTCGCCGGTTCCGCTCACGGATCTGGTGCCCCTGTTCAAGGGGAACACGGCGGAAGTCACGACTCAGTACGACATGAAGGGCGTGGAGCGCATCGGCTTGTTGAAGATGGACTTTCTGGGTCTGCGCACGCTCACGCTGATCGACGACTGCGTGAAGATGATCGCAGCGCAGACCGGGGCCCAGCTCGAGCCGGAGCATTTCCCGAGCGACGACGCGAAGACCTACGAGTTGTTCACTGCCGGGAAGACCAGGGGCCTGTTCCAGTTCGAATCCGACGGGATGCGCGACATCCTGAAGCGCTTCAAGCCCGATCGCCTGGACCACCTGACGGCGCTAAACGCCCTGTATCGGCCCGGCCCGATGCAGATGATCGACGACTTCATCAGGCGTCGGCACGGGCAGACCAAAGTCAGCTACGAAGCGCCGCAGCTCGAGCCGATCCTGCAGGGCACCTACGGGATCATGGTCTACCAGGAGCAGGTCATGCAGATCGCCTCGGCGCTCGCCGGCTATACGCTCGGCGAGGCCGACATCCTGCGCAAGGCGATGGGCAAGAAGCAGGCCGACGTCATGGCCACTCAGAAGCAGAGGTTCCTCGCGGGCTGCAAGGCCAGCAGCGTCCCGGAGAAGAAGGCCGCCAAGCTCTGGGACCACATGGAGCAATTCGCCGGCTACGGCTTCAACAAGTCGCACTCGGCAGCCTACGCCTGGGTCGCCTATCAGACCGGTTACCTGAAGGCGAACGCCCCGGCCTACTTCATGGCGGCGCTACTCACCTCGGAGCGCGCCAACACGGAGCGCATGGTCCACTACCTCGGCGAGTGCCGGGATATGGGCCTGCGCGTCCTGCCGCCGGACGTCAACGAATCCGCGATGTTTTTCACGGTAGTGAAGCGACCCGCCCCGGCCCCGACTGCGGCTGAGGCGCCCCCGACGGCGAGCGAAGCGGGATTCACTCCCGCGCAGCGAGCGGGGGGTTTGGGGGGGGCGGCAGAGCCCCCCCCGGCTCAAGCCGACGAGGTGATTCGTTTCGGGCTGGCGGCGATCAAGAACGTCGGCGAGGGCGCAGTCGAGGCAATCCTGCGTGCACGGCAGGCCGGCGGACCCTTCCAGTCGCTCTTCGATTTTTGCGAGCGGGTCGATCTGAAGGCCGTCAACCGGCGCGTGATGGAGAGCTTCGTCAAGAGCGGTTCCTTCGATTCGCTCGCGCGGCGGCGCTCCGCACTGCTCGGAAGCCTCGACCGCGCGATCGATGCGGGACAGAAGCAGCAGCGGGATCGCGAAGAGGGACAGTCGAACCTGTTCGGCATGCTGGCACCCGCCGAGGGGCAGGACCCGGGCGGGCCGCGGCTTTCGGACGCGGCCGAATGGGGCGAGGGTGAGCGCCTCGCCTTCGAGAAGGAGTCGCTGGGCTTCTTCATCACCGGCCACCCGCTCGAACGCTTCCGGGCCGAGTTGCAGCAATGGGCGACGGCCACGACGGGCACGCTGGCCGAGCGCAGCGAGTTGCCCGAGGTGACGATCGGCGGCATCGTGACCGGGCTCCGGCTGATCAAGACCAGGAAGGGCGACCGAATGGCCTCCTTCGTTCTGGAGGATCTGGAAGGCGGAGCCGAGGCCCTGGTCTTCCCGGAAACCTACAAGAAGATCGCGGCGCGGCTGGCCGAGGACCAGGTGGTGCTGGTGAAGGCGAAGGCCGAGGTGCCGGAGGAAGGTAGGCCCCGGCTGCTGGTTTCGGAGCTGATGCCGCTCGAGCAGGCCAAGCTGGCCGAGGCGCGCTACGTGACGATCCGGGTTCCGATCGGGCTGTGGAATCGCGGAAAGGGGGAGCGCCTCAGGGATATACTGGAATCCCATCGAGGGGACTGCCCGGTCACGCTGGAGTTGTTCCGCCCCGGGTCGTACGCCGTGGCCGTGGCCCCGAGCACCTACTACAAGGTTCGCCCGGACACGATCTTGAAGGACGAGTTGGAGTCGCTGCTGGGGCCCGGCGCCCTCATCCTCGCCCGCACGAACGGCGTTTCGCGCGAGGGAGGCATCTAGTAGTGGCCGAAGCCGACTTCGAAGCCCCGCTGCTCGAGTTGCAGAAGCGCCTCGAGGAGTTGCGCGCCTTCCCCGGCGACCCGGCCAAGGAGAAGGCGGCGACGAAGCTGGCCCGGGAGTTCGACCAGAAGCGGCGCGAGGTCTTCGGGAAGCTGACGGCCTGGCAGAAGACCCTCGTGGCGCGCCACCCGAACCGGCCGTACACGCTCGACTACGTAGCCGCGCTGTTCACGGAATGGACCGAGATCCACGGCGATCGGCGCTTTGGCGACGACCCGGCGCTTGTCTGCGGCTTCGCCTTGTTCAAGGATCGGCCGGTGGCGCTGGTCGGTCACCAGAAGGGCCGCGACACGAAGCAGAAGATCTATCGCAATTTCGGGATGCCGAAGCCCGAGGGCTATCGCAAGGCGATGCGGGTGATGGAGCTGGCGGCCAAGTTTCGTCGGCCGATCCTCACGTTCGTGGATACGCCCGGCGCCTACCCCGGTCTCGACGCCGAGGAGCGCGGCCAGGCCGAGGCGATCGCCTGGAACCTGCGCGAGATGGCGCGGCTCGAGACGCCCGTGATCGTCACCATCACGGGCGAAGGCGGCAGCGGGGGAGCGCTCGCCATCGCGGTCGGCGATCGCGTCAACATGCTCGAGCACGCCGTGTACTCGGTGATCTCGCCTGAGGGCTGCGCTTCGATCCTGTGGCGCGACTCGGGCCGGGCCTCCGAGGCCGCAGCCGCGATGAAGATCACGGCCACCGACCTGCTGGGTCGCGAGTTGATCGACGAGATCGTTCCCGAGCCGCCAGGCGCCGCGCACTCGGACCACGAGACGCTGTTCAGGAGCCTGGACGCCGTGTTGGAACGCCAGCTTCGCGAGCTGAGCGCGCTCGATCCGGGCTCGCTGCGAGCGTCCCGCTACGACAAGTTCCGGCAGATGGGACGCGCCGGCCGCGAGTTCCTCGAGCAGGTGTGAGCCTCCCGGTCGATCCCGAGCGGCTTCGCAAGCAGTTTCCAACGCTCTCCGACGAGGACCTTTTGGCCTATGTCGAAGTGACCAGGCGGGTGCTCGCCGAGCCGCAGGCGAAGGGCAAGGCGATGCGCGCCATCCTGGAATCGGGGCGGGCGGCCCGCAGCAGGCCTGCGGCCGAGCGCAGCGCGGACGAGCGCCTGCACGTTCGTTATCTCGAGGCGGTCGACAAGATGCAAGGGCGTCTCTCGTAGCAAGCCAGCTTCGCGGGCGCGCACGGTAGAATCGGAAGCGGATGAACATCAAGGCCGTGCGCGTCGCGCTCGTCGCCCTGGGCGTCGCGCTGATCGCGGCGGTCCTGCTGACATTGCGGCGGCCCGCTGCTCCGCCGACCCCGCCGCCCCGCCCGCCCGATCGGCCCGCGACCGAGACCCGGCAGAGCGGGCTCGTGTATCGGATCTTCAAGCTTGGCCGTGAGCGGGTGACGATCGAGGCCGAGACGATGGTCTCCCGCGAGGGCGAGGCGATGCATCTCAAGGGCGTGAACGCGAAGTCCCTGTACATCGCGAACGGCGAGGAGGGCACGGTCACGATCCGCTCGGACGAGGGCGTCTACAACGAATCGCAGGAGCGCTTCGCCTTCAAGGGCCACGTGAAGATCACGACGGAAGATGGCTTCGATATCGAGACCGACAGCCTCAACTACCGCGGCGAACATGGCATCGCGAAGACCGATGCCCCCACCCGCTACAAGCGGGGGAACGTCTCGGGGAGTTCGAAGGGCGTCGAGTACGCGGCCGAATCCGGGCGCATCCTGATGCCAGCCGAGGTGTCCTTCCGGATCGAGAACGAGCACGGGAAGCCGCCGGCCCTGGTGAGGAGCGAGCACGCGGTTGCGTTCCGGAAGCGCGGCATGCTGCGCTTCCACGGCGACGTGGCCGTGGACCAGGGGCGAGACCAGTTGCGCTCGGACGAGCTGGCCCTCTCCTTCGATCCCCAGAGCCAGATCCTGAGGCGGGCGACGGCGCAGGGAGGCGTGAGCCTCAAGACGAGCGGGGCTAGCGTGGTGCCAGGCGCGCCCGGCGGGCCCGGCATGGGCAACTCCTCGCGAGATCTGCGCTCGCAACGCCTGGTGATGAACTTTCGCGCCGACCGGAGCCTGCGACAGGCCGTGGCCTCGGGCGATGCTGACCTGCGCGTGCTGCCCGGTCCCGGCCAGCGTCCGGAACGCCGCCGCGTGCAGGCGCAGGCGCTGACCTTCGATTTCGACCACGCAGGCCGTGCCGTGCGGGCGAAGGGTCAAAAACGCTGCGTGATGGTCTCGGAGCCGATCGGGAAGCCGAGCGAGGCCGGCACCGTCCATGCCGACGCATTTCAGGCCTGGCTCGATCCCGAGAGCGGCGAGGCTACCCGCATCGATTTCAAGAAGAACGTCTCGTTCGAACGCAAGGGCGCGCAGGCCACCGCCGGCTTCGCGCGCTACACCGGTGACGGCACGCTGCATCTCGAGAAGCAACCGAAGATCCGGGAGGTGGGTGGCGACCTGACGGCCAGGGCGATCGAAGTGGGCACCCAGACGGGCAACCTGGACGCCCGCGGTGATGTTCGCCACCTGCTGCGACGCGAGCCCGGCGCTGGACGGACCGGATTGCTGTCCGGCGAGGATGCGCCGACGCTCGTCACGTGCCAGGTTTTCCTGTACGAGTCGGCCAGTCATGCTGCCCACTACCAGGACGGCGCGCTGCTGCGTTCGGGTCGCGACGAGGTAAGGGCCCCGAAGCTGCTCGTGGAACAGGACGCGCAGGGCTCCCGGCGGCTCACCGGGACCGAAGGCGTCGTCTCGCTGCTGCACCCCAAGCCAAGGCAGCCCGGGGGGCCCGAGGGCGCCCCGATCGAGGGCCGCGGCCAGCGCATGGTCTATGACGAGGGCGCCGGTCGGATCCAGTACAACGGGGACGTCTCGATCCGCCAGGGCGACATCGTCACGAAGAGCCCGAGGGCCACCATCACGCTCAGCGCGGACGGGACGGGCATGCAGAAGCTGGTGGCCGGCGAACCGCTGGAGGTCGCCCAGGGCTCGCGCAAGGCCACCGGCCGGCGCGGCGTCTACACCCCGGAGAACGAGACCATGGTCATGACAGGCGACCCCGTCACGCTGATCGACGGCAACCGCCAGAGCCAGGGCCGTTCTTTGACGTTCAAGGTAGGCGACGATACGATCCTCGTGGATGGCGAAGAGGAAGGGCGCACCGAGACGATCTTGAAGACGGAGCCTGCTCCGCAGTGAGCCTGCTCGAAGCCCGCGCCCTCACCAAGACCTACGGCCAGCGCGTGGTGGTGAACCATGTCGACCTCGGCATTCGCGAGGGCGAGGTGGTCGGCCTGCTGGGGCCAAACGGGGCGGGCAAGACCACCACCTTCTACATGGTCGTGGGTCTCGCGCGACCCGACTCCGGCCGGGTCTTCCTAGGCGACCGCGACATCACCGCGCTGCCGATGTACCAGCGCGCCCGTGCCGGGATCGGTTATCTGCCGCAGGAGGCCAGCGTCTTTCGCAAATTGAGCGCCGAACAGAACGTCACCGCCATCCTCGAGACGCTGGGCCTGCCCCCGGGAGAACAGCGCCAGAGGGCGCGAGCGCTGCTCGAGGAGCTGGGCATCCAGGCCATCGCGAAGCAGCCGGCCTATACGCTTTCGGGCGGCGAGCGTCGCCGCCTGGAGATCTGCCGAGCTCTCGCGACCGCGCCTTCGTTCATGCTTCTCGACGAGCCCTTCGCGGGCATCGATCCGATCGCGGTGGGCGACATCCAGGCCTTGATTCAGCATCTCAGGAAGCGCGGGATCGGGGTCTTGATCACCGATCACAATGTGCGAGAGACCTTGAAAATCACCGACCGCGCCTATATCCTCACGGACGGCGAGGTATTTCGCTCCGGAACCCCGGAGCAGCTCGCTGCCGACGAAGACGTGCGTCGGGTGTACCTGGGCGAGTCGTTCCGACTGGACGAGGCACACTAAGGAAACGTAGCCCTTGGCCATCCTGCAAAAGCTGGGTCTCTCGACACGCCTGTCGCAGCGGCTGATCCTCACACCTTCGCTGCAGCAGGCGATCAAGCTGCTGCCTCTCACGACTCTCGAGCTGGCCGAAGTCCTCGAGCAGGAGGTTATGGAGAACCCGCTGCTCGAGGAGGTTCCCGTCGAGGAGAAGCTCTCCGCCGACGAAGTGGCGAACCAGGAGGCCGGGGAGGAAGCCGAGCGCAGCGATCCCTTGAAGGACCTCGACATCGAGAAGTTCTTCGAGGACTACCTCGACGACCGCGGCGAGCGCCGGCCGAGGAGCGCCGACATCCCCGAGATGCCTCCCATCGAGAACACCCTCACCGAGTCGCCCGATCTTTACGATCACCTTTCCTGGCAGCTTCGGATGTCGGTTTCCGACGAGCTGATCCTCGAGATCGGCGAAGCCATCATCCACAATCTCGACGAGGACGGGATGCTGTGCGCCTCGGTGGATGAGATCGCGAACATGGGGCCGTTTCCGATGGCCGAGATCGAGAAGGCGCTGCGCGTCGTGCAGGCGCTGGATCCCCCCGGCGTGGCGGCCCGCGACCTCTCCGAGTGCCTGCGGCTGCAGCTCGGGCAGCTGGGGCTCGAAGGATCGCCGACCGACGTCATGGTCCGGGACCATCTGAAACAGCTCCAGAGCCATCAATACGCAGAGATCGGGCGTCAAATGGGGCTCTCGCCGGACGACGTCTCGCATCACCTCGAGATCATCAAGCGCCTCGACCCCAAGCCGGGCAGCAAGTACAGCCCCGACAACTCGACCTACGTGTTGCCCGACGTGTACGTCGTGAAGGAGGGCGACGACTACAAGGTCGTGCTCAACGACGACGGCCTCCCCAAACTGCGGATCAGCTCCACCTATCGGCGCATGCTCGACAACCGCGAGGGCAATTCCGAGGAGACCCGCAACTATGTGAAGGACAAGCTGCGCAGCGCGCTGTGGCTCTTGAAGAGCGTCGATCAGCGCCAGCGCACCATCTACAAGGTCTCGGAGTCGATCGTGAAGCACCAGCGCGGCTTTCTCGACCACGGTGTTGCGCAGCTGCGGCCGCTGGTGCTGCGCGACGTGGCGAACGACATCGGTATGCACGAGTCGACGGTCTCGCGCGTGGTGGCGAACAAGTACATGCACACGCCGCGCGGCGTCTACGAACTGCGCTTCTTCTTTCACAGCGGGATCACCTCCAACATGGGCGAGGCGATCAGCTCGGTCAGCATCAAGGACCGCATCCGCAAGATGATCGAGAGCGAAGACGCTGCGCGGCCGCTCTCGGATTCGCAGATCGCCGAGACGCTGGGGCGCAGCGGCCTGCCGCTGGCACGCCGCACCGTCGCGAAGTACCGTGAGGAACTGCGCATCCCTCCCTCGAACCTGCGCAGATCGGTCCATTAGTTCAGGAAGGCGGAGGTGGCACGATGAGGATCGAGTACACGGGACGCCAGACCGATGTACCGAACGAACTGCGCGCCCTGGCCGAGAAGAAGCTCCACAAGCTGTCCCGCGTGCTGCACGGGATCACCGACGCGCACGTCGTGCTGGCCGCAGACAAGCGCCGGCATATCGCAGAGGTCAGCGTGTGCTCGCCGCAACTCGTGCTGGCCGCGACCGAGGCCTCGGCCGACCCCGGCAACTCGCTCGCCAGCGTGATCGAGAAGCTGACGCGGCAAGCGCAGCGGCAGATGGGCAAGCGCCAGCAGCGCAAGCGGCGCGGCCCGCCGAAGGGCACGAGCCGCTGGCAGAAGGGGGCGGCTGAGGCAGTTCCCGAAGCGGCAGGCGAGCGTTCGACGCGCATCGTCAGGAGCCGGCGCTTCGTGGCGAAGCCGATGACCGTCGAGGAGGCGGCGCTCGAGATCGGCGCTAGCGGCGAGGGTTTGCTGGTGTTTCGCAACGCCGGCACCGAGCGCGTGAGCGTGCTGTTTCGGCGCCGGGATGGTCACCTCGGGTTGATCGAGCCCGAGGCCTGAGCCGAGTGGCCCGCCGGCGCCCGGCTCTCGCCCGCAAAGCGCCCGTCGTCCCCGTCGAAGCCTTGACCGGCGCCCAGGCCACGGGGCTGGGGCTGCGCCTGGTGGCCGGGAGCGCGGGCCTCAAGCGCGGCATCCTGCTTTCGCGCGTGCAGCGTCCGGGGCTGGCGCTGACGGGTCACACCGACTACATCCGCTACGGGCGGGTGCAGATCATGGGCGGCAGCGAGATGAGCTTCCTGCGCCGGCTCAAGCCCGACGCGCGGGCCGCGATCCTGCGCAAGCTGTGTCGCCGCAAGATCTCCTGTTTCGTGGTCACGAAGGCCTTGAGGCCGCCTCCCGAGCTGCTGGCCGAGGCCGAGCGGCGGGGCATCCCGCTGCTGCTGACGCGACTCGAGTCGACGCTCCTGATCAAGCAGCTCTCAGCCTTCCTGGACGAGCGGCTGGCGGAGCGCGTCCATCAGCACTCGGTGCTGATGGACGTGTTTGGGCTGGGGGTGCTGATCACGGGGGAGAGCGGGATCGGCAAGTCGGAGTGCGCCCTCGACCTGGTAGACCGCGGCCACCGGATGGTCGCCGACGACGTGGTCGAAATCAAGAAGATGGGCGACGCGCTTTATGGCTCCTCGCCGGAGCTGACGCGCTATCACATGGAGCTGCGCGGCCTCGGCGTGCTCAACATCAAGGACCTGTACGGCGTCTCGGCGATCCGTCTCTCCAAGCGCCTGGAGCTGGTCGTCAACCTCGAACGCTGGGAGAGTGGCCGCGAGTATGATCGGCTCGGGCTGCGCAACGAGAGCCTGGACATCCTGGGCCTGCCGCTGCCGCTGATCCGCATGCCCGTCGCGCCGGGCCGGAACATTGCCCTGCTGGTCGAGGTGGCTTCCCGAAATCAGCTCTTGAAGGATCGTGGCTACGACGCCGCCCGGCGCCTCGCCGAGCGCGTCGACGCGCTCATCCAGAGCGGCGAGGCGTGACGCTCTCGAAGCCGGCCGGGCGGGAGAGACGCCGGGGGGCCGAGATCCTTGTCATCACCGGCCTGTCGGGTTCGGGCAAGACGCACGTGATGCGGGCGCTCGAGGATGGCGGTTGGTTCTGTGTCGACAACCTGCCGACGGCTTTGATCCCGCGCTTCGCGGAGCTGATCGGGGGTTCGGACGAGCTGCGCCGTTCGGCGCTGGTCGTGGACGTACGCGAGCGCGAATTCGTACGGCGCTTTCCTTCCGCCTATCGCGCGATCCGTGCCAAGGGCGTGAAGGCCTCGCTGCTGTTCCTGGAGGCGGACGAGAAGGTGCTGCAGCGCCGCTTCAGCGAGACGCGCCGGCCGCACCCGATGGCGGTGAACGAGCCGGTCACCCAGGGCATCAAGGACGAGCGCGAGGCGCTCGCGCCGATCCGTCAGATGGCGGATTGGATCCTCGACACCTCCGCCTACACGGTGCACGAGCTGCGCGAGTACGTTCGCGACCACTACGACCGCCGGCCGGCGGGGAGCGAGACGGTCGTCTCGATCCTGTCCTTCGGCTACAAGTACGGTCTGCCCTCGGAGGCCGACCTGCTCTTCGACGTGCGCTTCCTGCCAAACCCAAACTTCGTGCGTAGCCTCAAGCGGCTCACCGGCAACCATGCTCCCGTGGTCCGCTATATGCGGGCTCAAGCCGATACCAGCGCCTTTCTGAAGCGGCTCGTATCGTTCCTCGGCTTCGTGCTGCCGCGCTACGAGCGCGAAGGCAAGAGCTACCTGACGATCGCCATCGGCTGCACCGGTGGCCGGCATCGCTCCGTGATGATCGCGAACGCGCTGCGCGACGCGCTCGTGACCCGCGGCTATGCGCCAAAGCTTCGGCATCGCGACATGAGGCTCACATGATCGGAATCCTGGTCGTGAGTCACGGGCAGGTGGCGGTGGAGTTGCTGAAGGCGGCCCAGGAGATCGTCGGAGAGATGCCGCGGGTCGCGGCAGTCTCGGTCGGCTGGAGCGACGAGATGCTGGCGGCGCGCAGCGCAATCGACGAGGCGCTGCGCTCGGTGGGGGGCGGGCCGGCGCTAATCCTCACCGACATGTTCGGCGGTACGCCTACCAACGTGAGCCTGCCCCTGCTCTCGCCCGACGTCGAGATCGTGACCGGCGTCAACCTGCCGATGCTCATCAAGCTGAGCACGCTGCGCGAGGGCGACCTGCTGGAGGTCGCACGGGTGATCCGGGACCAGGGCAAGGGCGCCATCTACGTCGCGAGCGAGCTGCTGGAGAAGAAACAGACATGACGCAGCGCGAGGTCGAGATCCGGAACCGGCTCGGCTTGCATGCCCGCGCGGCGGCGCGCTTCGTCCAGGCCGCAGCCGCATTCCGGTCGCGGGTGAGGGTGACCCGGGGCGAGCGGACGATGGACGGAAAATCGATTCTCGGGATCCTGCTGCTGGCGGCGTCGCGGGGCACGCGGCTGCTGCTCGCCGCCGACGGCGACGACGAGACGGCCTGTATCCAGACGCTCGCCGAGCTGGTCGAGAGCGGCTTCGGGGAGGCCTGAGTGGAACTCTCGGGGGCCGGGGTTTCGCCGGGCATTGCCGTCGGCGAGGCGCTGCTGCTCGAGCGCGAGTCGATCACGGTATTCCGCTTGCTGTTGCCCCCGGACCAGGTGGAGACCGAGGTCCAGCGCCTGATGCGCGCGGTCGAGGAGTCGCGACAACAGCTGCAGAGGATCAAGCTGCGCCTCGCGAACGAGGTGGGCAGCCTGCACGCCTACATCTTCGACGCGCAGTTGCTGATGCTCGACGATCCGCTGTTGCTGGACCGCAGCGTGGCAGTGATCCGCGAGGAGCATGTGAACGCGGCGTGGGCCCTGCGCACGGTCTCGGAGCAACTGCACGCGCTCTTCGACGAGTTCGGCGACGCCTATCTCAAGGAGCGCAGCACGGACCTGGACGACGTGATGGGGCGCATCCACCTGAACCTGATCGGGGCGGCCGATGCGCCTTCGCTGTCGCGCTTGCCCCGCCCTCAGGTGCTGGTCGCGGGCGAGATCACGCCTTCCGAGGCTGCCGATTTGGACTGGGAGCGGGTGCTGGCCGTGGTGACGGATGGCGGCTCGGGCACGTCGCACACGGCGATCCTGGCCCGCTCGCGCGGCGTGCCTGCCGTGGTGGGGCTGCGCGAGGCGACGAAACGGATTCCCGCCGGGGCGCTGGTGGTGGTGGACGGGACGCGGGGGGTGGTGATCGTCGAACCCTCGCAGCCGGCGCTCGACGGATACCGCGCGCAGCAGGAGCAGGCGCGCGTCGAGGAAGTACGCCTCCAGGAGACGCGGGGGTTGCCGGCGGTGACACGCGATGGCGTGCGGCTGTGCCTGCGCGCCAATGCCGAGTTCGCGGAGGAGGCGGCGATCGCGCTCTTGTACGGGGCCGAAGGCATCGGCCTGTTCCGATCGGAATATCTGCTGGGACGAACGCGGGCGTTTCCGAGCGAGGCGCGACAGGTGGAGGTCTACAGCTCTTTGCTGGAGGCCGTCCGGCCGCATCCCGTCACGATCCGCACCTGGGATGTCGGACGCGAGGATCTCGCCCCTGGCGGCCCGAGCAGTCCCAACCCGGCCCTGGGCGAGCGGGCGCTGCGCCTGCTGGAGCGCGACCCGGAGCCATTCCTTACCCAGCTCCGGGCGCTCTTGCGTGCCGCCGTGCAGGGCGAGATTCGCATCCTGTTTCCTTTCATCGCCGGGCCCGGCGACCTGCGCCTTGCCAAGCAGCTCGTGGAGCAGGCGCGCGCGAGCTTGCGGCGCGAGGGGCTGGCGTTCGTGGAGCACGTGCCGCTTGGCCTGACCCTCGAGATCCCGAGCGCCGCGCTCAGCGCCGATCTGCTCGCCCCCGACGTGGATTTCTTCAGCGTCGGGACGAATGACCTGGTGCAGTATCTTCTCGCCGTCGACCGGGCCGATCCGCGCGTGGCGGCGCACTACGAGGTGCTGCATCCGGCCGTGTTGCGCACGATCCGGCATGCCGTCGAAGCCGCGGCGACGCATCGCCGGCCACTTTCGGTGTGCGGAGAAATGGCTGCGGATCCGCTCCACGCACTGCTGCTCGTGGGGCTTGGGGTCCGCGAGCTGTCGATGAGCCCTGCTGCGATACCGCGTGTGAAGGCGGTGTTGCGTGCGAGTTCGGTCGAGGCGGCGCGTGAGGCTGCGGTGATCGCGATGCGCTTGCCGAACGCCGCTGCCATCCAGGAGCATCTGCGACGCGTCCTGGGGCATGCGTTGCCCGAGCCTGTGCCCGCCAATTCCTAGCGAGGAGCTGCCTTGGCCGAGAAGCCGCAGAGAATCGAGAAGCCCTGGGGTCATGAGATCTGGTGGGCGCGGACCGAGCGCTACGTCGGCAAGCTCCTGCACGTGAAGATGGGAGAGAGCCTCTCGTTGCAGTACCACAACGTGAAGGACGAGACGATCCTGATTCAATCCGGGCGGCTTCTGTTCGAGACCAGGCCTGCCGGCGATACAGGCGAGTTGCGCCGCCTCGAGATGAATCCGGGCGACGTGTTCCACATCACGCCCGGCACCGTGCATCGCATGACCGGCTTGACTGACTGCGACATCGTCGAGGTGTCGACGCCGGAGCTCGAGGACGTGGTGCGGATCGAGGATCGCTACGGCCGGCAGGGCACGAGCAAGCCGTAGCAGCCCTCTGCTCACACATCGGCAGGGCCGCGTCCGCTCCTTCGCGAACGCGCGAGGCTCAGCCCTGGAATGGGCGGCCGTGTTCGACGTCCTGCGACTTCGCTGGGCAATCTCGGCCGAAAGCCATGCGCGTGGTCGCAGTCTCCCGGTCCGCCTTGTCAAGATGCTCAGCCGCATGTCGGCGCGGCGAAAGCGTTCGGCCTGACGACGGCGCTCGATCGGGGTCGACGGGCGGGCTATACAGAACGGCCTAATCCGACAGGCCGCCGCGCTGGCTCAGCTCCGAACCCTCGGGCCCAATGTGGTTGTACTTGACCTGCAAGGTCGATTGAGCTACTACCGAGTTGAGTTTTTCCCACGCAATCTCCCGGTAATCTGAACTACACCGGGTGAATGCACGAGACGACCTAAGGAGGGTGCCAGGATGCTTGAAAATCGGATTAGGGTTGCGCCCAACACAGTAGCGTATGCTGACGAGGAGAACCACAGGCTAGTAGTGGAGTTCGCCATTCCAGGAGCGCCAACGGAGACCATCGATGTGAAGCTCCTGCCAGACAGCGTCCACCTGACAGCGCCAGCAAAGGACATCGAGTACGTTTCAGCACTGGCTTTAGCCAGGCCGGTGAAACCTGACAAAGCCGAAGCGATCTACGAGAACGGCCTGCTCCGAATCGAGGTGCCGTTCAAAGATCCGATGGAGGATGCTGTGAAGGTCGCCGTCAAGGCACGTGGCGCGGAAACCAAGACCAAGAAAATCAAAGCCTGATCAAGTGACGGCGCGACGTGCCGTCTCCTAGGAAACTACCCCCTCGAGTAACTCGCCGGTCGCGCGGTTGACGAGCGCGAAGCCGAGGTTCTCGCCGCGCTGGCGCAAGCCACGGAGGACGCACACTCGCTGGCGGGTGTCGGCTGCCCCCGGATCCTGGTACACCAGGGTACCTTTGAGCGTACGGTAGGCCAGGATGGCGAGCTTGCGGGCGGTGGCGGTGATGGCCTTCGCTTTGCCGATACGATAGGCCAGGCGTCGGTAGAAGGCGCCGAGAGCGGTCTGGGTCTTGCCGACTGCGACGGCGGCGATGCGGAGAACGGCCGCCGCTCGGTTCGCGGAGGGAGCGGTGGACGAGCTGAGCAGGCGGCCGCCCGAGATGCGGTTTTGGGGGAGCGAGGGTGAGCCAGGAGGTAAAGTGGCGCTCCGTGGGCCATCGAGTCATGTTGGTACCGATCTCGGAGAGCAGGCGTAGGGCGCCGTACGGGCCCATCCCGTCGCTCGCGGTGAGGTCCACGCCCGCGAGCTGATAGAGGGGCAGCCGTACC
>JAQBHI010000142.1:0-3805 GCA_032127875.1 Acidobacteriota bacterium
CGGGCCGGATCGACGCGCCCAGGCTGACGTTGCCACCGGAGCCGGTGCGGACGTTCTCGAAATCGATCTCTTCGCCGAGGAAGCCTTCCAGGCTCAGCTCCGAGATCAGCCGCGACGGGCTCGAGTTCAGCGAATAGATCAGCCGCGAGCGGGGCAGCGTCTGCGTGCCGTCACCGGCGCGCACGCGCTCCCAGGCCCAGCGAATCCGCGCGAAGCTGTCCAGAGCGCCGTTCGTGCCGATGCCGACCGAGTAGAAACGGTTCAACAGCTCGCCGTCACGATCGGTGGCACGATCGAAGATGAAGTAGCTGCGCAGCCGGCGCACGAAACCCTCGGGCCGGACCGTGTAGCCCGTGTCGAGGAAGCTCTCGCGGAAACCGACCTGCGGCACGAAGCCGTTGTCGGCGCGGAAGCCGTCCCCGAAGTCCTTGTACTCGGCAAACCAGTCGTAGCTCCGGGTGCTGCGGTTCCACCAGACGTCGGCGGCATGACCACGCAGCGCCTTGCCGCTCCACTCGCCGGCGAGGTCGGGGCGGTCAGGCGTACGGCTCCAGCTGGTCAGAAACTGGCCCGTCAGCTTGTCCCTCGCAGAAGGCTGCCACTGGAAGTCGGGGCCGAGCACCTGGTTCGAGCCGCCGCCTTCGACGCGCCTCTCGGTGGCGAGCAGGCTTACGAAGCTGTCGCCGAGGTCGCGTCGCAGACGGCCGAGCGCCACGACCGAACGGAAATCCTGATCGGCAAAGTCAGAACCGTTGGGGCCCGGCAGAATCACGCTGCCGCCGCCACGGTCCTGCGCGACGAGGCCGGTGAAGCCGGTCTTTCCGAACTTGCCGGTGCCGCGCACGCCCCAGCGTGGCGACGTGATCGTGCGCGTGTAGACGGCCTGGATCGGCGTCGAGAACAGCTCGCTACCCTCGAGAAAGAATGGCCGCTTCTCGGGGAAGAACAGCGCGAAGCGCTCGTTGCTTCCGATCTGCGCGACATCGGACTCGATCTGCGAAAAGTCCGGATTGAGCGTCGCGTCGAGGGCTGCCGTGGCGAGCGGCGTCCACTTCACGTCCAGCCCGGCGTCGCCCTCGAGGGGCCCATTGTCGAGCGGCGTGCCGGGCTCGCCCGTGGGCACGGCCTGCTGTCGGCCGCTCGCGTAGGGCGCCAGCACCAAGTGTCCGCCGCCCGGCAGACCCGACAGGCCCTCGAGCGAGTTGGAGTTGCAGATGAAGCAGTTGCTGCCACGCGGCAGCCGGGCGCTGAAGATCTGGTAGCGAAAGTCGCGCGGATAGTTCCGGTACAGCATGATGCCCCAGCTCTGCGGATCGGCACTCGCGTAGCGCAACGAGGAGAAGGGAATCCGGATCTCGAGGCTCCAGCCGGTGGGCGTGATCTTGCCGGCCGCGTCCCAGAAGAAATCCGGCGAGGCGTCCTCGTTGCCCGATGCATCATCACTAATGGAGTCGAACTGGATGCCCCGCGGGTTGGCGACGAAGATGGTGGCGGTCCGCCGGTCGTTGCGCGGATTCAGGACGACCCCGGCGTAGTCCGTGGAGGAGGGCACGTTGTCGCGGTCGCCCAGCGGGGCTCTAATGCTGCCGGGATCGGGATCCTCGAATTCGAAGCCCGCGTAGAAGAACTTGTCGTCGTAGCTGAGATAGCCGACGCTCCTCACCTTGGGCGGCGTGTTGTCGCCTGGGTTGGTCTCGTACCACACGTCGATCGGGGCCGCGCCCTGCCAGCCTTCGTCGTCGAGCAGGCCGTCGATGCGAATGGCGGCGTGAGTGCGTGCGATCGGCAGCGCTGCCGGGGACGCCGCGTCGGCGGCGCAAGCGTCATTCAGCATGCTGAACGCGAACGCGGCTAGGGCAAGCGTTCCGGCCAGGGCAGGGAATCTCATGCGGGTGTTGGTTGTTGGGACGAGCTGCCCGACATCGAAGTTGCGTCAAAAGTTGTGGGCTGCGGGCGCCGGGCGGGCTCCAGCCTCACATCCACAGGTGCCGGTTCGCATAGTAGACGGGCTTCTTGTCCGGGTATCGAGCGCGATAGTCCTGGTAGCGCTTCAAGAGTTGGCGGTAGCGGCGCTCCGGCATGACGAGCCGGCGGTGTGGGTAGTCGATCAGCCAGCGCTCGACCTTCCACAGGTTCTTCGCCGAGAGCCGCCAGTCGTAGGCACCCAACTGACGCAGGTCGGCGACGGCGTAGCCGGTGACGCGGCCCTCGAAGTCCACATACGGGTCCATGTAGGAGCGGGCCAGCTGGCGCGCTGTACGGAACACGGGCCGCCGACCGTGCAGCCCGGGGTCGCGGGAGCGCGCGATCGCGCCCCAGCGGCCCCGCTGCTGGAAGGGATAGACGACGTGATCGAGCCGGTCGATCGATTCGAAGCTCAGCAACAACGGCGGGTGGCCGTGCTGCTCGAGGATGGTGGCGGCTGCGAGCGCCGCCTCCAGGCAGTGCACGATGCCGTGGCCCACGACGCCACGAAAGCTGCGCAGCGTCTCGCCGCGCTCCTCGAGGTTGTAGCGGAGCCCGCGCAGCCAGTGCTGCACGGCCAGCGGCGTGCGCAGCCTCCGGAGCAACCGCTTCTCGGCCGGCGTGAAACGCAGCACGCGCGATAACTTACTTCGGCCAGGGCCATGTGGGGTAGATTCGTCGAAAGATCAGGAAGGGTGCAGGCATGAGCGAGCTCGATTTCCGTGTCGACCGGTGGACCGTGCTTGCAATTGGAATGCTGGCTCTGCTGCTTTCGAACGTCACCCATGAGGGACTCGGCCATGGCGGCGCGTGCCTGCTCGTCGGCGGGAGGCCGATCGCGCTGTCCTCCGCCTGGTTCCAGAGCGACCTGACGGGCGTCTCCGCCTGGGGCCAGCGAGCCGAATCTGCGGGCGGAACGCTCGCGAACGTACTCCTGGGAACGAGCCTGATGCTGTGGCTGCGCCTGCGGCGCCCCGCCAGCGCCCAGGCCTACTATTTTGTGTGGCTGGCCGCGGTCGTCAACCTGCTGCAAGGCGGCGGCTACCTGCTGACGTCGCCCTTTTTCGGCTTCGGCGATTGGAAGGCATTCCTGGTGGATCTCGAGCCACAACTCGCCTGGAAGCTCGCTCTCACCGGCGTCGGGCTCGCCATCTCGTGCGCGGCCCTGTGGCTCGGGGTTCGCACCCTGGCGCCACTGCTGCCGACGGGCGCCGATGCGAAGCGCGTGGCGCGGCAATTGACGTGGCTCCCCTATCTCGTGATCGGCGGTGGTGTGTTCACGCTGGCGGCCGCCCTCAATCCGCTCGGCCCGGTCTTCATGTTCACGACGGCTCTCGCGCACCTGGGCGGTTGCGCGTGGCTCGTCTGGCTTCCCGAATGGGTGCGCCCGGGAAAGGTGCCCGGCGCGCTGGGCGCACCGGGCCCGAGCCGCGGCTGGCGTGTCGCCGGGGCGATCGCTCTGCTGTGCGTGTTCGGGCTCGGCCGCGGCGTGGGTTTCTGAGGCGACGGCGCTGGCTCCGCCGCCAATGGAGGAGGCGATCCGGATCGCCAACGAATACATTCGCGCGCTCCCGCCCGAATAATTCGGAAGACGCGGGGCCCCAGCGTTTTTCTTGACGCAGGCAGGGGCAGGTAGTAGGAAGGTGTCGATGGCTGTCTCCGCTCCCCACTCGGCGCCCTTTTTTGCCGACGACTCCTGCCTGCTGGAGCGCATGCCGACGGACATCGCTGGCTTTCCTGACTGCGCCTCCTGGAGATGAGCGGGCACACGCAGGCCGAGGACGACGCCAGCCGGGCGAACTCGCTTCTAAAGTCGACCCTGGAGTCGACCGCCGACGGC
>JAQBHI010000143.1:0-10705 GCA_032127875.1 Acidobacteriota bacterium
GTCTTCGCGAAGGCGCTGGCGGGTTGTGTCATCGAGACCACGTAGCTGCCGGCAGCAAAGGAGCGGCCCTCCGCGGCGAAGGCCAGGCGGGCGCGCCTCAGTTCGACGGCCCCGGTGTGGAGCACCTCGAGCAGCTTCGCCGTCGCGAATGGATCGCGCGACTCGGCCGGAATCACGTACGCGAACGGTTCGCTGCGGGTAACGGCGCGGCGGTTCACGACCAGGAAGTTGCGCAGCCAGAACTCCCGGTGCTTGGCCGCGTGTTGGAGCAGCGCCTGCGTCGCCGAGCGCTGGTAGTCCATGATGTCGCGCAGTCGCCAAAGGCCGCCCCGCCACGGTATCGGGAAGTTCCACGACACCAGGCGCGGGTCGTAGCCGATGCCTGGGCGCAGTTCGTCGAAGGCAATCTCGAGCGGCGTCGCGTAGCGGGCCGAGGCGACCTCCGACAACACGCGCAGACCGCCGTGCGTGTGTGGATAGGCGCGGCTGGGCGACCAGCCGTCGTAGATCGCGCGGAATACGACGCCGGGCTTGCCTTCGGCGATCAGGCTCGCGGCCATGTGGGTTCCGATCGCGGTGAGAGCCGAACGCAGGCTCGGGTCCACGTTCGGCTCCATCGGATCCACGTACGGCGGGACGAAGATCCGCGCTGCCTTCTCGCCCATCTGGTGCAGGTCGTGGACGAGCTGCGGCCGCCAGCGGTCGTAGAGCTGAGCGAGCGTGAGGCGCGTCTCCGCCTGCGTGAACATGTACCAGTCGCGGTTGTTGTCGTGGCCCGTGTAGTGCTGGTAGAGAAACGGCTGCTCGGCGCCCTCGTACGGCGTGCCAAGCGTCTTGCGATACCACTCGGTCACCTTCTGCATGCCGTCGGGGTTGTGGGATGGGATCATCAGGATCACGGTGTTGTCGAGGATCTCGAGCGTGCCCGGGTCTTCGGCCGTCGCGAGCGCGTAGGCCGTCTCCAGAGCCGTCTGGCTCGCCGCGACTTCGTCCGAGTGAATGCCGTAGTTGAGCGCGACGATGGTCTTGCCCTTCGCGATCAGGCGCTCAGTCTCGTCGTCGCCGAGGCCGCGCGGATCCCACAGTCGCAGGTTCGTCTGGCGGATCTCCTCGAGCCGCCGCTGGTTCGCTTCAGACGTGATCGTCACGATCAGAAACGGCCGGCCCTCGGTGGTGCGCCCGACGTCGTCGACGCGGATGCGGTCCGAGGCGGCGTCGAGCGCCTTGAAGTAGCGCTGGGCCTGCTCCCAGTCCGCGAGCGTGCGGTCTTCGCCGAGCTTCAGGCCGAGCACCGACTCGGGTGTCGGCGCCGTGGCCGCTCCCGCCTGCGCAGCGAGAAGGGCGACGAGCAGCAGGGGCAGCGAGCGTTTCATCGCGGTAGAGTCTAAGCGAAGAGATTCGGACCGGGCCACGCGCTGGGCACGGATATGATCACGACGTGGCCCGAGCGACTCTCCCCGAAGGCCTGCACGCGGCGACGCGAGAGTGGTTCGCCGAAGTCTTTCCGGCCGGGCCGACGCGCGCCCAGGCGCTTGGCTGGCCCACGATCCTCGCCGGTCACTCGTCGCTGCTGTTCGCGCCGACCGGCTCAGGCAAGACGCTCGCGGCCTTCCTGAGCGCCATCGACCGGCTGATGTTCTCGCCCGTGCCGGCGAAGAACGCCCGTTGCCGGGTCGTTTACATCTCGCCGCTGCGCGCATTGGCGGTGGATGTCGAGCGGAACCTGCGTTCGCCGCTTCAGGGGATCGCCAGCGTGGCCGAGCGGCAGGGGGCTACCTTCCATGCACCGACGCTCAGCGTCCGCACGGGCGACACGCCCGCCAAGGAGCGTGCCCGAGCCGCCCGCCAACCGCCCGACATCCTGATCACGACACCCGAGTCGCTGTTCCTCGTGCTCACCTCCGAGGCCCGCCGGATCCTCGGATCGGTCGAGTGCGTGATCGTCGACGAGATCCACGCGCTGGTCGGCACCAAACGCGGCGCGCACCTGGCGCTCAGTCTCGAGCGTCTCAGCGAGCTCGCGGGCCGACCCCTTCAGCGCCTTGGCCTGTCGGCCACGCAGCGGCCTCTCGAAGAGGTGGCGCGCTTCCTGGGCGGCGGCCGCAAGGTGCGCATCGTGGACGCTGGCGCGAAGAAGCTCTTCGATCTGAAGGTCGAGATCCCAGTCGAGGACATGTCGCGTCTGGGCGAAGTGCTGGAGCTGGATCCGCTCCAGGAGCAGCCGCTCGAGATCGCCAAGGGCGGCGAGAGCCAGCTCAAGCGCCGCTCGATCTGGCCGGCCATCCACCCGCGGCTTCTCGAGCTGATCCGCGCGCATCGCTCGACGATCCTGTTCGTGAACAGCCGGCGTCTCGCCGAGCGTCTCGCCGGCGCACTCAACGAGCTGGCTGGCGAGGCCCTGGTCCGCGCCCACCACGGTTCGATCGCCCGCGAGGAACGCGTCTTCATCGAAGACGAGCTGAAATCGGGGCGGCTGCGCGCGATGATCGCGACATCTTCCCTCGAGTTGGGCATCGACATGGGCGCCGTAGACCTGGTGGTGCAGATCGAGACGCCGCCCTCGGTCGCGAGCGGGATCCAGCGCATCGGCCGGGCCAGCCACCAGGCAGGCGCCGTCTCGCGCGGCATTCTGTTCCCGAAGTACCGCGGCGACCTGCTGGCCACGGCCGCGATCACGCGAGCCATGAAGGCCGGCGAGGTCGAAGCGACGCGCGTGCCTTCGAACCCGCTCGACGTTCTCGCCCAGCAACTCGTCGCCATCGTTTCGATGGCCGAGCGCACGGTCGACGAGCTTTTCACGCTGGTCCGTCACGCAGCCCCGTTCGCGAAGCTGCCGCGGGCACACTTCGAAGGTGTGCTCGACATGCTCTCGGGGCGCTACCCCGGGGACGAGTTCGCCGGGTTGCGGCCGCGCGTCAGCTGGGACCGGCTGCGCGGCACCGTCCGGGCCCGCGATGGCGCGAAGCGCCTCGTCATCGCCAACGCCGGCACCATCCCGGATCGCGGCCTGTACGGCGTGTTCCTGGCCGGCGACGAGAGCCGCGGCGCCCGGCGGGTGGGCGAACTGGACGAGGAGATGGTGTTCGAGAGCGCGGTCGGCGACGTGTTCGTGCTCGGGGCCTCGAGCTGGAGGATTGCGCAGATCACGCGCGACCGTGTCTTCGTGCTGCCCGCGCCAGGCCTGCCCGGGAAAATGCCCTTCTGGCGAGGGGACCGCAGCGCGCGGCCCGTGGAGCTCGGCCTCGCGATCGGCAGGCTGACCCGCGAGCTGCTGGCCGCGCCCGCGAAGGCCGCCGCTCGGCTCGTGGCCGAGCACGACCTCGACGCTCAGGCCGCGGACAACCTGCTCGCCTACCTGCGCGATCAGCAGCAAGCCACAGGCGCCGTTCCCGACGACCGGACCATCGTCCTGGAACGCACCCGCGACGAGATGGGGGACTGGCGACTGTGCTTGTTGTCTCCCCTCGGCGGCCGCGTGCATGCGCCCTGGGCGCTCGCCATCGAGGCCCGCCTGCGCGCGCTCGGCGAAGGCGAGTTGGACACGATCTGGAGCGACGACGGGATCGTGCTGCGCCTGCCGGATCGCGATCGCCCCCCCGACGCGGCGGCGCTGCTTCCCGCGCCGGAGGAGATCGAGGACCTCGTCGTGGCGGCGCTGGGCGGCAGCGCCTTGTTCGCCGCTCACTTTCGCGAAGCCGCGGCCCGCGCGCTGTTGCTGCCCCGGCGTCGCCCCGGCCAGCGCACGCCACTGTGGATGCAGCGCAAGCGGGCTCACGATCTGCTGGCCGTGGCCGCGCGCTACCCCTCGTTCCCGATAATCCTCGAGGCGTACCGCGAGTGCCTGCAGGATGTCTTCGATCTGCCGGCGCTGGTCGCGCTGGCCGGGCGCGTGTCGCGGCGCGAGCTGCGGCTGGTTACCGTCGACACGCCGTCGCCGTCGCCGTTCTCGGCATCGCTGCTGTTCGGTTATGTGGCCAACTACCTCTACGAGGGCGATGCGCCGCTGGCCGAGCGCCGCGCGCAGGCCCTCGCCGTGGACCAGGGCCAGTTGCGCGAGCTGCTGGGTGAGGCTGAGTTGCGCGAGCTACTCGACAAGGACGCCCTGGCCGAAACGGAGCTGTCGCTGCAGGCGCTCAGCGAGGCGTCGAAAGCGCGTAGCCTCGATCGCCTGCACGACCTGCTGCTGCGTCTTGGTGAGCTGACGCAAGGCGAGATCGCGGCGCGCTGCGGGCCGTCGGCGGCCGCCGATGCCTGGCTCGCCGCCCTCGAAGCCGAGCGTCGGAGCATTCGCGTCACGATTGCGGGCGAGACCCGCTTTGCAGCGGCCGAGGATGCGGGCCGTTTTCGCGATGCCCTCGGCCTGACGCCCGCCCCGGGCCTGCCGCAGGCCTTTCTGACGCCCGTCGCCCTGGCGCTCGAAGGGATCGTCGCTCGCTATGCCCGCAGCCACGCGCCCTTTCGCGCCGAGGAAGTGGCGCGCCGCTACGCTCTGGGCGACGGGATCGTCGAGTCGGCGCTGCGGCGCCTGGCTGACGACGGCCGCGTGACCGAGGGCGAGTTCCGCCCCGGGGGTCGCGGCCGCGAATGGTGCGATCCTGGCGTGCTCGCGACGCTCCGCCGGCGTTCGCTGGCTGCGCTTCGCA
Source organism: Acidobacteriota bacterium (assembly GCA_032127875.1). GTDB lineage: Bacteria > Acidobacteriota > Vicinamibacteria > Fen-336 > Fen-336 > CADEEV01. Next base: position 4,644 of record JAQBHI010000143.1, read on the forward strand.
AGCAGGTGGAGCCGGCCGAGCCCGCGCTGCTGGCGCGGCTGCTTCTCGACTGGCAGGGTATTTCTTCACCGCTCGCCTCGCGCAGCGGGCCCGACGCGCTGCTCGACATCGTCGAGCAGCTTCAAGGAGTGGCGATCCCCGCCTCGATCCTGGAGTTCGACGTGCTACCCGCGCGCCTGCCCGGCTACCGTGCGGGCGATCTCGATCAACTGTGCGCGGCAGGCGAGGTCGTTTGGGCAGGCCTCGGGGCACTCGGCGATCGGGACGGCCGCGTGGGCCTGTATCTCGCCGAAGACCTGCCGCTGCTCCACGAGGCGCGCCCGGAGCCACCCGACGGGGAGCTCCACCAGAGGATTCGCGAACACCTGAGGCAACAAGGTGCCAGCTTCTTCGACCGGATTCACGAGTCGGCCGGCTGCGGTCTCACGCGCAGCACGCTCGACGCGCTGTGGGATCTGGTGTGGTCGGGCGAGGTTGCGAACGACACGCCTGGGGCGTTGCGCGCCTTCCTCCACACGCACGCCAGCCGCAGTCGTGAGCGCCGCTTCCGCACGCTCACGCCGTTTCGCTCGCGGCGCGAAGCGCCGCAAAGCGCCGCCGGTCGCTGGTCGCTGCTCGCCCTGACGGCGACCACGCCGACGCAGCGGGCCGCGGCTCGGGCCGAACAACTGCTGGCCCGCCACGGCGTCGTCACCCGCAACGCGGTCGCGGCCGAGGCGATGGCCGGCGGCTTTTCGGCGGTGTATCCAGTGCTGGCGGCCCTCGAGGAAGCCGGCCGGATCCGGCGTGGTTACTTCGTCCGCGGGCTGGGCGGGTCGCAGTTCGCCCAGGCCGGCGCCCTCGACCGGCTACGGGCGTTGCGTGAAATCGAGGAGGACTCCGCCGCGGTCGTGCTGGCCGCCGCTGACCCCGCGAACCCATACGGCGCCGCGCTGGCGTGGCCCGAGTCGGGCGAGGCGCGGCCGCAGCGCGCGGCGGGCGCGCACGTCCTGCTCAAGGGCGGCGCCCTGGTGGCCTACCTGGGCCGAGGTGAGCGGGAACTGTTCACGTACCTTCCGGCCGAGGAGCCGGCCCGTTCGCAAGCGGCACGGGCCATCGCCGTCGGCCTGGCCGAGTGGGGCGCGCGCTCGGGCCGCAGCTTCTTCGGCGAGACCAGCGCCGACGGCGTGCCGCTGCAGCGCAGCGTGCTGGCCCCGCACCTGGCAGCCGCCGGCTTCGTGCCCGCGGGCGCTGGCTTTCGCCGGAGCTGAGGACCGCTCTCAGGCCTTCTTGCGCGCGATCGCGCCTGCGATGCCGCCCGTCAGCAGGCCGCCCACGACGGTCGCAAAGATCCAGAACGTCATCTGGGGCAGCAGGCCGATCAGCAGCCACTTCACCAGAGGCGAGTACGTATCCGGGAAGTTGGGCGGCGCCACGTCGTAGTGAGTGCCCCAGTTTCCGAAGATGGCGACCAGCATCACGAGCGCGACCGGTGCACGAGCAGCAAGAGCATAGGCGAGCAGGGTCCTCCACAGCGCGGGCCACAGCGTGCGCGTCAGGAAGATTCCCGCGATCGAGCCCAGGGTCAAAGCCGCGAAGAAAGCGTTTTGTCCAGCGACCTGCCCGATCCCGAACGCAGCGAAGATAATGACCAGCCCAGCCAGAAGAGCGATGCCCGACGCCTTCAGCGGGCCAGGAATGCCGTGGCCCGAGCGCGTCAGGCGCCAGCCGAACCAAGCGCCGAACACGAAAATCAACCACGAGATCCCGATCAAGGAGCCGCCACCGCCGGCAGCCTTGCTGAACAGCGCCGGAGACCAGTTCTGCAACTCGCCCACCAGCCGCAACACCGTGATCGCCAGCGTGATCAGGCTCGGCACCAGAATCAGGTCCTTGACCGGCACGGCCTGTGAATCGCTCATTCGTTTCTCCTTTTCTGCCTACGTTCGCAGCAGCGTCGCGCCCCAGTTCATGCCCGCGCCAAATGCGACCATGAGCACCAGGTCGCCTGGCGCCAGGCGACCGCTGCGCACGCACTCGTCCCAGAGCAGGGGGATGGTTCCAGCCGTGGTGTTTCCGTAGCGCTCGATGTTGTGCAGCACCTTCTCGTCCGGGAGGCCGAGCGCCTTCTGGCAGTATTCGTTGATGCGCTTGTTGGCTTGGTGCATCAGGATCATCTTGAGATCGGCGGTCGCGACGCCATTGCGCGCCAGGATCTGCTGGGCTGCCTCGATCATGTGCGTGGTCGCCATCTTGAAGACGTAGCGGCCGTCCATCACCGGGATGTGATCGCCGCGCTGGAGCTGCTCGGGGTCGGTGTAGGGTCGGCGCTTGAAGCCGGTGCCGGGGACGTACAGCTTGTCGTAGTCGGCGCCGTTCGTGTGCAGGAGCTGGTCCAGGATGCCGCGGTCCGCGTCGCCCTCCATCGCCCTCACCACGACCGCAGCGCCGGCGTCGCCGAAGAGCACGGTCAGATGCCGGAACTTCGTGTTCCACGCGTACTCCTCCGGCGTCGGCGGCGTGTCGGCCTTGCCGTAGAGGTAGTCCCAGTTGGCCTGGGTGTAGGGCATGAAGCCGGTGTGGATCTCGGCGCCGACGAGCAGCACCGTCTTCGCGAGGCCGGAGCGGATGTGGGCGTCGGCCAGCTGCAGACCGTAGAGAAAGCCGACGCACTGTTGCCGGATGTCGAAGCAGGGCACCGTCCTCAGGCCCAGCTTCGCTTGCAACAGGCCGCCGGCCCCGGGGAAGAAATGGTCTGGCGTCATCGTGGCGAAGACGACGAGGTCGACCTCCTCCTTCGAGACGCCCGCGGCCTCGAGGGCCCGAGTCGCCGCCGCGACACCCAGGTCGGAGGTACCGGTTCCAGGCTCGACGTAGTAGCGCGTCTCGACACCGCTGCGCGCCTTTATCCACTCGTCGCTGGTGTCCATGATCCGCGCCAGCATGGCGTTCGTGACCTTGTGGGGCGGTATCTCGCTCCCGCTACCCACGATGACGGAGCGCAGCATTGCCTCGTGACCCTCCTGCTTTGGCTTCGGCATTATAGTGGCGCGATGCTCGAGCCAGGCGATACGGCGCCCGACTTCGCGGTGCGCAAGACGACGCTGTTCAAGCTTCTGGACAAGGGCCAGGCGGTGGTCTTCTTCTTCCCCAAGGCGTTCACGCCCGGTTGAACGAAGCAGGCCGGCGGGTTCCGCCGGGACTACGAGAAGTTCACGGGCAGCGGGGCCGGAGTGGTCGGCGTCTCGGCCGACTCCCAGCAGACGAGCGATCGCTTTGCCGAGGCCCTCGAATTGCCCTACCCGCTCGTAGGCGACCCCGCGGGCGAGATCCTGCGCGCCTACAAGGTGCGCTGGCCCTGGATCGGCGTGGCGCGCCGCGTGACGTACGTGATCGGCCGCGACCGGCGCATCCAGCTCGCCTTTGCGAGTCAGTTCGACACCGCGGCTCACGTCTCCCAGGCGTGTGCCCTGGTCACGGGAAAATAGGGCATGCCCGTCTCGATCTCGGTCGTGTTCCCGATGTGGAACGAGGCGGCCTATATCCAGCGCGCGGTGTCCGCCGCCAAGGAAATCCTGCGCGAGATTCCGGGCGAACACGAGATCGTGATCGTGGACGACGCGTCCACCGACCAGACCGGTGCTTTGGCCGACGCGCTCGCGCACGAGGACCCGCAGATCAAGGTCGTCCACAACGCGGCCAACCTCAAGCTCGGCGCAACGCTGCGCGCCGGCTACGCCGTGGCGTCGAAGGAGCTCATCCTCTACACCGACGCCGACCTGCCCTTCGATCTCCAGGAGCTGCCGCGGGCCGTCCGGCTTCTGGCATATCAGCAAGCCGATGTGCTCTCGGCCTACCGCTTCGACCGAGCCCTCGAGGGCCCGCTGCGCTCTGTCTACACCTTCTTCTACACACTGCTGATCCGTTCGCTGTTCGACCTGCCGGTCAAGGACGTGAATTTTTCGTTCAAGCTTTTTCGCCGCGCCCTGCTCGAGCGCTTCCCGCTCAAGAGCGAAGGCAGCTTCATCGACGCTGAGTTCCTGATCCGGGCACGTAAGGCGGGCGCCACCATCATCCAGATCGGTGTCGACTACTTTCCGCGCTCGCGCGGCGTCTCGACGCTGTCGTCGCCACGCGTGATCCTCAAGATCCTGCGGGAGATGCTTGGGCTCTGGGCCGAGCTGCGCTAGTCTAGAAGGCTCAGTGCTGACCGATCTGTCGCGAGTTCCGATCGCCGAGACGCTGCGCAGCCTTTCGGCCGGGCGCAACAGCGGGGACCTGGAAATACGCTCCGCCAAAGTGATCAAGACCGTCTACTTCGACCACGGCCGGATCGTTTTTGCTGCCAGCAACATGAAAAAGGACCGACTCGGCGAGGCGCTGGTGACCGTGGGCCGGATCACCGACGAGGAGTATGCGCGCGCCTCGGCGTTCATGAAGCAGCGTCGCAAGCGCTTCGGCGAGGCGCTCGTGGCCTCCGGCGTCATGGACAGGAAGGAAGTCGGCCGCTCGGTCTCACGGCAGGTGAAGCGGATCGTGGTCTCGCTCTTCGACTTCAAGGAGGGGGCCGCCTCATTCGAGGAGCGCCAGTGCCCGATCCCGCTCGACTACATGGTGAGCCTTTCGGTGCACCGCATCCTCTACATGGGGATCAAGGCCATGAAGGGCGAGGAGCTGGTGCTCACCGGGATCGGCGATCTCGACCGCTGGGTGACGCTGGCGCCGGTGCCGCCGTTCCCGTTCGGCGTGCGCAAGTGCTCGGCCGAGGAGCTCGACGTGCTCGAGCAGGCGAACCGGAAGGTCACGCTCCGGCGCCTCGCGTGGGAGAAGGGCGGGGTCGCCTTCACCCGGCTGCGCGCCGCTTATGCGCTGCTCGCCGCCGGGGTCCTCGAGTACGCGGACAAGCCGCTGGGCAAGCAAGATCCGACGCCGGTGATCCAGATGGAGACCAGCACGTTCCTGCTCTCGGCCCTGCGCTCTCGGCCAGATCCCTCCGCGCGCGAAGCCCTGCGCAAGGAGGTCGAGGACGAGCTGGCACGCTCCGTGCGGCTCGATCGCGAGGCATGGCTGCGCGTGTCGCGCACCGCCCCTCGCGAAGAGCTGGTCCGCGCTCTCGAAGAAAAGATGGAGCGCTACCACGCGCTACTCGACGCGGTCGGCGACGACGAGGCGCTCAAGACCGACATAGAGCTGATCCTCGGCCGCGCCTCCACGATGCTGAGGTTGGCACGCCAGGCCCCGCTGCCCGCGGTGGCAGCCGCTCCGCCCGTGGCAGCCGCCGCGCTGCCCGCTCCCAAGCCTGCCGCGAAAGCGGCCACGGCGGACCCGGCGCTTCCCCTCGTCAAGCTCAAGCCGCCGGTCGCGCCCGTGGTGCCGCCCGCGCCCGTGGCCGCAGCGGCCGCGACGCCGGCGCCTCCGCCCGCGCCTGCCGAGAGCGCCGAACCCGCGGCGTCTCCAGAGGAGGATCCCGCGCAGGCTGCCGGCCGCACCGCAGACATTCAGCGCCTCATCATGGAAGGCGACGTGCGCATGGCCGTCTCCGACTATGCGAACGCCTCCAAGGTCTACGGGGCGCTCGTCGACCTGGCTCCAGGGGTTCCCGCGTATCGGCTGCGTCTGGCCATCGCACTGGCCTGCTGGCCGCGCGCGGCAAAGCAGGCTGAGCGCGAGTTCCTGGAGGCTGCGCGGCTCGACCCGAACAACGCGGACCTTCACTACCAGTTCGGGCTTTACTACAAGTCGATGAAGGTTAAGTCGCGCGCGATTGCGGTGCTGCAGACGGCCGTGCGCCTGAACCCGACCCACAAGCAGGCACGCCTGGAACTCGAGTCGCTCTCCCCGCGCGACTCCACCCTCACCAGCCTGCGCAAGTTCTTCAAGTAGAGAGTTCGGGGGGGTACGGACCCATGCACCCCCCCGCGCGCTGCGCGCTCCCCCCCAGTCGCTCCGCGCCAGAGTGAATGGCCATGGCCTTTGGCCACCCGCGGAGAATGAAAGTTTCGTAGACTTGGCGCGGCCGGGTGAAGGTCGAGCTGATATTGGTGCCGTCAAGCCCGTGAGTGAATATGACCTGGGCGTCGGGC
>JAQBHI010000144.1:0-2780 GCA_032127875.1 Acidobacteriota bacterium
CTGCTGACTCCAGGTCGTGCCGTTCCGGACGAACACGTAGGCTGCGCCGGAGTTGCTGGCGCTGTTGTTGCCCTGGTTGCCGCCCACGCCGGTGGCGTTGCTGTCCTCGCCGATCGCGCCCACCACCAGCGTGTCGCCCGACGCGGCCACGGCATAGCCGAACAGATCCTCCGCCCCGGTGTTCGAGGCCTTGAGGTAGGCCTGCTGGGACCAGCTCGCACCGTTGCGCACGAACACGTAGACCGCGCCGGCCTGGGGGACGCTGTCGTCGGTCTGGTTGCCGTTCACGCCGGTGGCCGCGCTGTCCTCCCAGGGAGCGCCGACGACGAGCGTGTCGCCGGAGAGCGCCAGCGCCGCGCCGAAGGCGTCGTCGCCGCCCGTGTTCGAGGCCTTGACGTAGGCGTCCAGCGTGAGATCCGGAGCCGGCGCCTGGGCGCGGGTGTCGGGTGCCAGGACGAGCGCCAGGGCGAGCAGCTGCGGCAACCAGCGCATCATGGTCCCTCTGTCCTCCGGGCCAGGGCGGCTCCACGGCTCGGCCGATCGGCGCCCCGTGGTCCCTGCCGAGTCTAACCCAACTTGAAGGGTTTGGAGCGAATCCGAGCGTTCTCGGGGCCTCGCGCGAGCGTGGACGGGGTGCGTTGGGCGATTCTCGGCCGTCTGGTCTCGGCGAGGCGATGTAGTGCAAACCCACCCGGTTGAAGCGGGTCGGTCGCTGCCCGACAACAGCCGGCGATGTACTTGCGCCGGCAGACGATCTCGAAGCAGGGCAAGCGGCACACGTACTGGCGTCTGGTGCGCTCGGTGCGTCGGGGTCGCCGGGTCAGCCAGGAGACGGTGGCGTATCTCGGCGAGCTCGACGCCGAGGGTCGTGCGAAGGCGTCCGCTCTCGCGCGCCACTTCCTGGGGGGCAAGCTCGACGGCCAGGGGCACCTGTTCGACGACACCCCACCGATCGAGGCTGCGTCGGTCAAGGTGCGCGAGGTGCGCGTCGAGCGCAGCCGGTCCTTCGGCGACGTGTGGCTGGGCTGGCTCCTGTGGCAAGCCCTCGGCCTGGACGACTTCTGCCGCCGCCAACTTTCCGGAGGGCGAGAGGCAGTCGGCTGGGCCGAGGTGGCGACGATCCTGGTGCTGGCGCGGCTGTGCGATCCCTCGAGCGAGCTGCACATCGCCGAGCAGTGGTATCGCAAGACGGCGCTGGAGGACCTGCTCGGTGTGCCCGAGGGTCGGGTCCATCACACGCGTCTGTACCAGGGACTCGATCAGCTCCTGCCGCACAAGGCAGCTCTCGAGTCCCACCTGAGGGAGCGCTTCGCCACGCTCTTCGACCAGGCGTACGACCTGCTGCTCTACGACGTGACCTCGACGTACTTCGAGGGTCGGGGGTGCTCCCTGGCAAAGCGCGGCTACAGCCGGGACCACCGGCCGGACTGCGTGCAGGTGTGCCTGGCGCTGGTCGTCACCGCGGACGGCTTCCCCGTGGGCCACGAGGTCTTCGAGGGCAACCGCACGGACGTGACGACGGTCGAGGAGGTCGTCGAGGCCGTCGAAGCGAAGTACGGCCGCACGAACCGGGTCTGGGTCATGGACCGGGGCATGGTCAGCGAGGACAACCTCTCGTGGCTGCGGTCCGGCGGGCGGCGCTACCTGGTGGGCACGCCGAAGAGCGAGCTGAAGACCTTCCAGAAACAGCTCGTCGAGACGGAGGGCTGGAAGGCGATCCGGGACGGGCTGGAGGTCAAGATCTGCCCAGGGCCCGAGAGCGAGGAGGTCTTCCTGCTCTGCCGCTCGGCGGACCGGCAGGCCAAGGAAGCGGCGATGCACGAGCGCTTCAGCGCGCGCATCACACAGGCCCTCGAGAATCTGTCGCGTCGCCTCGAACACGCCAAGAGCAAAGCCAACCGCGCACAGGTCGAGCGCCAGATCGGCCGGCTGCTCCAGCGCAACAGCCGGGCCGCCGGCAAGTACCAGATCACCGTCGAGGAGGATGAGAGCCGCCCCTCGGGCCTGCGCCTCTCCGTCGTGGTGCGCGGCGAGTGGAGCCAGTGGGCGCTGCACACCGAAGGCACCTACATCCTGCGCAGCAACGTCGTCGACTGGAGCCCTGAGCAACTCTGGAAGGCCTACATCCAGCTCACCCAGGCCGAAGACGCCTTCCGGGCCCACAAGACCGAACTCGAGATCCGCCCGATCTGGCACCAGAAGGACGACCGCGTCCGAGCTCACATCCTGGTGTGCTTCCTGGCCTTCGCGCTCTGGAAGACGATGGAGGGCTGGGCCGACAAGGCCGGGCTCGGCCGCAGCCCGCGCAAGCTGCTCGAGGAGATGGCTGCGATCGCCAGCGTCGACGTCGTCCTGCCGCTCACCGACGGGCGCGAGCTGCGCCTGCGCTGCGTCGTCCGCCCGGACAAGGAGCAGGCCGTGCTCCTGCAACGCCTCGGCCTGCAGCTCCCCAGGCGCCTCCGGCTCCCAGCCGCCGGGCTGCCTGCCTGACGAATGTAGTGGCAACCGCAACGCGACTCGGGCGAGAAACCACCCCTACGACCTCGTCGAGGATCCAAATCCTTCAAGTTGGGCTAGACGAGCCGATCGAGCTCGCTGCGGATCTCCGCCAGCAGAGCGTCCACGTCCTCTGCGCCGTCTCCGCCCAGGCGGATCACGCCGTCACCGCCGCGTGCGCCGTCCGCGATCCCGCCGCGCGAGTCGCGGGCGCTCGCGCCGGACGGGCGCGGCGTCACCACGCCCCGGCTGGCGCGGGGACCGGCCGCCAGCAGATCACCACC
>JAQBHI010000145.1:0-4748 GCA_032127875.1 Acidobacteriota bacterium
CACCAGGACGCGCAGGATCGCCTCGCCGGAGACGACCTTGTACTCGAGGCTGAGCGGCGCCGCACCCGAGGCGATCGTCACGTCCACGGGCTGCGCGGTGACGACGGCTTCCGCGGTGGCGGCCACCTCCAGGACGTTGCCGCGTCCGGTCTCCTGAGCGAGCCGGCCCTTGCCCGTGATGTTCCAGGGGGTGAGCGTCGACTCGAACGAGCCGTTGCGTAGCGGGAGGCCTGCCACGCTCGCGCCAGGCCTGGCCGAGGTGCTGGGAGCCCTGGCGGGAGACGCTGCGCCAGCGGGCGGGGCAGGTTTGCCGGGCGCGGGTGCCCTCGTCTTCGATTGCGCCGCCTGGCGCGCGTCGTTTTTCTCGTCGCGGAACATCGCAAGTTCCTGCATGAACAGCGCGGCAGTCGCGGCGTAGGCGAGGCTCTGGTCCACGCGCGGCGGCGGCTCACGAAAGTACTTCTCGTCCGAATCGAGCTGCAGCGCCTTCAGGTACAAGCCCTTCGCCTCCTCCAGACGGCCGCGATGCTCCGGCGTAAAGGGCGGCAGCTTGTAGGCGAGCGCTTCGTGGGCGACACCCAAGTTGTGCAGGCGCGCCGCCTCGGTGTCGCCCTTGAAGGTGCGCCGGTTCCACTCTTCCATCGCTTCCTGGAAGAGCCCGGCTTCTGCCAGCTTGTTGCCGGCCTTCAGCTCGTCGTTGACCGCGAGCAGCGCCTCGACAGGGTCCGGGGCGAAGGTCACCTGGCCGACGACGCTTTCGGCGGTGGCGGCCACCAGGTAGCGGCGCAGCGACTCCTCCGTCGAGGCCTCGGGCGCCAGGCCGTCCTCCAGCTTGAACTGCTTGTGGTACGCCCCGCCGACATCGGTGGTCCTTGGTCCGTTCTGGCTCTCGACGACCACGGTGGCCGACAGGCTGCCGTCCGCGAGACGCCAGCTCACGGGCTCGGAACGATTTCCGTAGACGTCCTTCGTCTCGTACTTCTTCTTCTTCTCGTTCCATTCCTGCCGTTCGCCGATCTTCACGTACTTGGTTTCGATGCGGATCTCGTCGCGCACTTCGGCGCGCAAGGCCCCGAGCGAGACCTTGAGCACCGCGTCGGCGTCGCGCTCGCGATCGACGAGGCGATACATATCGCTGCCGCGAAGCGCATCCTCGACGCGACCCCGCACGATCGCGACATGCGCGCCCGTGACCTCGGGCATCTCGGAGCGCACCTCGAGGTACACGCTCTCCGCGAGCAGGGCGTTCACGGGCGGTCGGACCCGCGCTAGCACCACTCGCGTCTTGCTGATCCCGAACTTCGCCGTTGCCTCGCCGGCGAGGCTCAGGGCGAGTCCGGCGACGAGAACGGCGGTGGTTCTTCGGCTCATTCGCGGGTTCCTCCTGGTTCGGCCAGCCTAATCTTAGGGCTTCGGAGCCGTTCGAGCACGGCCTCGATGTCTGCCGGCAGCGGACTCTCGAAACGCAGCCGCTGCGAGCCGACTGGGTGATCGAAGGCGAGCCGGGCGGCGTGGAGCGCCGGACGCTCGAGCAGGCCCAGCGCCTCGCGAGAGGCTGGGCGCCGGCTCGACGGAGTGCGTGTGCCGCCGTACAGCTTGTCGCCCGCCACCGGATGCCCGATCGAGGCCAGGTGCACCCGGATCTGGTGCGTCCGGCCCGTGTGGATGCGCACCCGCAGCAGGGCGGCGCCGTCGAAGCTCTCGACCAGCGTGTAGTCCGAGCGGGCGGAGCGGCCGCTCTCGTCGACGCTCATGCGCTGGCGATGCACCCGGTGACGCGCGATCGAAGCTTGGATGCGGCCCTGCTTGCGCTGCGGCACCCCGAGCACGAGCGCCAGGTACTCCTTCTCGACCGTTCGGCCCGCGAACTGGCGCGCCAGCGCGCGGTGCGCCTCGTCGTCCTTGGCGACGACGAGCAGCCCTGACGTGCCGCGATCCAGCCGATGCACGATGCCTGGCCGCAACACGCCGCCGATCCCGGAAAGATCGCGGACGTGGTGGAGCAGGGCGTTCACGAGCGTTCCGGAGCTGCTACCGGCGCCGGGATGAACCACGAGGCCCGCGGGCTTGTCGAGCACCAGCAGCCGGGCATCCTCGAAGACGATCGTGAGCGGGATCGCCTCGGCCGCGGGCTTCGCGGCGGCGGGCTCGGGGATCTCGAACTCGACCAATTGGCCGGGCCGGACGCGGGCCGAGGCCCGGCCCGCCTTGCCGTCCAGCGTGACGTGACCGGTCTCGATCAACGCTTGGAAACGGGCGCGGCTCAGCGCCGGCAGCCGCCCGGCGAGCCAGGCGTCGAGGCGCTGGCCCGCCGAGGCCTCATCGACCGGAAGGCGATGACGCGAGGGCGTGCTCTTTCACCAGGTACGGCCAGCAGGCGGCCACGGCCAGCAGCATGGCGACCGCGATGGCCTGCGAGGTCGAGAGCAGGCCGCCAAAGAAGAAACCGCGCGCCGCGTCGCCTCGATAGAACTCGAGACCGAAGCGCGCCACGGCGTACAGAGACACGTAGCAGAGCATCACCTGTCCCGAGAACTTCTTGCGCGGTGCGAGCCACATCAGGAACGCGAAGATCAGGACCGTGGCAATCGACTCGTAGAGCTGCGCCGGGTGTAGCGGCGTGTCCATCGGCGTGCCGACCGTGCGCGCCGCGTACAGGTCGGTGTAGCGCACGGCCCACGGCACATCCGCGGGACGGCCATGGCAACAGCCGGCGGCAAAGCAGCCGAGGCGGCCGATGGCCTGGCCCAATGCGACGCCTGGGGCCAGCACGTCGGCGGTGCGCCAGCCATCGAGACGGTGTCGCCGCGCGTACCACCAGGCGACGGGGAGGGCGCCGAGCAGGCCGCCGTAGAAGACGCCGCCGCTTTGGAAGATGGAGAGCACCTCGCCGGGGTTGGCCTTGTACATGGGCCACTCGACGAGGACGAGCATCAGCTTTGCGCCCAGCAGACCCGCGATCAGGACGTAGACGCCGAGATCCGTGATGCGCGCCTGGTCGAGCCCCTCGCGCCGCGCCTGGCGGCCGGCGATCCACAGCCCCGCCAGGAAGGCGATCGCCAGCAGCACGCCGTAGCTGTGGAGGGTGAGCGGGCCGATATGCCGGCCCAGCAGGTCGAACTCGGGAAGGGTGAAGATCCTCGGGTACATCTACTCGCTCCTGCCCGGGGCCGGCTTGGCCTCGCTCATGCCGGAAGCGGTCTCGCGTCTGGGCGAGCGCAGCATGTCGAGGAGCAGCAGCACGACGCCGGTGCTGATGGCGGAGTCCGCCAGGTTGAAATCAGGCCAGACGTGCTGGCCCCAATAGACGTGGATGAAGTCGACGACGTAGCCGAAGCGAAGCCGGTCGATCAGGTTGCCGATGGCGCCGCCGAGAACCAGGGCGAGCGCCAGGCGCGGCAGCCGCGCCTGGGGAGGCAGGCGCAGGGCGTAGATCGCGATCGCGCCCAGGGCCAGCAGGCTCACCAGCGAGAGCAGCAGGGCCTGATAGGGCAGGCCCGCCTCCGCAAGAATCCCGAAGGCTGCCCCGCGGTTGCGCACGTGCGAGATCGAAAGCAGTCCGTCTATGACCGGACGATATTCGTGCAAACCCAGCGCGTTCTTCAGGATGATCTTGGTGAGCTGGTCGAGAACGATCACCGTGGGGATGATGGCGAGCTCGGCCGTGCGCCTCATAGGGCCAGGAGCACCTGCGCGCAGCGTTCACAGACGCCCGGATGCGCAGACAGCTTGCCGACGTTCTCCGAGTACGTCCAGCAGCGCTCGCACTTGCCGCCCCTCGCTTTGCCCGCCGTCACGGCGTAGGTCTCTGCTCCGCCGTCGCCTTCGCTGAGCCGGACGCGACTCACGATGAACAGGTTCGCGAGGTTGCCGGGAAAGACGCTGCTCGCGGCCTCGTGCTGGCGCAGGGGTGTGAGCGCCGCGGTCGAGGCGCGCAGCTCGACCTCGGCCTCCAGGCTCCCGGCCAGCGTCTTGTCGGCCCGCAGCGGCTCGAGCGCCTTGGTCACCGCTGCGCGGGCGTCGAGCAGTGCCTGCCAATGGCCGAGCAGCGCCTCGTCGACGGCTTCGGGCTTGGGGAAGTGGGCCACGTGGACCGAGGCCTCGCTCACCCCGGGGATCAGCGGCCAGACCTCGTCGGCCGTGAACGGCAGCGCGGGCGCCATGAGTCGTGCCAGGTCGCGTGCGACCTGGTACAGCACGCTCTGGGCCGAACGCCGGCGGGGCCCGTCTGCCGCGTCGCAATACAGCCGGTCCTTCAGCACGTCCAGGTAGAAAGACGAGAGATCGACGGCGCAGTACTGTACGAGCTGGTGGTAGACGACGTGGAACTCGTAGTCGTCGTAGGCCCTCACCACCCGTCCCACGAACTGGCGGTGACGATGTAGCGCGTAGCGGTCGAGCTCGTCGAGCTGAGCCTCGGGCAGCGCGTCCCCTGCCGGATCGAAGTCGTAGAGGTTCGAGAGCTGGTAACGCAGCGCATTGCGGATGCCGCGATAAGTCTCGGCCACTTTGTTGGTGCGCTCCTCGCTGACGGTGATGTCGTTGCGGAAATCCTGCGACGCGACCCAGAGCCGCACCACATCGGCGCCGTAGTTCTTCACGTAGGCATCGGCGGTCTGCGGTTTCTCGTAACCACCCTGGCCCTGCTTGCTCTTGGAAATCTTCTCGCGGTCGGCATCCACCATGAAGCCATGCGTCAGCACGGTCTTGAACGGCGCCGCCCCGTTGCCCGCCAGCGACAGCAGCAG
>JAQBHI010000146.1:0-16201 GCA_032127875.1 Acidobacteriota bacterium
CCACAGGCAGTTGACGCCGAGCTCCTGGAGGTGATCGAGGCGCCCGATCAGCCCGGGCAGGTCGCCGATGCCATCGGCATTGCCGTCGCAGTAGGCCTTGACGTGCAGCTCGTAGAAGACGGCGTCCTTGTACCAGAGATCGTCCATGACGTGGCCGTGCCGCTTCAGGCCCCCCTCGAAGAACGGCGCAGGAAGATAGCGCCGAGCGGGGGCAGGCTCAGGTTGAGCGAGAACGGCTGAGCGTGCCGGCCCACCGGAGCCGCCTCGACGCCGCCTAGATTACCCCAGCCGGCGCCCCCGTAGGTGGGCGCGTCGCTGTTCAGGATCTCCGCCCAGAAACCGCCGCCGGGAGCGCCCACGCGGTAGGAGTGGCGGGGCTCGGGGGTGAGGTTGAGCACGACCAGGACCTCTTCTCCCGGCTCCCGGCTGCGCCGCATCAGGCTCAGCACGCTGTTCTCGGAGTCGTTGCAGTCGATCCACTGGAAACCGGCCGGGTCGCAGTCGAGCGCGTGCAGCGCGGGCTCCGCCCGGTGCAGGCGGTTGAGGTCGCGCACCCACTCCTTGACACCCTTGTGCAGCCCGACGTCGGCCAGGTGCCAGTCCAGGCTGCGGTCGTGGCCCCACTCCGCCCATTGGCCGAACTCGCCACCCATGAAGAGCAGCTTCTTGCCGGGCTGCGCGTACATGTAGGCGAGCAGCAGGCGCAGGTTCGCGAACTTCTGGAATTCGTCACCCGGCATCTTGCCGAGCAGCGATCCCTTACCATGGACCACTTCGTCGTGGGAGAGCGGCATCAGGAAGTTTTCGCTGAAAGCGTACGTGAGCCGGAAGGTGAGCTGGTTGTGATGGAACTTGCGGTGGATCGTATCGCGCGCAAAGTCGTCCAGCGTGTCGTGCATCCAGCCCATGTCCCATTTCAGGCCAAAGCCGAGCCCGCCCAGATACAAGGGCCGCGAGACCATCGGCCAGGACGTCGATTCCTCGGCCATCGTCTGCGCGTCGGGCTGTTCACGGTACACGTCTTCGTTCAGCCGGCGCAGGAACTCGACTGCCTCCAGGTTCTCGCGCCCACCGTGGATGTTCGGCACCCACTCCCCTTCCTTGCGCGAGTAATCGAGGTAGAGCATGGAGGCAACCGCGTCCACGCGCAGCGCGTCGGCATGGTAGACCGAGAGCCACAGCATGGCGCTGCTCAGCAGGAAGCTGCGCACCTCGTGGCGACCATAATTGAAGATGAAGCTGTCCCAGTCCGGCTGGTGCCCCTGGCGCCGGTCGGCGTGCTCGTACAGGTGGGTGCCGTCGAAGAACGCCAGCCCGTGGCCGTCGGTGGGGAAATGCGAGGGCACCCAGTCGAGGATCACGCCGACGCCGCGCTGGTGGAGCGTGTCGATCAAGTACATGAGATCCTGGGGCGTGCCGTAACGACTGGTGGGGGCGAAATAGCCCGTGGTCTGGTAGCCCCAGGAGCCGTAGAACGGATGCTCCATGACCGGAAGCAGCTCGACGTGGGTGAAGCCCATCCACGAGGCGTAGTCCGCCAGCTCCACCGCCATCTCGCGATAACTGAGCGGCCGGTCGCCTTCCCCCGAGACGCGGCGCCAGGAGCCCAGATGGACCTCATAGATCGACCTCGGGGCGGACAGCGAGTTGCGCTTCCGGCGCTCCGCCAGCCAGGCCTCGTCGCCCCAGTCGTAGGCGAGGTCGCACACCACGGAACCCGTGCGCGGCGACGGCTCATGCAAGAAGCCCACCGGATCGGCCTTGTCCATGGCATGGCCGCCGAGCTTCGAGGCTACGTGATACTTGTAGACGTCTCCGCTGCCGACGCCGGGGAGAAACCCCTCCCATATGCCCGAACCAGCCAGCGCGTGAAGCGGGCTTCTGCCCTTGTCCCAGCCGTTCCACTCGCCGATCACGGAAACCCGCTCGGCGTTGGGGGCCCAGACCGCGAAGTGCGTCCCGGCCGCCTGCCCCCGAGTGAGGGGATGGGCCCCGAGCTTCTGGTACAGGTGAAGGTGGGTCCCCTCGTTGAAGAGGTGGAGATCCTGCTCGCCGAAGAGGCTGGATGGAACGACGTCCTGGGCCACGGCAACTGTTCCCCGCCGGGATGAAACCTTCATGTCCTTGTCCTTTCTCGGCATCTAGCGCCCCTCCTCAATGAGTCGTGACAAGCCTCGGAGCGGCAGACCCGCCCAGGCCGGACGGTTGTTGAGCTCGTAGGCGAGCTCGTAGACCGCCTTCTCCATCAGGTGGACGCGCATCAGCCCCTCCAGCTCGCCCTCGCGGTGGGGCAGCAGCCCTCCCGATCGCACGGCGGCAAGGTAGGCGCCTAGAAACGCCGAGGCCGTCCACAGGTACCAGAACTCGGCCCACGGCAGAAGCGCCGTCTCCTCCTCGAGACCTCCCCGGGCGAGATGATCGGCGAGGCCCTGGTGCGCCGCGTAGTGAAACGACCGAATCATGCCCGCCACGTCGACCAGGGGCGAGCGCTTGACCCGGCGCGCAGGGATGGAGCGCGCGGGCTCGCCCTCGAAATCGATGATGACGAAATCCTTGCCGGTCCACAGCACCTGGCCCAAGTGATAGTCGCCGTGCACCCGGGTGCGAAGACCGGAGAGCTTGCGGTCCAGCAGGAAGCGGAAACAGCGCAGCACGGCGCTGCGTTGCTCGAGGATGCGGCGGCCGTCCGCCCGGACGCCTTCCGGCAAGTCCCGCAGCCGGCGCTCGAGCAGCGAGAAGGCTCCCTGGTTGAGGTTGCGCAGCGACTGATAGAGCGCCCTCTGCTCCGGGGACGAGTACGGCTCGGGAGCGAAGTCGGGGTTCCTGCGGTCCCCCGCCAGCGCGAGATGCAGCTCTGCCGTGCGCCGGCCAAGCAGCCGCGCCGCTTCCGGAAAGGGGGCGAGCAGCTCCTCGGCGAGCGGCGTGAAGGGCATCGGCTCGAGGTCGAGGCTGGGAGGAGTGACGAGGGGCAACACTCGCCGCTCGGCGGCCAGAGCGCTCAGTCGCCCGAAGTAGCGCGCGACGTGGTCGAGCGTGTAACGCCAGGCGTCGCCCTGGTTGGCCACGAAGCCCTGAAACAACCCAAGCGTCAGGGCCTCCCCGTGGCGGGGCTGGTACTCGAGGAAGCCCGCCAGGGGCGGGGTGTTGCGGAACGCACCGCGGGCCGTGAGAAACTCGCCGATCTCCAGTTCCGGGTTGCGGCCTTCCGCAACGCGCCGGTAGAGCTTGAGCACCGCCCGGTCGCCGAAACGCATCGAGCTGTTGCTCTGCTCCGCGCCGAGGGCGGCCGGCGTCAGGGCCTGTGGCGACTTTCCGCAGACCGGAGCGAAGGCGCGCGTCCGACCAGCGATCAGCGTCCCCGCCCCGCCTCGAAAGCGGCGCCGACGCTGCATCGCGTCCAGCAGCGCGCGGCCGAAGCTCGGCTCGCTTTCCGCGCCGTACAACACGCCTGTGCCCTCGGCCGCCGTGACGTGCGCGACCATCGCTGCCGGCTGCGAGCGGCCCACCGCAAAGGCCCGCTCCCCCGCCGCGAAGGCCAGCGGCAGCACGTACAGCTCGGCCTCGCCCTCGGCAAAATCGACCCGCACCAGGCTCACGAACACCGGGCCTGTTTCGGTGCTGAGCGCCACCGCGTCAAGCACTTCCACTTGCCGAATCGGCCGCGCTTTGCCCGCGAACCAACGCCGGCCCCGCAGGTAGCTGGGCAGCGCGTCCGCGAGTGCCCTCTGGCCCCCCGGCTCCTGCACGAGGTCCGTCCAGGGTCCCGCCGTCTCGAGTGAAGGAAGCGGCGCCTCGGTCCCGGAGTCGACCGCCACGCTCGCCGGCTCGAGCGACAGCCAGTAGAAGCCGTAAGGGCCGAGTGTCACGGAGTACGGCGCCGCTCCGATGCTCGGCAGCTCGCTGCGACCGAAGGCCTCGCGAGGGACCCGGCCCTTGAAGCGGGACAGCTCCAGCGAAGCCGACTGCACGAACCTGGACAGATTGGCCACCACCAGGACCTGTTCCTCGGCGTGCCCCCGCAGGAAGGCGAGCACCTTGGAGTTGGAGGGTCCCAGCAGCTCGAAGCTGCCTCGCGAGAGCGGCGTGAGGCGGCGGCGCAGGCCGATCATCTGCCTCATCCAGCGCAGCAGCGATTGGGGGTCCGCCTCCTGCCGCTGCACGTTGACGGCCTCGTACGAGGAGTCGGCGTCGGAGACGGGCGGCAGGTAGAGCCGTCCGGGATCGGCGGAGGAGAAGCCCGCGTTGCGGTCTGCGCTCCACTGCATGGGCGTGCGCACCGAACGCCGATCGCCCAGGTGCAGGTTGTCGCCCATCCCGATCTCGTCACCGTAGTAGACGACGGGCGTTCCCGGCAGCGAGAGCAGCAGGGCGTTCATGAGCTCGATGCGGCGGCGGTCATGTCCGAGCAGGGATGCCAAGCGCCGCCGGATCCCGTGGTGGACGCGAGCCTCGGGGTCGCTCGCATAGGCGCGGTACATGTAGTCCCGCTCTTCCTCCGTGAGCGGCTCCAGGGTGAGCTCATCGTGGTTGCGCAGGAAGAGGGCCCACTGCGCGCCTTCGGGAGCGGGCGGCGTCTGCTCCAGAATGTCGGCGATCGGATGGCGGTCCTCCATGCGCAGCGCCATGAACAGGCGCGGGGCGAGCGAGGTGTGGAAGACCACCTGGCATTCGTCGGAGGCGCCGAAGTAGGCGGCGGCCTCCTCGGGCCAAAGACTCGCCTCCGTGAGCAGGACCCGACCCGGGAATTCCGCGTCGACGTGACGCCGAAGCTCCCGCACCAGCTCGTGGGTCTGCGGGAGGTTCTCGCAGGCCGTGCCCTCGCGCTCGAAGAGGTATGCGAGGGCGTCCAGCCTCACCCCGTCGACCCCGAGTTCCAGCCAGAAGTCGAGCGCCTTGGTCATCGCCTTGCGCACGGCAGGGCTCTCCCAGTCGAGATCGGGCTCGTGGGAATAGAAGCGGTGCCAGTAGTAGCGGCCGCGCGCCGGATCCCAGGCCCAGTTGGAGCGCTCGTCTTCGCCGAAGATGACGCGCGCCTCGGCATAGCGCTCGGGCGACCGGCTCCAGACGTACGACTCGTGTCCGGAAGGTCGCCCCGTAGAGCTGCGCTCGCGCTGGAACCAGGCGTGCTGGTCGGAGGTGTGGTTCAGGATCAGCTCCGTGATCACGCGCAGCCGCCGCGCGTGGGCTGCGGCGAGGAACGCCTTGAAGTCGGCGAGGCTGCCGCAGTCGGGATGGACGCCGGTGAAGTCCGTGACGTCGTAGCCGTCGTCGCGCCACGGGGAGGGATAGAAAGGTTGCAGCCACAGCGCGCTCACTCCCAGCCCTTGGAGGTAGTCGAGTTTTTCGAGCAGCCCCTTGAAGTCGCCGCGGCCATCCCCGTTGCCGTCGAAAAAGGCCCGCACGCTGAGCTCGTAGACGACCGCGTCCCGCACCCAGTTGGGATCGCTAGCGAGCGGGCGGGTGAGCTGGCGACGCGTCATCGGCGGCACTCAAAGGAAATAGTCGAAGTCCCGCTCCGTCCTCACCTTGCGTCGCAGGCGGAAGATGTGGGCGGGCGCTTCGCGTGGATCGAGGTGCACGTAGTTGCGCGGCCCGCTCCAGAGAAAGCGGGCGTCGGTGAGCAGGTCGTGCACCTGGTAGGGCTGCTGCGCGGAGAGCGAGAGTTCGGCAAGCGGCAGTTCCATCCACCCCGAGTGCGCATGATGGGGGTCGAGATTCACGACCGTGAGGATGGTGTTCGTTCCATCCTCGCTGGACTTGCTGTAGGCGATCAGCTGCTCGTTGTCGACGGCATGGAAATGCAAGTTGCGGTCCTGCTGCAGGGCCGGGTTCTCGCGCCGAATCCGGTTCACGCGCGCGATGAAGGGCCGCAAGCTATCCGCGTTGTCGCGGTCCCAGAAGCGGATCTCATACTTCTCCGAGTCCAGGTACTCCTCGCCCCCCGCAGAGCGTGGACGATTCTCGCTGAGCTCGAAGGCCGGACCGTAGATCCCGTAGCTCGCTCCCAGCGTGGCGGCCAGCGCCAGGCGGGTCATGAACGCGGGCCGGCCTCCGAACTGCAGGTACTCAGTAAGGATGTCGGGGGTGTTGGGCCAGAGGTTCGCCCGGAAGTACTCGGACGCCTCGCCTCGCGAGAGCTCGGTGAAGTACTCGGTCAGCTCGGCCTTGGTGTTTCTCCAGGCGAAGTAGGTGTATGACTGCGTGAAGCCCAGCTTGGCCAGTTGGTACATGACGCGCGGGCGCGTGAAGGCCTCGGCGAGGAACAAGACGTCGGCGTGCTCGCGGCGCACCTCGGCGATCAGCCACTCCCAGAACCGGTAAGGCTTGGTGTGGGGATTATCCACACGGAAGACGCGCACGCCCTGGCCGATCCAGAACCGGACGACCTCGAGCAGGGCCTCCCACAGGCCGCGCCACTCGGGGCTCTCGAAATTCAGGGGGTAGATGTCCTCGTACTTCTTGGGCGGGTTCTCCGCGTACTGGACGGTGCCGTCGGGCCGGCTGCGGAACCACAGCGGATGCTGTTTCACCCAGGGGTGGTCGGGCGAGCACTGGGCCGCGAAGTCGAGGGCGATCTCGATGCCGCGGCGCTGCGCCGCTTTCACCAGCCGCTGGAAGTCAGCCACGCTTCCCAGCTGCGGGTGAATGGCGGTGTGGCCCCCTTCCGCGGCCCCGATGGCCCACGGGCTGCCCACCTCCCCCGCCTCCGCCAGCGGGTTGTTGTTGCGGCCCTTGCGGTGGGCATCACCGATGGGATGGATGGGCGGGAGGTAGAGAACGTCGAAGCCCATCTCCGCGATCTCGTCGAGGCGGCTCTCGCAGTCGCGGAAAGTCCCATGGCGGCCGGCCTCGGAGGCGGCGGAGCGGGGAAACATTTCGTACCAGGTGCTGAACCGCGCGCGCTCGCGATCGACCTCCACCCGCAGTTCCTTCGCGTAGCGGACGCCGGCCCCCCGGTCGGCGTGGCGCAGCATCAGTGCGCGCAGCTCCTCGTCTAGGGCGCGACCGACCTGCGCCGCCAGCTCCGCCCGGACTGGTCGCAGGGCCTTGGCCCACGAGCGCAGTGCGCGCACGGCCGGCCCCCCGGCGCGACCCGCTGCTTCCTCCACGAGCTCCGCCCCCACCAGCAGGTCGACGCGTTCCACGCGCCCGACCTCGCTCTTGCGCAGCAGCCCGCGCCGCCAGGTCAGGAACGGGTCGAGCCACGCCTCGAGGGTGTACACGTGCGGCGCCTGCCGCTCCACCCGGAAGGAGGCCCGCCAGCGGTCGTTGCCGAGCGGCTGCAGTGGGGTCTCACTCCAGTCGCGGTCGCTGTCCACGCGGTGGAGGAGCACGGCCACCAGTTCGTCGTGGCCGTCGGCGTGGATGTCGCCGCTCACGGCGACGCTCTCGCCCACCGTCCGCTTGACCGGGAAGCGCCCACCGTCCAACTCGGGGCTGACGCCCTCGATCACGACGCGGGACGGGGCCTCGCGGCCCTCGCGCCCCTGCGAGGATCCCCGCTCGGCGGCGGCCTTTTTTCCGAACTCTGTTCCGCGTGCCCTGACCACGGCCCAATCCTATCACAAATACTTTGACGTCCAAGCATTTTGGCGGCCCCAGGGGCGCGCGAACGCCCCTCATGCAAGCGCTCGGCTAAACAGGCTATGTTAGTATCAGTGCTTTGACTTCCACATATTTCATGTGGCCCAGGGGCGGGGGCGACGTCGCCTGAGCGTCGCTAGCGATCCTCGCGGAGGACAAGGTATGGAATCGGGACGCTTCCAGATCGCGCGCGTGCTCGGTATCCCCGTATATCTGCACGCGAGCTGGCTGGTGATCTTCGGCCTGATCAGCTGGACGCTCGCCACAGGCTACTTCCCGGCGCGCTACCCCGACCTGCCCGCGGCCTCGTATTGGGCGAGGGGGCTGATCGCGTCGCTGCTCTTCTTCGTCTCGATCTTCCTCCACGAGATGGGCCACGCGCTGGTGGCCAGGCAGCACGGGGTGAAGACCCGCTCCATCACGCTCTTCATCTTCGGGGGGGTGGCCCAGATGGAGGGCGAGGCGAAGGACGGCGCCACGGAAGTGCGCATCGCGGCGGTGGGACCGCTGGTCAGTCTGGCGCTGGCAGCGCTCTTCCAGCTGCTCTCCGGCGCGGCCCTGCTCGGGGCGGCGGGGCGCGGGGTGTGCGGCTATCTTGCCCTGATCAATCTCGCACTCGCGCTGTTCAACCTGGTGCCCGCCTTCCCGCTCGACGGTGGACGCGTTTTGCGCGGGCTGCTCTGGCGGCGCGTCGGTCGCCTCCGGGCGACCCGTATCGCAGCGGGCGCCGGGGGCGCATTCGCCCTGTTCCTCATCGCCCTGGGCGTGTTCGGCTTTCTGGCCGGTGACGCCGCCGCGGGCATCTGGTACGTGCTGATCGGCTGGTTCCTGCGGGAGGCCGCGGCCGGCACCTATCAACAGGCTCGTCTCGACGAGACGCTCGGGGGGATGACGGCCGCCGACATGATGCTCCGCGAGGTGGCGACGCTGCCGGCGCACATCTCGCTGGCGGAGGCCGCGCACGAACACTTTCTGCGCACGGGACACGGTTGCTATCCAGTGGTGCGCGGCGATGAGACCATTGGCCTGCTCAGCCTTCGCGATCTGCTGCGAC
The DNA here is from genome assembly GCA_032127875.1 of Acidobacteriota bacterium. GTDB lineage: Bacteria > Acidobacteriota > Vicinamibacteria > Fen-336 > Fen-336 > CADEEV01. The sequence continues at coordinate 8,639 of JAQBHI010000146.1, forward strand.
TGACTCCCGAGGAGCGCGAGGCGACATCGGTCCAGGGGGCGATGCAGCCGCTGTCCGCGGCGGTAGTGGTCCGGCCCCAGACGCCGCTGCGGGAAGCGTTGGCGAGGATGGCGGCCGGCCCCGGCCGCGCGCTGGTCCTCGACAATGGGCGCCTTGCGGGCTTTCTGACGCTCAGCACCGTGCTCCGGCATCTGCGCGTGCGCGAGGCCCTCGGCGAGTGAGGCACCATGGCTAAGGGGACACCGTCCCGAGTGCCCCTGGCGAGCTACCGGCTCCAGTTCAACCGCCAGCTCAGTTTCGAAGACGCGGCGGCGCTCGTCGACTACCTGGGCGCGCTCGGGATCAGCGACGTCTACGCTTCGCCGATCTTCAAGGCCCGCGCGGGCAGCCTCCACGGCTACGACGTGCTGGATCATGACGAGCTGAACCCGGAGTTGGGCGGCGAGACGGGTTTCACCAGCCTCTGCGCGCGACTGCGGGAGCGCGGGATGGGCCTGATCCTCGACCTGGTGCCAAATCACATGTGCATCGCGAGCCCCGAAAACCGGCGCTGGAGGGACGTGCTCGAGAACGGACCCGCCTCACCCTCGGCCCTTTTCTTCGACATCGAATGGGACCCGCCCAAGGCGGACCTCAAGGACAAGGTGCTGTTGCCCGTGCTCGGCGACCAGTACGGGCGGGTGCTGGAGGCACAGGAGATTCAGGTGCTGCGCGAGGCTGGAGCCTTCCAGGCCGCGTACTACGAGCATCGTTTCCCGCTCGCGCCCAAGAGCTGGCCGAGCATCCTGGCGCCGGCCCGGGAGCTGGCCCAGGCCGTCCTGGGCGAGGCGGACGAACGGGTTCTAGAACTGGAAAGCATCCTCACCGCGATCGCACATCTGCCTCCCCGCTCGGAGCGGGACCCGGGCAAGGCCCAGGAGCGGCGCCGAGAGAAGGAGATCGTCAAGAAACGGCTGGGCGCGCTGCTCGAGGCGTCGGCCGAGGTGCGCGGCGCCGTGGACACGGTGGTGCGCGAGCTCAACGGCCGCAAGGCCGAGCCGCGCAGCTTCGACCGCCTGGAGGCTCTCTTGGCCGAGCAGGCCTACCGCCTGGCACACTGGCGGGTGGCGAGCGACGAGATCAACTACCGCCGCTTCTTCGACATCAACGAGCTGGCCGCGGTGCGGATCGAGGAGCCGGCGGTCTTCGACGCGCTGCATGCGCTCCCCCTGCGTCTGGTCGAGCAGGGCCACGTCAGCGGGCTGCGCATCGACCACGTGGACGGGCTCTACGATCCCGCCGACTACCTGCGACGGCTGCCTGCCTCACTCTACACGGTGGTCGAGAAGATCGTCGGGGCCGGCGAACGACTGCGACCGGACTGGTCCGCTCACGGCACCACGGGCTATGCCTTCCTGAACCTGCTGGGTGCGCTGTTCGTGGAGCGCGAGGGTTTTTACGACCTGAGGAGCGCTTACGCGCGCTTCACCGGGCGTCACGAGGGCTTCGAGGACGTCGTCTACGAATGCAAGAAGCTGGTGCTGCAGGTGGCGCTGCCCGCGGAGCTGACCGTACTCGCCCGGCGCCTCGACCGCATCTCAGAACAGCATCGCTACTCGCGCGACTTCACGCTCAACAGCCAGCAGGAGGCGCTGGCCGAGGTGATCGCCTGCTTCCCCGTGTACCGTACCTACATGCGCGCCGAGGCCGTGGCGGTCGAGCCGGACGACCGCCGCCATATCCGGCGCGCGATCCAGCTCGCCAAGCGGCGCAACCCCGCCAAGAGCGCTTCTCTGTTCGACTTCGTCGCCTCCGTACTCCTCCTGGAGCACCCGGAGGGGCTGGAGGAGACGGCGCGACGCGAGCGTATCGAGTTCGTAATGCGCTTCCAGCAGCTCACGGGCCCGGTGATGGCCAAGGGGCTCGAGGACACCGCATCCTACCGCCACTATCCCCTGCTCTCGCTCAACGAGGTCGGGGCCGAGGGCGAGCTCAGCTACGACGCCCTCGAAAATTTCCATGCGCTCTGCCGCGAGAGGACGCGCAACTGGCCCCATGCCATGAGTGCCTCCTCGACGCACGACACCAAGCGGGACGAGGACACGCGGGGGCGCCTCGGGGTGCTCTCCGAAGTTCCGGAGATATGGGCGAAGGCGATCGACCGCTGGCGTGAGCTCAACCATCCCCTGAAGACGGTGGTAGACGAGGTGCCGGCTCCCGACCCGAACGAGGAGTACCTGCTGTATCAGACGCTGTTCGCGGCCTGGCCACCCAGCGCACCGGACGGCCCTCCGGGGCAGGCCTTCGTGGGGCGCATCCAGGGCTACCTTCAGAAAGCGCTGCGCGAAGCCAAGCTGCACACGAGTTGGGTCAGCCCCAACGTGGAGTACGAGACGGCCGTACGCGAGTTCGTGGGAAGGCTTCTCGATCCCGCGCCGGGCGACCCCTTCCTGACGGACTTCCTTGCGGTTTTGCGCAGCCTGGTCCGGCCGGGGCTGCTGAACGCAATCTCGCAGACGCTGCTCAAGGTGGCCGCCCCCGGCGTTCCGGATTTCTACCAGGGGACCGAACTGCCGGAGTTCCGTCTCGTGGACCCGGATAACCGCGCCCCGGTCGACTTCGAACGGCGCATCCGCCTGCTCGCGCAACTCGACGCCGAGACCGCACGCCTGGGTTCCGCCCGCGTCGCCGAACGCCTGCTGGCGGAGCTCGAAGGCCTGAAGCTCTTCGTGACGAGCCGCGCGCTGCGTTTTCGCCAGGCACACCCGGCCCTGTTCCAGGAAGGGGACTACCGCCCGCTGGCGGCCTCGGGCGCGCGCGAGCGTCACGTGGTCGCCTTCGCCCGGGTGCGGGAACGCCGCGCGGTGGTGGCGGCGTCCGCCCGTTTCTTCACGCGCCTGCCGTCGCCGCCGACCGGCGGGGCGGCCTGGGGCACGACGACGCTGCGTCTGCCCCCGGAGCTTCCCTCTCGCTTTCGTGACGCGCTCACGGGTCGCGAGATCGGCTCGACGCCCCGGAAAGACGCTTGCGAGCTGTCGCTGGCCGAGGTCTTTGCGCATCTGCCCGTCGCGCTGCTGGAAGGTCTCTCGTGAACGTGGATAATCGGATCTCGGAAGCGGGCTCGGGCGTGCGACTCGAAAGCGGAGGTGGGGACACGCCGGGGACTGGCACGGACGTCAGGCGCATCTCGCTGGGAGCGACGCTACTGGACGGCGGCCGCTGTCGCTTCCTGGTGTGGGCCCCCGGCGCGGAGCGGGTGGAGGTCCATCTGCTGTCTCCGCGCGAGCGCACCGAACCGCTCGATGCGCAGGGTCCAGGCTACCACCACGCGGTTCTCGAGGACGTGCCCCCGGGGAGCCTTTACTGGTACCGCCTGCCTGGCGGCACGGAGCGTGCCGATCCTGCCTCCCGCTCCCAGCCCCAGGGCGTGCACGGTCCCTCCGAGGTCGTAGGCCCCGAGTTCCCCTGGACCGACGGGGACTGGCTCGGTCGACCGCTCTCGGAGTACGTGCTCTACGAACTCCACGTTGGGACGTTCGCGACCGAGGGCACGTTCGAGGGCGTGATCCCGTACCTCGATGGCCTGCGCGAACTGGGGATCACGGCCGTCGAGCTCATGCCCGTGGCCCAGTTCCCCGGAGAGCGCAACTGGGGCTACGACGGCGTCTATCCCTTCGCGGTTCAGCGAAGCTACGGCGGGCCCTGCGGCCTCAAGCGGCTCGTCGATGCCGCTCACGCGCGCGGTCTGGCGGTCGTGCTCGACGTGGTCTACAACCACCTGGGCCCGGAGGGGAACTATCTCGGCGAGTTCGGCCCCTACTTTACCGACCGCTACCGCACACCGTGGGGACAGGCCTTGAACTTCGACGGGCCCGAAAGCGACGAGGTGCGCCGCTACTTCGTCGAGAACGCGCTCCAGTGGCTCGACGAGTACCACGTCGACGCCCTGCGACTCGACGCAGTGCACGCCATCCTCGACCACTCCGCGCACCCTTTTCTCCAGGAGTTGGCCGAGGCTGTCCAGCTGCGGGCGAAGGAACTGAATCGGCCCCTGTTGCTGATCGCCGAAAGCTCGCTCAACGACCCGCGCTTGATCCGGCCGCCCGAGCTGGGTGGCCTGGGCCTGGATGCGCAGTGGAGCGACGACTTCCACCACGCGCTGCACGTGCTGCTCACCGGAGAGCGCCAGGGCTACTACGCGGACTTCGCCTCGCTGGGCGACCTCGAGCTGGCCCTGCGCGACGGCTTCGTGTATGCCGGGCGCTACTCTGCGTTCCGCGGGCGTCGCCACGGCAGCTCCGCGCGCGACGTGCCCGCGGTGCGCTTCGTCGTCTCCGTCCAGAACCACGACCAGGTCGGCAACCGCAGGCTCGGCGACCGGCTCGCCTCGAGCCTGGACCTCGAGCAGCGCAAGCTGGCGGCCGGCGCCTTGCTGCTGTCGCCCTTCGTGCCCCTGCTCTTCATGGGCGAGGAGTATGGCGAAACCGCCCCCTTCTTGTACTTCGTCAGCCACACCGACCCGGCGCTGGTGGAGGCCGTGCGGCGAGGCCGCAATGAGGAGTTTGCGTCCTTCGGTTGGCAGGAAGAGCCTCCGGATCCCCAGGCGGAGGAGACGTTCCGTCGCTCCAGGATGGACCACGGCCTCCGCGAAGGAGGCGAGCACCGCGCGCTCTATGCGTTCCACCGCGAGCTGTTGCGCCTCCGGCGAGTGGTGCCGGCGCTGCGCCGGCTCGACAAGGAGCAGATGCAGGTCCGCAGCTTCGAGCCGGAGGCGACGCTGCGTCTGAGACGCTGGGATCAGGGAAGCGAGGTGGTATTCTTCCTGCACTTCGGCGCGACGACGCCGAGCGTCGAATTGCCGCGCGGGCATTGGCGGAAGGCGCTCGATTCCAGCGATCCGAACTGGGGGGGACCAGGCGGATCGCTGCCGCCGCGGCTCGCCTCCGACGGCCGCGCTCCGATCGCGCTGCCCGCCTGGAGTATCGTGGTCTTCGAGGCAGAGGAGTCCGCGCCTTGAAGCTCCGCCCCGGAAACCCCTACCCGCTGGGCGCGACCTGGGATGGCCTGGGTGTCAACTTCTCGCTGTTCTCGGAGCACGCCACCGGCGTCGAGTTGTGCCTGTTCGATTCCGCCGAGGCCCTCCGGGAGTCCCGGCGCATTCCGCTCACCGAGAAGACCGACATGGTGTGGCACGGCTACCTTCCCGGCATCCTGCCGGGGCAGCTCTATGGGTATCGCGTGCACGGCCCGTACCAGCCGCGGGCCGGTCATCGCTTCAATGCCAACAAAGTGTTGCTCGACCCCTACGCCAAGGCCCTCGGCAGGACCACCCGCTGGGGCAACTTCGAGCTGTTCGGGTACCGGGTCGGCGACCCCGAAGAGGATCTGTCCTTCGACGAGCGCGACAACGCCGGCCACGCCCCGCTCGCGGCCGTGGACGACCCCGCCTTCACGTGGGGCAACGACCAGCCGCCGCGCACGCCCTGGCACAAGACCCTGATCTACGAGCTGCACGTCCAGGGTTTCACGAAGCGGCATCCGGACGTGCCCGAGCCTCTGCGCGGGACCTACGCGGGCCTGCGCTCCGAGCCAGCGATCCGGCACCTCGTCTCGCTGGGGGTGACGGCCGTGGAGTTGATGCCGGTCCACCACTTCCTCAACGATCGTGCGCTGATCGAGAAGGGGCTGGTCAACTACTGGGGCTACAACACGCTGGCGTTCTTCGCCCCGGCCGTGGCTTACACGGGCGGGCGGCCGGAGCAGGGGGTGCGGGAGTTCAAGATGATGGTGCGCGCGCTCCACGCCGCCGGGCTCGAGGTGATCCTCGACGTCGTCTACAACCACACCGCCGAAGGCAACCATCTGGGGCCCACGCTCTCCTTCCGCGGCATCGACAACGCGGCCTACTACCGCCTGATGCCGGGCGACCAGCGCTACCACATGGATTTCACCGGCTGCGGGAACACCCTCAACATGCTCCACCCGCGCGTCCTGCAGCTGATCATGGACAGCCTGCGCTACTGGGTCGTGGAGATGCACGTGGACGGCTTCCGCTTCGACCTGGCGAGCGCGCTCGCCCGCGAACTGTACGAGGTGAACCGGCTGGGCGCCTTCTTCGACATCATCCACCAGGACCCCGTGCTGTCCCAGGTGAAGCTGATCGCCGAGCCCTGGGACCTGGGCGAAGGCGGCTACCAGGTCGGCAACTTCCCGGTGCTGTGGACGGAGTGGAACGGCAAGTACCGCGACACCGTCCGCCGCTTCTGGAAAGGGGAAGGTGGGATCGTCTCGGAGTTCGCCACCCGGCTCGCCGGCAGCAGCGACCTTTACGAGCAGAGCGGGCGCCGTCCGTACGCCAGCATCAACTTCGTCACCGCCCACGACGGCTTCACGCTGCAGGACCTGGTGAGCTACAACAAGAAGCACAACCAGGCCAACCTCGAGGACAGCGCCGACGGCGAGAACCACAACCTGAGCTGGAACTGCGGAGCGGAGGGACCCAGCGACGATCCCGCCGTCCGCGGCCTGCGCGGGCGACAAAAACGCAATTTCATGGCGACGCTGCTGTTCTCCCAGGGCGTTCCCATGATCCGGGCCGGCGACGAGCTGAGCCACAGCCAGGGCGGCAACAACAACGCCTACTGCCAGGACAACGAGATCAGCTGGCTGGACTGGGAGCTGGGTCCCGAGAAGCGCCAGTTCCTGGAGTTCACGCGCGACGTGATCGCGCTCTGGCGCTCGCAGCCGGTGCTGCAGCGGAGGCGTTTCTTCCAGGGACGCCGCATCCGCGGCGGCGAGGTGAAGGACATCCTGTGGCTCGAGCCCACGGGCAAGGAGATGACCGACGAGGACTGGAACCGCGAGTTCGCGCGCTGCCTCGGCATGCTGCTGCCCGGCGACGCCATGGACGAGCGGGACAACAACGGCGACCCGATCGTCGGCGAATCGCTGCTCGTGCTGATGAACGCCCACCACGAGGCGATTTCCTTCCGGCTGCCCCCCTACGGGGCTGCCGACCAGTTGTGGGAGCTGCTTCTCGACAGCTACGAACCGAAGGCCCCTGTCCGCCGCTTCCGGCGGGCCCAGCGCTACGAACTCCAGGGCCGCTCGCTGGCCGTGCTCCGGCTCGTGGAAAGGGCCCCGCGGCGCGACGCGCGCCGACCCTGACCGACGCTGCCGGCGCCTCAGGCGTCGGGTGTGCTGTTGGCGCGAGCCAGCGCTGCGGCCACGTCGCGAATCGTGATGATGCCCAGCAGCTTCGCCGGGTCCTTGCGGCTCACGACGGCCAGCTCCGAGGCATCGAACTGGCCGAGCTTCACGAGGATGGTGTCGAGGGTGTGATCCGGGTGCGCGTGCACGGGCGGATGCCGGGCCAGCTGGTCCAGCCTCCGCTGGCGCATCCCGGCTTCGAAGGCGCGGACGATCTCTCCCGCATCCAGTAGCCCGAGCAGCGCGCCGGCGCCATTCAGAACCGGGTAGCAGCGGTGAGAACGCTCGAGACTCTTCAGATGGGCCTCCGCCTCCGCCACCGTCCACTCACCCTTCAGGGTGACGACGTTGTGGGTCATCGCCTTGGATACACGC
>JAQBHI010000147.1:0-20108 GCA_032127875.1 Acidobacteriota bacterium
GGCCCATGTAGTCGATGCTCCTCACGCCGTTTCGCGGCTTGAAGGCGCAATCGAAGACGTCGAGGTCCGCTTCTTCGAGATTGGGAGCCCCTTCGATCGTTTCGTTCTCGTCGATGTACTCGAGAATGTCCTGAACTTCCGCCTTCTCGTAGCCGAGCCGGCGCAAAGCCTGCGGTACGGTTTGATTCACGAACTTGAGCATCCCGCCGCCGACGAGCTTCTTGTACTTGATCAGTGAAATGTCGGGCTCGATGCCGGTCGTGTCGCAATCCATCATGAATCCGATCGTGCCCGTCGGCGCCAGCACCGTGACCTGGCTGTTGCGATAGCCGTGCTGCACCCCGAGCGTATAGGCCTCGTCCCACACCGTCTGCGCGCTCTGCAGCAGCTCGCGCGGCACGAGCGCCCCATCGAGCATGTGGGCGTGCTGGCGGTGCTTGTCGATGACCCGGAGCATGGGCTCGGCGTTCGTCGCATAGCCCGGGAAGGCGCCCGTCGCCGAGGCCACCCGGGCGCTCTGCGCGTAGGCCTCGCCGTGCATGAGCGCCGTGATCGCGGCCGCGTAGGCGCGGCCCGCGTCGGAGTCATAGGGCAGGCCCCGGTCCATCAAGAGCACGCCGAGGTTCGCGTAGCCGAGGCCAAGCGGCCGGTAGTCGTGACTGTTGCGGTCGATGGCCGGGGTCGGATAACTCGCGTTGTCGACCAGGATCTCCTGCGCGGTGATCAGCGTGCGGCAGGCGAGCTTGAAGGCGTCGGTGTCGAACTCACCGTCGTCCCGGCGGAACTTCATCAGGTTCAGCGACGCGAGGTTGCAGGCCGTGTCGTCGAGGAACATGTACTCGGAGCAGGGGTTCGAGGCGTTGATGCGGGCCGTATTCGGGCAGGTGTGCCAGTCGTTGATGGTGGTGTCGAACTGCATGCCCGGGTCGCCGCACTGCCACGCGGCCTCGGCCATCATCTTCATCAACTCGCGCGCCGGAAACGTCTCGCACGCTTCGCCGCCGAGCACGAACCTCGTGGTCCAGTCGCGATCCTCCACCACCGCACCCATGAACTCGTCGGTCACGCGCACCGAGTGGTTGGCGTTTTGGAAGAACACGGAGTCGTAGGCGCCGCCCTTCACGTTGAAGGCGCCGTCGTAGCCCGCGTCGATCAGTGCCCAGGCCTTGCGCTCTTCCTCGGCCTTGCTGTTGACGAATTCGACGATGTCCGGATGCTCGGCGTTCAGGATCACCATCTTGGCCGCGCGGCGCGTCTTGCCGCCGCTCTTGATCACGCCCGCGAAGGCATCGTAGCCGCGCATGAACGACACCGGGCCCGAGGCCGTGCCGCCACCGGCGAGCGGCTCCTTGGCGGAGCGGATGCCGGAGAGGTTCGAGCCCGTGCCGGAACCGAACTTGAAGAGCATGCCCTCGGTCTTGGCGAGCGTCAGGATCGAGTCCATCGTGTCGTTGACGGCGTTGATGAAACACGCCGAGGCCTGCGGGCGCTTTTCGATCCCCACGTTGAACCAGACCGGGCTGTTGAAGGCCGCCTTCTGGTTCACGAGCAGGTGCGTGAGCTCATCCGCAAACGCGTCGCAATCGGCGCTCGTCGCGAAGTAGCCCTGCTCCTCGGCCCAGCTCCGAATCTGATCCACGACGCGCGAGATCAGGTGCTTGACACTGCGCTCCCGGTCCGGCGAGCCGAGGGCGCCGCGGAAGTATTTCGACGCTACGATGTTCGTCGCCGTCTGGCTCCAGGTGGTCGGGACCTCGATACCGTGCTGCTCGAAGACCGGCCGGCCGCGTTCGTCATTGATGACCGCCGAGCGGGTTTCCCAGGCGAGCTCGTCGTAGGGGTGGCGTCCCTCCTTGGAGAAGTGGCGCCGGAAGCTCAGCCCGGTTCGCTTCTCAGCGGCGGCGCTCGGCCGGGTCTCGCCGCGAGGGCTCTCCAAGGGGTAGGTTGACATAGGGACGCGTCCTCCTTCTAGTTGTCTCGACCTGCAGCCCTAAACCGTGCGACCTTGCTTTTTGGAGCTCAGCCGGCGGCGTCAGCCGGAATGTTTTGGATTATAGCTCCCGGTCGAGGGCTGTCAAGAGAAAAACGCAAGATGTAGTGGTCGACGCCCAACGACCAACAATATATTGAAATGGAAGGAGTTACAAGCAGGGGCCTGAGAGAGAATCTCAGCACTCGCCCTAGAAATGTCACTCCACGGGGGCAAAGCGATCACTCGGAACAGGTGACTGGTTTCATTTGCAGCATAATCAAATGACTGGCAGTCGCTAAGCCGGTCCCTCGTTGTTTTGATCTAACTGCTCTCCAGTATTAATTTTTATTGGATTCCATCGAAAGTCGAGCGTCTGCTTGCGATGTTGTTAAACTATCCAAGAAACAATATAAGGACAGTCGCTTGGCCAGGCCCCAGCCGACGCAGATCGTTGTGTGCCTTGGTATATTGGCGCCCACTCGGGGGGATTTTCTGACGAAGACTCGACACAAGGGGAAGAGACGGCCGGCTACGGCTCGAGCCAGGAGGGGTCAGGCCCCAAGGGCGCCGGACGCCGCCCGGCGTCGTATCCTCGAGATCGCGGCCCGCGTCATCTGCGAGAAGGGGTACGAGGGGGCAGGCGTCCAGGACATCGCCGCTGCGGCCGGCCTCACCAAGGCCGGCCTCTACCATCACATCAAGAGCAAGGAGCAGCTGCTCTTCGAGATCCAGAGCTACGGCATGGACGTGTTCGAGGAACAGGTGCTCCTGCCCGTGCTCGAGATCGCCGATCCACTGGACCGCCTGCGCGCCTGCATGGAAAAAAACGTGGTGCTCGTCACCCGGGGTTGGAGCAAGGAGGTGACCATCATCCTGCACGAGCACGCGACGCTGACTGGCGAGGCTCGCGCCTTGATCAACGTGCGGAAGAAGCGTTATGTCCGCTTCCTCGAGAGCTCGTTCTCCGAGGCCGTACGCCGCGGGAGGATCCGCGCAGTGAACCCCAAGGTAGCCGCCTTCGCGTTCCTCGGCATGGTGCTGTGGATCTACAAGTGGTACCGGCGCGACGGCCCGATCTCCGCGGCGAAGATCGCCGCCCACATGCAGGACCTGTTGTTCACCGGCCTCGAGACCGGCCGCGTCAAGAAAGCACGCCGCTAGCAGCTATGGCTCGCTAGAACGCGCGGCCCGCAAGCCGCCGCCGCTCCCTCGCGCGGAGTGGGGGGACTGACGGTCGTCGCTTGAAGCAAACAGCTGTCCCCTCCCCTACGTGGGGAGGGACACGGTGGGGGGTCGATGATAAGCATGCGCCGGGGGGGCAAGGCTCCGTACCCCCCGAGCTGACCAACCCCTACGCCGTCTTGCGAAGCGGATTGAAAAACGGCAACTTCGAAACCGTGACGCCGGCCTGCTTGCGCTTGTAGTCGACGGTGAGTTCCATCTGGAGCTTCGTGCCGACCTCGGCGCAATCGCTTTGGACACTCGCGAGCGCGATCATCTTCTTGAGCGTCGGCGACCAGGTGGTGCTCGTGGCATGGCCGACCTGGATCCCGTCGCGGTAGATCGGCACGCTGGCGCGCGAGGCAGTGGCCGGCAAGGAGGGAGTCAGACCCACCTCGTCGTGGAGCCGCTCGACGTCAGTCCAATCCACGTCAATGCCGACGAGTTGCCGCAGCGGGCCCTGCTTCGCCTCGCGTCGCAGCGCCGGCTGGCCGATGAACGGTGCCTTGGCGAGGTTCACCGATCTTCCGAGGCCGATCTCGAAGGGTGAATAGCGCTGCGAGGGGATCACCGCGCGGCGCGCGCTGATGTAATCGACGTCGAGCATGATCAGCCCGGCTTCGATGCGCGCGACGTCGAGCGCGTAGATACCGCTGGGCGTGATGTCGTAGGGTCGGCCCGCGGCCATCAGCGCATCCCAGACTTCGAGTGCACGGGCCGCGTCCATCCAGATCTCGTAACCAAGGTCGCCCGTGTAGCCCGTGCGCGAGATCTCGACGGGGATCCCTGCGAGCTTGAAGGGACGGACCCGGAAGTACTTGAGCGAGCCGATGTCGCCGTCGGTGCAGGCCTTCAGGAGCTCGCGCGAGGTCGGCCCCTGCAGGGCGAGTGCCGCCGTCTGCCCCGAGATGTCGTCGACCTGCACCTGCAGGCCCAGCGCGTTCTCGCGGAACCAACGCAGGTTCGGCTCGGCGGCGGTCCACCTGTAGACGCTGTCCTCGAGACGCGAAACCGTGCCGTCGTCGATGACCTTGCCGTCGCCATCGCACCAGCTCGCGTAGATCACCTGGCCGGGAGCGATCTTCGTGGCGTCGCGCGTCAGCACCCGGTCGACGAGCCGCACCGAGTCCTTCCCGGAGAGCCGGTACTTGAACAGCGGCGAGATGTCGATGAGCGCGGCCGCGTTGCGAATCGCATTGTATTCGCGCTCGTGGCTGACGTCGTAGCTCGAGACCGCGAAAAACCCGGACCAGTCGCGCCACGTCTGGCTCTCGCAGAGGGCGGCGACGCGCGCATGGAACGGCGTCCCGATCGGCATCGTCGCGGATCATATCCCAGCCGGGGCGGCCGTACCCCCCCCCGAACTTCCTACAGCCGCGCGAGTCTCCGGATCTCGCGGGCGAGGGCGTCGGCCGTGAGGGCGCCCTTCTGGAGCACCTTGCGCACATGACGTTCGAGGCGCTCGCGTTCCTCGCCCGAGAGGTCGCGCGCCGTCACCACCACGACCGGGATCTGCACCCACGCCGGGTTCGCGCGCAAGGCCTCGACGAACTCGAAGCCATCCATCTCGGGCATCATCAGGTCGAGCAGGATCAGGTCCGGCGCGCCGCCCTTCAGGAACTCCAGCCCTTCGCGGCCGTTGCGTGCCTCGCACACCCGCCAGCCGTCCCCCTCGAGCGTGCGCCGCAGCACTTCGCGCGACGCCGGATCGTCCTCGATCACGAGCGCGGGACAAGGCGTCCGCGACCCTCGGAAGCGGCGCAGCACGGCCGAAAGACGCTCGCGATCGATCGGCTTGGGCAGGTAGTCCGCGGCGCCCAGCGCGCGGCCCATGTCGCGTTCGTCCACCATCGAGATCATCACCACGGGGATCCGCGCCACTTCCGGGTCACTCTTGAGCGTCTTCAGCACCGCCCAGCCGTCCATACCCGGCATCAGCACGTCGAGCGTGATCGCGTCGGGCTTGTGCTCGCGCGCGGCGCGCAGGCCTTCGTCGCCGGTAGCGGCGGTCACCACCCGGAAACCCTCCTTGGTCAGGCTTCGTGCCAGCAGCTCGCAGGCGTCGCGATCGTCGTCGATCACGAGGACCGTTCCGATGTGGCGGCCCGGCTCTGGCTCCGCCGGCCTTCTCTCCGGAACGCTCGCCGGCAACGTGACGACGAAGGTGGATCCCTTGCCCAGCGCGCTCTCAACCGTGACGTTCCCGCCCATCATCTGGCAGAAGCGGCGGCTGATGGCAAGGCCGAGGCCAGTGCCCCCGTAACGCCGCGACGTGGAGGCATCGGCCTGCATGAACGCCTCGAACAGCCGGGCCCGTTGCCCAGGCGACATGCCTATGCCGGTGTCGGACAGGCGGAACACCAACTCGTCGCCGGCCTCTCGCCGACGCCGCGAGACATCGAGCGTGATGGTGCCGGCCTGCGTGAACTTGCACGCGTTGCTCAGCAGGTTGAAGAGGACTTGGCGCAGGCGCGTGACGTCCGTGTGCATGGCGCCGGCGCTTTCGACGCCGCGCACCAGCAGCGTGTTGTGATTCTTCTGGACCAGCGGGTGGATGGTGCTCTCGACGTCCTCGAGCAGCGAGCGCACGTCGAAGCTCTCGAGCAGCAACTCCATCTTGCCCGACTCGATCTTCGAAAGGTCCAGAATGTCGTTGATGAGAGCGAGCAGGTGGCGGCCCGCACCGTGCACCTTCTGAAGGTCGGCCACGAGCTCGGTGAGGCCGCGCTCTTGTGCCTCCTCCTGCAACATCTCGCTGTAGCCGATGATGGCGTTGAGCGGCGTGCGCAGTTCGTGGCTCATGTTGGCGAGGAAGGAGCTCTTGGCCCGGCTCGCGTCTTCGGCGGCCTCCTTCGCGATCGTGAGCTCCGCGTCGCGGCTCTGGATCTCGACGAGCATCTCGTTGAAGCCGTCGATCAGCCTTCCCAACTCGTCGTCGGCGACCTTTACGGCGCGTATGGAATAGTCCTTGGTCGAGGTGACGCGAGTCTCGATCTCGACGAGGTCCTGGATCGGCTTCGAGACCAGGCCGGTCAGCCGCGAAGCGAGCGCGAAGGCGACCACCGACGACAACAACAGCACCACCAGGATGCTCCGCGCGAACTGGCGAAAGCGCGAGCTCAGCTCGTCGAGATCCGAGCGCAGGTACACGGAGCCGAGCGGCTCACCGCCCTCACTGCCCTCCAGGATGTCGCGGTGGAGCAGCAGCTCGCCCGCGCGAAAGGCCGAACCGGCGGGCGCCGACACCGGCACCTCCCGCGCCAGTTCGCCCTTGCGTACGTATCGGGCGAAGAGCCCGCCGGTCTTGTCGAAGATGCAGGCCTCGGCGATGTGGGGATAGACGCGCAGCGCCGAGAGGATGTCGCGGCCGGCCTGGGAATCGTCGAAGTCGAGCGCGGCCGTGCTCATGGCTCCCACGCCGTCGGCCACCACCTCGAGGTCGCGCACGATCCGGTCGGAGAACGTGTAAAGGTCGTAGAAGATGAATGCGGTGCACGCGAAGAGCAGTGCGGCGGCGCTCGTCCCGAGGACGATGCTGGTCAGCTTGCGGCGAATCGAGAGGTTGCGAAAGGACTGTTTGACGCTCACTTGACGACGGTGGCGACCCTGAGCAGGCCTGCTTCGAACTCGCTGCCCTCGGACTTGGAAGCAGGCAGGTTGATCAGGATTTGCGGTCGGTCGTCGCTCACGCCGATGCCCACAGCGATGCCTCGCCTCACGTAGTCGGGGACCCCCGTGGCCGTGGTGATGCCCTTGGCCCGGCTGAGTGCGGTGAGACTGTCGAGGTGGCGTGCGTTGCCGGGAGCTACGTAGAGCACGTTGATCTTGAGCTGCTCTACCGACGCTTCCAGACTCGCAATCGGCACGAGAGAGAAGCGGATCGGGAGCCGTTTTACGGTCTTGCCCGAGAAGCGCAGCAGCGTCTGGATCACCGTGCTGGCAACCTTGAGCGAATCCTGGTCGTCCTGGTTGTAGACGATCCCCAGGACCAGCTCTCCGCTCGCCTTCGTCTCGAAGTGGCGGTCGTAGGTCAGCACCTTCAGGATCAGTGGCAGCTGCAAGTCCGGAGCGAGCGGCATCGGCTCTGCGGCTAGAGCGGCAGCTGGGCGCAGCAGCGCCATGATGCCGAGCGCAAGGCCGAACTGCCGCTTGGACGAGAGCATCATCGGGCGCTAGAACTCGTACGTCGCGCTCACGAGAATGCGCCGGCCAGCGCGCGGGTAGTCCTGCGGCACGCCGCCCGCGGGCGCGTGATCAGCGTAGTCCTTGCCGAAGAGGTTCTGCGCGGTCAGCGCCGCCGACAAGGATCGGTACAAATTGAGCGCGCGGATCGTCACGCCGAAGAGCGCGTAGCCCGGCGTCCTCGGCCGCAGTTCGCCCTCGGCCCGGGGCCGGCTCGTGCGGAACGACAACACAGGTGTCGCCCGCACGTGGCCGCCCAGCGCGAAGGTGGCGCCGAGGTTGCCCAGTTGCGACGGTACGCCGGGCAGCCTGCGGGCACTATCTTGAATTTCCGCGCGCTGGAAGGCGTAGTTGACGAAGAGGGAGGTGCCGGTCCCCATGCTGCGCCGCACCTCGAGCTCGACGCCTCGCAGGTCCGATCCGGGAACGTTGGCGACCGGACGGGAGCGGCGTGGGTCGAAGGCGCCCAGCGGTGCGATCGCATCCCGGAGCCACGTCGCGTAGCCCGAAGCCGCCACGCGGAAGGCGCGGCGCCGGTAGGAAACGGACGCTTCGATGGTGTCGGCCCGAACCCGGTCGAGCTCGGAGTTGGCCTCGAGCACCGGCACGTTGTACTGGAGCTCGGCGAAGGTCGGAGCGCGGAAGGCACGGCCGTAGATCAGCTTGAGGCGCGTGTCGCGGGGCAGCGTGAAAACGGCCGCGACGCGCGGGCTCACGGTGCCAGTCTGACCCGAGAAATGATCGAAGCGCACAGCGCCTGTGAGAGAGACCTTGTCAGTGGCGGCGAAGATGTCTTCGACGAAGGCGGAGAAAATGGCTCGGCCCGCGTCCGGCCCGAGGCTGGTGGAGCTCGGCGCAGTGGACGGCAGGCCCGTGCCGAAGTCGTAGTTGGACTGGCTCTCGAGGCCGTAGGCCGACTCGCGCGCGAGTCCGACGCCGACGACGAGGTGGTGCTTGTCGTCGGGGCGCGCGGCAGTTGCTTCGATGCCGTAGCGCCGCGAGTTCAGCGTCTCGTTCACCGACACGCCGTCGGAGAAACGGGCCTCGCCTCCATCCGGCGTCGGCACCTCGAAACCCGGCGGCAGCGGCTGCAGGGACTGGCGCATCTGGTTCTGCGTCCAAGTGGCGCTGACGCGCAGCGTGCCCAGCTTCTCGACCGCACGCTTCCAGCCGAGGCTCCCCTGGATCTGGCGATACGCGAGGTCGTTCTCGCGCCCCAGCGCGTCCACCAGGCCGACGAAGCCGTCGGCGCGCACGTTGGCGATGCGCATCGCGGCATCCCACTCCTTCCAGGTGACGCGGTAGTTCGTCTCGATCGAACGGAAGGCGTCCCGCGTGCGCGCCGGAGCGAGCGACACTCCGAAGGCCGTCGTCGAATCGCTCGGAAGCATGCGGCGGGCGCCATTCGTGTCCTCAAGCTGCAGAAAGCCGAAGCTCTTGAAGGCGCCGGCCTCGCTGCCCAGGCGCAGTGAATAGCGCTGCGTGGCGAAGGATCCGGCCTCGATGGTGGCCCCGATGCCCTGGTATTCCTCCGGCGTAAGAGTGAGGACGTCGATCACGCCACCGACGGCTCCCGAGCCGTAGAGGCTGGAACCAGCGCCGCGGAGCACCTCGATGCGGCTGATGTTGTCGACGGGCAGCGCCAGGTTCATGATCGTCGCGCCCCCGAGCAGCGGGTCGTCGATGGCTCGGCCGTCCATCAGGATCAGAACGTTCTCCGAACCGCCACCGGTCGCCCCCGAGCTGACCCCGCGAATCACCACCCGTGGCCGACCCAGCCCGTCGCTGACCACCTCGACGCCGGGCAGCAATTGCAGGGCCTCGGCCAGGGTCTGCGCGCCCATCGCACGCAGATCCTCGGCGGTGACGACCGCCACGATGCCGGGCGCCTCCTCGAGGGTATGATCGCGGCGCGCGGCAACGCCCAGGCGCAAGTCGTTGGCGCCCAGCAGGGCCTCGAGATCCAGCTCCTCGAAGTCCTGGAAGAAACCGGCCTGGAGCAACTCGCGTGACGAGGCGATCCGTTGTTTGGCCTCGGCCCCAGGGGGAGCGGCGAGCAGGGTGAGCAGGACCGGAACGACAACCCAGTGTCGCATGGCGGCTCTCCTTGACGTAAAGACTCTTTGCTGAAGAAAGAAGGCGATTCTACCGGCCGCCGGGCCGGGCTTCAAACGTAGGCATTTCGGGTACGGACCCATGCACCCTCTCGCGCGCTTCGCGCTCCCCCGAAACGCTCGCGTCGGGAGTGAATCTCGCCGCTCGCTGCCTCATTTGCCTCGTATTGCGGGCCCATCACCAATGCCCGGCGGGCCCCCCAGCCGGGCCGCGCCGGAATAAATCCGGCACTCCGCTGCCAGTCGACCCGCGGCTTGGGAGCCAAACAGCCAGCGCGCCCTTTGGGCTTGCAGCTAGCCGGGTTCCTGGCCGATGCGGGTCCGGACCCGCCACAGATCCGGAAAGGCTCGCCTGGGCAACGTGGACTGAAGGTATGCGACGCCGTCGCTGCCCCCGGTCCCCCGCTTCGATCCGATCATCCGCTCGACCATCTGCACGTGGTGCGCCCGCCAGATCGACAGGTTCTCGTCGATGTCGACCAGCACCTCGGCCAGGGCGAGCAACTCGGCGTGCGCCTCGGGCGCCTCGTAGATGCGGACCAGCGCCTCGAGCCGCCATTCCGCGGACGGGCCCCCGAGTTCCCGCCGGCGCAACAGCGCGTCGAAGCTATCGGCGACGGACGGCGCCGCGAGACGGGCCACGAGACGGTCCGTTTCCTCGGGCGCAGATCGCAGCTGTTCCAGAATCCGCTCGTCTTTCAAGCCCAGCACGAACTCGACCTCCCGAAACTGCACCGACTGGAAGCCCGAGGCCGGGTTCAGGTGGTAGCGGAAGCCCAGGAAGTCCTGAGGCCGCATCGTCTCCAGCACCCTTACCTGCGAGACGAGGACGCGCTGTACCTCCACCACGCGCCGCAGCAGCCGGGTCGCCTCTCCCACGCGGTCCGCGCCCAGATGTTCGACGGCGCTGTCGATCTCGTGGAGCACGAGCTTGAACCACAGCTCGTAGACCTGGTGAATGATGATGAAGAGCGGCTCGTCGTGATGTGGCGGCGCCGACCGACTCCGCTGCAGCGAGAGCAGCTCGGGCACCTGGAGGTACGTGCCGTACGTGAGAGGCTGATCGGTCATGCGCGCATCCTGACAGTCGGGATCGTACCCCATGCTAGACTCGCCCGCTTTGAAGCAGAGGACGAAGCCTTGGCGAAGACGGCGGGTCCGAAGAGTGCGAGCGTGACTCGCGGCCGGAAGGCTTCGAGGCCGCAGCTCGGGCTGTTCGACGAGGCGCCGACGGCCAGGCCGGTCGAAGCCGGGCCGAACCCAAAGCAAGACCAGCAGCTGGCCAGTTCCACCGGCGGCGCGCCCGCGGCGCGCCGCGTCACCGCCGAGACGCTCGCCCAGAAGCAGCGCGAGATCTCGGTCTCGGAATTCTTCGTCAAGAACCGTCACCTGCTCGGCTTCGACAACCCGCAAAAGGCCCTGCTGACTGCCGTCCGCGAGTGCGTTGACAACTCGCTCGACGCCTGCGGCGAGGCCGGCATCCTGCCCAGCCTGCGCATCCGGATCGAGCAACTCGCCGAGGATCGCTTCCGCGTCGGCG
Source organism: Acidobacteriota bacterium (assembly GCA_032127875.1). Taxonomy (GTDB): domain Bacteria; phylum Acidobacteriota; class Vicinamibacteria; order Fen-336; family Fen-336; genus CADEEV01. The sequence continues at coordinate 11,030 of JAQBHI010000147.1, forward strand.
TCGAGGACAACGGCCCGGGCATCGTGCGCAAGCAGATCCCGCGCGTCTTCGGCAAGCTGCTCTACGGCTCCAAGTTCCACACCCTGAAGCAGCAGCGCGGTCAGCAGGGCATCGGCGTTTCTGCCGCCGGCATGTATGGCCAGCTGACTACCGGCAAGCCGATCACGATCGTGAGCCGCACGGGCCGGACAGAAGCGCACCTCTTCGAGGTCACGGTCGACACCAAGAAGAACGAGCCGCTCGTGCTGCGTGAGGAAGCCACCGACTGGGACGTGAAGCATGGCACCAAGGTGTCGCTCGAACTGCAAGCGACATACAAGAAGGGCCGCCGCAGCGTCGACGACTACGTCGAACAGACGGCTCTCGCCAACCCGCACGCCGAGATCCGCTACACGCCGCCCGGGCAGGACGAGATCCGCTACGCGAGGGCCGTGAACGAGCTGCCGATCGAGCCGAGGGAGATCAAGCCCCACCCGCACGGCGTCGAGCTGGGTAGGCTGCTGCGCATGCTGCAGGACACTCCGGCGCGGAATCTTTCCTCGGCGCTCAAGGGCGACTTCTCCCGCGTGACCGACAAGGTCGTGGCCCAGGTCGCACAGCTCGCCCACGTCAAGCCCAGCAATCGACCGTCGAACCTCTCGCCGAGTGACGTGGAACGGATCCACAAGGCGCTGCAGTCGGTCAAGATCATGGCGCCGCCCACCAACTGTCTCTCCCCGATCGGCGAAGAGGCGATCACGGCCGGGCTCAGGAAGCGCTTCGAGGCGGACTACTACGAGGCTGTCACCCGGCCGCCCTCCGTGTATCGCGGCAACCCGTTCCAGGTCGAGGTCGGCCTGGCCTACGGTGGCAAGCTTCCCGGCGAGGAGCTGATCGAGATGTTCCGCCTCGCCAACCGCGTGCCACTGCAGTACCAGGCCTCCGCCTGCGCCGTCACCAAGTCGGTGATGAGCGTCGACTGGCGCTCCTACGGCCTCACGATGTCCAAGGGCGCCCTCCCCGCCGGACCCATGGTGCTAATGGTCCACATCGCCTCGGTCTGGGTGCCCTTCACCTCCGAGTCGAAGGAAGCGATCGCCCACTATCCCGAGATCGTGAAGCAGCTGCGCCTGGGGCTCATGGAAGTGGGCCGCAAGCTCGGCGCCCACATCCGGCACGGCCGCCGCGCCGACGCCGAGGCGAAGAAGAAGGGCTACATCGACAAGTTCATCCCGCACATCGGGATCGCACTCAAGGAGATCCTCGCCCTCTCGGACAAGGAGGAGACGAAGGTCGTCAGCGTCCTGCGCGATACGCTCGAGCGCAGCCGCGAGAAGATGCTGTGATCGTCGCGCTGTTCGCGTTGCTGCTGGCCGAGGGCCCGGTCGCGGTGCGGCTGACCGACGCTCTAGTGACGGCAGTCGAGAAGGCCGTGGCGGAGATGATGGCGGCCTCGGGTGCGCCCGGTCTCAGCGTTGCGGTGGCCCAGGGCGGCGAGCTTCGCTACGTCAAAGGCTTCGGCCATGCCGACGTCGAGAACCAGGTCGTGGCCAGCCCCGCGCTGCAACTCGCCGAGACCGGTCGGCTAGACCTCGACGCCGACGTGCGCCGCTACGTTCCCGGGTTCCCGGTCAAGCCATGGCCTATCACTGCGCGCCAGCTGCCCACCTCGGCGGCATCCGCCACTACCAGGAGGGTGAGTTCGGACACGATGCGGCGAGCGGCCAGGCGTTCGGCGAGAACACCCGCCGCTTCGCGAGCCTGCTCGAGGGCCTCGACGTCTTCAAGCACGACCCGCAGGCAGGTGACGAAGACGGGCCGGGCGATCGGCTGCGGCCTGGGCTGGGACGTGTCCGAACGCAAAGGCCGGCGTGAGATCTGGCACACGGGCGCTCAGGCCCGCGTGAGCAACGTCCTCTACGTGCACCCGACCAGCGGCTCGTGGTCGCAATCCTCACCAATCTCGAGGGCTCGGGCCCACGGCCCCTCGCACAGAAAATCACTGATCTTGTGCGGCCCTAGCGCCACGACAGGAGTCTCGGGCGTGGCGGGGTGACCACTGGCCGCGCTCGAGCGCTGGCGGACGAACTGCGAACAAACGCCGGATTCCCTCGTGTCTCCTCGTATCTCCTTAAGTGAGGGCGGCTGGCATCGCTGTTGCTAGGTGAGTGTCGGACGTCGGACCAAAAGCTAAGGGAGGTTGAGAGTCATGTCCCGCAGCAACCTGAAGTACCTCGGCATCGCACTGGCGGGCAGCGCGGTGGGCGCCGCCATCGGGCTCCTGGCGGCCCCAGTATCCGGTCGCGAGACGCGCCGCAGGCTGGCGCGCACGATCGGCGATCGCAGAGAGGCGATCATCCGGCGCGGCAAGCAGGCCGCCGACGGAGCCGCGAGCTACCTCCGGGCGAGTTAGAAGCAGCCGGCAGATGCGACGCCCCCCTTCCGGGGCGTCCTCGCCCGCGCCTCATGGCCGCGAGCCGCTGTCACGGGTCCTTGGAAACCGAGTCGATCCGATTTCGCCTAGAGTAGGCACATGCAGTTCGGGGCCGTGGCGCTTGCTGCCGCGCTCTTCGGGGCATCGCCGCTGGCTGAGTCCCGGACTGGCTTACTCCATCGCCTTCTCGTCGACGCCGTACTGCTGTTCCACCTCGGCTTCATCCTCTTCGTGCTCTTCGGCGCCCTTCTCGCGGTGCGCTGGCGTCGCGTTCTCTGGCTGCACGTCCCCTGCGCCATCTGGGGAATCGCCGTCGAGTTGTTGGGCTGGATCTGCCCGCTGACGTCGCTCGAGAACAAGCTGCGCTCCAAGGCGGGGATACGAGGCTACTCGGGCGGCTTCGTCGAGCAGTACGTGATCCCCGTCGTGTATCCGGTCGATCTCACTCGGCTGGTTCAGATCGGGGCAGGCTGCCTGGCCCTCGGCATCAACGTCGGGATCTACGCCTGGGTCCTGAAGCGACAGGGGGTGGCCGCTACTCATGCCCGAGACAGACCAGGATAGGTCAGCGTACGCCTGCCTCGGAATCCCCGGTTTTCAGGTTGCCCGGCAGTTCCGCCAGCGACGCGCTCGATGTTTGGGGAGCCGCCGGGCCGTAGACAGCGGACAGGATCGCGTTGACGATCCTCGGCACCGGGGCTCGGTGTGCTCTTTTCCCCTGCTACACCCGCACGCGGCAGAGGATGGCGTCCTCGCCGCCAGCTCCGCTCCACCCGCGGCCCTGCCAGAGCCCGTGGGGTCGCCATGGATCCGTCTCCTTGTCGTCCTGGCGGGGCCGATTCCCCGCCTCGCCCAGGCAGCCGCGGCTTTCGGTAAGAGGACGCAGCGCAACGGCTCGACCGCCTGCCGGGGCACGATTCCCCTCGCGGCTCTGCGACTGCTACAACCCGGAAGAAAAGGGCCACTGTCGCCCGAACGATTCGTCGTTCGGTGAGCGGGGCCGTCGGTGGCCGGTTTGGCGCCTGCGGCCACGGCGGTGGCTATGCTAGACTCTACTTTCCTCGGGGCCGCCACTTGCCCCGAAGGCAAGCACTCACCCTCCGGAGTCTTAAGAGAAGGTTGCCCAAAGCCAAGGCCGGCCAGAGCCCCGTCGTGGGAAAGATCATCGCGACTGCCGCCGACATGCACGGCAAGATCGTCACGGGCAGGAAGCCCGCGATGAAGTTCCCGCTACGCAACCTCTCGAACGTCCGCTACACGGCGAAGAAGGGCTATTTCGAGATGAGGGGGCGCAACAAGGAGCGCACCCTCAGCGTCTCGACCGTGAAGACCTTCGCTCAGACCCTGCGCATGCTCTCGCTCTCGAAGAACCTGATCGAGAGCGACGACTTCGCCACCAAGCGCGACGCCTATTACCAGACGAAGAACTGGGACGAGGCGCGCTGCGACGAGCAGGCCGAGTCGGACACGATCATGGACGACATCGAGGCCTTCTACGGCCTCAACAAGGAGCAACTCGGCTTTCGTCCCGACGACCACGGCGGGCTCGTCGCCGGCGAGCTGAGCGTCCTCGACCGCGATCGCGGCACGAACCGGGTGCGCGAGATCGACTGCACCACTTTCGGCTCGGGCGCCTACGGCATCCCGTCTTCGGTCGAGCACCTCGGCTTCAAGACCAAGGCGAAGTTCGTCCTCGCGATCGAGACCGGCGGTATCTTCGAGCGGCTCAACTACCACCGTTTCTGGGAAAAGGCCGACTGCATCCTGGTGTCGATGGCCGGCGTTCCGACGCGCGCGGTGCGTCGCTTCATTCGCCGGCTCTCCGACGAGAAGAAGATCCCGGTCTACGTCTTCGTCGATTGCGACCCGTATGGGATCGGCAACATCTATCGCACACTCAAGGTGGGCTCTGGCAACAACGCGCACCTGAACGAATTCTTCTGCGTACCGCAGGCGAAGTTCCTGGGCGTGACGCCGCAGGACATCGTGGACTACAAGCTGCCGACCCACCCGCTCAAGGATGTCGACGTGAAGCGGGCCAAGGACGCGCTCAAGAACGATCCTTTCTTCCAACACTATCCGCAGTGGGCGAAGTCTCTCGAGCAACTCCTGAAGATGGGCGTGCGCGCGGAGCAGCAGGCCTTCGCGAAGCACGACCTCAACTACGTGATGGACAGTTATCTCCCGGCGAAGCTCAAGCACACTGACAAGTTCCTACCCTAGCGAGAGGGAGGAGGCTCTTACAGCATGGCCAGCGCAACCAGGAACAAGAAAAAGACCAAGGCAAGAGCAAAAGTGACCCAAAAGAAAGCGACCCAGAAGAAGAAAGCAGCGAAGCCCGCCAAGAACCCCGCCAAGGCCGCCAAGAAGCCCATCCCCGCGCCGCCCAAGCCGACGCCGACGCTGAAGCCGGCTCCGGGCAAGGCCAAGGAGAGCGGCAAGCCCGTGACGCTGCTGCCGGCCGCCGCGCCGGCAAAGGCCGCCAAGCCCGCGAAGGCGCCCAAGCGCTCCGCGCGCAAGAGCGCGCTGTCGCAGCGCCGCGGCCCCGACGGCCAGCTCTTCGTGCCCGGCGACCTGCTGGTCCCGGGCGGCCCCAAGGACGCCGACGAGCTGCAGTACTTCTTTCGAGGTTGCGCCGCGGCCGAGCACGCAGGCCTCGAGCCCGGGGTCGAAGAAGTGATCGCCAAGCGCGGCGGGGACGCCGCGCTCAGGCCCGAGGTCCAGAAGCACGCGAACGCGATGTCGCAGCGCTTCGACTCGGGCTCCATCGAGCCGCTGCTGCCGAATCGCTCGGCCACGGCGCGTCGTACCTTCCAAACCGTGATCGAGCGGGCCAAGCACCGCCGGCGCGAGATCGGCGCCTTCATGCGCGGCCTCGACATGGGCCGCACCGAAACTTCGCACATGGACTCGCACGGCGAGGCCAGCCTGCAGAGCCTGATGGAGTGGGCGGCGCGCCTGGAGAACCTGGCCGAGGCCGACGAGCCCGAGCAGGCCGACTACGTGCAGTTCCACCGCGTCCTCGACCAGCTCGACAACACCACCGAGGCGCTCATCATCGACGTGGAGTTGACGCTGCGCCGGCTCCGAGACCGACTCCGGTCGCACTGAAATTGGCGACTCCGGCAGCTCCGCTTCCCGACGGAGAGGAAGAACAGGCGCCCGAACGCCAGACGACACCGTTCCTGGTGCTGCAGTTCTTCATCTTTCCCATGGCGATCGTGGCCGTGTGCGTGAGCGTCTTCGTGGTCTTCGGGCTGATCGCTTCCGAGGGCAAGTCGGCGCGCGACTATCTCGGCGAGGTCCGCTCCGGCGGCGCCAATCGACGCTGGCAGGCGGCCTTCGAGCTGTCGAAGGTGATCCAGGGCAAAAAAGACGCGCTGCTCGAAGACCCGCGCTTCGCGCCGGAGGCAGTGGCCCTCTTCAAGGACTCGGCGAACGACGATCCCCGCGTGCGCCGCTATCTGGCCCTGGCGCTCGGCCGGCTCGGGGACCGCGCGGCCGTCCCGGTGCTTCGGGAAGCGCTCGATCCCGACGCGGCGGACTCCGAGACGGTGATCTACTCGATCTGGGCGCTGGGCACGATCGGCGACCCAGCCGCCGTTCCCGATCTGGTGCGCTTCGCGCAGAGCCAGGATCGCGGCTATCGCAAGGCCGCGGTTCACGCCCTCGGCGCCTTCGCCACGGATGCGGCGGCGCACAGCGCTCTCGTGGCGGCGCTCTCGGACGCGACCGACGACGTGCGCTGGAACGCGGCCATCGCCCTGGGCCGACGCGGCGATCCGGCCGCGACGCCGGTGCTGTTGCAGATGCTGGATCGCACCGCCCTCGCCAAGACCGAGGGCGTGACACCCGAGCAGGCCGAAGACGCGACGCTCTCGGCGATTCCCGCCGCGGCGCCCGAGAGCGACCCGGCGTTGCGCGCAACGCTCGAGACGCTGCGCGACAAGGACCCGAGCCTGAAGATCCGCGAAGCCGCCCGCGAGGCCCTGGCCGCTCGCCCCTGAGGCTCGGACCAGCAGTGTGTGAAGCGAACCCTCGTACCAGCCGTGGGGGGCGCGTCTTGACAGCCCCGCGACCGACGGTAGAATACGCGCGCAATCCGTCCTGATACATTTCCGTTCTACGACCCGGGCGAGGGCTTTCAAATGGCCGAGGAAAAGGAAAGCGCGCAGCCAGCAGCGGCGGCGACGCCCTCCGCAACGCCGACGCCGGTCGTAGCGGCGCCCGCTCCCGCCAAGGCCGCGACACCGGAGAGCGCTTCTCGTCGCGGTTTCATGATCTGGTCCCTGCCCGTCGGCTGGGCGGCGTTCTCCGCAGCCTGCGCCTCGAGCCTGGTGGCGACGACGCGCTTCCTGTTCCCCAACGTGCTGTTCGAGCCGCCCCAGGCCTTCAAGGCCGGCTTTCCCGGCGAGTACAACGTCGGCGAGGTGGACACGCGTTGGAAGGATGGCTTCAGCGTCTGGATCGTGCGCCAGCCCGAGGGCTTCTACGCCCTGATCGCGGTCTGCACGCACCTGGGTTGCTCGCCCAACTGGCTCGCAGCCGAGAGCAAGTTCAAGTGCCCCTGCCATGGCAGCGGCTTCTACGCGAGCGGCATCAATTTTGAAGGCCCGGCGCCGCGGCCCCTGGAACGGGCCCGCATCGTGATAGCCGACGACGGGCAGATCCTCGTCGACAAGTCCGTGAAGTTCCAGCAGGAAAAAGGCGAGTGGGACAAGCCGGAGGCGTTCCTCAAGGTCTAGAGGCAAATGAAAAGAGCCACGAGCAACGAGCTGCGCGAGCGGCGGGGGTTCCAGGGGGGGCGGCGCAGCACTCTCCTGCTTGAACAACAAACGGCGCGAGCGGCGGGATTCACTCCCGACGCGAGCGCGGGGGTCCAAGGGCGCGCGGCGCAGCGCCCCCTTGCTCAATAATGGCGACCAACGGGGCGAAGCCTCCCGAGCCGTTCCTGACCCGGACCTGGGACTACATCACCGACACCCAGATCTGGAAGTCGATCTTCCGGCACGGCATGCCGAGCACCAGCCGTAACCGCGTGCTGGTGGTGATGACCAACGTCTTCCTGCACCTGCACCCCGTCAAGATCCGCAAGAGTGGCGTGCGCCTCAAGTTCACCTGGTGCATGGGCGGGCTGACCTTCTTCCTGTTCCTGGTCGAGACCTTCACGGGCCTGTTGCTGATGTTCTACTACCGGCCCACGGTCGCCTACGCGTACATGGACATCATCGACCTCGCGGAGCAGGTCCCGCTCGGGATCATGCGTGAGATCCACCGCTGGGGCGCCCACGCCATGGTGATAACGGTGTGGCTGCACATTGTCCGCGTCTTCATGACCGTCTCCTACAATCCGCCGCGCGAGTTCAACTGGAACGTGGGCGTGATCCTGCTCGTGCTCACGCTGCTGCTCTCGTTCACGGGCTACTTGCTGCCCTGGGACCAGCTCGCGATCTGGGCCATCACGGTCGGTTCGAACATGGCGCGCGCGACGCCGCTGCTCGGGCACGAAGGGCCAGGTGCCCAGTTGCTCGCCTTGGGCGACGTCAAGATGGTCCACGCCGGCTCCGACGCGCGCTTCGCGCTGCTGGGCGGGCGCTTCGTCGGGGAGGGCGCGCTGCTGCGCTTCTACGTCCTGCACTGCGTCGGGATCCCACTGATCGCGGGCCTCCTGATGGCCGTCCATTTCTGGCGGGTGCGCAAGGACGGCGGCATCTCGGGGCCGGTCTAGAAAAGCTGCGCTGATGATCGAGGCACTGAAGGGCGCCATCAACTTCGTCACCTCGCCCGCGATCTTCATTTCGCTGGCGTCGCTGCTGTTCTTCGCCTCGCTCAAGTACAAGGTGGTCTGGAAGCCGAAGGTGGCGGGCGCCATCGCCCTCGTGGCCGTGCTGTTCCTGTCGGTCTCGATGTTCGACAAGAACTTCGCCCTGATCGTCAGAAAGCCTGACAACGTGCCGATCGTGGCGATGCTGTTCCTGGTCGGCTTCTTCATGTGGCTCGCCATGTCGCAGGCGCATGCGAACGACGAGCGGATCGCCAGGGGCGACGCGCCGAACGAGGCCTCGAACGGCGAGAACGAGAAGACCTGGGTCTGGCCCGACCTCGTCTACACCGAGCTGCTGTGCATGATCATCGGCATGATCGTGCTGGTGGCCTGGGGCATGGCCTTCCACGCCCCGATCGAGGAAGCGGCGAACCCGGCGCGCACCCCGAACCCCAGCAAGGCGCCCTGGTACTTTCTCGGCCTGCAGGAAATGCTCGTCTACTACGATCCGTGGCTCGCCGGCGTGGTGTTTCCGAGCCTGATCATCGTCGGCCTGATGGCGATCCCCTACATCGACCTGAATCCCAAGGGCAACGGCTATTTCAGCTTCAAGGAACGCGAGGTCGAGATCACGATCTTCATGTTCGGCTTCCTGATCCAGTGGGTGCTGCTGGTGATCCTGGGCACCTTCCTGCGCGGGCCGAACTGGAACTTCTTCGGTCCCTACGAGTACTGGGACCTGCACAAGCTGCTGGCCCTCAACAACGTGAACCTGTCAGAGTACGTCTGGGTCAAGTGGACGAGTCTCGGGCTGCCCAAGAACATGCTGGTGCGCGAGATCCCCGGCATCCTGGCGACGCTGTTCTACATCCTGGTGCTGCCGGCGCTGCTGGCCCGGACCT
>JAQBHI010000148.1:0-4194 GCA_032127875.1 Acidobacteriota bacterium
GTGTTGCCGGTGTTGCCACCCGATCTGCGCCCGTTGGTGCCGCTCGACGGCGGCCGCTTCGCGACGTCCGATCTCAACGACCTGTATCGCCGGGTTATCAACAGAAACAATCGCCTGCGCCGCTTGCTGGAGCTGAACGCCCCGGACATCATCATCCGCAACGAGAAGCGGATGCTGCAGGAGGCGGTCGACGCGCTGTTCGACAACGGCCGGCGCGGCCGCATCATCACCGGCGCCAACAAGCGTCCGCTCAAGTCGCTCTCGGACACGCTCAAGGGCAAGCAGGGCCGCTTCCGGCAGAACCTGCTCGGCAAGCGCGTCGACTACTCCGGCCGTTCGGTGATCGTGGTCGGCCCCGAGCTGAAGCTGCATCAGTGCGGCCTGCCGAAGAAGATGGCGCTCGAGCTGTTCAAGCCGTTCATCTACTCCAAGCTCGAGAAGGAAGGCCTGGTCACCACCATCAAGGCCGCCAAGGAGATGGTGGAGCAGCAGCGGCCTGAGGTGTGGGACTTCCTCGAGGACGTGATCCGCGAACACCCGGTGCTGCTCAACCGCGCTCCCACGCTGCACCGCCTGGGCATCCAGGCCTTCGAGCCGGTGCTCGTGGAGGGAAAGGCGATCAAGATCCACCCGCTCGTCTGCACGGCCTTCAACGCCGACTTCGACGGCGACCAGATGGCCGTTCACGTGCCGCTCAGCCCCGAGGCGCAGATCGAGGCGAGCGTCCTGATGCTCTCCTCGAACAACATCCTGTCCCCCGCCAACGGCCAGCCAATCGCGATCCCCTCGCAGGACATCGTGCTGGGCTGCTACTACCTCACCAAGGAGAAGAAGGGCACCGCCGAACGCCCGGTCAAGGGCGAGGGCCGTGCCTTCGCGTGCGGCGACGACGTGCTGATCGCCCTGGAGCACGGCGAGGTCGAGACGCTCACGCCGATTCGGCTCATGTACACCGGTGAGCTGATCGACCTGACGACCGTCTCTGACGACCAGGACGTGGCCCACACCGAAGTGCAGCAGGTCAAGAACCAGGTCATCAACACCACCGTCGGTCGCGTCATCCTGAACGACAACCTGCCCGCCGGCATGCCCTTCGTCAACGGTCTGCTCCGCAAGAAAGGCCTGCAGGGCCTGGTGCAATACGGCTACCTGCGCTTCGGCATCGAGCAGACCGTCGAGATGCTCGACGCGATCAAGGACCTCGGCTTCCGCTACGCGACGCGCGCCGGGATCTCGATCGGCATCGACGACATGATCGTGCCCGAGGTCAAGGGGCGTATGGTCGCCGCCGCGCACAAGGAAGTCCTGGACGTCGAGAACCAGTATCAGGACGGCGCCATCACCAACGGCGAGCGCTACAACAAGGTCATCGCGATTTGGTCCAGCGTCACCGAGAAGGTGGCCGACGCGATGTTCAAGGAGATGGAGAAGCAGGACCAGGAGGGCATCGAGTTCAACCCGATCTACATCATGGCCGACTCGGGCGCCCGCGGTTCGAAGCAGCAGATCCGCCAGCTGGCTGGCATGCGCGGTCTGATGGCCCGGCCCTCCGGCGAGATCATCGAGAACCCGATCACCTCGAACTTCCGCGAAGGCCTCACCGTGCTGCAGTACTTCATCTCGACTCACGGCGCGCGCAAGGGTCTCGCCGACACGGCCCTCAAGACGGCCGACTCCGGCTATCTGACGCGGCGCCTGGTCGACGTGAGCCAGGACGTGATCATCAGCGAGCACGACTGTGGCACGGTCGACGGCATCGATATCCGCCCGATCATCGAGTCGGGGGAGGTGATCGAACCGCTGCGCGACCGCATCGTTGGCCGCGTCAGCCTCGACGACGTGAGGGACCCGTTCGGCGGCCAGAACATCGTGAAGGCCAACGACGAGATCAGCGAGGAAACTGCCAACGCGATCCAGGGCGCAGGCCTGGAGCGGGTGCGAATCCGCTCGGTGCTCACCTGCGAGTCGCATCGCGGCGTGTGCGCCCTGTGCTACGGCCGCGACCTTGCCACCGGCAAACTGGTGGAGATGGGCCTGGCCGTGGGCGTGATCGCCGCCCAGTCCATCGGCGAGCCGGGCACTCAGCTCACGATGCGCACCTTCCACATCGGCGGCACGGCGAGCCACACGACCCAGCAGACAACCCTGGACGCGAAAAATTCCGGTGCCGTGAAGCTCGTGAACGTCACCACGGTCAAGAACAAGAAGGGTGACCTGGTGGTGATGAACCGCTCGGGTGCGCTGGTGATTCAGGATCAGAAAGGCCGCGAGCGCGAACGTCATCCGCTGGTCTACGGGGCCAAGCTCAAGGTGAAGGACGGCCAGGAGGCGAAGCAAGGCCAGCTGCTCGTGGAGTGGGACCCGTACTCGTTCTCGATCCTAACGGAAGAGGGCGGGCAGGTCAGCTTCAAGGACGTGATCCCGGACCAGACCGTCCACGAGCAGGTCGACGAGAACACCGGCATGTCGGCCCTCGTCATCCTCGAGTCGCCCGACGAGAAAAAGCAGCCGCGCGTCGAGATCAAGGACGACAAGGGCAAGGTCTCTCGCAAGTACCTGCTGCCGTCCGGAGCCCACCTGATGGTGGAGGACGGCGGCGAGGTGACCCCTGGCGACGTGCTCGCCAAAATCCCGCGCGAGACCGCAAAAACCAAGGACATCACGGGCGGCCTGCCGCGCGTCGTCGAGCTGTTCGAGGCCCGGCGTCCGAAAGAGCCGGCCGTCATCACCGAGATCGATGGCTCCGTGAAGTACGGTGATGTCGCGAAGCAGCATCGCAAGCTCTTCGTGACCGGCGACGACGGCGACCAGCGCGAGTACCAGCTACCGCGCGGCGCGCACATCAACGTTCAGGAAGGCGAGCGGGTCAAGGCCGGCGAACCGCTCATGGACGGCCCGATCGACCCGCACGATATCCTGCGCGTCCGCGGCGAGAAGGAGCTGCAGCGCTACCTGGTCGACGAGATCCAGGAGGTCTACCGCCTGCAGGGCGTCAACATCAACGACAAACACATCGAGGTGATCACGCGGCAGATGATGCGCTGGGTCAAGATCGAGGAGGTCGGTGACACCGAGTTCCTGATCGACGAAGTCGTCGACCGCTTCCGTTTCATCGCCCAGAACGACAAGTTGTCCGAAGCCGGCAAGAAGCCCGCGAGCGGCCACCCGTTGCTGCTCGGCATCACCAAGGCCTCGCTCTCCACCGATTCGTTCATCTCGGCCGCGAGCTTCCAGGAGACGACACGCGTGCTCACGGAAGCGGCGATCAGCGGCAAGGTCGACTACCTGCGCGGCCTCAAGGAGAACGTCATCATGGGCCGGCTGATCCCCGCGGGCACCGGCATGGAGTTCTACCGGCGTGTGAGTATCCCCGAGGACGTGGTCGAGAACCCGATCCTTTCGGGTCTCGACGGCGAATACTCCGCCGACTACGTGGTCGAGGCGGAGCACATCAAGGAAGGCGCCGAAGTCTAGGCGACCCTTTGCCGGAGCCGTTCGAAGCCGCCTGCGCCGATGCGCAGGCGGCTCTTTTCGTTGGGCGGGCCCGGCGCACCAGGTGTTCGGGCAGGGTTCCGGCCCGAGCCTGGAGGGGGGCGGGAAAAGCTCCTGCTCGGGAATCCGAGCCTGGAGCCGTCGAAAGGCGTAAGCCTCTATTTATCAGCAGCTTAGACTCTGGCACAGCACCCGGCACGCGCCCTGCTCTAGAGAGCGGTGTGAAGCAGGAGGCCGTCGTGAAAAAGAACCTCTCAGCCTGAACGATCTCTTGCTCGTCGCCCTCGCAAGCTTCGGTGTCGCGAACTCCGCGCTTGCCGCCACTCCCAGGATCCCCGCCATGCGCTCCTACGTGATGCATCCCGACGGCGGCGTGGTGGTGGCCGACGAGATCACGGGCCGCGCGCTGCTGGTAAGCCACAGTGGGGAATCCGCTACCTGGTCAGCGCCAAGGCCGGGCTCAGTTCGCCCAGCGCCGTGGGCATCCGCAAGGACTTCCTCTACGTCCAGGCCGCGCGGGCCATCTACAAGTCTTGCCGGAGCTGCACTCCCTCACCGCCAAGAACGCCATGTTCCAGTTCGTTCAGGAGGTCTACGGCTCCGACCAGCCCTTCGTGAAGCTCACCTCACCCAGTTCCGAAGATCGCTTTTCCCAGGACGAGGCCGTCACGATCGCCTGGGCCCACAACCTCGGCAAGACCG
>JAQBHI010000149.1:0-2568 GCA_032127875.1 Acidobacteriota bacterium
GCGTGATCACAATGGCGGACATGAAACTCCTCCAGCCCACGCGTCGTTTCGGCGCGTGGACGGTTTAATCCCTGAGCTCACTTGGGTTGACAACGTAGGGCGGGCCTTTACGGCCCGCCTGGGCGCCCCGTAAAGGGGCGCCCTACGTCAACTCAAATGTAGGGCGGGCCTTTACGGCCCGCCTGGGCGCCTCAAGTGAGCGTTGGGCTTAGCCGGCGTCGAACTCACGGCGACCATATCAGCGTGTTCGCTCGAGGTATTTCAGGAACTCGCTGTCGGTCCCCAGGATAACCGTCGTGCCGGCATCAATCACCTTCTCGTACGTTTCGAGCGACCGCGTAAAGGAATAGAAGTCGGGGTCTCGGCCGTAGGCCGCCGCGTAGATGCCGGTGGCCTCGGCGTCCGCCTTCCCCCTCAGTGTCTCGGCCGTCTCGAACGCTTCGGACTGAATCCGCTGCAGCTCCCGCTCGCGCTCGCCCTGGATGCGCGCCGCCTCGCCCTGCCCTTCGGACCGGTAGAGCTCCGCGACCCGCTGCCGCTCGGCAATCATCCTCGCGAAGACGTCACGCTGCACCTCCTCGACGTAATTGATGCGCTTGATCCGCAGATCCAGCAGCTCGATGCCCAAATCCGCCGTCCGCTCGGCAGCCCGCTCGAGGATCTCGCGCGAGACCTGATCGCGCCCCTTCTCGATGACATTCAGGATGACCTCTTCCTCCTCCGCCTCGATGGGGATGTCATCCGGATTGCGGTTGCTGTTGCGCACCAGCTCGATGAGATCGTACCGGGCCACGGCGTTTCTCGTCTCCCCGTCCAGGATGTCGTCGAGCCGCGACTGGGCGCCCCGCTCATCGCGCAGCCGCTGGAAGAAGCGCAGCGGATCCACGATGCGCCAGCGCGCGTAGGTGTCGACCCAGATGAAGCGCTTGTCCTTGGTCGGCACCTGGTTGGGACTGCCGTCCCACTCCAGGAACCGCTTGTCGAAGTAATTGGCCTGCTGCACGAAGGGCAGCTTGAAGTGCAGGCCGGAATCGGTGATCGGGTCGCCAATCGGATTGCCGAACTGCGTGATGACGACCTGCTCGGCCTCGCCGATCGTGAACGAGGCAGCCGCGCCCACGACGAGAAGGGCCAGCGCGATTCCGGCCGCCAGGTACTTGAGGTTCATTGGGCACCTCCAGTCGCCGGTGCCGGCGGCGGGGCGGCGCTCGGCGGCGCGGCGGCGGCCTTCAGCCCGTCGAGCGACAGCAGCGGCACGATGCCCCGCGCATCGGGATCGAGAAACAGCTTGCTTCCCATCCGTGGCAGCACCCGCTCCAGCGTCTCGAGGTGCATGCGCCGGCGGGTTACGTCAGGGGCGCGGCGGTAGGCCTCATGGATTGACTGGAAGCGCGCGCTCTCGCCCTGCGCGCGGTTCACGCGATTGAGGCCGTAGCCCTCGGCTTCGAGCACCGCCTGCTGCGCCTCGCCTGCCGCGCGCGGAATCACCTTGTTGTACTCGGCCCGCGCCTCGTTGATCATGCGATCGCGCTGCTGCTGCGCCTGGTTGACCTCGTCCCACGACGGCTTGACGGGATCCGGCGGATTGACATCCTGCAGGACGACCTGCTCGATCGTGATGCCCATCTCGTACTGCTGGCTCAGCTCCCGCAGCAGCTCTTCCGCCCGCGTCTCGATCGCCTGCCGTCCGACGGTCAGCACCTCCGTCACGGTGCGATCGCCGACCACCTGCCTCATGACCGCCTCGTTCATGGCCCGGAAGGTGTCGGTGACGTTACGCACCTTGAACAGATAGAGATACGGGTCCGCCACGCGGTACTGAACGATCCACTCGACCACGGCGACGTTCAGATCGCCAGTCAGCATCATCGCCTCGGAGCTGAATTCCGCACGGCTGAAGGTGCTGCGTACGGCGGCCTCGGTGGTTCGAAAGCCGAACTCCTCCTTGAGCTGCCGCTGAACCGGGATCTTGTACACCTGCTCGATGAGGGGTATCTTCACCCGCAGTCCCGGCTCCGTCGTCCGGACGTACTTGCCGAGCCGGACGACCACGCCGACCTCTTCGGGCTGTACCTGATAGAGCGCCGTCGCGAGTATCACGATGGCCAGCAGTCCCGCCGCGACCCAGCGAAGGCTCTGGCCGGAGCGCATCGCGCGGGCGCGCCACACCTCGAGTTCGCGAAGATACTGGTCGTACTTGGTGGATCTGCCGTACCGAGCGCCGCCAAATCTGTCGTCGTCATCTTCGTTTCCGTCGCCCCTATCGTCGCCAAAGCTGTTCATGAGGGCTCCTTTCGATGAAAGCGCCCGCGGTGGACTCCCGAACTGCGAGCGGTGGCGCCCTGGTGCGACGACCGGCGGCGCCCCTGGGGACATCGTGCGGCGACCGGCGCACGGCTCGGCTTGGGCGGAGACGCGGCGTCCGGAATCGCACGGGAGAACCGGAACCCGCCTGGCTCGTCGGGTGTTCGGGGTGGGGGCGCGTGCAGCCGACGGCTGTCGGCCCTCACTACGCAGCTTACATCAGCGAACCGGCAGGTCAAGGGTAAACGGGATGCGGCCGGACCG
>JAQBHI010000150.1:0-24506 GCA_032127875.1 Acidobacteriota bacterium
CGTCGCCGTCCCGCCCTCGCGCCGTTCATGGGTCGAGCGGCTCAGCAGAAACAAGAGCAGGCCCATCGAGGCCATGGTCCCGGTTCCCCAAAGGAAGCCGTGCAAGGCCGGCCGGTCTTCCGATGACGCCGCGGACACGACCGGGGAGGCGCCGCTGCTCTCCGCAGGCCGGGCCTGCGCCCGCCCGCGCAAGGCGCGTGCCGCTTCCAGCTCGAGGGCGTAGCGCTCGCGCGCCAGCTGTTCGGGAGTGCGCTTTGCCGCGGCGTCGCTCAGCTCGCGCAGTTGCCGGAGAAGCGCTTCACTCCTGGCCTCCAGGTCGCGCGCTCCCAGACGGCCGACGGAGTCCGGGGCGTGCCCGGAGCGATACACACGCCACGCGATGATCGCTCCGCCCACGAGACCCGCGGCCAGGGCCGTCAGGGCGGGGGCCCAGTCGACCTCGTCCATCAGCTCGCGCTCCCTTCGGCCTTCCGGGGAGGGGCGAGCGTGTCGGGCCGGCTCGGGGAGATCCCGCCCGGCCAGCCGTAGGCCCGCTCACGCACGCTAAGCACGTACGCAGCGAGCGATTCGTCCGCGGGCAGGGAGTCGGGGCCGGGGAGCGGCTCGCCCGCGTCGCTCGGAGGCTCGCCGGCGCTTCCAACGGTGCCCGGTCGGGAGCGCAGCGCGCGACGGATCGCGAACGCCCCCAGGAGCAGCCCGCCGACCGGCCCTGCCCACACGAGCCAGTTCACCCCGCGAAGAGGTGGCTCGAGGCGCACGAACTCGCCGTACGATCTCTCGAAGTACGAGAGGATCTGCTCCTCGTCATAGCCGGCTCCCACCATCTCGTGCACCTGCTGGCGCATCTTGACAGCCATGCCCGTCGGCGAGTCGGCGACGGAGAGGCCCTGGCAGACGGGGCAGCGGAGAAGGCCGGCCACCCGATCGGACTCCGCGTCGAGGGCCGAGCCGGAGAGCGCGCGGCCACTTGGCGCGCCCACGGCTGACCGGGGGTCGGGGGCCGTGACCTCCGTGGGTTCCTGTGCGCCGAGCCCTGCCGCGAGGCCGGCGATCAAACCGACGAGCGCAAGCCGTCTCACGGCGTCGCCTCGAGGGCCTTGCCCAGGTTCGCGCTCAGCTCGGAGGGGGTGAGCGGCCCGACGAACTTCTCCACGATCCTCCCCTCGGGCGAGATGAAGAAGGTCTCCGGCACCCCGAACACTCCGTAGGCGATGGCCGCCTTGCCCCCCTCGTCGAATAGAGACGGGTACGCGCTGCCCTTCCGGCGCAGGTAGTCCAGCGCCGTGTCCTCCTGGTCCTCGTAGACGACGCCCAGGAACTGCGCCTTGGCGCCCCAGGTGCGGGCTGCTCCTGCCAGCACCTCGTGCTCCTGGACGCACGGGACACACCATGTCGCCCAGAAGTTCAACGCGACAGCCCGTCCCTTCAGGCTCTCGAGCGAGATCGGCGGCCCTCCCCCCAGGGGGCGAAGGGAGAACGACGGCGCGGCTCGGCCGATGAGGGGGGACCGAACGACGTGCGGGTCGCGTCCGAGGCCGACCAGGAGGATCGCCACCAAGGGCACGACGAGGGCCGTGCCCGCGATCAGGACCCTCCGGTTCACTGCGGGAGTGCCATGGCCGCCGGCGCTTGCGAAGGCGCGCGGGCCGGCTCCGCTCGGCGGTGCGCGGGCAGGAGAGCAAGCACGCCGCCGAAGGCCATGATTGCCGTGGCGATCCAGATCCAGCCGACCATAGGGTTGAGGAGCGCATGCAGACCGAGGGTCTGCGTGGCAGGATCGACATTCATGATCGAGAGATAGAGGTCGTGACCGAAGCCTGTACGAACGGCGGGGGTGCCGATGGGCTCGCGCTGCGTGTGGTAGTGATTCATGCGGGGCGACAGCATGCCTACCGCCCTGCCGTCCCGGCTGATCTCGATGCGTGCTACGAGCGAGGTGCGGTGCGCCTCATCGACCTGGTCCGCCCGCACGAAGGTCAGCCGATAAGGGCCCAGCTCCGTCGACTCGCCAGCGTGCAGGAGAACTTCCTTGTCGACGCCCATCGTGCTGCTCACCGCGATCGCGATCACGATCAGGACGAAACCGGCGTGGACCACGTACCCGCCGATGCGCCGACGCCCGTGCCGCTGGGTGAGGACGAGCGCTTTTCCCAGGCTTTCCCCGCCGTGATACAGCCGCTGCCGCAGCGGCAGCCACAGTTCGCGCAGCGTGACCTGCGCGGTATAGCCGCCGAAGGCGAGCGTGGTGAGTGTCCAGGCGTTGCGCGCGCCGAGAGCCAGGCCGATCCCGGAGAAAACCGCGGCTCCGGCCAGGGGCGGGAGCAGGGCGTTCTTCAGCTGCGCGGTGGTAGCCCTTCCCCACGGCAACGCGGGCCCGACTCCCATGAGCAGGAGCAACGCGACGCCGAGCGGCACCGACATGCGGTCGAAGTAGGGCCTTCCGACGCTCATCTGTACGCCGCGGAGGGCCTCCACGACGAGTGGAAACACGGTTCCGAGGAGCACGGTGAAGGTGAAGAGAACCAGCACCAGATTGTTCAGCAGGAACATGCCGTCGCGGCTGCGCGCGCCCTCGAGCTGCCCGTCGGGCGAAAGGCGGTCGATGCGCGTCGCCAGCAGCGCCACCGAGAAGAGTAGTGCCGTGGCCAGGAAAGCCAGCAGGGTGGGCCCGATCGCGCTCTGGGTGAACGAGTGCACCGAGTTGAAGACGCCCGAGCGTGTCATGAACGTGCCGAGGATGGTGAGCAGAAAGCTCGCCTGCACGAGAGTCACGGTCCAGCCCTTGAGCACGCCCTTGCGCTCGACCAGGAGCGCCGAGTGCAGAGCCGCCGTGGCGGTGAGCCACGGGAGAAACGAAGCATTCTCGACGGGGTCCCAGGCCCAGTAGCCGCCCCAGCCCAGCACCTCGTAGGCCCACCACCCGCCCAGTACGATCGCCATCGTGAGAAACACCCACGGCGCCAGCAGCCAGCTCCGCAGTGTACGCAGGAAGTCATGGCCGAGCTGCCCGGCGAGCAACGCCGCCGACGCGAGCCCGAAGGGGATCGTCATCCCGACGAAGCCCAGGTAGAGGCACGGCGGGTGCACGATCATCAGAACGTGGTTCTGTAGGAGAGGGTTCGGACCCGGGCCGTCCGCCGGCACCTGCAGCATCGTGGCGAACGGGTGGGCGGGGCCCGCGAGAAGGAAGGAAAAGAACGCTCCGCACGCCAGCCAGACCCCGACCGCGTACGGCATGTGCTCAGGATGGCGATCACCCAGGCTGCGAGTCGCGGCGGCAACGTAGACCCCGAGGATGGCGCCCCAAAAGAGGATGGAGCCTTCGAGGGACGACCAGAGGCTCACCACCGCAACCCAGTCCGGTACCTGCCGCGAGCCGACCTGCGCCACGTAGCTGACCGAGAAGTCGCGGGCCAGCAGGGCGTAGACCATGACCGCGTTCGCGAGCAACATTGCGGCGGCGAAGGCATAAGCAAATCGGCGCGTCCAGAGGCGTCCCGCCGGGGACGGTCGGATGCCCGCGGCAAAGCCCACCATCGCGCCGACCACCGACACGAGGACGGCCAGGAGTACGAGGCTGCGCCCGAGGACTGGGATCACTGGCGTCCTTCGGCGGTGGAAGGCTCGTCCTTGAGGCCCCGGGTCGAACGCATGAGCTCCTTGATGTCGACGTTCCGGTCGCCCGGCGCGCGGTACTCGTTGTCATGAGAGACCATGAGCTTGCGCCCTTCGAAGTAGCCCGCCTTGGTCATCGTCCCCTCGACCACGACCCCGACTTTGTCGCGGAACAT
Source organism: Acidobacteriota bacterium (assembly GCA_032127875.1). GTDB lineage: Bacteria > Acidobacteriota > Vicinamibacteria > Fen-336 > Fen-336 > CADEEV01. The sequence continues at coordinate 3,792 of JAQBHI010000150.1, forward strand.
CTGCGGAGGCATGCCCGAGGCTTTGACGTGAACCGCAGACTGCCCGTCCACCACGTCGAACTCGAGGCTCGACACACCCTGGCCGAACACCACCGAGCCCGCGCCCACCTGGCCTCCCAGCCTTATGGTGGCCCCCACCGCCTTGTTGCCGGCGGCGCGCAGATCTGTCGGCCCCCAGTAGTAAACGAGGTTCTTGCCGATGCCGCCCGCGGTGATTACCAGGAAGGCGCCCGCCGCCACCGCCAGGGCCAGCACCGCGAACCACCGGTTGCGGCCAGCGGGGGGAGCATTCTGGGCACTCATCGCGACACCTCCAGCCCTCTGCTCGCCTCGCGTCGGACGCGGGCTCGTTCGGAGCGAAGCCTGGCGACGAGCGAGGCGGCGTAGCCCAGGAGCACGGCCGCTGAAATTCCATACGCGGCCCACACGAACTCCCAGCCACCTTCGATGACGCCCATTCCACTCATCCTACCCTCTGGTGCCCGCAAGCGCGGTCGTGACCGCCGGCTCGGGGAGCGGCGGGGCCAGCTCGCCTCGAAGACGCAGGGCGGCCAAGCTCGACCGCAGCGTGATGAAGGCGATCATCAGGAAGAGGATACCGAAGGCATTGATGCGCAGCGGCAGGTGGAAGGCCGAGGAGACGGTGGCCGGGGTGGACGGCTGCTGGTGGAGCGAGTTCCACCATTTCACCGAGAAGTAGACGATGGGCACGTCGATGTAGGCGACGATCGCCGCCACCGCCGACCACGTGCCACGCCGCACCGGGTCGTCGACGAAGGTGCGCAGGGCGAGGATGCCCCCGAAAGCGAACACGAGCACCGCCGTCGTGGTCAGGCGCGGGTCCCAATCCCACCACACACCCCAGGTTGGCTTGGCCCAAAGGGCCCCCTGGGCACACAGCAGCATCGACAGGACGACCCCCACCTCCATGGCCGCCTCCAGGCGGCAATCCCACTTCCAGCCTCCCTGGAACAGGAAGGCGAGGGCGCAGCCGAAGGCGAAAGTGAGGGCCAGCATCGCGTTCCAGGCGGTCGGCACGTGCACGTACATGATGCGCTGTACGTCTCCCATGTAAGTCTCGGCGGGGGCCACGACGAGCCCCCAGTACGAGCCGACACAAAGCAGCACGAGGCCCAGCGCGCCGAAGGCGAAGGCGGCGGGACGCGTCGCGCCGCTCGGAATCTCCGAAGGCCGGTTCATCAGTCCTCCACGACGCGGCCGAACAGCAGGCCGCAGACCGACCAGTGTATCGCGTTGAAGCACGCGAGTAGAACCACCCACGATCGGACCTGACCCATGGGATCTCCGGTGATCAGGAGCGAAGAGGCCCTCACGGAGGCGAGCAGGACCGGGACCACCAGAGGGAAGAGAAGCAAGGGCAGAAGGGTCTGTCGCGCACGGGCCTGTGACGTCATGGCGGCGTAGAGGGTGCCGGGCGCCGAAAGCCCCGCGCTTCCGAGCAGGATCACGCCGACGAGGCCGCCCACACGGTCAGTCCCGGCGTCGTACAACACGACCATGATCGGCACGAGGCCCACCCCCAGCAGCGTGAGCTCCGCCCAGTTGCTCACGGCCTTGGCGTAGAAGAGCGCCGTGGGTCGCACCGGCAGCAGCAGGAGCGCCTCGAGCGCCCGCTCGTCCATCTCGTTCTGGAAGCTCTCGGCCAGGGTGAGGGTCGAAGCCAGCAGCAGCCCGAGCCAGAGGAAGCCGGCCGAGTGCTGGCGAAGCGCGGCCGAGTCGGGGCCTATGGCAAAACTGAAGAGCAGCAGCGCCGAGGCCCCGAACATGAAGATGGCGGCGAGCTGGGCCCGCGTCCGCCACTGCAAGAGCGCCTCCTTGCGCAGGGCGGCCAGGAACTCTCTCACGCACCACCCTCGGTGAGGCTCCCCGCTTCGAGACCGCGGAGGTGCGGAAGCTGGGCAGCGGATCCAGACCAGGCGACGCGGCCTCCCTCCAGGACGAGGCCCTGCTCGCACAGCGCCGCCCCGCGCTCGAGCAGATGGGTGGCGATCAGCACCGTGGCCCCGCGCGCGCGCAAGGCGCCGATCACGCGGTCGATGAGCCGGAAGCCGGGCGGGTCGAGCTGCCCGTACGGCTCGTCGAGAAAGACGACCTCGGCTCGTTGAAGGAGGGTGCGGGCCAGGGTGAGCCGCTTGCGCATGCCGGCCGAAAAGGTCACCACCGGATCGTCCGCCCGGTCGGCGAGGCCGACCTCGGCGAGGGCGGGCAGCAACGACGCGCGGTCGGACGGCCGCTCGAGGAAGCGTGCCGCGACCGCGAGGTTCTCGAGCGCGGTCAGGGCTTCGTAGTGATTCGAGTAGTGCGAGAGAAGAGCGACTCGACGGCGGGCGGCCTGCAGGTCCCGCGCAGGGTCGCGGCCGAGGAGCCGGGTCGTGCCGCGATCCGGACGCAGCAGGGTCGACAAAACGCGAAATAACGTGGACTTGCCGGACCCGTTGCGCCCGGCTACCAGCAGCGACGAGCCCCGTGGCACCGCGAGGTCGACGTCCACCAGCGCCCAGCGACGTCCGTAGCGCCGGCAGACGCCGGCCGCTTCCACAGCAGGAGCCGGGGCGCCGGGCGACTCGGTTGGGGAGGAGGGCGAGGGCATGGGCATGAATTCCGGCGACCGCGAAAACAGTCTAACCCGTTCCGGCGTCGAGAGGACATTCCGCGGAGATCGAACAGCACGCCGGGAACCATGAGCCTTGACCGGACGTATTCCATCCCGAGACCGGAGGTCGTGGTGACCAAGTTCCTGCTGTGGCTGATCCTGCTCGTCCTGTGTTGGCCGTTGGCGATACTCGCGCTGCTTCTTTACCCCTTGGTATGGCTGCTCCTGTTGCCACTGCGTCTCGTCGGCGTTGCCGTCGAGGGGGCCCTCCAACTGCTGAAGGCCGTGATTCTTCTACCCTCCCGCGTGCTCGGCGGGCCCGGACGGGTCTGAGGCCGGCGCGGCTTCGCCGGACAGCTCGCCCCCCAGGTAGATCGGACCTAGCTGACCCTTCGCCAACTCTGGGGCGAGCCCGCGCGATGAGCACGCGGGGGCTCCTGCTGCCCGTGAACGGTTGAGGACTAATCCTCCTCCTGCCCCTTGTCCTCGTTCTCTTTCCACATGTACTTGATGTTGTCTTTGAGGAGCAGGATGTTGGGTGCGTCGGCCCGGTGCACCTTGATCGCGGTCTTGTCGTACCACTCGATGGTGCCACGCAGCTCTTCCCCATCCTTCAGCAGGATGACCATGCGCGTCCGGTTGGCCATCTGCTTCGAGTAGTAGAAGCTCTCCGCGCTCGTTTGCTCGGGCGGCACGGGCTTGCGCACCCGGAAGTTGGGCGAACTCGACCGGTGTTTGATCTCCGAAAGATCCGGGCGGATGAGTTTTCGCATGGATGCCTTGTCTAGCTTTCTAGCACGCGAGCGCGCCCAGCGGCAAGTCGCCGCATCAGTAGGCCACAGCGTCCAGCAGCAGGTCGAGCGTCAGGTGGGCGTTGGCCTGACCCTTGAGGGCTTTTTGGGCCTCGGCCACGGCCTCGGCAATTCCCACGGCGCGCTCGCCCAGGCGGCTCGCGCCCAGCCGGCCCAGCTGGTCCGCCACGTCCGTGTTCAGCAGCTGTTCCGCGTGGGCGCCCAGGCGGGCCGCGGCAACGTCGCGGAGCAGCGAGCGCAGCGCGCGAAGCGCCAGCGCCTTGTGGTCGTCGTCCGCGTCGCGAAGGCTATCGGCCGCCTCCAGCCGCTGCAGCACCGGCAGCTCCACCGCCGCTGCCTCCAGCAGCCCGAGCATCGTCTCGCGCCAGCGCTCCCACTCCCCCGACTGGAACTCGAGGGCGTTCTTCAGGCTGCCGTCGGCCATCGCCGCCTGAACCCGGGCCAAGGAGGGCTCGACGCCGGCCGTTTCGATCAGTTGCTTCTCGATCAGCGCGGCGCTCAGCGGCCCGAAGCGGAACTGCTGGCAGCGCGAGCGGATCGTCCGCAACAACGCCTGGGGGGCGTGCGTGACGAGCACGAAGTGCGTGTGTGACGGCGGCTCCTCCAGGCTCTTCAGCAGGGTGTTCGACGCCGCTTCGTTGAGAGTGTGGGCATCGTCCAGAACATACAGCCGACGCTTGGCCTCGAACGGTGCGCTGCGCACTTCGGCCACGACCTCCCGCAACTGACCGATGAGCAGACCCTGCGGGCGCAGCGTGCCGTCCTCACGACGCTTCCAGGGTTGCTCGACGATGGCGAGATCCGGATGCAGCCGGAAGTTGAAGCGAAGCGCGTCGTCTTCCTTCTTGTTGGCCTCGGTGGCCTCCTGGCGGGTCGTCGACAGGGCTTCGAGGGCGCGCCGGGTGCGGCGGCAGGCGCCACACTCTCCACAGGCCGCGACGCCGGGACGCTGGCAGACGAGGCGGAGGCCGAGCGCGATCGCCAGGGCCTTCTTCCCCACACCCTGGGGCCCCGCGAAGAGCATCGCGTGCGGGAGACGGTCGGCCTCGAGGGCGCGGGCCAGCAGGCTGCGGATCCGCTCGTGACCGAGGATCTCAGCGAAGGCCAAGGGGCACCTTCGGCATCAGGCCGCGCCGCTCGCCCTCCTCGACGATGCGGCGGTGGATCTGCGCGGGGGCCGCGGTGGCGTCGAGTACCAGCCAACGATCCGGCTCCGCCTGCGCGAGGCTGTGATAGCCCCCGCACACGCGCTCATGAAACTCGCGGACCTCGGCTTCGAGGCGATCATGCCGCCCGCGCCGGCCGACACGGTCGAGGCCCAGCCGCACCGGCAGGTCGAGAAGCACTGTCAGCTCTGGCTGCAGGCCGCTGGTCGCGATCCTGGCCAGGCTGCGAATCACCTCGAGCGGGACGCCACGGCCGTAGCCCTGATAGGCCAGCGTCGAGTCCACGTAACGATCCGACACCACCGTTTCACCCCGCTCGAGCGCGGGCCGGAGCTTCTCGCCCACGTGCTGGGCCCGGTCGGCGAAGTACAGCAGCAGCTCCGTGGTCGCGGTCATCGCCTGATGACGCCGGTCGAGCAGCGTCTGACGGATCGCCTCGCCCAGCGGCGTGCCGCCGGGCTCCTGGCTCAGCACGATCGCGGAGCCATGGCTCTCCTGGAGCAGGCGCAGCTGGGTGGTCTTTCCGCTTCCTTCGATCCCCTCGAGTGTCACGAACGGCATGGCCGTGGATTCTATCAGCGGCGTTAGAATCGTGCGGTGCGCGACGGCGTCGGGATCCGGCTGGTGAAGCGCGTAGCGCTCTGGAACTTTCAGCTGAACCTTGGATTCCACCGGCTGCTCGGCCGGCTGCGCGGCGAGCACGTCTATCGCCTCGCCGGGGAGTGCCGGCTGTGCGCCCGCTGCTGCGAGGCGCCGGCCCTGCAGGTGGGCGTGTGGATCGCTGGCCTTCCGCGGCTGCGCCGACTCTTCCTGTGGTGGCAGAGCCGCGTCAACGGTTGGGAGTTCCTGGAGGAGGATCGCGCCGGAGCGCTGTTCGTGTTCCGCTGCAGCCACTTCGATCCCGCAACGCGCCGTTGCGATAGCTACGCTTCCCGCCCCGGGCCGTGCCGAGACTACCCGAGGCTGCTGCTCCGGCAGCCGCGACCCGACCTCCTGCCCGGCTGCGGTTACCGTGCCCAGACCCCGCGCGCCGCCACGCTGCGTCGCGCACTCGAGGCTCGATCGCTTCCTCCGGAAACGCTGGCCCGCCTGACGAAAGAGCTCTACATCGAGTGACCACGCTCATCAGCCTCGCGGGCCGGCACGCGCTGATCACGGGCGGGAGCCGCGGCATCGGCCGCGCCACCGCCCTTCTGTTCGCCCGGCTCGGCGCTCGCGTGTGCGTGAACTACGCACGCGACGAGAAGGCGGCGGAGGAGGTGGTCGCTGCGATCCAGGGCGCGGGCGGCGAGGCATTCGCGCTGCGGGCCGACGTCTCGGACTCGGAACAGGCGCGGCGTCTCGTGGAGGAGGCGACGGGCCGGCTCGGCGACCTGGACGCGGTGGTCGTGAACCACGGGATCTGGAAGCGCGCCTCGATCGAGGCGATGACGCCGCAGCAGTGGGACGAGACCGTGGGCACCAACCTCGGCGGCACGTACAACGTCTGCCACCATGCGGCGCGGCTGATGATCCCGAAGCGGCGCGGGACGTTGGTCCTGATCGCCTCGACCTCTGGTCAGCGTGGCGAGGCACACTACTCGGCCTACTCCGCGACCAAGGGCGCGCTCTTGTCGTTCACGAAGTCGCTCGCCTCCGAGCTGGCGCCTCACGATATCCGGGTCAACGGGGTCGCGCCGGGCTGGGTCGTGACCGACATGACGCGGCCGGCCCTCGAAGGCCCCGGCGGCGCCGAGGCGCTCTCGGCGATTCCACTCGGCCGCGCCGGCACGCCCGAAGAAATAGCCGGCCCGATCGCCTTTCTCAGCTCGGATCTCGCCTCGTACCTCTACGGCGAGATCCTGAGCGTCAACGGCGGCGCCGTGATGGCGGAATGAGGCAAGTCAGGATTCCTGCGCCTGGCTCCGAGGCGAGCGCGGGCGCGACTGGCTGGCGCCTTGCCTACTTGCCGGCCGGGGTGGGTTCGAGCATGCCCAAGGCACGCGCGATGCGTGGCGACACGAAGGCGTCCTGAGCGACGAGGCGCGGACCGAGCTTGCCCGCCTCCGCGAACAGCCTTTTGGCGCGCTCCAGTTCGGCCTCGCCGGCCTTCCCGCGGAGCAGCGCGGCCGCAGCCCGGCTGCACGCCGCGTAGACCAGGAGCCGTTCACGCCCGGCGGTCGGGCTGCCTACTACGAGCCTCTCGAAACTGTCCGCGGCGGTTGCGTATTCGCCCGCATAGAAGCTCGTGAAGGCGGCGCGTTCGCGCGTCGGATCGCGCCGCGAAGTCTGCACTGAGGAGACCGGCGCGGGCGTCGCCGGGGTCGGGGTCGGGGCTCGCTCGACCCTACTTGGGGGCGGGGTCGGCGGAGGCGAGGGCGCGAGGTTCGCGGGCGGCCTGGCCTCCTTCGCGGCCCGGGCCTCCTGCTCGGCACGCATGCGCTTCTCGGTCTCGACGCGCACCAAGTCGTCGCGCGCGGAGCGCACATCCTTGCCACCGGGGTCCTTGACGGCCGCCTCGTCGAGGGCGCGACGTGCCTCTTCGAGGTTGCCGCGGCCCATCAGGTCGCGGGCGAAGCGCACCAGCGCCTCCGCCTCCTTCTGCCCGTCGGCCGCCGTCGCCGGCGTTCGCAGGCGGCACAACTCGACCATGTCCGTGAGCGGCTGGAATTCGGGGTCACCCTTGTTCACGAGAGCGCTCGTCTGTACCTTGGCGAACTGCTCCAGGGCGTCCGCGTAGCGCTGCTGCGCGAAGTAGACACGGCCGAGCTGGTACTCGGGCAGGTAGTCGAGGAAGCGGGTGCCGTAGCTTCGAACCTGCCGGCCAGAGGGCGGGCCCGAGGCCATGGCCGCTTTTAGCCTGCGTTCCGCTTCGCTCCACTTTCGAGACCCGATCGACTTGAGCGCGTCCTGATACAGCTCGTACCAGCGATCCTCCGCCCTGAGGCCGCCCGGAACAGCGAGCGACAGCAGCGCGACAGGCGCCCACAGGCGCCAGGCTCGACGACCGCCGATCATGGACGCTGTTCCATGGCAAAGCGGGCTGCCTGCGCCGGATCGAAGGACGGCATGCTGAACACGAACGCGTTGCGGGCTCCCTCGACGACGCGGATCTCGCGTGTCGCGGGCGGGGTGAGCCCGCCATTTTCCAGCTCGACCGTGTAGGCGCCGGGCGCCAGTTCGACGACGCACGGCGTGACCAGGGGCTCGGTCATGTCGCTTCCGGCCACGGCGCCCTGCTTGGCCACGAGCTTGACGTGCGCCCACGGCAAGGCGTTCAGGCTGACGAGTTGCTTCCCGAGCACGGGCGTGGCGGACGGCGCGACCAGCGGGCTCGGCGCTGTCGCCTGTTCGGCAGACCGCTGGTTCCAGAAGTAGACGAGCGCAACCGCCGCCAGCGCTCCGGCCGCCAGGGCCAGGGCGATGGTCCGGATCGGCGGGACGCGTCGCGTAGCTGGGCCGCGGGCCGGGCTGCCTCTCGACAGCAGGACCGTGGGCTGCTGCTGTGGCTTCGTCACGCCGCTGGGAATCTGCAGCTCAGTGGCGGTTTCGAGCGGCGTCCGGGCGGCCTCGGTAGGTGTCGCCACAGTCTCGGCCTCCGAAGTGCGCCATTTGGCGGTCCGCCCCAGGGCGCGCTCCGAGCGTCCGGAGGACGAGGCGATCCCGCCCGACGCCGCATCGAGCTCTCGAGCCAGGGCCTCGGCGCTCGGCTGGCGCTGCTCGCGAGGCTTGGCGAGGGCGCGCACCAGCACTGGCACGAGTGCTGGGGGCAAGCCGGCGGCGGCGCTGCCTTCTAGGGGCGGTGGGTCGTGAATGTGCTTCAGGATCACGGCCACAGGCGTGTCGCCATCGAAGGGGACGCGGCCCGTGAACAGCTCGAAGATCACGACCCCGAGCGCGTAGATATCGCTGCGGAAGTCCACTTTCTCGCCGCGCGCCTGCTCCGGGCTCATGTAAGCCGGTGTCCCCATGACCGAACCCGTGGCAGTGGCGCCGGTCGCGCCCTCGTCGAGATTCTTGGCGATGCCGAAATCCATCAGTCGCACGGTGCCGGCGGCGTCCAGCATGATGTTGGAGGTCTTGAGGTCGCGGTGCACGATCCCGACACCGTGGATGGCATCCAGGCCCTCGGCGATCTGGTACGCGATGGCGTAGGCCCGGTCGGGAGCGAGGCTGCCCTGCGAGAGCACCCGCTTCAGGTCGGTGCCCTCGATCAACTCCATCGAGATGAAGCGGCGCCCCGCCTCCTCGCCGTACTCGAAGATCCGGCAGACGTTGCGATGAATCACCCTGCGCGCCAGCTTGATCTCCGTCCTGAAGCGGCGCGCGGCCTCGCTCTTGTCGGTGGCGTCCTCGCGCAACACCTTGAGCGCGACGTCTTCTTCGAGAACGCGGTCGAAGACGCGGTACACCGCGCCCATACCGCCCTTGCCCAGGCGCTCGCGGATTTCGTAGCGCGAGGCGATCAGCTCGCCCTGCCGCACCGTGAGCAGGAACGGCCGGCCGCACGTGAAGCAGACGGTCAGGTCGTCGTCGTTACTGGAACCGCAGTGCGCGCAGAACTGGGACATGGGCGTGTGTCGCGCCGTCTGGACACGAACTAGGGTGGCGCGGGCGTCGCAGTATAGCGCGCGAGCGCCGTCAGCACGCGGGCCGCGTATCCTCGGGCACGTCGTCGCCCCTGACGCCGTTGGAGAACACCGTAGCCTTGACCCGCAGCTTGGTCGTATCGTTGAGGTTCCAGGTGCCGCTCATCCACTGTTTCGGATCCCGCTTCTGGCCCGCACGGGTCCCGAGCGACCGGCCCGCGGCGTTGAAGGCCTCGAACTCCACCTTGTCCACGGCGCTCGAGGCCGAGACCTGCAAGCCGTTCAGCAGGAGCTTGGCCGTTGCGTCGACTGTGCCCTGGCACCCGGTGTTCTTCTTCACCGTGATGTCGACGTCGACGTAGCTCTTGACACGCTCGATCCCGCACGCGCGCCGCTGCGCTGCGTCCTCGACGCACAGCTGTGTGTCTCGCACCGTGACGCCGTCGGTTTTGTAGGTGTGGGTGAAACGGGCTCCCGGCTGTACCACCAGCCCATCTCCCTCGAAGTCTGCCAGGTAGCTGAGGCTCGTGCCCCCGCTGCCGTCGCGGCTGCGGCTGAGATCGAAGGCGACGTCGAGCGGCTCCTTCCCCGCCCTCGTGCTCAAGCGGGCATCGAGCGTGGGTCCGCCGCCGGCGGGGAGCGTGGTACTGGGCGGTGTCGTGGCGGGGGGAGCTGTTGTGGCAGGGGCTCCTCCCGTGGGCGCGCCCGGCCCGGCACTGCCGCCGCAGGAAGGAAGCGAGAGAACCAGTGCCGCGAGCGTCAATCCCGCCAGGCAAGCGCTGATCCTCCACGCGCTATTGTGCTTTTCTCCCATCTTGCTGCCTCCTATCTAGAACCGGATGACCAGCGACCCCAGGCCCTCGCTGCCGCTCCCCGACACGCTCGCGGCGAAATCGAGCTGCCCGCGGTCGCCAAAAACGAGCCCGAGGCCGCCCGTCGCGAAGGTCGCACCTGACCCAACTCCGCTGGCGTCGTTGAAATTCGGACGGCGGTAGACGCCGGCGCGCACCAGGACCGTGGTGCGACCGCTGAAGATCCGCTCGGCCCCAGCATTCAGTTGGACCACGTCCTTGAACTCGCTGGGTGGCAGGTCGTTGCTGGCGGGCGGGTAGATGTCGAAGGGGATGCCCCGGAATAGCGTGCCGCTCAACTGGGAGTATCGGATCAGCGAAGCATCCGCCGAGAACAGCCAGCGATCCGTCGGACGGAAGCCGGCCCCCACGCCCCAGGTGTCCGGGATGCGGATCGCGCCAGCCTCGCAGGCGGCGGCCCGCGGGCACGACACGGGCCCCGCGATCGACCCGTCGAAATCCACCAGATACGGGATCGCGAACGAGCCCCCACGCTTGTACACGATGCCGGCCGAGAGCCGGCCCGCCGGATTCACCAGCGCGCCGGCGCTGAAGACGACATCCTGGTCGGAGGCGTCGGCCGACGCGCGGTCGGAGAACAGGCGGTTGATGGTGTTCTCGTTCAGGTAGCCAAGACGCATCCGGCGGCGGGCTACGGTCATGCCCAACGAGAGCCGTTCGCCCACGCGCACCGCGCCTGAAAGACCCAGGTCGGACAGCAGCAGGTCGATGCGGCTGGTGCTGCGAAACGGCGTAGGCTGCGTCTCGGCAGGGAAGCTCACGCTGCCGTCGAAGCCTCGCTCGATCTCGATCCGGGAGACCTCCTGGTAGTAGGCCGAAAACGAGAAGGGCTTCCTGGGCACGACGACGCTCGCGTAGGACGCGCTCCATTGGGATACGGACGGCGAGCTGTAGCCACCCCCAGCGAGCTTCGAGAAGTGCGTGAGGCGCCCGTGAAAGGACGCCTCCGGCTTGGTCAGGATCACCAGGCCGGAGGGGTTCGACGCCGCCGCCGTCGCGTCGTCGGCGACGCCGATGAAAGTCGCTCCCATCGCCAGGGAGCGAGCCCCGGGGGGGAAGAACTGGAAGGGAATGCTGGAAAAACCAACCTCGGGGGCGCGGCCCGCCTGGGCTTGCGCCGGGCCGACTAGGGCCAGTGTGGCGAGGAGAATCGCGACCGGATACGCCCCGCTCCCCCTGATCATGAGGGAGAGTATCTGATGGCCCCGAAAGGGTCAAGGGAGGACTGAGGTTCGCGGGCGGCCGCCTCGGTCAGGGCGCTCCGAAGCCGCCCTGACGCGAAGCTCGCGCAGCGCAGGCCGCGGCGCCGAGGAGCCCCACTTGCGTGTTGAGCACGACGTGCACGGGAATTTGCGCGCACAGCCCTGCGAATCGCCCCTTGTCGCCGAAGGCGCGCATGAAGCCGCCGCGCAGCCGCGCCATGATGTGCGGAGCGATCCCTCCCGTCACGTACAGCCCGCCCACCGCGAGCACGCGCAGCGCCAGGTTACCCGCTTCGGCGCCGTAGATCGCGACGAAATGGTCGAGCGCCTCGGCACAGGTGCGATCCGAGCCCTCCAGGCCATGGCGACTGATCACCGCGGCGGGGTCCTCGCTGGCCATCTCGGCGCGCACCCCCGGCGCCTCGGCTCGGCCGAGTTCCTCGACGAGCGCCTTGTAGATATTGATGAGGCCCATTCCCGAGAGGACGCGTTCGTAGGAGACGCGGCCGTGCCGGCGGGCGAGATACGCGAAGATCGACTGCTCCACGGCGTCGCGCGCGGCGAAGTCGCCGTGGCCACCCTCCGAAGAGAAGACGCGGTATCCGCCAGCCGCTTCGTCCCAGAACATGAAGCCTTCACCGAGTCCGGTGCCCGCACCCAGGTAGGCGATCGCGCCGTGCGCGGCCTGCTTGCCCGGCTGCAGCGTCGCGAGATCCGCGCTGCCCAGGTGCGGGATGCCCCAGCCGACCGCGGCGAAGTCGTTGATCAGCTCGACCTGAGGCAGGCCGAGCGCGTGGGCGATTTCGGAAGCGCGGATCACCCACGGCAGGTTCGGCGTTTCGGATACGCCGTCGGCGACCGGCCCGGCGATCGCGAAGCACGCCGAGCTGACCTCGTCGGGTTGGGCGCCGAACGCCTGCAGGATCGGCAGGAGCCCCGCGTGCCTGGCGCTCTCGTAGCGCTCCTGCCTGACGACCCCGAAGCCGTCGTCTTCCAGCTCCAACACCGCGAGCAGCGTTTTCGTGCCGCCCACGTCGGCGGCGAGCACGCGTGTCACTTCGAAACCTCTCCAGCAGCCGTGACGAGACCTCGCATCTCGGCGGGCGGACTAAATCGCACTTCCACCGGCCCTCGTCGAACGGGGCGGGGGCAAGGCGTTCAGCGGGCCCCTCCCGCGCCGGGCGCGTTGGGCATCGTGCGCTCCTCGATCAGTCGCTGGAACAGGCCGCGCAGCGGAGGCAGGTGCGAGAACAGCGCGTTGAAGGCCCCGTGGTCGAGGGTGAGCACGTTGACTGCCGAGACGCTGCGGGCCGTAGCGTTGCGCGGGCTGTCGTTGACCAGGGCCATCTCGCCGAAGCACTCGCCCGGGCCCAGCTGCGCCAGGACGGACGTCTTGCCCTCGCTCTCCCGGACCACCTCCACCGTTCCGTCCACGATGACGTAGATGCGGTCGCCGACGTCGCCCTGGCGGAAGATGGTCTCTCTCCCCTCGAAGTGCTCGCGCCCCACTCCGGCAGTGCGGTCCGTCTTCACCTGCACGATGTCGGGCCGCAGCACGAGGTCCAGCGTCCAGTCGAACGCCACCCGCAGCTTGCGGTCGAAGCCCGGCATCTTCATCAGATAGATCGACCGCCAGGCGAACCAGGCGAGCACCCCCGAGAGCCGGAAGCCCATGATCTCGGCGACTGCCGAGTGGTGGCCCAGGGCCGCCAGCTTGCCAAGGGCCTTGAACGCGAAGGCTTTCTTGGGTCGGCCTTTGCGCTCGGCCACCAGGTTCCGCGCGAGACACTCCGCTTGGCGGGTCGCGTGCTGTGCGGTCGGCGGGCATGGCTGTCCGGAGAGCGCTTCTGGCACCCAGGCGCAATCGCCCAGCGCCCACACGCCCGGGTAGTCCGGCACTTCGAGGTAGCCGTTCACGACCACGCGGCCCCGTTGCTTCCGGCACGGCAGCGACGCCAGCAGCGGGTTCGGCGCCGAGGGCACGGTGCTGACCAGGGTCTTGGTGGGGATCTTGTCGCCGTTGTCGAGAAGCGCGTATTCCCCCGTGGCGCCCGCGAGTTTGGTCTCGAGGCGGAGCTCGATGCCGCGCCGCTGCATCACCTTCTGGGCAAAGCGGCCCAGGCTCTCGGGCAGCTCGGGCAGGACCAGCCCTCCAGCATGGAGCAGCACCACCCGGATCTCGGACGTGTCGAGGTTCCGGAAGCTGCGGGCGCTCTCGCGCACGAAGTCGTTGATCTCGGCGACCACCTCGACGCCGGAGAAGCCCCCGCCTGCCACCACGAAGCTCAGCAGGCGGCGCCGCACCTCGGAGTCCTTTTCGATGTCGGCCTCCTCGAGGACGTGGATCAGGTGGTTGCGCAGGGTGAGGGCATCGCCGAGGTACTTGAACGGCAGGGCGTGCTCCGCCAGCCCGGCTTGGCCGGCGAAACTCGTGACATTGCCCAGGGCGAGGACCAGGTGGTCGTACTCGAGCAGGTGGGAACGCAGGCGCAGGCCCGAAGCGGTGGTGACCACGCGCTTCTGGATGTCGATGGACACGACCTCGCGTGTGAACAGGTTGGTCCTCGGGCACAGCCGGCGGATCGGAGTGATGGTATCCAGAATCCCGATGCTGCCCGAGATCACCTCGGGCAGCATGGGCTGGTAGACCAGGTAGTTCTCCTTGGTCGCCAGTGCTATTTCCACCTCGGGATCGTTCTTGAACTGGCGTTCCAGGGCCATGGCGGCGTACACGCCGCCGAAGCCCCCGCCCAGGATCAGGATCCGCGTAGCGCTCATCGGGACACCGCGACGCGACACTATCACGCCGCCGCGGCGAGACCTGAGGCGTGGTTGGCGGGGCGCGAAGGGAACACGACATCATCCCCACCGCCTCCTGGTCCGGGAGTGGGACCGCCCGCGGCGGTTGGCGGACACCGAACGGGGCGCCGAGTTGCGGGCCGAGATCGGGCTGCTGGAGCAGCTCGTCAGCGCCTACGCTGCCAATCGCATCCGCGAGGGCTGACGGGACGCTTCAAGAACTCGGGGGGGTCGGCTCGCCTCCGCGCTTCGAGCTTGCCCCGTGGGGACGACGACCGCGCGGTCGGTTCCCTGGCTGGCTCCACAACCGGATGCCACCCTCCATCGCGTGCGCGTTGGTGCACAGGCGTACTCCGGACGGGAGGCCCTTGAGCTTCTTGGTCTGCCCGCCCCCCAACATCACATAGTCCGCCTGCAGGCCATGCTGCAGAATCGCCACGACCTTTTCCACGTGGCGTTGCCACTTCTTGCGCCCCATCCGCTGGTAGCCCCGCAGGCCCACGTACTCCTCGTAACAGCGGTTGTTGCGATACGGGAGGTGCGCCACTTCGAGCGGCTGCAGCACACCGTCGACCACCATGGCAGAGCCCAGGCCGGTCCCCAGCCCGAGGAACAACATCCGTCCCCCCTGATAGCTGCCCAGGGCCTGCATCGCCGCGTCGTTGACCACCCGCACCGGCTTGGCGAAGGCCTTCTCGTAGTCGAAGGCGATCCAGCCGGCTCCCAGGTTCTTCGGCTCCTTGGCCGGCTTGCCGTTGATCACGGGGCCCGGATAGCCGATGGAAACCGCGTCGAACTTCCAGCCCGCCGTCGCCGTTTTCACCGCCGCGGCCATGCGTGCTGCCGACAACTCCTGCCCCGACGGGATCTTGATGGGTTCCTTGCGCCCGGTCATGCCGACCTTTACGTTGGTTCCGCCGACGTCGATGACGAGCACCTTCATTGCGGTGAGTTCCAGCCGCCCACTTCAGCGACGAGCTTGTCGGCCTGGGGCGGCCCCCACGTGCCCTGCTCGTACTCATACATGGGGCTCGGTCCGTGGATGACTGGATCGACGATGGCCCACGCGGCTTCCACCACGTCCTGCCGTGCGAAGAGCGTGGCGTCGCCCGCCATGGCGTCGCCCAGGAGTCGCTCGTAGTCCCCGAGGCGTCCCTCCTCGCCCTGCTGGGACTGCTCCACGACGGATAGCTCCACCGGCTGCCCCGTCATCCCCTCGCCATGGCGTTTGGCCCGGGCTCCAATGCCGATCGCGACATGGGGGCTCAGGCGGAAGCGCACGTAGTTGCCTTTGGAGGGCGTCGGCTCGCCGAACACGACCTGTGGCGCGTTCCGGAACTCCACGGTGATCTCGGTGCAAGTCATCTTCAAGCTCTTGCCAGCGCGCACGTAGAAGGGCACACCCTCCCAGCGCCAGGAGTCCACGTACAGCTGAAGCGCCGCGTAGGTGGCCATGTGGGAGGACTTCGACACGCCCGGCTCGTCGCGGTAGCCCCGGAACTGGCCGCGCACCATCCTGTCGACGTTCATCGCCCGGACCGTCCGCAGCACCTTCGCCTGCTCGTCGCGGATGGCTTCGTCGTAGGTGCTCGAAGGCGCTTCCATGGCCAGGTAGCTGACGACCTGCAGCAAGTGGTTCTGGATCACGTCGCGAATCACGCCTGTCTCTTCGTAGAACTTGCCGCGCCCCTTCACGCCGAAGCTCTCGGCCATCGTGATCTGGACGTTCGCGACGTAGTGGCGGTTCCAGACGGGCTCCAGGAAGGCGTTGGCAAAACGGAAGTACAGGATGTTCTGGACCGCTTCCTTGCCGAGGTAGTGGTCGATCCGGAAAATGCTCGGCTCTGGGAAAGCCTGATGCAAGGTCGCGTTCAGCGAACGGGCCGAGGCCATGTCACGCCCGAAGGGCTTCTCGACGATGACGCGGGCGTCTTTCGCGCAGCCGGCCTCGGCCAGCTTCTGGATGACCGTCGGGAACATGCTCGGAGGGATGGCCAGGTAGTGGGCCGGGCGCACCGTCCCCTCCGCTTTCAGCGCGCCATGCAGCTTGCTGAAGGTCGCCGGATCGCCGTAGTCGCCGTCCACGTAACGCAACCTCTCGGCGAGGACCGGGAAGGCCTTCGCGTCGAGGCCTCCACCGTGCTCGGCCACGCTGGCCCGGGCCCGCTCGACGAGCTGCTCCTTCGCCCAGCCCGACTTCGCCACGCCGACGACGGGAAAGTCCAGCCGGCCCCGGCGCGCCATCGAGTGCAGGGCGGGGAAGATTTTCTTGTAGGCGAGGTCCCCGGACGCCCCGAAAAAGACCAGTGCATCTGAGCGCTGGCGGTCAGAACTCATTTCTTCTCCAGGTGGCCCCCGAAGCCAAAGCGCATGGCTGAGAGAACCTTGTTCTGGAACAGGTCGAGGTCGCGGGACGCGAAGCGCTCGAAGAGCGAGGCGGTGAGGACGTGAGCTGGAACGCCCACGTCGTTGGCCGCCTGCACGGTCCAGCGCCCCTCGCCGGAATCCGACACCTTGCCCCCGAACTTCTCGAGACCCGGATCGGTGATGAGCGCTTGCGCCGTGAGGTCGAGCAGCCAGGAGGTGACGACGCTGCCCCGCCGCCACAGCTCCGTGATGTCGGCGAGGTTGAAATCGTACTGGTAGTGCTCGGGGTTGCGCAGCGGCGTCGTCTCCGCATCCACCTCGTGGCTGGCCTTGCCGATGTTGGCGTTCTTGAGGATGTTGAGCCCTTCGCCATAGGCCGCCATCAGGCCGTACTCGATCCCGTTGTGGATCATCTTGACGAAATGGCCCGCTCCGTTGCCGCCGCAGTGAAGATAGCCGTCCTCCGCGGTGCCTCCCACCTTCTCGCGCCCGGGAGTCCGCCCGATGTCGCCCTTGCCGGGCGCGAGCGTGGCGAAGACCGGGTCGAGCCGCTTCACCACCTCGGTCTCGCCCCCGATCATCAGGCAGTATCCGCGCTCCAGGCCCCATACCCCGCCGCTCGTCCCCATGTCGACGTAATGGATGCCCTTGGGAGCGAGGCGCCTTGCCCGCGCGATGTCGTCCTGATAATTGGAGTTTCCGCCGTCGATGATGGTGTCGCCCTTCTGGAGCAACGGCGCCAGCTCCTCGAGGGAGGCATCCACAAAGGCGGCCGGGACCATCAGGCAGGCCGTGCGGGGCGCCTCGAGCTTCTTCACGAACTCGGCCAGCGATCCGGCTCCGCTGGCGCCGTCCTTGACGAGCGCTTCCACAGCCTGCGCCGAGCGGTCGTAGACGACACACTTGTGTCCGCCTCGCAGCAGCCGTCGCACCATCCCGGCGCCCATCCGCCCGAGACCGATCATTCCAAGCTGCATTGCTTTCTCCTTACGAGAGCGCCTTCTCCATTGCGGCGTCCAGGGTTCGGAGGCCGGCGGCCACGTCCGAGCCCAGGTGGATGCGCAGCACCCGCCGCCCACGCTCGGCGAGCACCTGGAAATCCCCGCGCGACTGGGCCGACTTGACGGTGCCGAAGCTGTACTTCTTGCCGGGGACCGGCACGTCTTTCGCGTCGTCGCAGGTCAGTTGGAGGAACACTCCGCTGTTCGGCCCGCCTTTGTAGGCCTGGCCGGTCGAGTGCAGGAAGCGCGGCCCGAAGCCGAGGCACGTGGCGGCGCGCTTCTTGTCGCGAACCCGGTGGCGCATCGCCTGGAGGGTTTCTTCGTTGGCTGCGTTCATGTGGAGATACGCCAACAGTCCAAAGTAATCCCCGCTGCCGATGCGCGCCAGGTGGCTCTTCAGGTAGGCCGCGAGCGAGGGCGCGCCGGCCGCCTTCTTGAGCGCCTCGGTGTTCACGGGATCGGCGAACAGCTTGAGCCCATCGCCCTCGAAGAACGGCGCCTCCGACGGCAGCTTCCCGGTCTTCTCGTACTCGGAGGTCAGCATCTTGGTGGCGATCTTGCTGGCCTCCACGTCGGGCTGGTTGAACGGATTGATGCGCATCACGGCTCCGGCGATCGCAGTCGCCACTTCCCATCGCACGAACTCCTCGGCCAGGGCGTAGGTCGTGGCCACTTCGATGCGGACGACGGGCTTGCCGGCCTTCTCGAGCGCGCTGAGGGCTGCGTCCTGGGCGGCGTCGGGCGCCGACGCGAGGCGCAGATAGGCGAAGACGCGGTCCTCGCCGTAGGCTGCGGGCGGGCCGACGCTCTCGCGATCCACGGGGATGATGCCCTTGCCCTCCTTGCCGGTCGACTCCGCGATCAGTTGTTCCAGCCAGGCCCCGAGGTCGTAGATTCCCGGAGAGGCGATGAGCGTCAGCTTGTCGATACCCTTCGTGGCGAGCACACCGAGGATCGTGCCGAGGACCAGGCCCGGGTTCTCCGCCGCGGGGACGCCGGGAGCGCAGGCACTAAGCATGCGATCCGCCTCGTCGAGCAGCCGCTCGATGTCCAGGCCCATGGCCGCGGCGGGCACCATCCCGAAGTTCGAAAGGGCGGAGTAGCGCCCGCCGATCGACTGCAAGCCGGGGAAGATGTGACGGAAGCCGTCGCTTCTCGCTTCCTTCTCGAGGCTCGACGCCAGGTCGGTCACGGCGACGAAGCGGCTGCCGGCCTTGTCTGCCCCCAGCGCCTGCTTCACGCGGTCGAAGAAGAGCGCCTTGAAGATGTTGGGCTCCAGAGTCGAGCCGGACTTGCTCGAGACGATGAACAGCGTCTTCTTGATGTCCAGCTTCTCCTCGCAGGCCTGGACCTGGGCGGGATCGGTCGAGTCGAGCACGAACAACTCCGGGGAGCCCGGGATGTGGCCGAAGGTCTCCTTCCAGACCTCCGGGCAGAGGCTGGATCCGCCCATCCCCAGCAGCAGGACGTGAGAGAAGCCCTCCTTCTTCGCCTCGTCGCGCAGGCTCAGGAGCGGCGTGAGCCCGGCGATCTGCGACTCCACGATGCCGAGCCAGCCGATCCAGTTTGCCTCGTCGCTGCCTGTCCACAGGGAGGCGTCGCCGGCCCACAAGCGTCGCGTGCCGCCCTCCGCATCCCAGTCCTTCAGTCTCTTCACGACGTCCGCGGCGAGCGCGGGCGGGAGAGAATATGACTGGGCGTTGATGCGCGCTTTGTTGGCCTCTCGGCAGCGCCGCTCGACGGCCTTCAGCAGCTTGCTGAACGGCTCAACGAACTTCTTCAGGCCGTCGGCCAACAACTGGTCCGTCACTTTCTGAAGCGAGATGCCAGCCTTTTCGAGTGCGTCGAGCGTGTCCATGGCCGCGGTCACGTCCTGCTCGAGGCTCGCCCGCGGCCGGCCGTGGTCGCGGAAAGCCGCAAGCGTTTCGGGCGGCACCGTGTTCACGGTGTCGGGGCCGATCAACTCCTCGATGTAGACGACGTCGCGATACGCCGGGTTCTTGGTGCCGGTGCTCGCCCAGAGAACGCGCTGAACCTGCGCCCCGTGCCTGGCGAGAGCCTGCCAGCGCGGGCCGGAGAAGATCCTCTTGTGGCTCTGGTAGGCAAGCTTGGCGTTCGCGATGGCTACCTTGCCCAGTAGCCCCAGCAGCCGCGTCTTGTCCGCGCCCACGGCCGACTTCAGTTTCTCCTCGAGCAGGGCGTCCACGGCGCTGTCGATGCGGCTCACGAAGAAACTCGCGACGCTCGCCACGTGAGAGAGCTCCCCGCCCGCGCCGGAGCGCGCTTCGAGACCTTCGATGAAGGCGTGGGCCACGGCTGCGTAGGCGTCCTGGGCGAAGAGCAGCGTCACGTTGACGTTGATGCCCTCGCTGATGAGCGCCTTGATCGCCGGCAGCCCGGCAGTTGTCGCCGGGACCTTGATCATCATGTTCGGCCGCGCCACCGTCTTCCACAGCTGGCGGGCCTCGGCGAGCGTGCCGTTCGTATCGTTCGCGAGGTCGGGTGAAACCTCGAGACTCACGTATCCGTCGTGTTTGCCGGTCCGATCGTAGACGCGGCGCAGCACGTCGGCCGCGTCCTGGATGTCCTTCACCGCCAGGCGTTCGTAGACTTGCTTGGCCGGCATGCCGGGATCTTCTTCCGAGATGTCCTGAATCGCCTGGGCGTAGTCGTTGCTGCCGTCGATGGCCTTTTCGAAAATGGCGGGGTTCGAGGTCACGCCCCCCAGACCGTCTTCCTCGACCATGCGCTTTAGTTCCCCGCCGGCGATGAGGCTGCGCCGGATGAAGTCGAACCACACCGACTGGCCATACTGCGAGAGCGCAGCGACCGGGTTCTGAGCGGCGGTGGAACGCGAGGACGGGGTACTCATGGATCTTCTCCCCAGAGGGCGTCGACGCGCGCCCGACGACTCATCGATAGCGCGTCTCGATGGCATTTACCTTGTTCAATCGTCGGACGTGACGCTCCTCTCCCGTGAAACGCGCCGCGACGTAGGCACGCACGAGATCCTGGGCGAGGGCGGGTCCGACGATGCGGGCTCCGAGAACCAGGACGTTCATGTCGTCGTGCTCGACGCCCTGATGCGCCGAGTAGGCGTCGTGACAGATGGCGGCCCGGATGCCTGGCAGCTTGTTCGCGGCCACGCAGGCGCCCACTCCGCTGCCGCACAGCAACACGGCGCGCTCGGCCTTCCCATCGCGCACGGCCAGCGCCACCGCCTCTGCGAAGTCGGGGTAATCGCTGGGCTCGGTGGAGAACGCGCCGACATCCAGCACCTGGTGGCCTTGCTTGCTCAGGAAGGCCGCGACCTC
>JAQBHI010000151.1:0-48489 GCA_032127875.1 Acidobacteriota bacterium
AACGAGGGCGCGCCGGCGGAGATGTACAAGCAGATCCGGCAGGGCCTCGTGGGCTCGATGCTGAACGTGCTCGGCGCCGATGCGACACGCAAGGCTCAGCAACTCGCGGTCGAGGGGAGCCGGCTGCACATCCCGATGCTCTTCGGGTACGACGTGATCCACGGCTATCGCACGATCTTTCCGATCCCGCTCGGCGAGTCCGCAAGCTGGAACCTGACCACGATCGAGCGCTCGGCGCGGATCGCGGCGACCGAAGCCGCGGCCGCGGGGCTGCATTGGACCTTCGCGCCGATGGTCGACGTGAGTCGCGACGCACGCTGGGGCCGGATCATGGAAGGCGCCGGGGAAGACCCCTATCTGGGCGCGCAGATCGCCGTGGCTCGGGTACGAGGTTTTCAAGGTCGCGACCTCGCGTCACCCGACGCCCTGGCCGCCTGCGCAAAGCACTTCGCCGGCTACGGCTTTGCCGCAGGCGGCCGCGACTACAACACCGTCGACATCTCCGAGAACACCTTGCGCAACGTCGTGCTGCCGCCCTTCAAGGCCGCGGTGGACGCCGGCGTCGCCACGGTCATGAACTCGTTCAGCGAGATCGCCGGCATTCCGGCGACGGGCGACGCTCACCTGCAGCGCGAGATCCTGAAGGGCGAGTGGGGCTTTCAGGGCATGGTCGTCTCGGACTGGGGCTCCATCGGCGAGATGGTGTCTCACGGCTTCAGCGCCGATCTCAAGCAGGCCGCGCAGCAGGCGATCCTGGCCGGCAGCGACATGGACATGGAGTCGCGCGCGTACGTCGCGCATCTGGCCGCTCTCGTGCGCTCCGGAGCCGTCAGCCAGAAACTGCTCGACGACTCGGCGCGGCGAGTGCTGCGCCTCAAGTTCCGGCTCGGCTTGTTCGACGATCCCTACCGGCATTCGAACGCGGAGCGCGAGAAGCAGACACTCTCCCGGCCGGAGCACCTGACAGCGGCGCGGGAGGTAGCCCGCGAGTCGATCGTGCTGCTGAAGAACGACGCCGGCCTGCTGCCGCTCGACAAGGGCCTGCGTTCGATCGCCGTAATCGGCCCTCTTGCCGCCGACAAGGACGTGCCGCTCGGCAACTGGCGCGGTCAGGGAAAGGCGCACTCGGCGGTTTCGCTGCTCGAGGGCATCCAGGCCGCCGTGTCTCCGGCGACGCGCGTGCTGTTTGCCGAGGGCGCGAAGCTCGGGGTGGGGGGGCGTAGTTTCGCGGGCGAGCTCACGTTCAACACTTCGGATCGTTCCGGCTTCGCCGCCGCGGTGGATGCCGCGCGCGAGAGCGAGCTCGTCGTGATGGCGCTCGGCGAGGACGCCATGCAGTCTGGAGAAGGCCGCAGCCAGGTCGACATCGGTCTCAAGGGCTTGCAGGACGAGCTGCTGCGCGCCGTTCTCGAAGTCAACAAGAACGTAGTGGTGGTGCTGATGAACGGCCGCCCGCTCGCGATCCCGTGGCTCCACGAGCACGTGCCGGCGATCGTGGAGGCGTGGTTCCCAGGCTCGCAGGCGGGCCATGCCGTCGCCGATGTGTTGTTCGGCGCCTACAACCCGTCGGGCAAGCTGCCGGTGTCCTTCCCTCGCCACGTCGGCCAACTGCCCTTCTCGTACTCGCACAAGAACACCGGAAGGCCCGGGCCGCGCTCGGAGGTGTTCTGGTCGCACTACGCCGACGCGCCGAACGAGGCGCTCTACCCGTTCGGTTTCGGCCTGAGCTACACGACGTTCGCGTACAGCAAGCTGCGCGTGAGCGGTACTGCGATGGACCGCAACGGTTCGCTGCAAGTCACAGTTGGCGTCGCGAACGCGGGTCGCCGCGCCGGCACCGAGGTCGTGCAGATCTACGTGCGCGACCTGGTGGGAAGCTTGACGCGCCCGGTCAAGGAGCTG
The DNA here is from genome assembly GCA_032127875.1 of Acidobacteriota bacterium. Taxonomy (GTDB): domain Bacteria; phylum Acidobacteriota; class Vicinamibacteria; order Fen-336; family Fen-336; genus CADEEV01. The sequence goes on from JAQBHI010000151.1 coordinate 1,903, forward strand.
AAGGGCTTCGAAAGGGTGGAGCTTCGAGCGGGCGAGTCGCGCGACGTCGTGTTCACGCTTAAAGAGGCCGACCTGGCGTTTTATACGGCTCGCGGCCGCTGGGAGGCGGAGCCAGGCGAGTTCAAGGTGTTCGTCGGCGGCGACTCTCGCGACACGAGCGAGGCGGCCTTCACGCTCCGTTGACGAGGAACCAATCCCGCAATGCTGCCTGGGTCCTTCTGTTGACGCTGCGGGTCGACGCGTCATAGTGTCCTGCCAAGAGCATGCCATTGCTGCGGGCTGTGACGCCGGCGTCGAAGGAGGTGGACCTAAAGCGCCGCTACGACGCGGTCGTGGTTGGCTCGGGAGCGGCCGGAGGGATGGCGGCTCACGCTCTCACCTCGCAAGGGCTCGACGTGCTGCTCCTCGAAGCCGGCAAGAAGCTCGACATCGAGAGCGAGCTACGCTCGATGGAGTGGCCCTACGATCACCCGCGCCGCGGCCAGATGCCCTACAGCTCCCACGCCCTCAGCCAGAACGAATACAACATCCGCAAGCCTCCCTATGCGAAGGGCCTGGCCTGGAAGAGCGTCTATTCGTACGTGCAGGGGTGGGGCGGCTCGGACTACAGCAAGAACATGCTGGTGGACGAGAAGGAGCATCCCTACACGGGAACCAGCTACGCCTGGGTTCGCGCCCGCGCGCTGGGGGGCAAGACGAACATCTGGGGCCGGCTCGCGCTGCGCCTCTCGGACTACGACTTCAAGGCGAAAAGCCACGACGGCTACGGCGAAGACTGGCCGATTTCGTATGCCGACATCGAGCCCTACTACGACAAGGTGGACCTCTACCTCGGCATCTCGGGCCACGCTGAGGGTCTGCCCCAGCTGCCCGACAGCCGCTTCCAGCGCGCCACGCGGCTGAACACTGCAGAGGTCCGGCTGCGCCAGTCGCTGTCTCGCTCGGGGCGCGTCCTGACGCCGTACCGGGCCGGGGTCACCACCGACGGCCTCAAGCACAACAAGTACCGGAGCCGCTGCTTCGGCCGCGGGGCCTGCGCTCGCCGCGCCGGCGGGTGTGATATCCACGCCGCCTTCGACTCGCCGACGGGCCTCATCTATCCGGCCCTCGACACCGGCCGGCTGACGCTGCGCAGCGGCTCGATCGCCCGCGAGGTCACGATCGATCCGGTCAGCGGCAAGGCCCGCGGCGTCGCATTCGTCGACGCCGGGAGCGGCCGTAGCTTCGAGGCCCGGGCGCGAGTCGTGGTGCTGGCGGCGTCGACGCTCGAGTCGGCGCGGCTGCTCTTGCTGTCGCGCTCTTCTCGCTACCCGGACGGCGTCGGCAATTCCAGCGGCCACGTCGGTCACAACTTCTGCGAGCACGTGATGGGGCCGAGCGTCGGCGGCTTCGTGAAAGAGCTGGTTGGCAGACCCCGCACGCTCGACGACGGCCGCCCCGGAGGCTTCTACATTCCGCGCTTCCGCAACCTGAAGGATCGGGAGCCCGATTTCGTTCGCGGCTACGGTTTCGAAGGCGGCAGCGGCACTAGCATGTTCCCCGACACGACCCAGGCGCCGGGCTTTGGCGGGGAGTACAAGAAGGCAATTCGCGAGATGGCCTCTGCCACGATCGGGATGGGCGGCTTCGGAGAGGTGCTGGCGCGCTACGAGAACGCCGTGGACCTCGATCCGGAGGTGGTCGACAAATGGGGCATTCCAGTGCTGCGCTTCTCGTTCAAGTTCGGCGACAACGAGAAGAAGATGTGCGCCGACATGGCCGCGAACGCCAGGCAGATCTTCGAGGAAGCCGGCATCGAAGTGGTCGACTGGGACGGCGAGATGAAGACCGAGGGCTGGTCGATCCACGAGCTGGGCACGGCGCGCATGGGAAGCGATCCGAAGACCTCGGTCCTCAACCAGTACCAGCAGTCCCACGACCTCCGCAACCTGTTCGTAGTGGACGGCAGCAGCCACGTGAGCGCGTCCTGCCACAATCCCACCTGGACGATCATGGCCCTGTGCTGGCGCTCCTGCGACTACCTGGCGGACCAGCTGCGAAAGGGGCAGCTGTGAGCCTAACGCGCCGGGAGCTGCTGCGCTTGACCGCCGCCGCCGCCGCGGCGCCGCTGCTGCCGCGGGTAGCGCTGCCGGAGGCCGGAGCCGAGGCGCTGCCTGCGGGACGCTTCTTCGGCGCCGGCGAGATGGCGCTGCTCGACCAGCTCACCGAGACCATCATTCCTGCCGACGCCCATTCCGGCGGAGCGCGTGCGGCCGGAGTGGTCGCGTACATCGACGCCAGGCTCGCCGAATACGATTCGCAGATCCCGGACCTGCGGAGCGAGCAGGAAAGCTGGAGGGCAGGCCTCGTCGCCGTCGATGCCGTCGCACGCGAGGCCACGGGCAAGAGCTTCCTCGAAGCCTCGCCCGAGCAATGCCTCAGCATCCTGAAGCGCCTCGCGGCGGCCGAGGGCGATCCCAAGACCGAGGCGCAACGCTTCTTCGTTGCGCTCAAGGAGTGGACGGCCCGCGGCTACTACACCTCCTCGATCGGCATCCACGACGAGATGGAGTACCAGGGCAACAGCATGCAGGTTGAGTTCGCGGGGATCGACGTGGCGACGCTGCCCAAGACCGAAGGCGCCCCGTAAGGGGCGCTCACCCCAAACCCGCCCGCACGCCCCACGGAGGCTCTCAGCTTCGACGCGACGTCACCCCGCGCATCGCTTCCGGTTTCCAGTTGATGGGGCGGCGCTCCTGCTGACTCTGGTTGCACAGCATGGCCGGGCCAGCGGCGCGGAAGCCGAAGACCGGGCCTTCGGGCGGGGGCGTCCGCGAGCGGACCTGCGGTTGGCGTGCTGGCCGTAGAGGATCGTACGGTGCTGGCCCGGATCCGGGAATGTGGTCGCTCATCCGCCAGCTTCTTGGGTGAGCCTTCCGGATCGACCCCGGCTGCGCTAAGCTCGCCCGATGCATGCTTCCGCGCCGTTCGTTTGGATGCTGGCCGCCCTTGCGGCGGCCACGGGTCCGGACCAGACCAAGGAAGGCAAGCGCCTCGAGGCGTGTCGTGAGGTGATCGAGGAGCTGGCGGGCATCCAGGAAGGGATCCCGCTGGACCTGCTCGAAAAGGCCGAGTGCGCGGCCGCGATCCCCGGCGTGAAGAAGGCCGCGATCGGCTTCGGCGGCCGGTTCGGCTACGGCGCCGTGGCGTGCCGGGCCGGCAGCCAGGCGTCGTGGGGGCCGCCGCTCATGCTCGAGCTGAAAGGCGGCAGCTTCGGCCTGCAGATCGGTGGCCAGGAGACCGACGTCGTGCTGCTGTTCATGAACCAGAACGGGGTCGATTACCTGCTACGCAACAAGTTCACGCTGGGAGCCGACGCCAGCATCGCGGTGGGGCCCGTCGGCCGTGCCGCCGCGGCGGCAACCGACGCTCAACTGCGTGCCGAGATCCTCAGCTACTCGCGCAGCCGTGGGCTGTTCGCGGGGATCTCCCTCGAGGGCGCGTCGCTCAAGCAGGACGAGCGCGCCAATCGCGTGCTGTACGGCCGCAAGGTGCGCCCAAGGGATCTGGTGCGCAACGCGAGCCAAGAGACGCCGGCAGCCGGCGCGGGCTTCATCGCGGCGCTGGAGCGCCTGGCGCCGCGCAGGACGGACGAGTAGCGGGCCGCGTGGCACGCCCGTTCCAGCGCCACGACGCTCTCAACTTCGACGCGCCGTCACTACGCGCATCGCTTCCGGGTCCCAGTCGATGGGGCGGCGCTCCTGCTGGCTCTGGTTGCACAGCAGGGCCGGGCCGGCGGCGCGGAAGCCGAAGTCCGGGTCCTCGACCGGGGGCGTCCGAGAGCGGACCGACTCGATGAAGTTCGCCAGGTGGTGGTCGAGGTCGCTGTAGCCGTCGGGCGGCTCGAAGCGCTCCTCGCGCACTGCGCGTAGCTCACGCTTCGACTCGGGGTACTTGGCCCGGTAGTCCTTGAGGAAGGCGTCCTGCGCGGCCTTCGGGAAGGTCTTGATGGTGTAGCCGGGCTCGGCATCGGGCGCCTGTTTCGAAAGCGTCACGCCGTCCCAACCGATGCTGAGCACACCCTCGTTGCCGATGAAGCGGAAGCCCTCGCTCTCGCCCGCGCCGTCAGCGAAGTCCACCTTCAGCGAGAGCGTGAACTCCGGATGCCGGGCCGTCTTCGGGTACTCGAACAGGCCGAGCAGCACGTCGGCGGCGTCGCGGCCGTCTTTCCAATGGCGCAGGCCGCCCGTCGCCATCACGCGCGTGGGACCGATCGCGCCGGTGACGAAGTGCAGGCCGGAGAAGAGGTGGACGAACAGGTCGCCGGCGACTCCGGTGCCGTAATCGGAGTAGTTGCGCCAGCGGAACAGCCGCATCGGCTCGAACGGCCGGCGCGGGGCACTGCCCAGGAAGCGATCCCAGTCCACCGTCGCGGGTGAGGCATCCGCTGGGATCGTGTACTGCCACGCGCCGATCGCCGAGTTGCGGACCCACCAGGCCTCGACCAGGTTCAGTTCGCCGATGGCGCCCGCCGCCAGCAGCTCCTTCGCTTTCTGGTAGACGAGCGAGCTGACCCGCTGGCTGCCCACCTGGCAGATGCGGCCGGTGCGTTTCTGCGCGGCGATCAGCCGCTGGCCCTCTTCGACCGCGTGCACCATCGGTTTCTCGACGTAGACGTCCTTGCCGGCATCCATCGCCTCGATCGCCAGCCGCGTGTGCCAGTGATCCGGCGTCGCGACGATCACCGCGTCGACGTCGGGGCGCGCCAGGATCTCGCGATAATCTCGCGTCGTCACGAGCTTGTCGCAGAACACCTCGCGGGCCCGAACCAGACGGCCGTCGTACACGTCGGCCACTGCCACGAGCTCGACGCCGGGGACCTTGAGGGCGGCCCGCGTGTCGCCCGTACCCTGGCCTCCGATGCCGATCGTCGCGAGACCGACGCGGCGGCCCGTCTCAACACGGGCTCCGCAACCTTCCGCTTCCTCGGCGCCGAGCGGTCGCGCGGCCGTCGCCATCACCGTGACCGCTGTGACCTGCTTCAGGAAGTCGCGGCGCGAGCGGTTCGTGGACACTAGGGTCTCCAATCGCCGCGGGCCACCGCCGGAACGAAGCGCTCGAGGCCCTCCGGCTTCCAGTCGAGGCTCCGCTCCTGTTCGGCGCTCATGTAGGCGCTCATCAGCAGCTCGACCACCTCGAGTCCGGCGCGCCAGTTCTCTTCGGGCTGAACGCCGTCCAGGAAGCAGCGGACGAAGTGGCGGTTCTCGGCCTCGTAGCCGTACTCGACCGGCTCGCTGCCCAGCAGCGGCATCAGGCCCTGCTCGGCGTTCTGCTTTTCGACGAGGTCTTCGCCGGCGGCGCCGGAGACGCGGCGGCTGAAGAAGAGCTTGGTGCCGCTGTCCAGGGTGTTCACCGACATCGAGTACTCCGGCCCGAGCAGTTCCATGCTGAGGCGCAGTCCCGCCCCCACGAAGCCCCACGAGGTGGTGGCCTCGGCGATCAATGGCCGGCCCGCTTCGTCCACGTAGCGGACCGTCGCGCGCGCGAAGTCCTCGGACGGGCGTTTGAGATAGTCGACCTCCGCACCCATCGTGGAGCGCAGCAGCTCGGCGTATTCGGGCCGCGACCACTTGAGCGACGCGATCTGGGCCGAAACCTGGATCGGGCGGATGCTGGTCCGAGGCGCGCCGGGCTTGGTCAGCAGGTGCCGGCTGACCTCCAGGCTATGGCACATCATGTCGTTCAGCACGCCGCCGCCTTGCAAGTCGCCGCGCCAAAACCACGGCATGTGCGGTCCGCTGTGTTCCTCGGCGGCGCGGGCCAGGTAGGGCCGCCCGGAAACCGCCGCTCCGCGCGCCCAGGCGATCTCGCGAGCGCGGACCAGGCCCGGGCAGAACAGCTGGTTTTCCAGATAGCCGTGCAGCAGGCCGGCCTTTTCGACGAGCTCGACGATGTGGCGCGCCTCAGCCACGTTGCGGGCCAGCGGCTTTTCGGTGGTGATGCCGACGAGGTTGCCGCCGCGGCGCAGACCCTCCACGATGCTCTCGACATTCTCGACACGCGCCTGGTTGGGGCCGCACAGCCAGATGCAGTCGATCTCCGGGGCCGCCACCATCTCCTGAATCGAACCGAAGGCCTTGGCATCTCCGACACGCAGCGAGCGGGCGAGGGCCGCAGCCTCCTCGGCGTGGCCGAGATTCGGGCTCCACACACCGCGCACGTCGGCGTCGCGCACCCCGATCCAGGACTGCATGTGGAAGCGCGCGATGAAGCCGCTCCCCACGAAGCCGACCCCGAGCCTGCCCCGCTTCATGCCGGCAGCTCCGTTGTCTGCGGTCGCTTCGGGGGATGGAAGCCGACGAACAGCACCACCGCGGCCGCCAGCCCGAGCCCGCTCGGGACCAGGAACAGCCGGCCGAAATCGACACCTCCGGCGGTCGTGTAGGCGTCGCCCAGGCGGCCCCAGAGCAGGCTGCCCACGAACGGTCCGGCGCCGAGGATCAGGAAGTTGAAGAGCCCCTGGGCGCTGGCTCGCGCGTCCTTCGGGAAGTACTCGTCGACGAAGATGTAGACCGACGCAAAGAAAAACGCGTAGCAGAAGCCGTGCACCAGGTTGCTGCCCACGACCAGCCAGACGGGGGTTCCGATCGAATAGATCAAGAAACGCAGCGCGTGACCCAGGATCCCGACGGTCATCGTGGTGCGCCAGCCCAGCCGCTTCAGGAAATAGCCCAGGCCCGCCATCGTCGCGATCTCCGAGATCTGGCCGATGCTCATGGCCGGCATGATCCAGTTCTCCGGCACGCCGATGTGGGCGAGAAACGGGCTCGTCCATTGGAAGTAACACTGATGAACGAGGGCGTCCAGGAAGGTGACGACGAAGAGCACCGCGAAGCTCGGGGTCGCCAGCAGCTTGATGGCCTCGAGAGGGGCGTTCTTGTGCTGGACTCCACTCGCCGGCGGCGTCTTGGGAAGCAGCAGCGAGAAGGCCGCGAGCATGATCGAGGCCGCCCCGGCCACCGTGAAGATGGCGCTCAGCCCCGACTCGAGCTCCGGACCGCTCTTGCCCTTCAAGAGGAAGACGAAGGGCCAGCTCGCCGCGATCCAGCCGATCGTGCCCCACAGCCGCACCCGCCCGAACTGCTTCTGGGCGTCCTTCAGGTGGTGAAAGCAGATCGCGTTCGTGAGCGAAAGCGTCGGCACGTAGACCAGCGTGTACACCAGCATGATGGCGAAGAACGGCCAGAAACTCTTCTGGAACGCGAGTGTCAGCATCGCGATCCCCCCGACCAGGTGACTGACGGCGAGGAAGCGCTCCGTGGACAGATAGCGGTCGGCGAGCTGGCCGCTGACGAAGACGCCCGTCACGGAAGAGATCGCGAGCGTCGCGAAGATCCAGCCGATATCGGTCCCGGAGAAGTGCAGGAACTGCGACAGGTACAGAGCCAGCAGCGGCAGCCACGATCCCCAGATGAGATACTCGAGGAACATCATGACGCTGAGCCGGGCGTTCACGCCGATTGGCATCTTCCGCCTCTTCGGATCTTGAGTGCGCCCATCATATCTTGGCCTTCATCCAGAAGCCGCTGTGCCTGACAGGCCCGCAGGCGCCCGGCTATGGTCCTGCCCGATGAAGGCGAAGAACGTGACACTGTTGTGCATCGTCGCCATGTTCGCCGCCGCCCTTGCGGCGCCCTGATGCGCTCACCAAACCGTTGTACCGGACCAGGTGCCAGCAGTGTCATGGGGCGGAGGGCAATTCGCCGCTCGAAGCGCTGAACCTCGCCGACGGCAACTGGGTGCATGGCAGCGAGCCCGCCCAAGTCGCGAAGGTGATCGCGGCCGGCGTCCCGGGCACGGCCATGCTCTCCTTCAAGGCCCAGCTCAGCGCCCAGCAGGTCACGGCCCTTGCCGCTTACGTGCGCGCCTTCGACAAGACACCGAAGCCCGAAAAGGCCGGAAACTAGCCGCGCCAGTTCAGGCGTCCTCGAGTCCCAGCCGCGCCAGGACCTCAGGCGGGCAGCCCTTCCATTCCGCGACGAAGGTATTGCCCTGGTACTGGAGGTCCTCGGTCCCCAACTTGCTGCTCCAGAAGCCCGAGGCCGTGAGGTCGCGGAAGCCGCTGAAGAAATGGGCGCCTTGCTTCACATCCGGACGCGCCTTCTCGGGCCAGGCGATGTCGTCGAGCAGTGCCTTTCGCTCGGCCTCGGCGCAGGCGACGAAGTTCTTGCTGAAGCGGTCCGCACACTGGTGGTCGAGCCACGCGAGCCCGCCGCGCATGGCGATCTGGCGCTTCTCTCTCCCTTCGGGCGACTCGAGCGGGTCGATCATCATGAAGTCCATGAATTCAGGCAGGCCGGCGTCGGTCGCGCTGCCCGAGCGTTCGTCCCGAGGGATGACGAGGTCCACCAGCACCCGCACCGTCTCGTATTCGTGGCCGGTGAAGAACTGCGGCACGAAGGCCTTGCCTTTCGCTCCCTCGACCGCTTTGGCCGCCACCTTGACGGCGGCGGCGCTGGGTACCGGGACGAGCGCCGCCAGTGGCACCGCCCCGATGGCCTTGAGCAGCCCACGGCGTCCGATCTCGCTCATAGATTTCCCTTCCTCCGTTCCTCGGCGATGTGCTCGCTCGTGCGCCACGCCAGAGCCAGGATCGTCCAGGTCGGGTTCTTGTCGGCGTTGCTGACGAACGGTCCGCCGTCGACGACGAACAGGTTCGGCACGTCGTGGGCCTGGCAGTTGGCGTTCAGGACCGAGGTCCTGGGGCTCGCGCCCATGCGCGTCGTCCCGACCTCGTGGATCATCTGGCCGCCCCTCGTGATCCCGTAGCCTTCCGCCTCCCCGGGCATGCGGTCGAGCGGCGTGCCTCCCATCTTGTCGACGAGGTCGCGACAGGTCTGCTGCACGTGCCGAATCTGCTTCAACTCGTAGTCCGCCCACTTGTAGTGGAAGCGCAGCACCGGGATACCCCACTTGTCCACGACCCCGGGGTCGATCTCGCAGTAGCTGTCGTCATTGGGGATCATCTCGCCCAGGCCCTGGAACGAGATCGTGGAGCCGTAGAACATCCGGTAGTCCTGCTTCAGGCCCTGCCCGTAGCCGCCGCCGTTCCAGCGCTCGATCCCAGCCATCACGCCGTAGGCTGGCATCTGGCGGCCGCCATAGAACTGGATGTGGTAGCCGCGGGGGAAGTCCAGCTTCTTGTTATCCAGCCACCACGGCATGTACATGTGGATGCCGTTGGCGCCGTCGTCGTTGTGCGGGATGCCGTGCATCAACTGCGGGAAGTAGGCCGTGAAGTAGGTGCCGGTCGAATCGGTCAGGTAGCGGCCGACCGCGCCGCTTGCGTTCGCGAGGCCGTTCGGATGACGCACGGAGCGAGAGTTCAGTAGCAGCCTGGCAGACTCGCAGGCAGAAGCAGCCAGCACCACGACCTTCGCCCGCACACTTTGCTCCCGTCCGTCGGCGGTGCGCACGTAAGACACACCCGTCGCCCGGCCCTCGTTGTCGGTCGTGACCTCGCGTGCCATGGCGCCCGTCAGGATCTTCAGGCGGCCGGTCTGGAGGGCCGGCTTGAGCAGCACCGGCGGCGACGAGAAGTTGGAGTCCGTCGAGCAGCCGCGCCCGCACTGGCCGCAGTAGTGGCACGCCGGGCGCCCGTTGAGCGGCTTGGTCAGGATCGACATGCGCGCGGGAATGCAGGGGATGCCGACACGCTCGCAGCCTCGTTTGACCAGCAGGTCGACGCAGCGCGGCCTGGGCGCCGGCTGGAACTTGCCGTCGGGATCGTTGGGCAGGCCTTCCGCGCTCCCGAAGATGCCGATCAACTCGTCGACCTTGTCGTAGTAGGGCGCCAGGTCGCCGTAACCGATCGGCCAGTTGTCGCCCAGGCCGTCGCGCTCGCGCGCCCGAAAGTCGTCCGGGCCGAAGCGCAGCGAGACGCGTCCGTAGTGGTTGGTCCGCCCGCCCAGCATCCGGCTGCGCCACCACGCGAAGCTGTCGCCCGGCGCCGAGGTGTACGGCTCGCCCTCGACCTCCCAGCCGCCGATACTCGCCGTGAAATCGCTGAACGGCTTGCGGGGCGTGCCCGCGCCGCGCCGCGGCGAATCCCACGGCCACTTGAACATGGCCGAATCGCGGGCGGCATCCCAATCCGGGCCGGCCTCGAGCAGGACGATGTCGGCGCCGGCGTCGGCCAGCACCTTGGCGGCCATGCCTCCGCCAGCGCCGGAGCCGACGATGCAGACATCGTAGAGCTTCGTGCCGGCCAGGACCTGCATGCCTGCCTCCGCCCTCGTTAGAGGTTTCCCCTGCGCCGCTCTTACCAGGGATCAGCTCTCGAAGCCCGCCTCCGTCCTAACCAGGGCGGGCTTTGGCAGCTTCATCCAGGGCGTTGTGCGGCTCGCTCATTCACGGATCTCGCTCTCGAGAATCCGGAGGTAGGCAGCCGCATCGTCCAGTTGACGCTCGTTGAAGACGCGGATTCCGGCCTGTGACAGCAGCGCAGTCGCAACACCCTGCCCTCGATCTCGTTGGCCACGAAAGGACCCGTCATGAATGTAGGTAGTGGCGCACGAGGGGCTGCCATCCTTGAAAACGGCCAACCGAGCTCCACTCGCGACTGCTGCCTCGAGGGTTGTGCGAGCGCCCTGGAGAAAAGCCTCGGTGACGTCTACCCCCGTGCCGTCTCCGACCCTGGCTGCCTGCTTCAACACCGCATGTCCGTCGCCACCCGCGATCTCGGCCGGTGGGCGAGGAACCGGCAAGCCTCCCGCCACCTCGGGACAGACCAAAACGAGCCGACCCTCCAGCTTCCAGCGATCCAGGATGTCGCTCGGGCAGGAGGCGTCACCACCGTGGTAGCGAACTCGCTCGCCCAGCAGGCACGCGCTCACGAGGATCTTGATCATCTCCCACCTATGCGACGCCGTCCCGAACTCTGTGTCTGCACAACACCGGGTCGAGCAGCGAGCGCGCAATCAAGCTGGCCACCGCGCGCTCGTCCGCCCCAACCCATTATTCGGCGGCCCTGCCGTCTACTTGTACGCGCCGACTCCACAGACTTGGTTGCCGGCCTCCTTGAAGAAGCTGACTTTGTTCTGCAACTTCTTGCTGACCGGATTCGTCCAGCGATACTCGATCGAGCCACCTTCCGTTCCGGCAACCTCCGCCCACTGCTTCCCCACGCTCTCGCCCGCGCTGTTCTTTATGCTGGTGACGTCCGTCCCGAGCGATACCGTCGGGTGGGCGGTGATCTTCTTGTTGTCCTTTGCGTAGCAGAAGACGTACAGGTCGCGATCCCTGAAGGATCCCTTGGGATCATTGAAAGCGGCCAGCGCCTTCTCCTGGCCATCCGTGTGAATGAGCTTGACCGCGCGATCAAGCATGGCCTTCGCCTCCTCCGGCGTCGCCTCGTTAGCGCCGAACGCCGGGCCAGCAACGGCGAGCATCGTCACGAATAACGCAATTAGGCAACTCTTCACGTCTCACCTCCTTGGGAACACTGAAATCCTTCTATCATGTCCGCCGACCAAGTAGTCAAGCGTTCGGCTTGATCGATTAGGCCGCGCAGAATGCAGTATAGCGCCGGCGCGAGCGGGGGGGTTGCCTCGCAACGGTCTCTCGCTGCGTGGCTTCGGGTGGAGGCACGGCGGCGGACCGGCGAACCAGTCTAGGCGAACTAGTCTAGATGAGGCTGTTCTGTGTAGCGCGCCTGGCTCGTCCTCGTGCACGATGCCCGTTGCGAGGCTTCGTAGGGCTGGGCCCTGGTCAGCGGAAGGAGCCGGCCTTGAAGTCGCGCAGGATCTCCCTCGCCGCGTTGTGGCCGGCCGCGCCCATCACGCCGCCGCCCGGGTGGGTGCAGGCGCCGCACATGTATAGCCCGCGCAGCGGGGTGCGGTAGTCGGCGAAGCCCGGGATCGGGCGCATGAAGAAGAGCTGGTCCAGCGTCATGTCGCCCTGGAAGATGTTGCCGTGGGTCAGGGCGAAGTCGCGCTCGAGATCCAGCGGGCTGATCACCTGGCGGTGCAGGACCGAGGCGGCGAAGTTCGGCGCGTGGCGCGTGAGGATCTCGGTCACTCGGTCGCCGAACTTCTCCTTCTCGGTGTCCCAGTTCCCCTCCTTCAGGTGGTACGGTGCGAACTGGCAGAACACCGACATGATGTGGCGGCCCTTCGGCGCGATCGAGTCGTCGTAGACCGTCGGGATCACGGCCTCCAGGAACGGCTGTGACGACCAGCTCCCGTACTTGGCTTCGTCGTAGGCGCGCTCCATGTAGTCGAGCGACGGGCAGATGTCGATGGTGCCGGCGTGCTGCGGGCCCGGGGCCGAGCCGCGCAGGGCCGTGAAGTCAGGCAACTCGGCCAGCGCGTAGTTGACCTTGACGGACGAGCCCTGGGCCCGGAAGCGTTCGACCTTGCGCGTGAATGCGGCCGGCAGCTCCCGTTTGGCATCGAGCAGCTTCAGGAACGTGACGTTCGGGTCCGCGTTCGAGACCACGGCGCGGGCGCGCACCTCTTCGCCGCCGCGGATCACGACACCCACGGCCTTCCCGTTCTCGACCAGGATGCGCTCGACAGACGCGTCGCAGCGGATCGTCGCGCCCCGGCGGCGGGCCTCGGTCGCGATGCACTCGGACACCTGGCCCATGCCGCCGCGCACGACGCCCCAGCAGCCGCGCATCCCGTCCACCTCGCCCATCACGTGATGGAACAGCACGTAGGCCGTTCCGGGAGTGCGCGGGCCGGCGAAGGTGCCGATCACGGCCTGGCCGCAGAGCAGCGCCTTCAGCTCCTCGGACTCGAACCACGAGTCGAGGAAATCCTTGGCGCTCATCGAGAGGATCGCGACCTCCTCGTACAGGTCCTGCTTCAGGCGGCGGGCCATGCGGCCGAGCTTCAGCAGGCCGAACAGGTCGCGCAGCCGCCGCGAAGCGGGATCCGGCGGCGTCATCATCAGGAGCGGCTCGACGAACTCTGCCAGCCGGTTGAGCGTCCGCTCGTATTCTTCGTAGACCTCGGCGTCGCGGCGCGAGAACTTCGCGATCTCGGTTCGCGTCTTCGCGTAGTCGTTCCAGATCATCAGCGAGCGTCCGTCGGGATACGGCTGAAAGTAGGGCGGGTCCTGCGGATACACGACGAGGCCGTGCTTCTTGAGGTCGAGGTCGCGCACCACCTCGCGGCGCAGCAGGCTCAGCACGTAGGCGGCGGTCGAGACCTTGTAGCCGGGCCACGGCTCCTCGGTGACGCAGGCGCCGCCCACGTAGGGCCGGCGCTCCAGCACCAGGACGTCGAGGCCGCCGCCCGCGAGGTATGCGGCCGTGACTAGGCCGTTGTGGCCGCCGCCAACGATCACCGCGTCGAATGTCTTGGCCAAAGCGACCTGGTCTCAGCCTGCCGCTACTCCGCCAACTCGCGGATCCAGATGTTGCGGTAGCGCACCGGATGGTCGTGATCCTGGAGGCCGAGCGGCAGCTTGGCCGCGTGCGCCTTGTAAGGCGGCCGTGCCTTGTGTGCCGTGGGTCCCGTCAACTCGGAGGCGTTCTGCACGACGACACCGTTCAGGAGCACTGTCAGCCGCGCGGGGCGCGTGAGCGTCCCGTCGGCGCCGAAGCGCGGGGCTCGGAACAGGATGTCGTAGCTCTGCCACTGGCCGGGCGCGCGGCTGGCGTTGACCAGCGGCGGGTACTGTCCATAGAGCGCGCCCGCTTGGCCGTCGGGATACGTCTGGCTCTGATACGAGTCGAGCACCTGGACTTCGTATTGGCCCATCAGGAACACGCCGCTGTTGCCGCGGTCCTGACCGCTGCCCACTGCGGGCGAGGGGGCCGCCCATTCGACGTGGAGCTGGCAGTCGCCGAAGCTGGCGGCGGTCTCGATGCCGCCGCTCTTCGGCACCACCTCGAAGTAGCCATTCTCGACCTTCCACGGCGCGGCCGCAGCGGTCTTCTGGGCGCGCCACTGCGCGAGGTCCTTGCCGTCGAACAGCACGATAGCGTCCGAGGGTGGCCGGCCCGGTTGCTCGGCCGTGCTCGCCGTTCCGGGTTCCACGGCCCGCGGCTGCGGGCGCTTCTCGTCGTGAATGGCCCAGGTCCCCGGAACCTGAGCAGTGGCAGCAGCCGCGGCCAGCAGGAACCCGCAGACCAGAAGGCTTGCGTTCGTCGTCAGCTGTTCCATGGCTTTGGCGGGCAATTGTAGACCCGATCTCAAGCTCAGGCCTGCCCTTCAGCCTCGCGCGCGACCCGACGGCCACGCTCCACGTCCACCCGCGACAGGACCGCCCCGCCCGCCGCGAAGAACAGCGCGAGCGCCAGGATCGCCGGCCGGCTCGAGCCGGTGAGGGTGATCATCAAGGCGAACAGCGCTCCGCCCATCACGCCCCCGAACTTGTCGAACACGCCGAAGAAGCCGAACATCTCGGCCGACTTGTGGCGCGGCACCATGCTGGCGAAGAGCGATCGGCCCAGCGCCTGCGCGCCGCCCTGGACCATCCCCACCAGCGTCGCGAGCAGGAACAGATCGCCGTTGGTCCGCATCCGCGCGCCCAGCACTACGATTCCCATGTACATGCCGAGCGCCAGGAAGATCGCGCGCTTCGTTCCGATCTGCCCGGCGAGCGCGCCGAACAGGAACGCGAACGGGATGCCGATGAACTGGACCAGCAGGATGGCCTCGATGAGCGAGGTCTGCTCGAGGCCGATCTCGGTCCCATAGATCGCCGCCATGCGGAAGACGGTGTTCACCCCGTCGTTGTAGAGCAGGAAGGCCAGTAGCACGAGCCCGGCATCGCGGTGCTGGCGGATCTCCGCCAGCGTTTGCCGCAGCCGGCCGATAGCGACGCCGATCGGCCCGCGACCCGCCTCTTCCGCGGTCGCCGCGATCCGGGGCGGTTCGGGGACGCGGCGGAACAGCGGGATCGAGAACAGCGCCCACCACACAGCGGCCGTCAGAAACGAGAGGCGCATCGCCATGGGCTTGTCGGGGATCGAGAAAACCTCGTGCTTCTGGATCATCAGCAGGTTGAATGCCAGAAGCAGGCCGCCGCTGACGTAGCCCAACGCGAAGCCTGCGCTCGAGACGCGGTCGATTTCCTCGGGCGCCGCGACGTGGGGCAGCAGCGAGTTGTAGAAGACGATGCTGGCGCTCGCGCCCACGTTGGCCAGGACGTAGAGCAGGAACGCCAGCAGCCAGTGCCCGCGCGTGATCAGCGCCATGCAGGCCGTGGCGGTCACGCCCAGACAGAGAAATCCCGCCAGCATGACCTTCTTCTTGCCGGCGTAGTCGGCCAGAACCCCGCACACCGGCGAGAGCAGGGCCACGATCGTCACGGCCAGGCTCGTGGCGAGCGCGTAGCGCCCGCTCGCCGTGGCGGGCGGCAGCTGGGCCGCGGCCACGCTCCGGAAATAGATGGGGAACAGCGACGCCAGGACCGTCGTCATGAAGACCGAGTTGGCCCAGTCGTAGAGCGCCCACGCCCGCAGCTCGGGGCGATGCAGCGCCAGGCGCTCGAGCAGCCGGCTCACGGCGCTGAGCCTATACCTCTTCCCGGGCCTGCGCCGCCGTGGTGCGAGTGGCGCGAGTGCGATCCGGTAGAATCGACGACGCTCCATGGAAAAGCAGCGGCTCGGGCACTTCCGCATCCTCGCCAAGATCGGCGAGGGCGGCATGGGCCTCGTCTACAGGGCCGAGGACGAGCAACTGCGCCGCCCCGTCGCCCTCAAGCTGCTGCCACCGGATTTCGTCGGGAGCGCCGAGCGCCGTGAGCGCTTTCTGCGCGAGGCTCAGGCGGCCGCGGCCGTGCGCCATCCCTCGATCGCAGCCATCTACCAGGTCGGCGAGGACGGCGACAGCGAGCCTGCGAGGAGCGCAACAGCATGATGATGGGCCTGGTCGCGATGGCCGAGTTCGATTTCCTGCGCGGCGAGCCTCGCTTCCTGGATCTGCTCCGGCGCATGAGGTTGCCGGGCGCGTGAGCTGGGCGGGCGGCGAAGCTCTCGGTCTCTCCCGCGAGGGGCGGCTGCTCTTCGTTGCGAAGGCCGTGCGAGCCTTCGGCTTCGGCTGGCTCTCCGTCGTCCTGGCGCTGTACCTGGCGAAGCGTGGTTTGTCATCCGTCGAGATCGGGGCGGTGTTCACCGCCACGATGGTCGAAGACGCGCTTCTCACGATGCTGCTGGCGGCGGCGGCGGCGCGTCTGGGCCCGGCTCGGGTCATGCTCTTCACCGCGCCCTTGATCGCGATCGGCGGGGCGCTTCTGGCTGTCGCGCAAACGCGATGGCTGCTGCTCGCGGGAGCCGTGCTCGGAACGCTCAGCCCCAACGGTCAGGAAGCGGGCCCATTCACGGCCATGGAGCAAGCACTGCTGCCGGGCGCCGTCCGGCCGGGATCGCGCACGCGGCTGTTCGGCTGGTACAACGTGTTCGGGTTTCTACCCGCGGCACTTGGGGCGCTCGCGGCGGGACTGTCGCTCGGATGGGCGCTCGGCAGGGGAACCGACCAGCTGGCAGCCTATCGATGGATGCTGTGGGTATACGCCGGCGGCGGCGTCGTGCTGACGGCCGTCTATCTTCGTCTCGCGGCCTTGCCCACCGCGGCCGAAGCTCCCGAGCCGAGGCGCGTCGGAGCCCTGGGACTGCATCGTTCTCAGAGCGCCGTGCTCCAACTCGCTGGACTTCAGGCCGTCGATGCACTGGCGGGCGGCTTCATCATCCAGAGCCTGCTCGCCTATTGGTTCCAGCTTCGCTTCGGCGTCGGGCCCGAGGCGCTGGGGGCGCTCTTCTTCGGGACCAACCTGCTCTCCGCCATGTCGTTCCTGCTGGCTACCCGCATCGCCGAGCGCTTCGGGCTGCTGAACACGATGGTCTTCACCCACCTGCCGTCGAACGTCCTGCTGCTGCTGGTGCCGTTCATGCCGAGCTTCACGGCGGCGGCGGCCCTCCTGCTGGCGCGGCACATGCTGTCCCAGATGGACGTGCCGACGCGCCAGGCCTACACGATGGCCCTGGTCGCTCCAGAGGAGCGACCCGCGGCCGCCGGCCTCACCGGCAGCGCTCGTGCCCTGGCCCAGGCCCTGGCGCCCATCGTGTCCGGTGCGACGATGGGCATCGCCGCCAGCGGCGCCCCGTTTTTCCTGAGCGGCGGCCTGAAGATCGTCTACGACCTGGCGCTCTTCTTCCGCTTTCGCTCGGTCGCTCTTCCCGACGAGGGCGGCGCCGAAACAGGATAGCTTCTGTCGATTTCCGCCTGCGCCGCTCGTCTATCTCGCGAACTGGACGACAAGCCCGGTGAATGGAGGATCTAGAGCATGCAATACCTGTTGATGATCTACTCGAATGAGAAGCATTGGGAGGGGCTCTCCGAGGCGGAGCGCAACGCCATGCTCGGCGAATACGGGTCCTTCACCGAGAGCATCGCGAAGAGCGGCAACTACAAGGCCGGTGAGGCCCTCGAAGCCACGACGGCCGCCACGACAGTGCGGGTACGCGATGGCAAGACGCTCACCACCGACGGGCCGTTCGCGGAGACCAAGGAACAGCTCGGCGGCTTCTACCTGATCGAGGCCAAAGACCTCGACGAGGCCCTCGCGATCGCGGCCCGCGTACCCAGCGCCCGAGTGGGTTCGATCGAGGTCAGGCCGATCTTTCCCACGCATTGACCGAAGCCGCGGCGGCGGTCGAGAGGATCCACCTCGAAGAACGCGGCCGCGTGCTCGCCACGCTGATCCGCCTCCTCGGCGATTTCGACCTCGCCGAGGAGGCCCTCCAGGACGCCTTCGCCGTTGCGCTGGAAAGCTGGCCCCGCGACGGCCTGCCGCGGAGCCCCCGCGCCTGGCTGGTCACGGTGGGCCGCAACCGGGCCCTCGACCGGCTGCGCCGCTCGCGCTTGCACGCCTCAAAGCTCGACGAGTTGGGCCCCGAACGCCTCGCGTGGCCGGCCGAGTTCGCGGACGATCGCGAGATCGAGGACGATCGGCTGCGCCTGATCTTCACCTGTTGCCATCCCGCGCTGGGCCCCGAGGCGCAGGTCGCCCTCACCCTGCGCAGCGTCTGCGGCCTCACGACCGACGAGATCGCGCGCGCCTTCCTGGTGCCGGTCGCGACGCTGGCGCAGCGGCTGGTTCGCGCCAAGGGCAAGATCCGCCAGGCGCGCATCCCGTATCGGGTGCCGCCCCCGGAACTGTTGGGCGAGCGGCTCGAGTCGGCGCTGGCAGTCGTGTACCTGGTCTTCAACGAAGGCTACTCGGCTACGGCGGGCGACACGCTGCTGCGGAAGGAGCTGTCTTCCGAAGCCATCCGCCTGTGCCGCCTGCTCGTCGCACTGGGAGAGGAGAGCGCGGCTTGGCGCGAGGCGAACGCCCTGCTGGCCCTGATGCTGCTCCACGATTCGCGACGCGACACCCGTGTCGCGGATGGCAGGCTGGTCTTGCTCGAAGAACAGGACCGTGCGCGTTGGGACCGTGCCTGCATCGGCGAGGGTGTGTCCCGCGTGGAGGCGGCGTTGCGCGCGGGCCCGGCCGGGCCGTTCGCGTTGCAAGCGGCGATCGCCGCGCTGCATGCGCGTGCCGAGCGGTCACAGGACACGGATTGGCGACAGATCGCGGCCCTCTATGGCCTGCTGCTCCGGGTCCAGCCCTCGCCCGTCGCCGAGCTGAACCGGGCGGTCGCGGTCGCCATGGTCGACGGTCCCGAACGGGGCCTGCTGCTGCTGGACGCGCTCGAGGCCCGCGCTGCGCTGCCGGACTATCACTTGCTACCGGCGGCTCGCGCGGATCTGCTGCGTCGGCTGGGCCGCCTGAGCGAAGCGGCCACGTCCTATCGACGGGCGCTGGCGCTCGTGCGTACTGAACCCGAGCGCCGCTTCCTGGAGCAGCGGCTCGAGCAGATCCGTGAGGCCCTTCCCTAGCTCAGCGCTTGCGCAGCGTGAACAGGCTGAACAGGAAGCTCGAGAAGACGGTCTGCAGGCCCAGCACCATCACCACGATGGCCGGTATCACCTGGCGCATGCTGACACGCGGGTCGAGGTCGCCAAAGCGGGCGCTCGACCAGCCGGCCACCGCCCACAGCAGCAGCCCGAGACCCGCGGCGCTGGCGAACAGGCCGGCAAGGGCGCCCCGCTCGAGCCCCACGGCTCCGGCCGCACGGGCGAGGCGATCGTCGGGCAAAAAGCCCTCGCGCACCGCGAACAGCTTTGTGAAGATCGCGAACAGCACGATCTCGTAACCGAGGATCACGAGGAAGCCGGAGACGAGCAGCGTATGGATGTCGAGGACGGCATGCCCCACGAGCAGCGGGCCTGTCGTGAGACGCGCGCCGAGGGCGAGCCCCGCCACGAACAGCGCCAGCCCGGGATAGAGGAACAGCCAGTCCGGGCTGTAGAGCAGCATGAAGCGCAGGTGGCGCCAGCCATCACGCCAGCTGCGCAGGTGCGGCGCGCGCGAGCGGCCGTCCTTGTGCAGGACGACCGGCACCTCATCGATGCGCAGGCGCTTGAGTGTCGCCGCGACGACCATCTCGCTCGCGAACTCCATGCCTGTCGTCTGGAGCTGCAAACGGGCGTAGGCCTCGCGGCTGAAACCGCGCAGGCCGCAATGGAAGTCGCCGGCGGGCGAGCGGAAGAGCAGCCGGCCGATCGCCGTGAGGAGCGGATTGCCCAGATAGCGATGGAGCGCTGGCATCGCGCCCGGACGAATTCCGCCCGTGAAGCGGTTCCCCATCACCAGCTCGCTGCCCGCTCGCAACTTCGCGAGAAAGCCGTCGAGGGCCGCGAAGTCGTAGCTGTCGTCGGCGTCCCCCATGATCACATAACGGCCGCGGGCGGCCTCGATGCCCGCCCGCAAGGCGCTCCCATAGCCCTTCTCGGCGACCTCGACGACACGCGCGCCCAGCTCGCGGGCGAGCTGTTGCGAGGTGTCGCTGCTGCCGTTGTCGGCGACGATCACCTCGCCCGCCACGCCCAGCCGCTCCAGTGAGCCCTGGGCCTTGCGGATGCAGCTCGCGAGCGTCTCCGCCTCGTTGAGGCACGGCATCACGATGGACAGCTCGAGTGGCGAGGACACGCTTCGCCGATTCTATTCGGCCTTGGCCGCCGCGGCCTCGGCCTCGAAGACGTGGATCTCCGCGATGCTCCAGGCGATGGTCGCTTCTTCCGTACGCTGGATGAACAGCCGCAGGCGCTCGACAGGCTCCGAAGCGAGGTCGTAGCGGAGCCGCGCGCGCGCGGGATCCGCTACCAGCTGCCGAGCCAGGGCGAGATCGTAGGCGGGGTCGGGCCGCTGCTCGAGTCGGAAGCTGCGGCCTTCCAGGTAGCCGTTCACCTCGAGATTGCGCGCGAACTCCCCCCAGGGAAAGGCCATTTCGATCTCGATCCTCACGGGCCGCCGTGGCCGGGCGAAGACGAGGTCGAACTGGTGACCCTTGTGCTGGCCTTCGTGGGTCGTCCACTTCGTATCGCGGCGGCCGTCGATGGCTCGCTCCGCGGGCACGGCTGCCGCGGCCTCGACCCGCAGCTCCGAGCGCGGGATCTCGCGGCACGAGCAGACGCGCGGCTCCGTTTCCGCTTCGAGCGGCGAGAGGGCGTGGATTTGCTCGCCGCCCAGGAGGTAGCGGCTGGCCACGGAGTCGACAGCCTCGGAGGAACTCCACAGCAGAGGCGCCGTCGCGCCGAGGCGCTCGAGGCGACGCTTCATCAAGAAGCGCCAGTCCTCAGGCCAGCGATTCGGGTGGACCAGGGCATAGCGGAAGCCGAGGCCGCGCAGCAGGCTGAGCGAGCGTTCGTCGGGAAAGTCGCGCAGGCCCCATTGAATCCACTCGAGCGCTGGCGGGTAGAGGCTGGGCTTCGCCATCAGGATCGGCTTCCAGTGCGCTGTCGAAAGGTAGGCGTCGAGACTCGCCCAACGCATCTGACGAAAAGGACGCACGGGAAGCTCGGCGACCGGGCCGAGATCCCGCTGAGCCGCGAGCCAGCGATACGCCTCGGGTGCGCGACTCACGCTGGGCACCTGCATGCCGGTGAGCTGGCCCGGGGTGGTGTGCTCGGCCACGAGCACGGCCACGACCAGCGCCGCCCAGCCTGCTTTCCGCCCCTGTAGCAATCGGGCTGCGCCCAGCGCCACCAGGATCGCGAGCGCCAGATAGACGACGACCACGAAGCGATCGGGGTCGCGAAGCTGATCGAAGGGGGCGAAGTCGTAGAGACGCTGCAGGAGTCCGCGGCCCAGGCGGCGTCCGAAGGCGATTACGACCGGGCCCGCCGCAAGCACCACGGCGAGCGCTCCCGCGAGCACCGGACCCCACGCCGAGGTCCTGCCGCCTTCGCGCCATGATCGCCACAGCGCCAGCAGACCCACGGCGGCCAGGGCCACCGCAAACACGCCGAGGAAATGGTCCGGAAGCGGGTGGGGGCTCACCAGGGCGCCGTACAGCAGGCTGTTGGCCGGAGGTTGGAGCAGGCCTGCCAGATCGAAGACAGCGGGCTCGCCCGCGAACTCGTAGCGGCGGAACAATTCGCGGAAGGGTTGCGTGACATAGCCAAGCACGGCGCCGCAGGCGAGAGCCACCGTCGCCAAGGTCGCGAGCACACGAGGCTTTCGGAACGATCGCGACTGCCAAAGCCACACGGGCAGGATCACGCCGAGCGCCGTCAACAAGAACAGCAGGTAGTAGAAGCACGACAGGCCCTGTAACACGCCGAAGAGGCCGAACAGCGCTGCGTCGCGAGCGCGTCCTCGCGCCAGAAAACGAAGCAGGAAGAGCAGCGCCAGCGGCATCCACTGCAACGTCACGAGCTGCAGGCGGGGCAACTGGGACAGGCTGTAAGCGTTGAAGGCATACACGACGGCGCCACACACCGCCGCCGATTCGCTTCCGGTGAGCTCGCGCAAGAGCAGGTGCGCAGCCAACGCCGACAGCGCCAGCGTCAGGATCAGCAGCAGGTTGGTCGCCACGAGCGCGTCGGAGAAGAACACAAACAGCGGCCATCCGAGCAGCGCCTGGCCCAGCAGGGGCTCGGAATAGGCGAGCCCGGACGGGTGGGGATAAAAGGCGTTGGCCTCCAGCACGCCCGGGTAGCCAAGCCCCAGATGCCGAGAGCCCCAGGCCGCGATCCAGACGCTGTAGAGCGCGTCGCCGTCGTCGGGAGCGCGCGTCGCCGGGTGCAGGCTGAGCGGTGCGAGCAGCAGCACGGCGAGGGCCAGATACAGAGCGGCCGCGCGCGCGGTGCCGGGCATGCGGGGGCTATCGTATAGAAGTTTCAGAAGAACGTGAGGCCATCAGCGACTCGTCCAACGGAGGCAGTCGCCGCTTCCTCCCATTCCGCCAGTCAACTGGCCTAGAATGCCGTTCGTGCCGAGCGCGAAGCTGCTGCTGATCGGGACTCTCGCCGCGATCCTGATCGGTTTCGCTGTCGTGTGGTTCGCGCGCGTGCGGCGCTCGGGTGGGGCGAGCTGGCCGACCGGGATCGAGACCGGGGTCGGCTTCGTCACGAACTTCTTCGACACCCTCGGCATCGGCTCGTTCGCGCCGACGACTTCCTTGTTCAAGCTGCTGCGCCTGGTGCCGGACGAGCGCATCCCGGGCACGCTCAACGTCGGCCACACACCGGCCACGGCGACGCAGGCGTTCATCTTCATCGCTATCGTCAAGGTGGAGATGCCCACGCTGGCCGGAATGATCGCGGCCGCGGTGGCCGGCGCCTGGCTGGGCGCCGGGATCGTGGCCGGGCTGCCCCGGCGGCAGATCCAGCTCGGCATGGGCATCGCGCTGATCGTGGCCGCGACGCTGTTCAGCCTGACCAACCTGGGCCTGCTCCCGGGCGGCGGCGAGGCGCTGGGCCTTTCCGGCGGGAGACTCGTGCTGGCCGTGTGCGGCAGCTTTGTGCTGGGCGCCCTGATGACGCTGGGCATCGGCCTGTATGCGCCTTGCATGATTCTCGTCAGCCTGCTCGGCATGAACCCGATCGCAGCCTTCCCGATCATGATGGGATCCTGCGCGTTCCTGATGCCGGTCGGAAGTCTTCGCTTCCTGGAAAAGGACAGCTACAGCCTGAGACCGGCGCTGGGACTGACGCTGGGCGGCGTGCCCGGCGTCCTGATCGCGGCCTTCGTCGTCAAGTCGCTGCCGATCGCGATGCTGCGCTGGCTCGTGGCCGTGGTCGTCGTCTACACGGCGTGGGCGATGCTCAGCGCTGCCGCCAGGGAGAAACGCGCGGCCGGGCTTCCGCAGCCGGTCGCATCGCTGGCACCCTGACCCGCCTCAGGGCCTGCGATCTCGCCACATACGAGGCCACGATCAACCGGTAGTAATCGATCGTAGCTTCGGGTCCCATGCCGCCGACGATACCTAGCGTCTTCATCGGGGATCTCCTGTCGAGCGCGTGTCCTTCTACCTCAGGCCTCGTCCCTCAGCAGGATCATCAGCTTCTGCCAGATCTTCTAGGACAGCCCGGTGGTCAGCTCCTCGACCTCGTTGACTGCGATCGGCGAGATCATGGCCGACGCTCGCCAGCCCCGAGCTGGGAAAGCGGGACTCGACGCGCTCACACAGGCGATCGATGGTCTGGCCGATCTGCTCGGGGTCGAGGCGTGTGGGCGTGCCGGAACTCCTCTTCAGTCCCGCGAGCGCGTGCGGGGCCGAAACCCGTAACGAAAGCCAAGCATTGCGAAGTTCACGAAGGCGGTCACGATCTCGGTCGCCGTCAGCTTGGAGGCTTCCCGGCGGCGGTTGCGGAAGTGGATCGGCACTTCGCCGATGCGGAAGCCGTGGATCCACGCCTGGTAGGCCATCTCGCCGTGGACGACGTAGCCCTTGATCCGGATCCGCTCGAAGTCGGTGGCTTCGAGAACCGCCCGGCGATAGGCGCGATAGCCGCTGGTCGTGTCGCGGATCGGGATCCTTGCCACGGTGGCGATGTACTTGTTGGCAAGCCAGGAGAGCGCGGCTCGCGTCACCCCCCAGTCCGAGGTTCCCCCGCCCGCGACATAGCGCGACCCGATCAGCATGTCGTGGCTCTTCAGCCCTTCGAGGAACTTTCCGATCTCCCGCGGGTGGTGCGAAAAGTCGGCGTCCATCTCGAAGAGGATGTCGTAGCCCCGTGGGTCGGCGAGGCCGCTCTTGAATGCGGCGATCACGGCCGCACCGCGGCCGCCCTTCTCGGCGCGGCTGCGAAGCTCCACGCGCCCCGGCCAGCTCGCCATCGCCTCTCGAACGACGTCTCCCGTTCCATCAGGACTGCCGTCGTCCGCGACCCAGACGTCGATTGAATCGCCCTCGGCGAGCAACTCGCGGATCAGCGGGCCGATGTTCTCCCGTTCGTTGTAGGTGGGCACCACGACCAGGATGCGCCTCGTCACAGCGGCCGGATCGGCGGCACCGGCCGCAGCAGGCGGCGCCCCAGGTAGTAGCTCAAGACAGGCTCGTCCCGTCCGCGCGATGCCGGGAAGATCCCCAGCGGAATCACCCGATCGAAGAACGCAGCGTAAGCCGTCATGGGCTCGGGCCCCGGGCGCCGACGCACCACGAGCAGGATGTCTCGCCCCACGAGCGAGCGCGCGTCGGTCAGGTAGTGGAAACCGCGCGGGTCTTCGCCGATGCAGGTCACCGGCAGCTTCGGCCCGAGCGCGTAAGCGATCTTGGCCGTGTCGCTCCACAGCGCACCTGCGATCACGACTCCTGGCTCCGGCTGTCCGAGAGCCGCGAGGCGGGGGGCGAGGCCGTCCCAGGGAACCAGGTCGATCGTCGGGTCTCCGATTCCCATCAGGCCCGGCGCGACTCGACCGATCCAGCCGCTACGCGTGTGCGCGGCCAAGGCGACTGTCACCACTACCAGCCCGACGGCTGATCCGGCAAGCCAGCGCCGTGGCCATGCGCTTCCCGCCCGAGCAGATCGCGCGAGATCAGCGCCCAGCAACGGAAACAGGAAAAAGTAGCCGGGCGCCGTCCAGTGGGGGAGTCCGGGGCGGCCCAGCATGGTGAGGAACGTGAAGCCGCAGATCGGCCCGGTCGCCAGGCATGCGAGCAACCAACGAGCCGCCACCCCGGGTCCCGCACGAAGCGCGCCGCCGAGTGCGATCAGCAGCGGGACCCAGATCCAGGGAAGCATCCAGGCTATCTGGCCACCCAGGCTGCCGAGGAAAGGGGTGGCTCCGGTGTCGCCGACGGCGCCGGCCCGCCCGCCCTGGAAGCGGAACGACGCCCAGCCATGGCTCGCATTCCAAAACAGCACCGGGCTGAAAACCGCAAAGGCAATTGCGCCGGAAAGGTAAGGGGCGGGGCGTCGCAGCCAGAAGCGATGGGGCCCGGACGACAGCAGAAACAGCGCCGCGCCGCCAAGAAGGGCCAGGCCGTGGTACTTGGAGAGTAGCGCGAGGCCAGTGAAAAAGCCGAACGCGTACCACGGCGCCGAAGCCTGCTCGGGGTTTTCGAAGAGGGCTGCTGCCAGGCATGCCGCCGCCGCTGCGGCGGCGAGGAGCAGGGGCCCATCGGGAAGAATCCAGCCCCCGGCGCAGACCGCGAAGAACAGCGCAAGGTTGAGGGCGGCGGCGCCCCACAGGCCGGCCGCGCGCCCGAAGAGCGAGGCTCCGAGCCGATACACGAGGGCCGTGGTCCCGGCGAAGGCCAGCATGAACGGCAGCCGGACTACGAGCGGATGCTCGCTCCCCGCGAGCCGCGTGGCCGCGCCGGTGAGCCAGAACATCATCGGCGGGTGATCGTAGTAGCTCAGTGCGAGGCGTCGCGACATCGCGACCGTGTAGGATTCATCGACGCTCGGCGAAAGGAGCAGGGCCAAGGCCAGCCGGAACAGGCCACCCGCGGCCAGGATCGCCGCCAGGACCCAGGCCGCCCTGCATCGAGAAGGCTCGGCCCGGCTTGGTCCCGGAGCGGAATCGATGATCGCTCTGGGTGGGAGGGACATCTGGCTCTTGGCGTGCGATTCTACAGGAACAGGACCACACGGTTTTTTACTTGACCCTCGAACATGTTCCACGGCCTAGCTTCGATGCATGAGACACGCGGCGACACTTGACATGAAGATGGCCCTCGCGGCGGGATTGGCCCTGAGCGTAGCCGGGGGTGCTCGGGGGCAGGAACACGCCAACTGCCCGATGGCGCCCGCGAACGAGCACCGTGCCGGGGTCGATCAGCGTCATGACAAGGTGACGGGAGTGGCACATGAGCACGCCGTGCATCATTTTCAGCTCGCTCCCGACGGCGGCTCAATCCGGCTCGAGGCGATGGACGCGAGCCAGGACGAGGCGCGCGATCGCATTCGCGAGCACCTGCGACTGGTGGCTCGATCGTTCGCCGCCGGCGACTTCGCGTTGCCCATGCAGATCCACGACCAGCTCCCGCCCGGTGTCGAGGTCATGAAGAGACGCAAGGCGGCGATCCGCTATGCGTTCTCGACAAGCGACAGAGGCGGAGTGGTCCGCATCTCCACGAAGGACCGCGATGCCCTGCGCGCCGTACACGCGTTCCTGCGCTTCCAGATCGAGGACCACGGCACCGGCGACTCCACCGAGTAACATGCTCCGGATGACTTACGACCTGCCGCGGCCGCTTCGCTCGACGGAGTTGGCGCGGCTCTCCGCCGTGAGCCCGGACACGCTGCGGCTCTACGAACGGAGGGGCCTTCTGCCCCGGGCCAGGCGCTCCAGGAACGGCTATCGGGAATATCCGCCCGAGACCCTGGCCCGGGTGCGGCTGGTGCGGCGCGCGGTCGCATTGGGCTTCACGCTCGAAGAGCTCGCCCGCATCGTAAAGGTTCGCGACGAGGGCGGCGCGCCGTGTCGCGAAGTGCGCGCGGTGGCCGCGACGAAGCTGGCCCTGCTGGAGGGCCGCGTCGTCGAGCTGCAGGCTGCCTGCGAGCGTCTGCACTCGGTGCTGGAGCGCTGGGACACGGCGCTGGCCCTGACCCCGGCCGGCAAGCGCGCCGCGTTGCTCGAAGCCCTGAACGGCTTTGTCGAGCCAGGCGGCCCGTCGCCGCTGCTGCCGCCCGGCCTGCGCCGCCCGCGGCTGCGCGCGAGCCGCCGCTAGGCGCCGGCTAGATCTGGTCCGCCGGGAGCGGCCGCGTGAAATAAAAGCCCTGGGCCAGCTCGAAACCAAGCTGCGCGCAGACCCGCGCATCCTCGGCCGTCTCGATGCCCTCTGCGATGGGTCGCGAGCCCAGCTCGCGGGCCACCTTAGACCAGGGATCGAACGACCCGCTGCTTGGAGTCCGGGGCACTGGCGATGCCGCGCACGAAGCCGATGTCGAACTTGAGGTACTCGGGAGGCACGTCGGCCAGCTCCAGCAGCCGGGCTTGTCCCGCTCCGAAGTCGTCGTAGGCGAGGGCGATGTTCAGATCCTTGAGCCGGGTGCGGAACTCGCGAATCCCCGCAGAGTCCACGATCGTGGACTCGTGGACCTCGATGGCGAGGGCGGGTTCTGGAGCGACGCGCCGCAGCTCGGTCAGCGACTCGACCAGGCTGGGCAGGGCGAGCTCCCGGGGATGGGCGTTGAGAAACAGGCTGTTCAGCCGCGGGTGGCCGCTGGCGATCTCGACGGCGCGCTGCCGGAACATCTCGCTGAGAAGTGGCGCCGCCCCAATGCTGTCGGCTATGTGGAGCAGCTCTTCTGGGCCCTCGGGCAGTGTCGGGTGCGTGCCGCGCCCCAGCGCCTCGTAGGACACGGCCTCGCCGCTGCTCAGCGCCACGATCGCCTGGAAGTGCATGGTGACCAGCTTGTCGCGGAGCAGCTCGTCCAGCTCGCGGGTTCCTTTCACGAACTGCTCGGGGAGCGGCATTTCCCTCAGCACGGCCGTGGTGTCGCGGCGCGATGAGATCGCCTCCTCGAGGCGGAACTCGAAGTCCGCGAAGTGAATCACGTCGCCGTCGTGCAGCGTCTCGTCGGTCACGCGGTTGCGGTTCACGTGGGTGCCGTTCGTACTGCCGAGGTCCCGGACGTGCAACTCGCCGTCGCGTTCGTAGAACTCCGCGTGCTCGGTGGAGACCGAGGTGCTGGGGAGGGTCAGATCGAGGCCGGTGCGTCGGCCGACGCGGAAGGGGAGCTGGTTCACCGAGACGTTCCAAACGCGGCTGCCGCCGTCGATCAAAGACCGGAGTACCCACGGCGTCGGAACAGTTTCGGTAGATATCGCCAAGCGCGTGCAACGGTACGGAAGCCCGGACCCACTTGCAAGCCCGGACCGCAACGCAGCGCGACCGCAGTCGTCCGAGGCCGCGAGCTGGTTTCGACGGAGTGGGCGCCCGTCGGGGGTAGACTTGGCCCGCGACCGAGGAGCCGCGTGACCAAAGGTGCCGCAACCGATGCCGCTTGACGTCCTGCTCATCGCCACCGGGGCCGTCGTCCTGGCCTATTCCGGAAACCGGCTCGTGGACTTCGCGGCGGCGATCGCGGAAAAGGCTCGCCTGACGCCGGCAGTGATCGGCCTGACCATCGTCGCCGCCGGCACCTCGGCGCCGGAACTGGTGGTGTCGGTGACGAGCGCGCTTCGGGGCGCGCCGGGAATCGCCATCGGCAACGTGGTGGGCTCGAACGTGGCGAACATCGGCCTGATCCTCGGGGCCTGCGCGCTCGTCACACCCATTCCCGTGGCCCGGGGAGTGCTTCGCTTCGAATACCCGTTCCTCGTGCTGGCGTCCTGGATCGCGCTGCTGCTGAGCCGGGACGGCTGGCTCGACCGCCTCGAGGGAGCCTTCTTCCTGGCCTCGATGCTGGGCTTCATGGCCTACGCGGTGTGGGTGGCGCGGCGAGAGATCACGGCCGTCGAGAAGGGCATCGTGGGCGAGGTCGTGCCCGAGCGAGCCGAGCGCCTGAGCCGGGAGTCGACCTGGAAGCTGGCCCTGGGGATGCTGGCCGCACTGCTGGGACTCGTGCTGGGCGCCCAGGCGCTGGTCAGCGGAGCGGTGAGCCTGGCGAGCGCCCTGGGCGTGAGCGAGCGTGTCGTGGGCCTGACGGTCGTGTCCGTTGGCACCTCGCTGCCCGAGCTGGCTGTCAGCCTGGCGGCTGCGCTGCGCAAGCAGCAGGAGATGGCGGTGGCCAGCGTCGTCGGATCGAATATCTTCAACCTGCTGATGATTCTGGGCGCCGCGGGTGTGGCTCGCCCGCTGCCGATCGACCCGCGCATCATCTCGCTCGACCTGTGGGTGATGATGGCCTTCACGGTCCTGCTCTTTCCGCTGGTGTTCCGGCGCGGCACCCTCACTCGCAGGCACGGGGCCTGTCTGCTGGCAATGTATGCGGGCTATGTGGCCTGGCTCGCGCTGCATCCGCAGTAGCAAGCGCGGCTAGCCGACAGCGCGCCTTCGAGTCGCCCGGGGGATAGACAGCCGGCTGCGCGTGATCGGCGCCCTCGAAGCTTGCGCTAGAATCAAGCTTCCGTCCCTGGCCAGACACGCGGCCTCTCGGCGCGTTCGCACGATCCAGCATGGGCAAATCAGTCGTCATCATTGGCGGTGGCGTGATCGGTCTCTGGACCGCCTACTACTGCGCGCGGAAGGGCCAGCGGGTCACGCTCATCGAGCGCAGTCCCGAACAACGAGACGGCTGTTCGTTCGGCAACGCGGGAATGGTGGTGTCCAGCCACTTCGTGCCCCTCGCAGCGCCTGGTGTCGTGGGGCTCGGCCTGGGGTGGATGCTCGACCCCGAGTCGCCGTTCTACGTCAAGCCGCGTTTACGGGCCGACCTGCTGGCTTGGGGCTTCCGCTTCTGGCGCTCGGCCACTCGCGAGCACGTCGAGCGCGCCGCCCCCTTGCTTCGTGACCTGAGCCTCAAGAGCCGCGCTTGCTTCGAGGAGTTCGCGGCGCTGCCGGGGAACGACTTCGGGCTCGAGAAGAAGGGGCTCCTCTTGCTCTGCAAGACCGGGCGCGCGCTCGAAGAGGAGGCCAGGACCGCGGAACGCGGTCGCACCCTGGGGATTCCCTCCGACGTGCTCGACGCGCAGCAGACGGCCCGGCGCGAGCCGGGGATGCACATGGACGTTGCCGGCTCGATCTACTATCCCAACGACTGCCACCTGGAACCGGAACGCCTGATGGGTGCGTTGAAGCGCCAGCTCGACGCGCTGGGCGCGAGCTTCGCATGGGACACCGATGTGACGGGCTTCCGGGCCGGCGCCTCGCGCCTCGAAGCCGTGCAGACGAGCCGAGGCGACTTCAGGGCCGACGAGTACGTCCTGTGCGGAGGTTCATGGTCGCCGGGCCTCGCGCACCAGCTGCGGCTCAACTTGCCGATTCAGGCCGGCAAGGGATACAGCCTTACGCTCAGACAGCCGCGCCAGCTTCCGACGACTTGCGCGATCTTCGCGGAGGCACACGTGGCGGTGACGCCGATGGGGAAGTCGCTGCGCTTCGGCGGCACCCTGGAGCTGGACGGGCTCAACCCGGCCATCAACCCGGCGCGCGTGCGGGGCATCATCAAATCGGTGCTCGCCTACTATCCCGACTTTTCGGCGAGCGATTTCGAGGGCATCAGGCCCTGGTCCGGCATGCGGCCATGCACGCCGGACGGCCTTCCGTATCTCGGGCGGACCACGCGCTACGCGAACCTCGGGATCGCTGCCGGCCACGCCATGGTCGGCGTCAGCCTCGGGCCCGTGACCGGCCTGCTGATGGCCGAAGTGCTGGCGGGCGAGAGGCCCTGCGTCGATCTCGGCCTCTTGAAGCCGGATCGCTGCCGGACGCCATGGTAGTCGACCGGGGAGCGTAGGAATGGGTCAGGCGGGGCGACCCCGCCAACCGCAGCGTTCAC
Source organism: Acidobacteriota bacterium (assembly GCA_032127875.1). GTDB lineage: Bacteria > Acidobacteriota > Vicinamibacteria > Fen-336 > Fen-336 > CADEEV01. Next base: position 32,619 of record JAQBHI010000151.1, read on the forward strand.
TTCGCCGGAACGGACGACAGGTCCGGCCGATAGCGCAGCAGTTCGCTCGTTTGCGACGCGATTGCCTCAAGGGCGCGAACGGCCGGGACGATCACCGAAGTCCGCGCCCGGCGCCGGAGCTTGCCGGCCTGCGCAGCTCTCCTAGAGTCGACCGAACCGCAAGCCGCCGCCGACGGGCACGTCGATGGGCAGCTTGAACAGCCGGATGGCGTTCTCGTACATGGTGAGCCGCCGGTCGCGGGGCGGCATCTTCAGCACGTCCATGAACTCGAGGTACGACTCCATGGACGCGATCGGCCAGTCGGTCCCGTACAGGCATTTCTCGGGCTGGACGCCGTAGAGCAGCATCTCGTGGACCTGCTTGCGCATGTAGCTCTCGAAGCGGTCCTCGAAGTCCCCGAGGACGAGCCCCGAGAAGTCCGTGTACACGTTGGCGTTCTTGTACAGGACCTCCATGGTGTCCCGGATCCACGGGTTGCCGATGTGACAGATCAGGAAGCTCACATCCGGATGGTCGACGGCCAGCTCGTCGACGTGAAGCGGGTGAGAGTACTTGAGCTTGCCCTTCGGTGTGTAGGTGTCGCCCGAGTGAATCATCACAGGAAGAGCGTGCTCGCGCGCGAAGGCCATTGCCGGCAGAAGCTTCGCGTCGTTCGGGTAGAAGGGCTCGTAGCCCGGGTAGATCTTGAGCCCCTTGACCTTGCCTTCCTCGACCCCGGGTCTGATCTCTTCGAGGTCCTCCTCGCGGAAGCTCGCCCAGCTCAGGCCCGCGACCACGAACAGGTTCGGGTACGGCCGCGTGGCCTCCACCACGGCGCGAACCGCGGGCCGCCCCGGGGTCACCTTGTACGACGTCAGCACGAGCGCGGCGTCGACGCGGTTGCGACGCATCTGGCGGAGCAGTTCCTGCACGGACTGTTGCAGGTTGTCGGTGGTTTCGTCGTGGTAGTTGTTGAGGTGCGTGTGGCAGTCGATGATCATCGGCGCGCGCCGCCCCTACTTCTTCAGGATGTTGTCCAGGACCCGCGCAGCCCACTCGCGTCCGCCGAGCCCGAAGGCCAGGGCGAGGGCGAGACACAGGGCCCCGAAGGCCATCTGGAAGGCCGAGACGAGGATCTGGCCACCGATCGAGAGCTGCTCGAGGCTGATCGCGATCACGAACACGACGACTGCCCAGCGCGCGATCGCCGAGATGGCGCGGGCGCCCGTGACCCCGAGGTTGGCCAGGTAGGTGTTGGTGACGGCGCCCACGAACTGGCCGAGCAGCGTGCCCAGGATCAGGATCACGACGGCGGTGATGACCGCCGGAACGTGGAGGACGAGCCGGCTGAACGTCTCGCCTGCCGTCTGGATGCCGAGGACTGTAAGAGCGGCGAGGATCACGGTCAGGTTGACCGCCCAGTAGACGAAGCTCCCGGCGAGCGTGACGGTCGTGAAGCGAACCCCGCCCTGGACCAGGAAGTCCTCGAGGCCCGCCTTCTCGGCGGCCACGTCCGCTTTCAGGAAGCGGAGGGTCTTGATCGTGAGCCGGCGCACCAGGCGGGCCAGCGCCCAGCCCACGACGAGCAGGACCAGGGCGAGGCCGAGTCGCGGCAGAAAGGCGGCGAGCTGCTCCCAGAATCCGCGGAGAACGGCGACGAGCTGTGTGAACTGTTCGGTCATGACCTCTTCGGGTGGCGGGCATCGTTGGAATCGCGCGCCGCATGATCATTGTATCCGCCCCCGCGCCCGGCCGGAATCCGGCCCGTCTCCGCGCACCGGGTGGGTCGACGTGGCGCGTCACTTCTCGTCCTTGCGCCCTCGCGCGTCAGCGCTGAGAATGGGCAAGACAGCCAACCAGTCCGCCATCCGGAGACGTAAGGACGTTAGCCAACCCACGCCGCGGAGGAGGAACCTGCCCATGACCACGGTGGACCTCAAGGACTTCGAGCGCCGCATCGTCGTGCGGTCGCTGCGTATCGAGGACTTCGACGACCTGGTGGCCCTCGAGCTGAAGTGCTTCCCCGGCATGAAGCCGTGGACGCGCGAGCAGATTGAGAGCCAGCTGCGCGTCTTCCCCGAGGGCCAGTCGTGCATCGAGCTGGAGGGCCGGCTGGTGGCCACGGCCAGCTGCCTGATGGTGGACTTCTCCCAGTACTCGCAGTGGCACAACTGGAAGGAGATGACCGACAACGGCCACATCACCAACCACAACCCCGCCGGCGACACACTGTACGGCATCGAGATCATGGTGGATCCCGAGTTCCGCGGCCTGAAGCTGGCGCGCCGGCTGTACGCGGAGCGCAAGCGCATCGCCCGCGAGCACAACCTGATGCGCATCATCATCGGCGGGCGTATCCCGGGCTATGGCACGCACGCCCACGAGATGTCCGCGCGCGAATACGTGGAGAAGGTCCAGGCCAAGACCTTCGTCGACCCGGTGCTGACGGCCCAGCTCTCCAACAACTTCGTGCTGAAGCGGCTGATCCCCGACTACTACCCGAGCGACGACGCGTCGAAGGGCTACGCCACGTTCCTGGAGTGGACGAACCTGGACTACCAGCCGCGGGGCAGCCGGCATTTCCAGGCCGTGTCCAACGTGCGCTTGTGCGTCGTCCAGTACGGCATGCGCCGCGTCGCGAGCTTCGAGGACTTCGCCCGCCAGTGCGAGTACTTCGTGGACGTGGCCTCGGACTACCGCTCCGACTTCGTGCTGTTCCCACAGTTGCTCACCACCCAGCTCCTGCCCCTGGTGGACGCCTCGCGTCCGGGCCTGGCGGCCCGCGAGCTGGCCCGCTTCACCGAGCCCTACCTGGAGCTGTTCACTCGGCTTGCGATCAAGTACAACGTAAACATCGTCGGCGGCTCCCACCTCGTGCTCGAGGGGGAGAAGCTGCACAACGCCGCCTACCTGTTCCGCCGCGACGGCACCCTGGGCCGCCAGTTGAAGCTGCACATCAGCCCGGGCGAGCAGCGCTGGTGGGGCCTAACTCCCGGCGATCGTCTCGAGGTCTTCGAGACCGACCGGGGGCGGGTCGCGATCCTGATCGGATACGACATCGAGTTCCCCGAACTGGGCCGGATCGCGGCCGACCAGGGTGCGCAGATCCTGTTCGTGCCCTCCAACACCGACGAGCGTTCGGCCTATCTCCGGGTGCGCTACTGCGCCCAGGCTCGCTGCATCGAGGACGAAGTGTACGTGGCCGTCGCGGGAACCGTGGGCAACCTGCCCTTCGTGGACCATGCCGACATTCACTACGCCCAATCGGGCATCTACACGCCGTCCGACATCTCCTTTGCCCGGGACGGCGTCGCGGGAGAATGCACGCCGAACATCGAAACGGTGGTCATCCACGACGTGGACCTGGAGCTTCTGAAGCGGCACCGACGCGCCGGCACCGTCCACACCTGGATGGATCGCCGGCCGGAGCTGTACTCGGTGCGCTACCGTGACGCTGGCGGGGAACGCGAAGTCGGCCGGCCCGTCCCCGGGCCGGGCCCGAAACGCGCCGGGTGAGCCAAAACGGGCCGGCCGCCGGCGCTACTCTGCTGGGCGAGAGTTGACACGCGTCCCGTCACTGACGGCGTCACCCGGGTGAACCACGACCTCCTGGCCTGCCTGCAGGCCGGAGAGCAGCTGCGCTTCGAGGCCGTTGCGCCTCCCGATCTCGACACGACGCAGCCGCGCACGCCCCTTCTCGACGGCGAACACAGCCCAGCCGCCGCCCCGGCGAAAAAGGGCACTCGTCGGCACCTTGAGCACGTCCGGCTGCTCCCAGATCACCACTTCGACCTCCACGCGATAGCCGTCACCGAGCTTCTTCCGGGCCTCGAGCGGATCTGCGAAGTCGACGATCACGTTGACGCGCTGCTCCTCGACGCCGAGCGCAGAGACTTTGAGGAAGCCTGACGGTTCCACGCGGCGTACCCGGCCGCGCAGGGGCTGGTCTCCCCCCCACTGCTCCACGAGAACACGGTCGCCGGGGCTGACCTTGACCGCGTCCGTCGAGAGCAGGTCGGCGACGATCTCGAGGTCGTGGAGCGCGCCCAATTCGAGAAGCGATGCTCCGGCCGGGAGGACGGCCTCGCTGTGCTGTGCTCGCGTCAGCACGACGCCGTCGATGGGCGAGCGGATCTGAAGGATGGCGCCGCCTCTCGCAGCCGCCTCGCGCGCCTGGAGGAGCTGGGCTTTCGCCAGCTCCAGCCCGTGCTCCGCACTCTGGGCGGCGAAGCGGGCGGCGCGCAGGGCCTCTTGCGTCGACCGCGCCACGGCCTCGGCCGTGTCGAGCGCCTCCTGGGACCCGATGCGTTGGCGTGCCAGCTCGCGCTGGCGCTGTGCCTCGGCGAGGGCGAGCTCGCTCGCGGCCTGCACCCCGCGGGCGCTGGCGCGAGCCCGATCCAGCTCAGCCGCGGCGGCCGCGACCCGCGCCTGGGCCTCGGCCCGGCTGCGGCTGTCGAGCAGGCTCGGCAGGCTGGGCCGGAAGCTGGCGAGCAGCGTGTCGCCCTTCTTGACTACGTCTCCGGGCTCCAACTCGATGCGTAGCACGCGCCCCGCGACGGGGGCGGAGATCACGAAGCGTTCGTGGATGCGGGTCTTGCCTTCGTGCGCGACGCTCACCACCAGCGCCCCGCGCGTCACACTCGCCACGTCCACGGGCTGCGCCGCGGGCCACAGGCCGATCAGCACCAGGGCGGCCACCAGGCCGAGCCCGGCCAGCAGCCTCCGGTTCGCGAAGTATCGATGCATGAATGCCATCACTCCCTCTGCTTCAGGACGCCCACGAGATCCAGGCGGTCGAGTCGGCGTCGCACGACCAGGCCCGAGAGCGTGGCCCCGGCCAGAACCGTGAGGGCCGACCAGGCCATGGCTTGCGGAGTCGCCACCAGCGGAAAACGGTAGAGCTCGCTCTCTACGGACGCGACGATCAGTTTGGCGAGCCCGTAACCCATGACCAGCCCCGGCGGGATCGCGGCCAGTGTCAGGATCGCGAGTTCGCCCAGCAGGATCAGCGAGATCTCCGCGATCGTGAACCCGATCACGCGCAGCGAAGCCAGCTCGCGGCCGCGCTCGGAGAGCGTGATGCGGGCGGCGTTGTAGACGACCCCGAACGCGATGATGCCGGCGAACACCAGGTTGAGCGTGGTCATCAGCCCCATGTTCTGCGCCATGGTCCTCTTGAAGCTCGCGTGGGCAGCCGCCGTGACGCTGACGCCCGCGACGGCAGGCGTGGCCTTGAGCCGGCGGTAGAGCGCATCGCGACCCGCCGCGTCCAGCTGCAGGTATGCGCCCGACAGGCTGTCGCCCTCACGCATCAAGCGGCGCAGGGCGGAGATCTCCATGTAGGCCGACACGCCGACGTAGTCGTCGGCCAGGCCGACGACCGGCGCCTGCCGCACCGGCCGCTCGCCCTCGAGGATCTCGAGCGTCGCGCTCTCGCCCGGACTCACGTGCAGCACGCGCGCCAGCATGCGCGAGAAAACCAGGCCCTCGGGCGCCATCGGGACCACTCGGCCGTTCCGGTCGATCACCCGGTTGAGCATGGGTTCCGCGAGCATGCCGATCACCGGCACGTAGCGCGAGCGGTGGCCGACACGAATCCGCGCGGGCACCGAGCGCAGCGGCTCCACCCGCATCACGCCGGGCATCGCGCGCAGCTCGTCCAGGGCCGACGCGGAAACGGGTTCCACGAAGCTGACGGTGACGTCCTGGCGCTGTGCCACGGAGAACTGCATCCGCATCAGCTCCTCGGTGGCGTCGATGAAAAAGAAGCCGACGACGAGAATGGCCGTCGCGGCCGCGATGCCGAGGATCGAAGCCGTCGCCCGCCACGGCTGGCGCTCGAGGTTCCTGAGCACCATGCGGGTGGCGTGGGTCAGCCGCCGCTTCAGCCACGCTCTCTCGACCAGGCTGGTCCGATAGCGTGCCGGCGGCTCCGGGCGCATCGCCTCCGCCGGCGAGACGGCCACGGCGCGGCGCACGGCGGCGAGCGCGCCCAGGCCCGCGGCCACGAGGCTGACGAGCACGGCGCCCACGGCGACGCCACCCGAGAGCCGGTACTCGAGCAGCGGAAAGCGGAAGTACTGGTTGTACAGGTGAATCATGCCGGCGCCGAGCCAGCCGCCGGCGGCCGTGCCGAGGGCCGCGCCCAGGGCCGCGATCAAGAGCGCCCACTTGAGGTAGTGCCAGGCGATCTCCTGGTTTTCGTAGCCCAGTGCCTTGAGCGTCGCGAGCTGCGGGCGCTGGATGGCGAGCGCGCGGCTCAGGGCGACGTTGAGGAGGAAGGCGGCCACGCCCAGGAAGATCATGGGTATCAGGAAGCCAAAGTTCTGGAGTTGTCGGAGCTCGCTGTCGAGCGCCCAGTTCGAAGGCAAGAGCGCCCGCGGAATCGCGCCCAGGCCCCCGTAGGGGACGAGCAGCCGGTCGAGGCGCGCGATCACTTCGTCGCTGGAGGCCCCAGGCATCAGCCGGAGCGCCACGTCGTTGAAGCCGCCCTGCATCTGGAAGGCGCTGGCCAGCGCGCGGCGCTCCATCCACAAGACGCCGTAGCTGCTGTCGTCGGGGATCATCTCGCCCGGTGGCATGGTGTAGACGTATTCGGGAGACAGCGCGACGCCCGTGATTCGCAAGTGGCGACGGCGCCCGTGGATCACGGCGTCGAGGCTGTCGCCAGGCTGGAGATGGTGGGCGCGGCAGAAGGCCTCGCTCACCAGCACCTCGTCGGCTCGGCCGGGCTGGATCCAGCGGCCGCTGCGCAGGTACACATCGTCGAGGCGCGGCCGTCGCGTGGCCGGGATCGACACCAGCCTCCCGCGCGCCGGCTCCGCGAGCCCGGGCACGTCCAACGTCACTCCGACGACCACGCGGGTGTCCACATCGGCCACGCCCGGGATCGCCGCGATCCTCTGTTCCAGCGACTGGGGCGCGCGCTTCAGCGACGCGAAGACGTCGGCCAGGCGCTGGCGCTCGTAGTAGGCCCGCTGCGTGCGGCGCAGGGAGTCGAAATTCGAGAGGTACATCGTGAACATGGCGACGCCCGACGCGATGACGAGGGCGATCGCGATCGCCTGGCCGCGCATCTCCCAGAGGTCCCGGAGCAGCTTCCGGTCCAGGGCACACAGGCGCGCGCTCACCAGCGGAGCTCCCGGGGCTCGAGCTTTTGCGCGTTCAACTCGACCGCCGAGATGCGGCCGTCCGAGAGCCGGATCACCCGATCGGCGATGGCGGCGATCGCCGCGTTGTGCGTGATGACCGCCGTCGCCGTGCCCAGCTCACGGTTCGCCCGCGCGATGGCTTCGAGCACGAGGATCCCTGTCGAGATGTCGAGCGCCCCCGTCGGCTCGTCGCAGAGCAGCACCTCGGGTCGCTTGGCAATGGCGCGGGCGATCGCCACGCGCTGCTGCTCGCCGGCAGACAGCTGCGCCGGGAAGTGGTCGAGACGCTCGGCGAGCCCGACGACAGCCAGGGCCTCCTCGGGGGCGAGCGGGTTCGCCGCGATCTCCGTGGCGAGGCCCACGTTCTCGCGGGCCGTCAGGCTCGGGATCAGGTTGTAGAACTGGAAGACGAAGCCCACGTAGCGGCGGCGGTATTCGGTCAGCTCGTCTTCCCGAGCCGCCGAGAGCTCGCGGCCGCGGTAGAGCACACGGCCGCTCGTGGGCACGTCCAGTCCGCCGAGGATGTTGAGGAGCGTCGACTTGCCGCTGCCCGAAGGCCCGAGCAGCACCACCAGCTCCGACTCGCGCAGGCTGAAGTCCACGCCGCGTAGCGCGTGGACCTGCAGCTCGCCCATGCAATACACCTTGGTGACGGCCGTGGCCTCGAAGACGAGGCCGTTCGAGCGAGCCTCGACAGGGCTCACGGCTGCTCCCCGAGAGCGGGCGACGCCATCGTGCGCAACACGTCGAAGAGGCGCAGCGCCAACTCCTCCCGCGCCGCTTCGGGGAGCGTTTCCCAGGCGTCGACGATCCAGCGATCGGCCGCTTCAGCCGCCCCCGCGGCGAGGGCAACGAGCAAGCCCTCGGGCAGGTCGTGCCGGACCACTCCCAGCTCCTGACCGCGGCGCACCAGCCGCTCGAGGACGGTGCGTGCGCGCGCCAGTTCGGCGGCCACGAGCGCGCTGGCGCCTGATTCAGGAGCGACGTGGTACACGAGCTTGCCGGCGGCGGCCAGCCACGGCTCGCGGCTGGCCTGGCCGAGCATGGCGAGGTAGTACCGGAGCAGTTCGGGCCAGAAGCTGCGCGCATCCAGCGCCCTGAGATCCAGCGGCTGCTCGGGCAGCATTGCTCGCCAGGCCTCTTCGATGGCCGCCGCATAGAGGTCGGCCTTGTCGTGAAAGTAGTAGTAGAGCGCCGCCTTGCTCATCCCGGCAGTTTGCATGATTCGGCTGAGGACTGCGCTTTCGAAGCCGCGAGCTGCGAACTCCTGGGCGGCGGCGGCCAGGAGGCGTCTACGCCGCTCGGGCTCGAGGTTCGCGAAGCGTGGAAGGGGCATTCTAGAGACTGACCCGATAGTTTGACCTGATGTTCCAAACTAATAGTCAGTCTGCTTCACGCACCTGTCAAGTAGCCGGCGGCAAGCCGATAACTGCACATGGCATCAGGAGTCATGGAAACCGGCTGCGCGGGCTCTGGTCGTCGCCACGTCGCGCATTGAATAAGAGGATACCCCAGCAGCTTTCGGTGCGAGCGCGATCTGTTCTTCCGCCGACAACATCGGGTGACACGGCGGCCGCGTGCTCACCACCATGACGTCGATCAACACCGGCGAGACCGTCCCACGTCCGGCAGGTGGACGCTCCACGAACAGGTGCGGGTAGCGGGCTGACATCTGTCAGGCCGGGGACCATGGACGTCGCCCCGGCGTCGAAGCAGCCCGCGCCGATCCCGACGGTGTCGATGCCCGCGACCTCGCGGTGGGATCGATGTGGTCGGCCACGCCGCCGCTCGTACGGCCGGGGTGCGGGTCCTACGTGCGACCGGCCTGCCGGTGCTGGACGGACCAATCCCGATGGCGCTCGCCGACCGGCGCTCGGGTATATGATCCCCCCCTCCCCGCGGGAGGTGGCCGTGGCCGTTCCGAAACAGGCGAGCGTGGCGCGGCTGGCGCGGTTCCACCTTGCCCTCGGCAGGATGTTTGCGTCCTTGGGCGCCCCCGGCTTGGCCGCGCACGCGTTCCGGGATGCCGTGCGAGCCGAGCCACGGTTCGCTCCCGCTCACTTTGCGCTGGGAGAGGCCCTGGGCCGGGCGGGGCGCTGGGCCGAGGCGGCGGCCGCGCACGCGGCGGCGGCCCGTCTGCGCTGCGACGCTGAGTATCAAGGGAATCTGGTCCTCGCCCTGGGGCGCGCCTTTCTCTGGCGAGAGGCTCTGCAGGCCTGCGACCGGTTCGGCCTCCCGGAAGATGCCGAAGTCCTCCTCCTGCGGGGGCTGATCCTGCGTCGCCTGGGCCGCGCGAAGGAGTCGATCCTCGCGTTCCGCCGCGCGGTCCAAATCCCTGCGCGAGCCGCGGGCCGGCGCTTCTTTCTCGGCGAGGCGCTCTTCGGCGGGGAGGTCTGGCAATCCACGGAGGCCGCCCACCTCCAGGCCCGCGGCGTGCCACAGAAACTCGCCTTCGGGAGCCGACTCAACACCGCGCCGGCCCGAGGCAAGCCCATGCCTCAGCCGAAACGCGTGGCCGCGGCGCGGCACCGTCGCGCCGATCTTGCGCCGGCGTTGCGCCGAGTGGCACGCGCCGGGCTCCGAGCCGTGTGGCGGTCCTGCCAGGAACTCAGGCGCGGGTCGCGGCATGCCGGCCTGCTGCTGGCCCGCCTTCTCTGCCGCAAACCGCACCACACGCTGCGCGCGCTGCGCAGCGCGCAGCGGCTGGACGGCGTACGCTACTTCTCCAGCGCCCGGTCGACGGCCCACAGGTAGCCGTCCGGGTCGGCGATCCAGACCAAGGCCACGGCCCGCGGCGCGCACGCGGAAACGAGGCGGCGTTCTTGGGGGACTGGGTCGTGGGATGCGCAATCGAGATTTCCCGCTGGAGGGTACGTCCGCGCAACCTGCGGCTCACCCATCTGTTCGCGAGGCATACCACCCGGAGCCGTGAGGCGCTCAAAGGCATTGCGCACGGCGGTTGGATCACGGCCTCTTGCTAGGGCGGCAGAAGGATCATCGAGTGTTGAGGATTTCATAATACGGCGTTGCGTTTTCGCTGCGTTTGCCAGGCGTGACGAGCTGGCTGCCTGGCGCAGCGTGCTGTCGAATCCACGACTTGCGAGCATCTGCCCCGGCTGGCATCGCTCGTGCTTTTGAGCAGAGGCACACGGCAACTCGAGAGGACAGACGGCTTCGGCAGTTTGGCCTCTCTGTTACCAACCGGGGGCGTCCGGCGCGGCTTGGAGGGAGTCGCGTCGGCCGCCCCAGGGATCTTCCTTATCGAGATCGGGGGTGCTCATGCCGAGGTCCCACCGCCACCGCCGCCAGGAAGTCCGGGCCCGCCGCCGACGAGTACGACGCTCGCTCAACCTGTTCATGCACGACGACGACCCGTACCTGTTCGAAGAGGATGCGGTTGAGCCGCTGTCCGAGTTTGAGTCCCGACGTCACGGCCAGGACCGGCTGCTCTGGCTTGCTCGCGACATCACACAGGACGACTAGAACACACGGCTCTCGTTGGCCGGACAGCGCTCACGCGCTGGTGAGCGCCGTCCAGCCGCCACGACGTCGCTCGGTGGAGGAACGCGAACGCTGGCTCGACCGAGAAGCCCGACGGCCCTGTGTCTCGCCGCAAGGCCTGGGCGCGGCTTGCCCTTTGCGCCACTACGACCTGCACTTGGCGATGATCGAGTACCCAGCGGACTTTGGACCGCCGCGAACGCGTGACCCCAGGATTGACGGTCCCCATCGGTTCTGAGCGCCAGCAGTGGTATTCTCGAAGCACGCCCCCCGAGCACAGCCGGTCGCGGGGATTCGATCAGAGGAGGCCTCCGATGGGAAGCAGCGAGTTCGAAGACGCCTTCGAGGACGAGCGACGCGTCCAGGGCGCGATCCTGAACGAGCCGATCCGCGCGCTGAAGCCGAAGTCACCCGTGTGCGTAGAGCCGGGCGCCAGCCTGCGCGAGGCGATCGAGGCGATGAACGCCGTCAAGGGCGGCTGTGTGCTAGTGACGGGCGGCGAGAAGCTCCTGGGCATCCTCACGGAGCGGGACATCCTGCGCCACGTGGTCGGCAAGCTGGAGCTGGAGACGCCCGCGGAGCGCGTGATGACCCGCAACCCGGAGACCGTGCATCTGGACGATGCCATCGCGTTGGCGCTCAACAAGATGAGCCAGGGCGGCTATCGGCACATCCCCGTCGTCGACGAGGCAGGACGGCCGACGGGTGTCGTCTCGGTGCGGGACTTCGTCCGCTTCATCGTGTCGATGTTTCCGGCGGCCGTCCTCAACCTGCCGCCCGAGCCGAGACTCGGGACGGCGCGGTCACCGGAGGGAGCCTGATGGCGCTTGCCAAGCGCGCGCAGCTCGGACCCTACGAGGCCTTGGCGGGGCACGGCTCCAGCGCCGGCCCAATTCGGATTCTTGTCCTTCTCTCGCGTAGAGCCTGACGCTTCCCTCGCCTTACCCGTCTGCTACCACCACCCACGACGGTTGTGGTCAGCCGTTTACGGCGATGCGGAGACACGCCTCGGCAGCGGCCTGCCTGCCCCGCGCCGGCTGCGGCGGGGTCGGTGTGCCGGACTCAGTCAATCTCTGACCTCGGGGTCGCGCTTCAGGACCCGCCGATGGCGGCGTGGACGGCGCTGTCATGGAGCTCCTCGAGGCGGGCGCGCTGCGTGGCGTCGAGCCGCGTGGTCGCCGCCTTCATGAGGACCCGCATTGGCTCGTCTTCCTGGGGAAGCGTCGGCTGGCCCGCCGCCACGCGGCCGAGGTAATCGGCGAGCTGCGCGCCCTCTTTCTTCGGAAGCGTCCCGAGCGCCGCCGTGGTGAGCAACCGAAGCTCCTGTGCCACGGACGGTCCGAGGAACGCAAGGCCGCGCGCCGAAGCCACCAAGGAGCGACGGAACAGCTCGGCGGGCTCCGCCGGCCCGCCGGACTCCACGATGTTCTGTATGGCTCGCACCCCGAGATGCGGCAGCTCCAGGTTCGCCCTCTGCACGGCGTCCCGCCGCCTGGCGCCCCGCGCACCCGACAGCGACACCGCGGACTCGAGGGCGTCGATCTCCTGGAGAGATCGGCCGCCTCCCGCCTCGGGCACCCAGGCGACGAGCGCGAAGTAGCGGTCGCCGTCCTGAGCGACCACGGTCCGCTCGATGAACCGCCCTTCGGTCGAGCTGCGGCGACTGCTCGCGCGGCGGGCTTCGACCGAGCCGAGGCGGCTGTCGCGCCGCCGCTCCTCATCGAAGGAGAGAGCGTTCACCTGCCGCTCCGCGAGGACGTGGTCGAGGTAGTGCTCCAGGAGCAGGACGCGCTCCGGGGGCGGCTCGAAGAGCAGGAACGCGTAGCCCGAGACCCGCGGCTGCGCGAGCGTGATGCGACACGCCGCCGGCGCCGGCACGAGCGGGTTCCCGGCCTTGAGCACCACCCAGCCCGGTGGGACCTCGAGAGTCAGCCCCATCTCCTGGTCCACGACCCGCCGGTCGGCGGCGGTCCACGGCGTGACCGCTGGGGCCGCGCTGGCCTCGGCGGGGCCGAAGCGGACGAGGCCGCCTCCTCCGACCAGGATGAGCAGCAGGCAGGCCGCCGCCGCGAGACGCGACAGGTCCGGGGCGAGGAACGCGAAGAGGCCCCCGGCGAGCAGGCCGGCCGAGGCCACGACCAGCAGCGCCTCGCCGCGCATGCCCTTCGCAAGGAAGAAGCCCGCGAGGGGAAATGCGGCGCAGGCCGCGACGAGCATCACGGCGCGCACGGCCCACCGGCCCAGCTCCCACCCGCGCACGAGCGCGAGGCCGAGGGCGAGCTGGACGAGCGCGATCTGCACCCACGGCGCGCCATCGAGCTCCGGTCGCACGCGGTCGGGCCACACCGCGGCGAGGACAGCCCCCACGGCCAGGACAAGAAAGAGCGCGGAAGCAAGGAAGAGCCTGAAGCGCCCGGCCCCGGCTGTTGCCGCTTCGGCCCTCCCGCCAGACGCCGGCCTGTGGCCGGCGCCCCGCCCGCGTGGCCCGCCGCCGCCCCACTGCGAGAGGTCGGCGGCTTCGGCCAGCGGGACCCAGCGCGGAACACCCGGCCGCTGGACCATCGTGTCGCGGGAGATCAGACCTTGCTCGAACCAGGTCTGTACCATCCGGAGATCGAGCGGACCGACCTCGCTGCCGTCGTCGAGCCGGACCTTCAAGCCGCTGGCCATGGTTGCTCTCAGGGCGAATTATAAGGGGTGCGCGCGTACCCCATGGCCCGGCCGCGCTGTCGTCAGGCTCGAGCCGGCGGGCAGGCGCCAGCGTCATCCGCTCGAGTGCGTCGCTCGAGCCGAGAGGCTTCGGGATCCCAGTAGTCGAGATCTACGACGCGATCGTGGCGCGTGATCGCCTGCTGGTTCTCGATGCCTGGATCGATGGCCGGCCGCTGCCGGCGGCTACGGCTTCTCGGCCGCCTTCTCCATCGCGCGCATCGCGCGCAGGTGATTGCGCCCGGCGATCTTCAGCAGGTCCTCTTCGCCGTAGCCGCGCCGGAGCAGCTCCGCGAACAGGTACGGGTAACGGGTGACGTCTGTCAGGCCGGGGACCATCGACGTCGCCCCTGCGTCGAAGAAGTCCGCGCCGATCCCGATGTGGTCGATGCCCGCGACCTCGCGGATGTGATCGATGTGGTCGGCCACCTCGCCAATCGTGCCGCCGGGGTGCGGGTTTGCCTTTTCCCAGGCGGCGATGCCGTCGTCCACGGCCTTCTGGTCGTCGAGGCGCACACGCAGGTCTTCGCGAGCCGCCGTGCGGTGCGTCTGCCACTCCGGGTCGGCGGGCGAGACGAACTCCTTGATGAAGTTCACGTGGACGACGCCCCCGTTCCTAGAGAGCAGCCGCAGCACGTCGTCGGGGACATTGCGAGGGTGGGGATCGAGCGCCCGGGCGTTCGAATGGGAGAAGATCACGGGCGCCCGGCTCACGCGCAGCGCGTCCCGCATGCTGTCGACGCTGACGTGAGACAGGTCGACGAACATGCCGAGGCGGTTCATCTCGCGGACAACCGACTCCCCGAACTCCGTGAGGCCGTCGTGCTCGGCGCGGTCCGTCGCCGAGTCGGCCCACTCCACGGTGTCCCAGTGAGTGAGCGTCATGTAGCGCGCTCCCAGATCATGGAAGATACGCAGCACCGCGAGGGAGCCCTCGATCATGTGGCCGCCCTCGACGCCGATCAAGGACGCGATGCGGCCGGAGCGGTGGATGCGCTCGATGTCGTCCGCGGTCCGGGCCAGTTCCAGCTCGGGCCGGCTGCGCACCACGCGCAGCAGCACGTCGAACTCCCGTAGCCCCTCGTGGAGCGAGCGGTTCGTCTTCATGTTCGCGGATTCCGTGAACACGGACCAGTACTGCGCACCCACGCCGCCCTGGCGCAGGCGCGGGATGTCGGCGCACAGCTCCGGCTGAGCGACGCCGAGGTCGAGGCCCGCCAGATCGCCGTCGCGCTTCTCGATCAGCATCGAGGGCAGGTCGTTGTGGGTGTCGATCAGGGGCGCCTTCTTCAGGATCGCGCGGGCGCGGGCGAGCAGCGCGGCGTCAGGTTCCTGGGCGATGGCGATTGGTGCACAGATAGCGAAGAACAGGGTAAAGAGAGCGCGAGTCACGCGAGGTTACCTCCGGGGTTGAGGACGTTCCAAGGGCGCGTCTGCGAAGATGCGCTTGGCAACACCAACATGGCTGACGAGGCACAGAGCCGGCCCGAGCTCAGGCAGTGGCGGTCACCATGTGCTCGATGCGGGTCCCCAGCACGGTGAGGAACTGCGCGAGCCAGGCGGGGTGGGCCGGCCACGCCGGCGCGGTCACGAGGTTGCCGTCCGTCACCGCCTGGTCCACTGGGATCTCGACGTACTGGCCTCCCGCGCGCGTGACGTCCGGCCCGCACGCCGGGTAGGCGGAGCACTTCTTCCCCTCCAGTACGCCGGCGGCGGCGAGTACCTGCGCGCCGTGACAGATCGAGGCGATCGGCTTGTTCACCAAGGCGAAGTGCCGCACGATCTCGAGGACCCGCAGGTTGAGGCGGATGTACTCGGGCGCGCGGCCCCCGGGGATCACGAGCGCGTCGTAGGTGGCCTCCTTCAGCTCGTCGAACGAGGAGTTCAGGACGAAGTTGTGACCCGGCTTTTCAGTGTAGGTCTGGTCGCCCTCGAAGTCGTGGACGGCGGTGCGGACCTTCTCCCCGGCCTTCTTCCCCGGGCAGGCCGCGTGGACGGTATGCCCCACCATGAGCAGGGCCTGGAACGGCACCATCACCTCGTAGTCCTCCACGAAGTCGCCCACCAGCATCAAGATCTTCCTTCCGGCCATGAGTGCCTCCTCGTGTGAGTCGCTTCGAGCAGTCTCTTCCGGCGGCGGCCAATTGTCCAGACGCACGGCGCTCGAACAGCCACTGCCGGGTGTGCGGTCGAGCTCTCGAAGGACAGCGGGGCCGCCTACAGGGTGGTCGTCGTTGGGAGCACTCCGGCCGACGGCGTGTTCGTGAAGAAGGCCGCCGCTGGGTGGGCGACGCTCGCCGGACGCGTGCGCGTGAGCTGGTAGCAGGGTTTGTCCGGAATTCCGGGGCAGCAGGACCAGGCCACCCAGGCGTGCCCGTGCGCGAGGCTACCGATCCCAACGGACCGGATCCTCGCGTATGCTTGGCCCCTCAACCAAGAAGGAGTTTCCCCTGACCCTCGCACCCGCTACGCGCCTTGGACCCTACGAAGTTCTCGCCTCGGTCGGCGCCGGGGGCATGGGCGAGATCTA
>JAQBHI010000152.1:0-22223 GCA_032127875.1 Acidobacteriota bacterium
GACCCGCCGCGCCGAGGGCCACGCCGTTCAGGAAGTCGCGCCGCTTGATGGTCATTTGTTGCGGATCTCCTCGATCTTTCGATCGCGTTCCGCGCTGACGCGCTCGCGCTCCCGGCGATAGTCCTCTTCCAGGGCGGCGAGAGACTCGGGGTCGGCCGCCTTGCGCAGCGATGCCTGGTGAAGGATCTCGCGCTCGGCCTGCTTTGCCGCGTACACGCGGCGCAGCTCGGCGATCGCGGTTTTCTGTTCGTCGGTGGCCGAGCGCTCGACCGCCCCACTCTCGCGGTCCTTCTGGCGCAGGCGCTCCATCGCCAACTCGTAGGAGGACTTGGGGGCTGCTTCCTTCATGCCCGCAGGATAGCCGATCAGAGGCGGCTGCGGAAGAAATCGAGCAGTGCCGCGAGCAGCGGCTCGGGAGCGTCGGTCAGCATGTTCTCGGCATGCAGGCCGCCCTCGACCACGACCAGGGACTTGGGCTCGCTAGCCCGCTCGAAGAGCCGCCGCGCATGCTTCTCCGGAATCAACCAGTCGTCCGAGCCGTGCGCCACCAGCAGCGGCACAGGTGCGATCCGGTGGATCAGGCGCGATGGGACCGGACGGCCGATCGGAACCGACGGCAGCACTCGCGTGAAGCGGCGCTGCCGGGTGAGCATGGGCCGCAGGCTGCGGGCCAGGCCCCGCGTGAAGAAATTGTGGTCGAGGATGAACAGGCGGTGCGGCGTTCCGACCAGCGCGACCGCGTCGTAGCCGCGGTAGAGCGCCGCCGCGACACAGGTATGGTAGCCCCCGAACGAGAAGCCGAGCCCGCCGACCCGGTCGTACCGGCCGCGCAGCGAGCGTGCCAACTCGGCGAGGTCCTGGGGCTCGCGCTCGCCGAACGTGAAGGCGCCCCCCGAGTCGCCATGGCCGCGAACGTCCACGGTGATCACGTCGGCCACGATCGAGAGCCGCGCGGCGAGCAGCCGGTGCTCGGCGCTGTCGCGGTGCATGAAGATGCCCGGGGCGACCAGGATCGCGTGCCGGCTCCCGCTCGACACGCGCGTGAAGCGCAAGAGTGCCCCATCGCCCGCGCGGAAGGACTCGTGGGAGATCAAGGCGGGACGTCCTCGAGGAAGTGAGCGATCGAGCTCGCGTAGTATCGGAGCAGCGGATCCTGGGCGTGGTCGATGCGGAAGCAGCCAGGCTCGCGCGCGACCACGCGGCGCATCGTCAGCATCACGAGCGCGCGCTCCAGGACCTCGCTTGCGGGGCGCTCCTCCCCGATCACGTGGGCGCAGCGCTCCCGCATCCGCGCGCGCAGCGTCGCCATCACGGCCTCCCAGCGCTCGCGTGTAATCGAGTCGGCCTGCTCGGCGAGCAGGGCCGAGGCCGCCAGCGCCACTGCCGTCACGGGCATCACCGCCCCGATCCGGGCCATCACCTCGTCGGCCAGCCCCTTGAGACGCGGCAGCCGCTCCTCCCGCGGCAGGTACAGCACCCCGGGGTTCTTCGCGAGCCAATCGTCGACGCGCAGCGGCGCGCCGAAGTTGACACAGACGCGGCCGTAGCGTCGCGCACGGCGTCTCAGGAAGCGCAGGGACACCTTGAAGAGATACCCGAGCACCTCGCGGACCTGTTCGACGCGGCCGAGCCGCTCGTGAGGCGCTTGCAGCTCGCGCAGCAGCGAACGATCCTCGAGCACGCGGTCGTAGTTGATCGCGACCGGGATGATCGTGAGGGGCCTGTCGAAGCCGGGCTCGCTCTTGACCCGCACGATGTAATCGAGGATCCCGAGCTTGGGCTCGCGAAAGCGCCCGTCACGGCTCAGTCCGCCCTCCAGGAAGATGCCCTGTGGCACGCCGTGGCGCGTGATGAGCTGGATGTAGCGCTCGAGTACCTTGTGATAGAGCGCCTCGCGGAAGCCGCGACGCACGAAGTAGGAACCGAAGCGCTTGAACAGCGTCTCGAGTGGCCAGACCCGGGCCCATTCGCCGACCGCGTAGGAGATCGCCACTTCGCTCGAGAGCACGTAGGCGACGGCAACATAGTCCGCGTTCGAGCGGTGGTTCATGAGGTACACGACGGCGCTCGACCTAGGGATCGCGTTCAGGGCCTCGCGCGCCTCGTAGCCGATGCTGACCTTGTACAGGGCCTGGATCAGGATGCGGGCCAGCCCATAGCCCAGGCGGTAGTAGGCGAGCAGACTGAACGATGGCACGATCTCGTCCACGTACTCGCGCACCTTGCTCCAGGCGCGCTCTTCGGTCTCGCCCGTGGTCGTGACGTGGTTCTGCACCGCTGCGGCTACCTGGGGATCGGCGATCAGATCGCGTCGAACCTCGTCCCGATGCGTCAGCTTGAAGATGTGGATGCCCTCGCCGAACTGCCGCTTGACCGCCCACGCGGCGCGCCGCAACTGTCCCCTGGCCCAGGCCCGTGCCAGCAGCGCGGCGCCGAGCGCCGCTGCCGTGAGCATCGCGGCCTGGAGCGCCGTCACGCCCTGAGCTGTTCGAGCGCCGCTTCGGCCGCGCGTCGGGCGGCGACGAGCGCCCCGTCGAAGCTGGAGACGCCGGCGAGGCTGTCGGTGTTGGCGAAGAGGATCGGCCCGACAGGCCGCGAGGCGGTCTTGACGAGCGCCATCCGACCCGGCGCCGAAATGTACATGGGGTGGCCACGCCGATAGGCGTGGATCTCCGCGATCTTTGGCAGCGTTCCGGGGAAGTGGCGCTCCAGCGCGTCGGCGACGGCGTCGGCCATCTCCAGGACCATCGGCTCCACCAGCAGTTCCTTGCGGCGCTCGCGGCGCAGCGGGTGATAGACCGTGAGAATGGTCTTGCGCTGCCTCGGCCCTTTCCCCGCGTAGAGGATCCAGTCGGCTGGAATGAAATCGGTGAAGGGCGCGTCCAGAAACCAGTTGTCGTAGGCGGGCTCTGGCCCCGGGCTGTTCAGACAGACGTTGAAGGTCGGAAACGGCGCGTACTGGTAGGCCTTCATCGCCGCCAGCTGGGCCCTTGGCAAGCCCGCGACGATGTAGCTCGCGTAGAACTTCGGGGTTGCCACGATCACGACCCTTGCGCGCACCGCGAACGGCCGCCCGTCCTTCAGGTAACGGACGATGGCGCCCGGCTTCTTCGCCTCGCGCTCGATCGCGTAGACGGCTGCGCCGGTCTGCAGCCGGTGCTGGAGCTTCGGCTTCAGCCATTCCGCGAGGGCGTGCGCGCCGCCCGCCATGCCGCCCGGGAAAGTCCAGCGCGGATCCGCCATGCCGCCCGCCCAGCTATACGCCGCGGCGCCCACATAGGCGGATGTCTCCGCCGCGATTCCGCCCCAGTTCGAGGGCCCGAAGCTGTCCCAGAACTGCGTGAGCAGGGGATCGTAAGGCTTCAGGATCTCGGCGAAGCTCACCTTGTCGAGTGCCTCGCCCTGGTCGGCGAGCAGCTTCAGCAGCTCCTCGCGCGAGCGCTTGAAATCGTCGCGCGCCTTCTGGGGGAAGGGCAAACGGTTTGCACCGTCCGTGAAGAACTGCGTCGTCGGCTGGCCGTTCACGACCAGCGAGTCGCCGCCCTCCACTTTCATGCCCTGGGCGCCGATCTCGGCGAAGAAGGCCACCAGCTCCTTCTCGCTTTCCGTGTAGAAGGCCCCGCCGGTGGAGTAGCGCACGCCTTGCCACTCCTCGAGGATGCAGTTGCCTCCGAAGTCGTCTTCCTTCTCGAGCAGCAGCAGGTCCCGGTCTCGCAGCGCATGGGCCGCCGAGAGGCCGCTCGGGCCGCCACCGACGATCACGACGTCGTGGCTGGACTTGACCTCGGCCAGGGGCAGGCTCTGGCCGTCGCGCACCGCGTGGCAGGTCTCGAAGCGATCGCCGTGCAGGAGGGTGGCGGCGTGCGACAAGGGAGTGCTCGCTCCCGTCACCGCAGCAGCCTTCGGATCGCCACCGCCGCACCCGGGCATCCCGGCGGCGGTCGTGCCCAGCATGACGGTCTTGATGAAGTGGCGGCGTGTATGCATGGCCTCAGATCCTATATTAGACTTCGAGCGTGATCCCGACGTGGGGCGCCGCACAGCGCGGCCTCTTGGCATCGCTGGGCGTAGTACTCCTGGCCACGGGTTGTCGCCCCGGGGCGTCGTCGCGAACCACCCCGGAGAAGACGCGGCTGGCTCTCGCGCCGCGGCTCGGCGAGGCCGAGATCAAGAGCGATTCCTTCGATCTGACCCTGCTCGCCAACCGCCAGCACCTGCGCTGGCCTGGATGGCAGAGCCCGCGTCGCGAGGCTTCTGGCATCGAGGTCTGGACGCAGCGTCGCAGCGCGGAGATCCGCCTGCCCTTCTTCTCGCGCGAACCCAAGCAGTTGCGCATCCAGGCCCGCTGTCTCGGGCAGCTCGCCCCGGGCGTCGAGCTCGAGATATTGCTGAACGGCAAGGCCGTGGGAACGGCGCCGCTGCGCGAGGCCACGGCCGAGTTCGCGTTTCCGTTGCCTGAAGCGCTGCAGCAGAGCGCCGGCAACGTGCTGCAGCTTCGTCTCGGGCGGGCCGTGCCCGGAACGGAGAAGGGCCGCGAAGCCTCGGGCCTGGTACTCGGCGGGCTGGAAGTGCGACGTGCCTCGGGCGGAGCCGCGGCGCCGCCGAGCGCCGACCCCGAGCGCATCGTGCTGCCGCCGAAATCCGCGGCGGCCTTCGCGTTTCCTGCACGTGGCGGGATCCGGCTGACGCTGCGGCTCGCGGCTACGCTCGCGGGCGGCCGGCTGCGCGCGACGCTCGAGATACGCGACCAACGCAGCGTGGTGGCGGAGGCCGTACCCACGCCGGGTCGACCGCAGGAGCTTTCGGTGGCGCTGCCGGTCGCAGCGAGGATGCGCTTCGCCCGCCTGGAGTTGGCGAACGTGGGTAGCGCCGATCTGCGCCTCGAGCGGTCGGCGCTGCTCGGGCTGGCGCCGTCGCCACCCAGGCCGTTGTCCGCCACTCGGCTCGAGGGCCGACCCTCGATCGTGGTTTTCCTGACCGACACGCTGCGCGCCGATCGACTGGGCGCGTACGGCTTCAGCGGTCCCACATCGCCGGCCTTCGACGCGTTCGCCCGCGAGTCGATCCTCTTCGAGGACGCCTGGGCGCATGCGCCCTGGACGCGCCCCACGGTCGCGTCGATCTTCACGGGCCTGCACCCCTCGACGCACGGCGCAGGGGGCTTTGCCAACAGCCTCGGCGACGGCTTTTCGACGATGGCCGAGCTGTACAAGCAGGCTGGCTACCGGACCGGGGCCGTCGTCGCCAACCACGTGGTCAGTTCCCGCTTCGGCTTCGCGCAGGGATTCGACGTGTGGAACGATGGGGAGCAGAAGCTATATGGCTTCAGCGCGCGCGAGGCCGTGGAGCGCGCCTTGCATTTCGTGGACGCGGGCCCGCAGCCGTTCTTCCTGTACGTGCACACCCTCGAGCCCCACGTCCCGTACGAGCCGACCGACGCCAGCTGGGCGCCCTTCCGGCCCCCCGGCGCGATCCGCACCCCCAGCCTGCCGCTGCTCATGAAGAAGAAGACGCCGCGCAACCTCGACTATCTCCACACCCTCTACCTGGGTGAGATTCGCGACAACGACCAGGCCTTCGGCAGCCTGGTCGAAGGCCTGCGCGCCCGGGGTCGGCTCGCGGACACGCTCGTGGCCTTCGTCGCCGACCACGGCGAGGAGTTCGGCGATCACGGCGGCCACGGCCATGGCCACACGCTCTACCGCGAGCTGATCCGCATCCCGCTTGCGGTACGGCTGCCGGGCGGCGCGCGCGCGGGCTTCAATGAGAAGCAGCCCGTGTCGCAGATCGATCTGCTGCCCACCCTGCTCTCGCTCGCGGGCCTGCCGGCGCCGGAGGTGCAGGAGGGCCGGGATCTCTCGGCACTGTGGCTCGGGCGTGGCGTGCCTGACGAGCCTGAACTGGTCAGCGAGACCCGCTTCGGCAAGGCCGAGAAGGCGTCGCTTCGGGTCGGGCCGCTGAAGCTGATCGTCAACGACGACACGCGGGTCTACGGCGATCTCGGCGGGCCGGTGGAGCTCTATGATCTTGAGGCCGATCCGGCGGAGAAGCACGACATCTCGGAAGGCGATCCGATCGCCGTCCAGTACCTGGCGAACCGGCTCTTCGAGTTGCGCTCCGCCCAGCGGCGGGCGGCGAAGACGCTGCGGGGCGGCGCCAAGGTGGAGTTGTCGGACGAGGACAAGGAGCAGCTTCGCGCTCTGGGCTACGTCAAGTGATTCAGTAGCTCAGCAGTGCGCGCAGGGCCGGAAGCAAGCGCATTCGCGGCGAGAAGATCTCCTCCAGGGCCTTGCTGAAAGGCACCGGTGTGTCGAGCGCGCCCAGGCGCTCGACCGGGGCGTCGAGCCATTCGAAGCCCTCGCGCGCGATCGTCGCCGCCAGCTCAGCGCCGAAGCCGCCCGTCAGCGGGGCCTCGTGGAGCACCAGCGCCCGCGCAGTGCGCCGCACCGAGTCGAGCACGCCCTGGCGGTCCCAGGGCAGCAGTGTACGCAGGTCGATCACCTCGACCTCGCGACCCTCCGTGGCGAGGATCCGGGCTGCCTCGAGCGCCCATGCGACGCCGGCGCCGTAGGTGATCACTGACGCGTCGAGGCCGGGGCGCGCGACCCGCGCCCGCCCGATCGGCACGCCGTAGCGGCCTTCAGGCACGATGCCTCTCGCCGAGCGATAGAGAGCCTTGTGCTCCAGGTAGAGAACCGGGTTGCCGTCCTCGAAGGCCGCAAGCAGCAGGCCCTTCGCGTCGTGCGGCGTGGCGGGAGCCACGACCTTGAGGCCCGCGACACTCGTGAACCACGACTCGATGTTCTGCGAGTGAAACGGGCCAGCGCCCACGCCCCCGCCGACAGGCGCGCGCACGACGACGCTCACGCCGGCCGCCCAGCGGTAGTGGGTCTTGGCGAGGTTGTTCACCAGCTGGTTGAAGGCACAAGCGATGAAATCGCCGAACTGCATCTCGAGCATCGGCCGGAAACCGTCGAGCGCCAGACCGAGGGCGGCGCCCACGGCGCCCGATTCGATGATCGGCGTGTTGCGCACGCGAGCCTTGCCGAACTCCGCAGCCAGGCCTTCGGTCGCCTTGAAGACGCCACCGTACTCGGCGATGTCCTGGCCGAGCAGGATCACGCGCGGGTCGCCGCGCAGCGCCTCGCGCAGGCCGTCGCGGATCGCGTCCACGTAGCGCAGCTCGGGTCCCACGGCGCCCTCTGGAGGCTCCTCGAGCGCGGAACGCGTCACGACGTAGACGTCGCGCAGCTCGGCCGCCGCTGTCGAGTTCGGTTCCGACGCGGCGAGGGCGTCGTCGAGCAGCGCATCGATCCGGGCCCTGTCTTCGACTCGAATCGCTTCGGCCGCCTGCGCGGTGAGGACGCCGAGTCCCTGAAGGTGCGCTTCGAAGCGCGCCAGCGGGTCCTTCGTCTCCCACTCGGCGAGCAGTTCCTTCGGCACGTACGCTGTGCCCGAGGCCTCCTCGTGACCGCGCATTCGGAAGGTCTTGAACTCGAGCAGGGTCGGCCCCGCGCCAGAACGCGCGCGATCGGCGGCGATCGTCACGGCGGTGTGGACGGCGAGCAGGTCGTTGCCGTCCACGATCGTGCCCGGGATTCCGTAGCCGAGGCCGCGGTCGGCGAGGTCGTGGCAGGCATATTGCTCCGAGAGCGGGGTCGACAGGCCGTACTGGTTGTTCTCGACGACGAAGAGCACCGGCAGCTTCCAGACGGCGGCCAGATTCACGGCCTCGTGAAAATCGCCCTCGCTCGTAGCACCGTCGCCCGTGAAAGCTGCGGCCACGCGTCGCTCGCCCCGCAACTGGGCTGCGAGAGCCAGGCCATCGGCCACCGGCAGCATCGCGCCGAGGTGGCTGATCATGCCGACGACGCGGTGCTCGAGGTCGCCGAAGTGAAAGGTTCGGTCGCGACCCCTGGTGTTGCCGCCGTCCTTGCCGAGCAGCTGACGGAACAGCCGGCCGAGGTCGAGACCGCGGGTCGTGAAGACGCCGAGGTTCCGATGCATGGGCAGGATCCAGTCGTCCTTGTCGAGCGCCGCGGCCACGCCGACGGCGATGGCCTCCTGCCCGATGCCCGAGAACCACTTCGAGAGCTGGCCCTGCCGCAGCAGACGCAGCATCTTCTCTTCGATGAGGCGGGGTAGCAGCAGCGCGCGGTGCAACTCGAGAAGGCGATCCGGCGGAATCGTCACGGCCCCGGATTATGGCCGAGAGCGAGGCCCGTTCCGAAGCGGAGCCGTCAAGAGAGCGGCGCGCGCGGGTGGTGGTTCCGGAGTGATTGCGGCTTGCGGGAACTGCTTTGTGGCCAGTCGCCGCCCCTCGTGGACGAACCGGGACGCTCCGGGGCCGAAGCCCGGGGAATCCCTTCGAGACAACCGGGGCCAGAGCCTCAGCGACCCTGCGGGAACAGCATCAGCACGAGTCCGACGCCACCCAGCATGGCCCCGACATATTCACCGATCTGGTATTGGCCGGCCGGGTAGCGAACGCTTTCTTCGATCGAGAGCCCCGCGGGTAACGGCTCGGAAGCGCCCAACTGCGCCGCGCAAAAGAAATAGATTCCGGCCCCGATCGCGAGCACGATGAAGCCAAAAAGTCTCATTCGCCAGTGAACCGGGGCTTCCGCTTCTCGAGGAAAGCCGCGGTTCCCTCCAGCTTGTCCTTCGACTCGAACGTGATCGCCTGCAGGCCCGATTCGTATGCGAGGCCAGCCGCGAGGGGCATGTGCATCGAGGCGTTGATCGCTTGTTTCGAAAGGCGCACGGCGAGCGGGCTCAGGGCCAGGATGCGCTCGGCGCAGGCCCGAGCCGCTGTCATCAGCTCGGGGAGCGGGACCAGCTCGCTCACCAGTCCGAAGGCCAAGGCCTGAGCGCCGCTCCAGCGCGCGCCCGTCAGGATCAGCTCCTTGGCTCGGCCCACGCCGACGATGCGGGGCAGTCGCTGCGTGGCGCCAGCGCCGGGGATGATGCCGAGGGCCGGCTCCGGCTGGCCGAACACTGCGCTGTCGGCTGCGATGCGGATATCGCACGCGAGGGCCAGTTCGCAGCCGCCGCCGAGCGCGTAGCCGTTGACTGCCGCGATCGTCACGGCGTCGTGCGACTCGACGGCCCCCATCAGCCGTGAGTTGATGCCGGCGAGGGCGTCGTCGCGCCGCCGCGTGCGGATCGCCTTGATGTCGGCGCCCGAGACGAAGGCCTTGTCGCCCGCGCCGGTGATGATCAGCACGATGGCCCGCGCCTCGCGGACCTCGATCAGGGCCTCGTGGAACTCGCGGACGGTTTCGGTGTCGAGGGCGTTGCGGACCTCGGGCCGGTTCACGGTGAGCGTCGCCACCGGCCCGTCGGCCGTGAGCGTCAGGTTGTGCCAGGACATCGCGGGCTTACTTGTCGTCGTCGTACTCGTACACGCCGCGCCCGACCTTGCGTCCCAGCCGGCCTGCTTTCACGTACTGTACCAGCAGGGTCGAAGGCTTGTACTTCTCGCCCATGCTCTTGTGCAGGAACTCCAGGACCGACAGGCGCGTGTCGAGCCCTACCAGGTCCACGAGCTCGAAGGGCCCCATCGGGTGGTTGAGGCCGAGCTTCAGCGCCTTGTCGATGTCGCGCGCCGAGGCCACGCCCTCCTGGAGCATCAGGAACGCCTCGTTGCCGATGAGCGCGTTGACGCGCGAGGTGATGAAGCCGGGCGATTCCTGCACGGTCACGGTTTCCTTGCCCATCTTCGTCGCGACCTCGGCGACGGCCGCGACGGTCGCCTCGGTCGTGTCCAGGCCGCGCACGATCTCGACCAGCTTCATCTTCGGGACAGGGTTGAAGAAGTGCATCCCGGCCACACGCCCGGGCCGCTTCGTGACCGCGGCAATCTCAGTGATCGAAAGCCCTGAAGTGTTGGTCGCGAGCACCACGTCCTCACGGCAGACACGGTCGAGGCGCGCGAAGATGCGCAGCTTCAGCGCGATGTCCTCGGGGATCGCCTCGATCACGAAGTCCGCGTCGCTGTCGAGTTCCTGCTCGGGCTGCAGGCGCGCGAGGGCCGACTTCACGTCGTCCGCCTGCATCTTGCCGCGCGCCACGGCTTCGTCCATGTCCTTGCGGATCTGGCCGAGGGCTCGGTTCAGCGCCTCGCCGGAGACGTCGTGGAGCGTGACGCTAAAACCGCCGGTGGCCGCCGCATAGGCGATGCCGCGGCCCATCAGGCCCGTGCCGATGACCGCGACCTTCTGGATGCTCAAGGCGGAAGTGGCCTCCGGAGGGGCGATCTTAGCACAGGCGCCGCAGGCCGCTCAGACGGGGAACAGCCGCTCCGCGTTCGTCTCGAGCAGCTTCTTCTGCACGTTGTCCGGCAGTCCCAGCGCCTGAAAATCGCGCAGGTTTTGGCCCATGCTGCGCACACCCGGCGAAGGCCAGTCGCTGCCGTAGAGCACCTTGTCCGCGATCTCGGTGAGGCGGGGGAAGTAGCGCAGAATCGCCTTCGGCGGAATGCTCGAGACGTCCATGTAGACCTTCGGGAAACGTCGCACCAGGAAGAAGGCCTGCTCCATCCACAGCGGGCGGCCGCCGTGGGCAAGGATGATCGTGAGCTCGGGGAAGTCGACCGCCACGTCGTCCACGGGCATCGGTTCGCCCGCGCGGCTGCGCGCACCCGGAAAGATCGACGTGCCAGTATGGATCATCACCGGAAGCTTCAGGCGTTGCGCTTCCTCATACAGCGCGCGGAGCGCATCGAGACCGTGCCGGTAGGCGTTCGGTTCCACATCCATGTGCGGCGGGTGGATCTTGAGGGCGCGCACCCCAGCCTCTGCCGCTCGGCGCACCTCGGCCGCGGCGTCGTCCGTGAAGCGCGGGTGAACGCCGCCCATCGGGATCAGGCGCTCGGGCGATGCGCGGCAGTATTCGGCTACGTACTCGTTGACGCGATGCGTGAAGCCCATCTCGGGGCTCGGATAGTTCACGAGCACGGCGCGCTCGATGCCATCGGCGTCGAGCCGGCGCAGCAGGTGCTCCGGCGACTTCATGATCTTCTGCAGCTCGTCGACGTCGTCCCGCCCGCGCGTCATTGCGTCGAGGGCGGCGGGCTTCAATTCCCACCACGGCTGCACGTGAATGTGACAGTCGGTGACCTTCACGGCGCGCGAGGATAGCACGCGGCAGCCTCCTGCTAGGCTTCGCCCGCATGCGTCTGTGGCTCGTTGTCGCGCTCGTCGCGCCTGCCAAAGGCCGGCCGTTGTTCTACTGGGGCGCGCGCACTCCGACACGGGGAGGTTCCCGCCGGACCCCCTCTGGGCCGGGAGGTTTGGTAGGTGCCGAGCCAGTACGTCCCAGAACGAGGGGACGTGGTCTGGTTGGAGTTCAGTCCCCAGGCCGGTCATGAGCAGGCCGGCAAACGACCTGCGCTCGTGATCTCCCCAGGAGCCTACAACCGTCGCGTTGGCCTGGCTCTCTTCTGCCCGCTCACCACGCAGGGCAAGGGGTACCCTTTCGAGGTGATGTTGCCCTCTGGTCTGAAGGCCACGGGCGCCATTCTCGCAGACCAGATCAGGAGTCTCGACTGGCGCGTACGAAAAGCGCGGCTACTCTGCAGAGTGCCACCCGAGGCCTTGGACGAAACGCTGGCTCGAGTGTTGGCCCTGATAGAACCTGAGCGAACTCGTCAGTCACGACGGCAGGCTCGGCCGTAGCTGGCTTGTCGAGGCGGGCACGGGCCTGAGACCGGCCACGAGGTAGTCCGCGAAGCCTTCGCCGATCTCCTGCGAGGTCGCCGGGCCGCGCGGGTCGAACCAGCGCGTGATCCAGTTGACGGCGCCCAGCATTGCGAAGGTCAGCAGCTTCGGGTCGCCGCGCGCGAACACTCCGCGGTCCATGCCCTGCTGCAGCAGCTGGCGCAGGCCGCGGTCGAAGCGGTCGCGCTTGGCAATCACCTTTTTCAATAGCGGGGGCGACAAGGCCTGCGGATCGAGGGTGAGGGCGGTCCCGTGCAGCTCGTCGACGATCATTTGCACGAAGGCGATGATCAGCCGCCGCAGCTTGTCGTCGAGCGGAGCCGGGTCGCCATCGAGCTGCGCGAGGCGATCCAGCAGGATGTCGAGCGAGTAGTCGTGACAAAAGAAGAGGATTTCTTCCTTGTTCTTGAAATAGTAGTAGAGGCTGCCCTTCGTCATGCCGAGGGCTTCGGCGATTTCGCCGACGCTCGCCCCGTGGTAGCCACGCCTGCGGAAAGCGATGGCCGCGCTTCGCAGGATCTCGGCGCGCTTCGCGTCACGTCGGGACAGCGGCTTCACGGGACGGGGTGCACGTTAGCACAGCTCCCGGACCAGCCGCCGCGGACCAAACGCCTCGCGCTAGCGGGCTTCTTGCTGGACGGCCTCGGCGTAGCCAGACAGCCCGGGCGTCTCGTCGCGCCGCGCCAGACCCAGCCGCTTGATTTTCTCGTGGAGCGTCGTGGGCAGCACTCCCAGGGCGTAGGCCGCGCGCCGCTGGTTGCCGGAAGCGGCCGACAGGGCCGACTCGATGAGCTGCCGTTCGTAGTCGGAAACGAGGGTCTTGAGATTGGCCATGCGCAAGAACTCCTGTTCATCCCCAGAGAGGGCCGGCTCGTTCCTTCCGAGCGCGGCCGTCCCGCGTAGCGCCTGCTATCAACGCATTAGACGCTTGCGGGGGGCGAAAGGTTCTGAAAGTTAGTGGCCGGGAGCCTGGCTCAACTCACCGGCCTCGATTCGCGAGGCCAGGCGGTTCTGCCTGGGCGGCAGCGGGCAGGTGGCGAAGTCCGTGAAAGCGCAGGGCGGAGAGTAGGCCTTGTTGAAATCGAGGACGATCTTGCCGTCCTTGGGCATGTCGCTGTAGAGAAACCGCCCGGCCCCATAGGTCTCGTTCGGCGCGGTCTCGTCGCGGAAGATGAAGAAGAGTTCTTGTGCGCCCTCCTCCTCGAGCACCGGATCCAGGCGCAGCCGCCGGCCGTTCAGCGTGAACACGGCATGGCCCGGGCTCGGCAGCGGTTCGACCTGCCCGAGGACGTTCGGGATCAGAAGCTTCACCGGGGTGGGATATGGCACCCATTTCGCCTCGACGCGGTAGCTCTCGCGGACCGGGAACCAACGCAGGCCAGCGAAGCGCTTGCGCCGCGCGCTGTCGTTGTCCTTGAGCCGGATCCCGAGCCGGCCACCGCGCTCGATCACGTGCAGCGTGAGCCCGCCCAGGCTGAGCACATCCGGCGCGCCCTCGGTGTCGGGCCGCAGCCGGCCCGCTGCCACCAGCTGACCTGCCATTGCGCCTGCGACACCGGGCTCCAGCCGAAAACCCGTCACGCCCTGTCGCAGCTCGAAGACCCCGGCCCTGGCGGGAGCCGAGGCCGGCAGCACGATGTCGTTTGCCGAATCGCTGCCGAAGCGGTTCTCGCCTTCCTTCAGCCAGAACAGGCCGGCGACGCTGAGCCAGCCGCCATCGGCCTTGAGGGCGGCCTCGCGTTGCTCCCGCCAGGCCTGGATCTCCGCCGCATAGTCGGCGCCGAGCGCTGGAACGGCGAGCAGCAGGAGTGCGGCCAGCGTCGCTCTCACGCGCGCCGCAGCTCGCTCGTCAGGTCGGCGTGAAGGAGACGATGGTCGGTGTACCAGGGGTCGGGAATCGTGAAGGCCGTTTCGAGCGGGCGCTTCGGGTCATACGTAGCCAGCACGTCGCGCAGCGAAGGATCCATGGGCATTAGGATAGCAACGCCGTGGCCCGGCGCGCCAGTATCTGGTGCGTGCTAACCTCACTCGCTTCGATGACTGCGAGCCAAGCCGCCACGACGGGCGCCGGTGTGCTCGTCGTCCTGCCCACCTATAACGAGGCCGGGAATCTCCGCGAGGTGGTGGCGCGCATTCTCGGGGCGGCGCCGGCGCTCGAGATACTGGTCGTGGACGACGAGTCGCCCGACGGTACCGGCGCGATCGCCGACGAGCTCTCCCACGCAGACGCGCGCCTGAGCGTGTTGCACCGTGAGGGCGAGCGCGGCCTGGGCAGGGCCATCGCTGCCGGGCTCCAGGAAGCGCTGCGTCGCGGCGCGAACGTCGCGATCACGATGGACTGCGATTTGTCGCACGATCCCGACGAGATACCGCGCCTGCTCGCGGCGGGCGGCGATGTCGCGATCGGCTCGCGCTATGTGGCGGGCGGGCGCCTCGCCAACTGGGCGCTCCACCGACGGCTGCTCTCGGCCTCCGCGAACCTCTTCGTGCGAGTGCTGTTCGGCTTGCGCGCGAAGGATTGCACCAGCGGCTATCGTGCGTATCGCACTGAGGTTCTGGCACAGGTCCCGTTCGACCGATTGCATTCCGCAGGCTATTCGTTCGAGGTCGAGATCCTGTTCTGGGTCGCGCGTCTGGGTTCTCGGGGGCTGCGCGAGATCCCGATCACGTTCCTGGACCGCGCCTGCGGCACGAGCAAGATGGGCGCCCGCGAGGCTATCGTCGGGGCGCTCGACCTGCTGCGCGTGCGGTTGTCGCTGCCAAACTAGTCGGCTCGACGCTCGCGAGCGCCTCACTCGGCGCGTAGCACGTCCGCGGGGGTTCGGCGGTAGACGTCGGCGCCCCCCCAGAAGCCGATGAGCAGTGTGAGCCCCACCACCGAGGCCGCCAGGGTGGCGAGGGGTAGGACGGGGACCGCGAAGCCCTGCTCGAAAACGAAGCGCGTGAGGGCCCACCCGGCGAGCACGGCGAGGCCCGAGGCGAGGAGCGCGCTCAGCAGGCCCAGGGCGGCGTACTCGGCGAATAGCACGCGCCGTACTTGGGCTCGGGTGGCCCCCAGAGCGCGCAGCAGCACCCCTTCGCGCACGCGCTGGTAACGGCTCGCCCCCACCGCCCCGAGCAAGACGACGGCCCCCGTGGCCAGGCTGAAGGAGGCCATGAAGCGGATGGCGAGGCCCACGCGCTGGAGCAGGTTCTCGATGGCCTGCTGGATCTGCGAGAGGTCGAGGGAGGTGACGTTGGGCAGGCTCTCCGCGAGGCGCCGCTGGACGTGGCCGCGCTGCGTGGCGCCCTCAATCCGGCTCAGGACCACGAAGCTCTGGGGCGCCTCCGCGAGCGGCCCCTCGGGGAAGATCGCGAAGAAGTTGGGCTCGAAGCGCTGCCAGTCCACCTCGCGCAGGCTCGTGACTCGAGAAGCGACCGACAGGCCCTGAACGTCCCAGACGATCTCGTCTCCCACGCCGACGCCCAGCTCACGCGCCACACCCGAGTCGAGCGACACCTGCGGGGGCGTGGCTGAGGCGCCCCGCCCGTCGCCCGGTTTCCAGAAGGCGCCCGCCACCACGCGCTCGGACGAGGTGACGTGGTCGCGATAGCTGCTGCGGTACTCGCGCCGCAGGGCCCAGCGCTCGCGCACCGCGGCGGCGTCGCCCGGGGCGGCGAGCCGTTCCCGGGCCTTGACGCCCTTCACGGATTCGATCCGCATGGGCACGATCGGGACGGGCTGGCCCGGTTGGGCCCCCAATTTGCGCAGGGTAGCCGCTACCACCTCGCGCTGGTCGGGCTGGATGTCGAAGAAGGCCACGTTCGGCCGGTCGCCTCCGTCTCCGTCGCGCAGCTCGCGCAGGAGGTTGTGCTGCATCAGCAGCACGTTGCCCAGGAGGAAGGCGCCGAAGCCGAGCGCAAGCACGACGCTCACCGTCTGATTTGCGGGGCGGTAGAGGTTGGCGAGGCCCTGGCGCAGGAGATAGGGCAGCCGCCGCGGCAAGAACCGCCGCACGCCCCGGACGAGAGCCAGAGCCCCGAGCCAGAGTACGAAGAGGGCGAGGCCGATGCCGCCCGCGAAGCCAAGCCCCGTGCCCAGGCGCCCCGCCTGGAGCACGGCCAGGGCGACGATGCTGATGCCGAGCAGGATCGCGGCCGCGATCCGCCCGCGGTCGCGGGGGGCGGGGGTGGCCTCGTAGTCGCGTCGCAGGACGGCCAACGGCGACACCCTTCGCACGGCGAGTAGCGGCAGCAGCGCGAAGGCCAAGGTCGTCCAGACCCCGAGGGCCACCCCTAGAGCGATGGCCCTCCAAGAGGGAGCGATCACCACGTCCACCGGCAGCAGCTCGCGCAGCAGCCTTGGAAGCAGGAGCTGCACCGCTACTCCGAGCAGCGCACCCAGCAGGCTGCCCAGCACTCCGAGGGCCGCGGACTGGACGAGGTAGACGGCCATCACCTTCCGCCCGCTTGCGCCCAGGCAGCGCAAGATCGCGATCGTATCGAGCTTGCGCTTCACGAACACGTGAACGGCGCTCGCCACCCCGAGGCCGCCGAGGAGCAGGGCCACCAGGGCCACGAGGCCCAGGTAGCGGCCCAGCCGGCCGAGGCTCTCCGTGAGACGGGCCTGGTCGTCCTCCACGGTGCGCAACGTGACTCGCTCGGCGCTGAGCGGCACGCGGAAGCGTTCGGCCAGCCGCTGCGCATCGGCCGAGGCGGGCAGCCGGAGGAAGGCCTCATAGCGGGCGCGCGAACCGACGACCAGCAGCTTCGTCTCGTCGAGACGGCCCGCCGCAATGTACGCTCTGGGCCCGAAGGCGGCGCGTACGGCCACGTCACCAGGCAGATTCGTCACCACGCCGGTGAGGGTGAAGCGCGCCTCGCCGAGGGTGAGGGTGTCGCCCAGCTCCGCTCCGATCGCGCTGAGCAACGACGGGTCGGCCACGATGCCGCCGTCGCCGAGGCGATCCCAGGCCAGGGCAGGCTGCGTTTCGATGTGTCCGTAGAAGGGATAACCGGGCTGCACGGCGGCCACCTGCACGAGCCGCGTGGCCCCGCCCTTGGGGGCATAGGTCATGGCGGCGAAGCTCGTGACCCGGGCGACGCTGACTTCGCCGGCGGGCCCCACGGCCAGCTCGAGGTCTCGCAGGATCTCCAGCGTCCTGGGGGTGAAAGGCGCGCCCGACGATACGGCGAGGTCCGCCCCCAGGAGCGCTCGCGCCTGGCCGCGCACCGATTCGAGCAGGTTGTCGGTGAACGAGTTGACGGCCACGAGGGCGGCCACTCCCACCGCCACCGCAGCGAGCAGCAGTGACAGTCGGGCGAGGGAAGCCCGGCCCTCCCTTGCAGCCATCAGCAGGACGAAGCGCAAGGACTTCATCGCTGCTTGTCCTCCACGACCACGCCATCGCGCAAGCGGATCACCCGGTGCGCACGCGAGGCCAGCTCGGGGTCGTGAGTCACGAGCACTAGCGTGGTGCCCTGTTCTTCGTTGAGCTCGGTCAACAGCTCGATCACCCGTGCCCCGGTTACGGCGTCGAGATTGCCGGTCGGCTCGTCGGCGAAGAGCAGCTTCGGCCGGTGGACGAAGGCGCGGGCGAGGGCCACCCGCTGCTGCTCGCCGCCCGAGAGCTGGGCGGGGTAGTGGTGGCCGCGCCCGTCGAGGCCCACCCGCGAGAGCAGCGCCTGCGCACGATTCCCGGGGTCCTCCCCGCGCAGCTCCAGTGGTACCTGCACGTTCTCGCGCGCGGTCAGAGTGGGGATGAGGTTGAAGGCCTGGAAGACGAAACCCACCCTCTCGCTGCGCAGCCGTGCGCGATCGTCCTCGGAAAGCGGGCCTAGGTCGGTCCCGCCCAGGACCACGCGGCCGCTCGTGGGTTGGTCGAGGCCGGCGAGGAGGGCGAGGAGCGTGCTCTTGCCGCTGCCCGAGGGGCCTACGATGGCAAGGAAACCGCCGGGATCGAGATCGAAGGTGATACCGTGAAGGACCCTCAGCTCTCGGCCGCCCGAGAGGTACGACTTGGTCAGTGACTCAGTACGAAGCATGCACAGGAACCCGACCCCCGTTCGCATCATAGCCGCTCTAGCCCTCGCGGCTGTCTTCCCGGCGGCCCTTGGGTCGTCCCCGGCGCGCCCCGCGCCACCCCGCATCGTTTGCCTGGGGACCAGCCTCACCGCGGGCCTCGGCCTCGATCCCGAGCAAGCCTGGCCTGCGTTGCTACAGAAGAAGGTCGACGCCGCCGGCCTGCATTTTCGGGTGGTGAACGCGGGGGTGAGCGGCGAGACGTCGGCGGGCGCCTTGCGGCGCATCGACTGGCTGATGCGGGAGCCATTGGCGGTGCTCGTGCTGGAGACCGGAGCCAACGACGGCCTGCGCGGGCAGGATCCCGATTCGACCCGCGCGAACATCCGAGGGATCTTCGACCGCGCCGGCCGGCAGGATCCTGCGCCGAAGCTGGTGCTCGCGGGCATGCAGGCCCCGCCGAACCTCGGCGCAGACTACACGCGGCGCTTTCGCGCGCTGTTCCCCGAACTCGCGAAGCTCTGCGGCGCGGCACTCGTGCCCTTTCTCCTCGAAGGCGTGGCCGGGGTCGCTCGGTTGAACCAGGCCGACGGTATCCACCCGACGCCGGAAGGCCACCGCATCGTGGCGCAGAACTTGTGGCGGGTGCTCGAGCCGCTCCTGGCCTCGGCGCCGAAGCCTAGCTCCCCGAAAGGCGGGCCGTGAAGTCGGGGAGTAGCGGGGCTCATCGAGGCGAGGGCCTCAAGCCAGCCGGTGCCAAGCCTCGAGGCCGCCTTCGAGGGGGCGGACCTTGTCGATGCCGCGCTTCTTGAGCAGCAGCGCCACCCGGGCGCTCGTGGCCTCGTTCGGTCAGGTGCAGTAGAGAACGATCTCCCGGTCGCGCGGGATCTCGGAATGCCGGGCGGCGAGCTCCGCGGTCGTGAAGCGGTGCGCCCCGGCAATGGCAGGCGGGCCGGCGGCGAAGTCGCGTTCGTGGCGCAGGTCCACGATGAAGAGCTCTTCGCCCGCGTCCAGGCGCTGCTTGAGTTGCCCTGGCGCGATGCGGGCGAGGCGGAGCGAGCGCAGGAAGCGGCGGCGGTTCACGAACTTCACGATCACGTAGGCCGTGAGCAACGCGACGACGACGTTCGTCAGGCCGTGCCCGATGTCCGCGAGCCGCATCACCAGCGTTTCCAGGCGGTCGCTCAACGCGAATCCGAGCCCAAGGTAGGCGCCGCCCCAGAGCAGCGCCCCCGCCCCGTCGAAGAGCAGGAAACGGGCGCGTGACAGACCCGTAACGCCAGCCAGTGGCGTCGCCAGGGCGGAGAGTCCCGGCAGGAACTTGGCGACGAGCAGCGACTTCGCCCCGTAGCGCGCGAAAAGGTCTTCGGTTCGCCTCACGCAGGAGTCGGGTTCCAGCGAGAGCCGGCACAGCAAGCCGAGTACCCTGCTGCCGCGCCGACGGCCCGCCTCGTACCAGACCCAGTCGGCGCTCAGGCTCGCGGCCAGTGTCAGGCCCAGCGTCAGAGTGAGATCGAGCTTGTCCGCCCCCGCCAGGGCGCCGGCGGTGAGCAGCAGCGGCGCGGCCGGCAGCGGCAGCCCGAGTTGCTCGGCGAGCACGGCGCCAAACACGACGGCGTACGGATGCCGCAACAAAAAGGACAGCGGCTCGGACAAGCACGCACCTCCTCAAGAGCCAGATCGCGGCGCGGGCCGGTCCTGTTCCGTGACGCTCTGGGCGTCTCCGGGAGATGCGGGGTTTCGACGACATCGGGGAGGCCGCGCGCCGCCTGGACGGGGTTGCGCACCTCACGCCGGTGGCGACCTCGCGAACCCTCGACGAGCGACTCGGCGCGAAGCTGTTCCTGAAGTGCGAGAACCTGCAGCGGATGGGGGCCTTCAAGTTCCGGGGCGCCTGGAACGCGCTTTCGAGGCGCGCCGACGAGGCGCGACGCCGCGGCGTGATCGCCTACTCCTCGGGAAACCACGCCCAGGCTGTGGCGCTCGTCAGCCGCCTGCTCGGAGCGCAGGCAACCATCGTCATGCCGCGCGATGCGCCCGTGGCCAAACGCCGCGCGACCGAGGGCTACGGCGCGCGCGTCGCCGAGTACGACCCGGCGACACAGTCGCGCGAGCAGGTTGCGCAGGAGGTCGCGGAGGGCGACGACCCGCTGCTGATTCCGCCCTTCGATCACACCGATGTGATCGCCGGCGCCGGGACCGCGGCGCGCGAGTTGATCGAGGAGGTCGGGCCGCTCGACCTGTTGTTCGTCCCGTGCGGAGGCGGCGGGCTGCTCTCGGGCTCGGCGATCGCGGCGCGCCGGCTCTCGCCCGGCTGCCGCGTGATCGGCGTCGAGCCCGAGGCCGGCGACGACGCCACGCGCTCGTTCAAGAGCGGCACGCTGCAGACGGTCAGGAGCCCGAAGACGATAGCGGACGGCGCGCGCACCCCTTCGCTCGGCGCACTCACGTTCCCGCTCGTTCGTCAGAACGTCGACGACATGCTGACGGTCTCGGACGAGGATCTCGTCCACAGCATGCGCTTCGTGTGCGAGCGCATGAAACTGCTGGTCGAACCGACAGGCGTTCTGGGCCTGGCCGCCGCCTATCGTGGCAAGTTGCCCGTGGCCGGCAAGCGCGTCGGCGTCATCCTGAGCGGCGGCAACGTCGACCTGGCTGCCGCGAGCGAGTGGTTCCGGACTACCGCGCCGGAGCCGACGAGGTAAAGACCGCGTCGGGCATTCTCTCCACGACTGCCAGGTTCGGGAAGTGGATCTTCTCCGCGCCCGCCGCGCTGAGCTTTTCCGGAGACAGCAGGATCTTTCCGTAGCGTTGCCAGTCGTTCCAGTCGAAGCGGGAAGCCGGGCCCTTCGGGTTTTCGTCCTGCAGGATGAACTCCCAGCGGTCGACGAGGTGAGTGGCGCGGTTGACATAGGCCCAGTAGCGGTCCTTCGGCGTGAGGCCGACCTTCTCGAAGCTGAGCGCGAGACGGTCCCAGGAGGTGTCCTTCTCCGTCAGCGCGCCTTCCAGCTTCAGGACGACCCCGGGGTCTTTCAGCTTGTACGGCATGATCAGCCAGTACGTGTCGTTGACCCAGACCGCGTAGCCCTTCTCCAGGAGCTTCTGCTTCGCTTCGCCCTCGACCGGCTTGCCGGCTTGCCAGGCCGAGCCGTCCTTCGTGTTGAGGTTCATCAAGACGGTGTAGGGCTCGCCCTCCTTGGTTTTGCCCTCGACCCGGTAACGGCCACGCCACTTGTCCCACCAGTGGCTGCGGGTGCTGACCGTCTTGCCGTCGACGTCGACGGCGAAGTCGAAGCGCAGGAAGCGAGTCGCGCCCCAGGCGGCCTCGCCGCCCATCGCCTCCATCACCTGGTCGGCGATGGCAACGGCCTTGGGATCGGACCCGGGGGCTGCGGCCGCGACGGCCGCCAGCAGCAGCGTTGCGAACAGCATCGGCTTTTCTCCTACCGGGTCTTGAGCGAGAAGGCGCCGGCCTTCGTCGCCCGGTCCAGGGCCTCGAGCACGTCGGCCGGGCTCACGCGCCCGTAATACCACTCGCCCGCCGAGAGCGCCTCGGCGGCCACTGCCTCGTACACCTCGTAGGCGTTACGCTTCCCGTCGGCGAAGTTGTAGGTCTCGAACAGCATGATCGAGTGCAGTCCATCGACGCCCTTGACCTTCCCCATCGCATCGAGCCACGCGCCGAGATCGATGGTAGGCGAGTAGATCCGGCCGGCCATCTCCTTCTCAGCATTGCTCAACTCCAGATTGGGCGGGTTCTTGCCGGTGACGGCCATGAAGGCCCGCTCCAGCTCGTCCAGGTCGCGACCCTCGGCGCCCTCGAGGCGCGACGTGGCGCGCGCGATCGCATCGAGCGCGCGGCCCTTGCCGCCGATGCGCCGGATCGAGGCCAGCGCGCCTGCCTCCTTGAGATACGACTGGTGAACGAGGTTGCGCGCCTGCCCAAACGCGGCGCTCGTGTCGGCATCCTGCGCCTCGGCGATCGTGGCCACAGCCGTGGCAAGGTCGGCGCCGAGCCGCACGTGCGCCCTCGCGGCCACGTAGGCGGCGAGCTCGGCCGCGTCGTCTTCGGTCACGTTCGCGAAGTAGAGGCTGACCGCCGCCACCACGACCGCATTGCGCTCGAGCTGGGTCGCGTCGATGCTGTCGAGATCGTCGCCGGTGGAGTGGATAAAGTCGTCGGGCCAGTTGACCAGGGCCGAGGCCGGAACTCCCACGCGAGCCTGCGTGAAGGCGTGGTGATCCGAGTGCCCAAAGTAGGGGATCATGCGGGCGTGGTAGGGCTCGCGGGTGCCCTTGATCGCCAGGATCTCGCGGGTGAACAGCGGCGGCAGCTTGGTGCCGCGCGTCGTGAGCAGCGACGTGTTGCCGTCGCGCACCATGCTCAGCACGCTTTCCATCACGTCGTCGAGGGCGTGGGGGATGCTCCAGGCTGAGCGCGCCGCGTACTGCACGCGGCCGCCCCAGCTCTGGCGCGCCGCCACCATGTCCTGCTGGATGTT
>JAQBHI010000153.1:0-12658 GCA_032127875.1 Acidobacteriota bacterium
CACATCGCGCGCCGCTTTGGCGTCAACCGCGAGATCCCCGAGGCGCAGGTGGCGGCCCTCTTCGAGGCGCTGCTCAGCTCGCCGCTTGGGGCGCAGGTCGGCGGCCTGATCGAAAGGCGCCTCGGCCGCAGGCTGGAG
Source organism: Acidobacteriota bacterium (assembly GCA_032127875.1). Lineage (GTDB taxonomy): Bacteria > Acidobacteriota > Vicinamibacteria > Fen-336 > Fen-336 > CADEEV01. The sequence goes on from JAQBHI010000153.1 coordinate 139, forward strand.
GCCTTCGACGTCTGGTACGACGGCTTCAAGCCGCGCGGCAAGTACCGAGAAGCCGAGCTCGACGCGATGACGAAGCAGCGTTATCCCACGCCCGAGGCGTACGCAGCGGACATCCCACGCCTGCTACGGGAGCTGGGCTTCTCGGACGAAAAGGCCCGTTTCCTGGCCGAGCACATCGAAGTCGATCCCTCGCGCGGCGCTGGTCACGCGATGGGCGCCGCCCGCCGCGACGACAAGGCGCACCTGCGCACGCGCGTCGGCACGGGCGGCATGGACTACAAGGGCTACAACATCGCGGTCCACGAGATGGGCCACAACGTCGAGCAGGTCTTCTCGCTGACCACGATCGACCACACGCTTTTGCAGGGCGTCCCCAATACGGCCTTCACCGAGGCGCTAGCTTTCGTGTTCCAGGCCCGCGACCTCGAGCTGCTGGGCCTGAGGGCGCCCGACGAGAGCGAGCGCAGCCTGCTGCTGCTCGACAAGTTCTGGCAGACGCGCGAGATCGCCGGCGTCGCGCTGGTCGACATGGCCGCCTGGCACTGGCTCTACGAACATCCCGACGCGACGCCCGCGCAGTTCCGGGAGGCGGTGGTCGGCATCGCCGGCGAGATCTGGAACCGCTACTACGCGCCCATCTTCAGGACCCGGGACGTGGCGCTGCTGGCGATCTACTCGCACATGATCTCGTCGGGCCTATACACACCGGACTATCCGCTCGGCCACCTGATCGCTTTCCAGGTGGAGGAGCACTTCCGGAAGCGGAGCGGAGCGATGGGCGCCGAGTTCGAACGGATCTGCCAGCAAGGCTCGCTCACCCCCGATGCCTGGATGCGCGGCGCGCTCGGCGCGCCACTCTCGGCCGAGCCGCTGCTCGCGGCAGCGGCCAAGGCCTACGCGAGGGCGACCGCGAAACGCTGACCGCCAACGATTGCCGGCGCGCTGGGCACGATCAGCAGCGTCGTCATTTGTTGCGCCTGCGCCCCGACGGGGGTGCCCTGCAGTAGAGGTACGCGGCGCGTTCAAGCCGGACTACTTCCAGGCGCCGCTCACTAGGGATCCAACCGCGCATTCAGCCTCCCGCGTGCCGCGCGACGAGATTCAGCAGCTCGGCCAGGTCGAAGGGCTTCGCGAGAAAGCCGCGAGCGCCGATCGCCTGCGCGGCGCTTTGAGGATCACGCATTGCCGTCACCACTGCGATCGCAGCGCGGCGGCCGGGCGTGCGCCGATAGGCCTTCGCGAACGCATGCCCGTCCTTCCCGGCCATGCGCAGGTCGAGCAGGATCAGGTGCGGCTTGAAGCGCGCCGCCAGCTCGAGCCCCGCCTCGGCGCCGGGCGCCGAGCCCACGTCGTAGCCCTCGTCCCCAAGGGCCGCCTCGATCATCTCGCGGAACGTGTCGTCGTCGTCCACGACCAGCACCCGGCGGCGCGCCTTCATGCACGCCCCGCCGCCGCGCCGACCGGAACCCGCAGCACCATGCGCGTGCCACCCTCGCGCGGAAACTCGGCGTCGAGCCTGCCGCCGTGCAGCTCGGCAATCTGCCGGCTGATGTAGAGGCCCAGGCCCATGCCACCGAGGCCGTGATTCGGATGCGCCTGAAAAAAACGCTCGAAGATGTGCGAGCGTTCGGCCTTGGGCACGCCCAGGCCGCGATCGGTCACGGCCACCCGCACCCCCTCCTCACGGCTCTTCGAGACCTCGATCTCGATCCGGCCGCCGTTGGGGCTGTACTTGATGGCATTGTCCACGAGGTTGCGCAGCACCTGCTCGAGGCGCAGTGGATCCACGAGCGCCAGAGCGGCCGAGGGCGCGAGCACCGCGAACTCGTGGCGGAAGGTGTTGACCCGGGCCGTGGCCACGACGTCTTCGACCAGCCCGACCACGTCCGACACCCGGCGCTCGAGGCTCAATTTCCCGGCATCGATGCGCGACACGTCGAGCAGTTGGTGCACCAGGCGGGCGAGCTTGGCCGACTGCTGGTCGATGGCTGAGAGGGCCTGCCGCAGGCGCACCGGGTCGGGCGCCTCGTCGCGATCGATCTGCCGCATCAGCAGCTGCGCGAAGCCGCGCAGGCTGGTGAGCGGCGTCTTCAGCTCGTGGGCGGCGACGGACAGGAACTCGTCGCGCAACGCCTCGGCGCGCTGGCGCTCGGCGATCTCGGCGCGCAGCTTTTCGTTCGCGGCCGACAGCTCCGCCGCTCCGGGTGATGCGGCGGGTCGGGCTGTGCGCGGCTTCGTCGGCAGACGACCTCCTGGGCAGAACTTACCTCAAGCCGGAGCGATTGACGAAGCGGCCCGGCGGGCATAACGTGGCGGCGCTTCATGAGCCCACAGCCCCTCGTCCTGTTCGGCGTCGGTGCCTACCTGCTGCTCATGATCGTGATCGGCGCCCTCGCCGGAAAGCGCGTCGACAGCACCAAGGACTTCATCATCGCGGGCGGCAAGCTCTCGATGTCGTTCGCGACCTTCGCCCTGCTCGCCGCCTGGTACGGCGCCGCCACGGTGATGGGCGCGGCGGGAGCGGCCTACAAGAGCGGCTTCCTGGGCGTCATCGCGGATCCCTTCGGCAGTTCGATGACGTTGATCCTGGCCGGCTTGTTCTACGTGCGGCTGCTACGGCGCGCGGGCTATCAGACCTCGGTCGACTTCTACGAGGCCCGCTACGGGCGCACGGCCGGTATCCTGGCCTCGCTGACCATGGTCGTCGTGTACGTGGGCTGGTGCGGCAGCCAGGTCGTGGCGCTGGGCTTCATCCTGAACTTCCTGACGGGCGTCGACAAGCTGCAGGCCACCGTCATCGGCGCCGTCGTCGTGCTCGTCTACACCTCGATGGGCGGGATGCTCTCGGCGGCCTGGAACGACTTCCTGCACATGGTCGTGCTGCTCGGCGGCCTCAGCATCTGCGGCGCGGTGTTCGCGCTCACGACCGATTTCGTCCCGGCCCTCTACCAGTTGCCGGCCTCGCACTTCCAGCTGTGGCCGCGCGAGGCCGGTCTCAAGGAGTGGGTCTGGTACATCGAGGCCTGGTGCGCCCTGGGCCTGGGCAACCTGCCGGGCCAGGATCTGCTGCAGCGCAGCTTCTCGGCCAAGGACGAGCGCGTGGCGCAGAACTCGGCCTATCTCGCCGGTATCCTCTACTTCTCGTTTTCCATGATCCCGGTCCTGATCGGGATGGCCGGGGCGGTGATGCTGCCCGGCCTGGCCGAACCCGAGGTCGTGGTCCTGGAGCTGATGAAGCGCTCGCTCTCCCCCGCCCTGCTGGCGCTGCTGGTGGGGGCGCTCGTCAGCGGCATCACCAGCGCCGCCAGCAGCGCCGTGCTGGCCGGCTCGTCGCTTGCAGGCAAGAACCTGCTACGTGCCTTCAGGCCCGACGCGAGCGACGCCGCGGTGCTGCGGGCGAACCGCATCGCGGTCCCGGTCGTGGGCGTGATCGCACTGCTCGTCGCGCTGCGCTTCCAGACCATCTACCAGCTCATGGTCGGTTCCTTCTCGGTCATGCTGGCGCTGCTCTTCGCCTCGTTCCACGCGGGGCTGTACTGGCCCCGGGCCAACCGCCCCGGCGCGATCTCCAGCATCGTGGCCGGCGCGCTCATCTATGCCGTCGGCCCGCTCTTCGTGCCCGGCGAGCCGTGGGATCTGTGGGCCTGCCTGATCGGCGCCCTGGTCCTGGCGCTGGTCTCTCGCGCGACCGCAACCAGCGATCCGCCCATGCCCCTGCGGGACGAGGCGGGACGCGTCCTCGAATATCGCGACCGACTGGGCGTGCTACGATCGAGGGCCTGACAGACTCCGCGGCCTACAGCGTCAGTTGTTTCTCCTGCGGCAACTCGTTTGACGCGCTGCAGGCGACCTGGTGCTCCTGTGTCGTCGTCGAGGGAAGCCTGGTTTGTCCCAACTGTCTCGTGTGCTCTTGCAGGAGTTCCTCGGCCTACAAGCAGAAATTCTGGCGCGACGCGCCGAACGCTATGACTCCGGGGGTGCATGCTTCCCGTACCCCCCGGAATTACCTACGGCGCCGCGGGCAGGCCACGGATCCGCTTCAAGGCATGCGAGGCTTCGCGCCGCACAGCTTCGTCGGGGTCCTTCGCCGCACTGGTGAGCGCCTCGACCGCAGCCGCCGCATCGACGCCGATCCTCCCCAGCGCCTGCGCCGCATGCGCCCGCACGTGCCCGTTGGGATCAGCCAAGAGCGCGCTCAGCGCTGCGACGGCGGCGCGGGCTTCCGGGCCGATCCTGCCGAGGGTGCGCGCGCTCACCCAGCGCCGCTGGTTGTGGGGATTGGCCAGGCCCGAGATCAGCGCCGGGACCGCCTCCTTCGCGAGCGGCCCGAGTTGCGCGAGTGCGACCACGGCCGTGCCGCGGCCCCCCACTTCCTCGCGGCGGTAGGCCTCGATCAAGGCCGGCACGCTCGCTGCGGCGGCCTCGCCCAGCCCGCCGAGGGCGTATGCCGCGAAGGCGCTCACGTAGGGATCGTCGCTGCGCAGCGCCGCCTCGAGAACGGGAGCATCCGCAGCCGCCACGCCGATCGCGTCGATCGCCTGCGCCGCCGACCAGCGTACCGCCTCGCGCTCGTCGCCGAGCGCCTCGAAGAGCGCTGGCAGGGCTGGTCGGGCACGCGGGCCGAGCCCGACCAGCGCGCGCGCGGCGGCCGCTCGCGTCGCCGCTTGCGGGTCGCGCAGCCAGGCAATCAGGCGCGCTGGCGGATCCGCCGCCTTCGGCAGGGAGGAGCCCAGCGGCCGGTCGGGGATCAGGCCGCTCGACGCGATCTGCTCGGCCGCGAGAAGCGCTCCCGACGGGCTCAGGTGATCGTAGTCCACGAAGGCCACGGGGCCGCGCAGCCGCAGCGGCTCCAGCATGTCGAGGCAAGTCAGGCCTTGCTGCGCACAAAACCGCTGGATCTCACGCTGCGCGATGGGCGGAGGCGCTCCGGGCTCGACCTGGAAGCGAAACGGAAACACCACGATCGCGAAGGAGGCCCCGTCGGCGCGAACCGCCTCGCGCAGCGCTCGCAGCTCGTCGAAGAACAGCCGGTAGCCGCGCTTCACTCGGGCTGCGTCCGGCTCGCGGAACAGTTCTTCCACGCTCGCGATCTCACGACCCCGAGCGTTGACGATCAGGCGCGTGAGCGCGAAGCGCGCGTGAAGCGCCGTGAGCCAGCGCGGCGGCCGGCCCAGGTTGTTCTGCAGCTCGGCGATGTCGTTGAGACAGACGCCAAGGATCACCTGATCGGGATGGTAGGCACGCACCAGCCGCTCGTAGGCGATGCGCTGCTGGCGTGTCGACCAACCCCAGAGCGCGACGTTCAGCACCTCCACCGCCTGCCCCGCTCTGCCGAGGCGCGACTCGAGCAGTTGCGGGTAGGCCTCGGACGCCTTGATGCCGGCTCCCATGGTCACGCTGTCACCCAGGATCGCGATCCTCCACAGGCCTTCGAGCTTCTCCTTCGGGTGCGCTCGGTCCCGCAACCCGTCGGCGTTCCACTCCTGCGAGACGGGCCAGCCGGCCGCATTCGAGCCCACGGTGTAGAACTCGCCCTCCCAGCGCTCTTCCCAGTCCCACAAGTACTCGGCCCGGGGCGAGGCGGGTCGCTGCCCTTCGACAGCTCGGGCGCCGAGCTCCGGGCCGGCCAGCAGCAGGCCCGTGACTACGAGGCTCAGCGCGCCGTTCAGGGCGAGGCCAAGGAAGTGCGAGCGCAGGGGCACCCGCCCATTCGACTACAATTCAGCCTTCCTCGGAAACAAGGGCATTTGAGATACCGGCTGGTCCACGTGAGAGGTCCCCTCGCGGGTCGAGTCCGCGAGCTTTCGGAGCGCGAGACTATTCTCGGCCGCGACCCCGCCGTGGCTCATGTGCTCTTCGGCCCAGAAGAGCGCGGCGTCAGCCGGCGCCACGCCGCGCTGAGCGTGCGGGACGGCGTGCTGCTGCTGCGCGATCTCGAGAGCCGGACCGGCACCTTTGTCGGCGGCCACGACATCGAGGAAGCCGAGCTGCGCGACGGCGACGAGTTCGAGCTAGGCGAAGGCGGGCCGCGCCTGCGCATCGAGTTCGGCGACGCCGAGGGCACCATCGTGGTGGACTCCCCGATACCTGCGACGCGCGTGGAAGCCGCTGCCGCCCGTACGCCCGGCCGGCCCCAGCCGGGCGAGCGCCTGCGCTTCACGTTCCTGTCGGGCTCCCGCGAGGGCTCCTTCGTCGAGGCTGCAGGCTCGGTCGTGCGCCTGGGCCGAGCCGCCGGCAACACGGTCTGGACGCCGGACGAGCGGATCGTGTCGGAGCAGCACGCCAAGATCGTGCGGCTCGAAGACAGCTACGTGCTCATGGACCTCGAGAGCACCAACGGCTCGTATCTGAACGGCCACCGTGTCGAGCGCGCGGCGCTCGCCGAGGGCGACCTGTTGGCACTGGGGCCCGGCGGTCCGCAGCTGCGCTTCCAGGTGCTTTCGCCCGACCTCGCGCACCGCTCGGTCGACGCCACCGTCGTGATCCCATCGTTCCCCGAACTGGCGCGGCGCGAACGCGTAACCTCCTTCGTGCGCGAGATCCCGCGGCCGACGACCTCGCTGCTGATCGGCCGAGGGCCCGAGGCGGAGTTGCGCCTCGAGTCCCCCATCGTCAGCCGCAGCCACGCGCGTCTCAGCGTGCGCGAGGGCGCACTCTACGTCGAGGATCTCGACAGCGCGAACGGCACATTCCGCAACGGGACCCGGGTCGAGCGGGTGGCCCTCGCCGTCGGCGACCGCGTGATCGTGGGCCCGTTTGCGATCGAGATCGGCGCGGACTCGCTGCGCCTCCTAGACACGCGCAATCGCGCGCGGCTCGACGGACGGGGGCTTCGCGTCGTCGCCGGCGGGCGTACGATCCTCGACGACGTGTCCATTTCCTTGCCGCCTGGCTCCTTCACGGCGCTGATCGGTCCCTCCGGAGCCGGAAAATCGACGCTGCTGAAGGCACTCTCCGGGGCGCGCCCGGCCGACACCGGCACGGTGCTGCTCAACGGAACCTCGCTCTACGCCTCCTTCGAGGCGCTGAAGGCGACGCTGGCGTACGTGCCGCAGGAAGACATCGTGCACGGCGAGCTCAGCGTCGCTCAAAGCCTCGACTACACGGCGCGCCTGCGTCTGCCCCCCGATACGACGAGCGCAGAACGCCGCAAGAGGATCGCCGACGTCCTGGCGACGCTCGAGCTGACCGAACGCCGCGACGCGCCCATCCACCGGCTCTCCGGGGGACAGCGCAAGCGCGTCTCGATTGCGACCGAGCTGCTGACGGAACCGGCGCTGCTGTTCCTCGACGAGCCGACCAGCGGCCTCGACCCCGGCCTCGAAGAGGCGCTGATGCTGCTGCTCCGCGAGCTGTCCTACAAGGGCAAGACGGTCGTGCTCGTGACCCACACCCTCGACAACATTCAGCTCTGCGACGGCATCGTGCTGCTGGTCGAGGGACGGCTGGCCTTTCACGGCTCGGTCCCCGAGGCGCGTGCCAGCTTCGGCATCGACCAGACCGTGAACCTGTACGCGCGACTCAAGGAACGGCCCGCCGCCGAGTGGCAGGCAGCCTTTCGCGACGGCCCGGGGAATCGTGAGCGCGCAGAGACGGCCCTGGCCGAGCCGTCCCCGGCGGCGCCAGCCCGCCCCGGGGGCCGAGCCGCCAATGCGGGAGTCGGGCCGCTGCGGCAACTTGCCGTGTTCACCGGGCGCTACTTCACGACGATCACGCGCGATAAGCGCAACGCGATGCTGCTGGTGGGCCAGGCACCGCTAATCGCGGCGCTGATCGGCTTGTCGCTGCTTTATGGCCAGAGCGACATCGCCTTCACCAAGCCGAAGAACACCATCCTGTTCCTGCTGGCGCTCACAGCCGTGTGGTTCGGTTGCTCGAACGCGGCGCGCGAGCTGGTAAAGGAACGCGGCATCTACCTGCGCGAGCGGATGGTGAACCTGCGCATCCTGCCCTACATCCTGAGCAAGGTGCTGGTGCTGCTCGCCCTGGCGAGCGTGCAGTGCGTCTTGTTCCTGCTGATCCTGGACACGTGGTTCGGCGTTCCCGGCTCCTGGCCGCTGCTCTTCGGCGGCATGCTGCTCGCGTCGCTGGTCGGCATCCTGCTCGGCCTGGCGCTCTCGGCCAGCGTCGCGAGCGCCGATCGCGCCATGACGCTGCTGCCGATCCTGCTGATCCCCCAGGTGCTGTTCACGATCCCCTCGGTGCAGCTTGACATGAAGGGACCGGCCGGCCTGGTCGCGCGCGCGATGCCGACGTGGTGGGCTTACGACCTGCTGCGTCGCGTCGCCCTCGCTCCCGACCAGGCGCTGGACGACGACAAGCTGGAGGAGAAGCTCGCCGCCGGCGGCCCGGTGCTGATGCGCAAGGAGCGCTTCCAGACGATGCTGCAGGACGGCTACAACATGTTCAACTACCGTGGCGCGGTCGAGGTGACGTGGACGGCCTCATGGCCCGAGGCGCTGGCCGCCCGGATGGCCGGGGCGAATCCCGCCACGGTCGATGCCGGAGCGCTGGCGGGCTTTGCCGGCCTGCTGCTGGTGGCCACGGCCGCGGCGTTGCGCCGCCTCGACTGGCGCGGCGACTAGTGGCGCGCTACTTCGCCATGGCGGCGGCGAAGTACGGATTCTTGTCGAGCTTGCGATAGCCGGGCGGCGGAATCGTGAAGAGCGCGGCGTCGAGCTTCTTCTCTGGCTTCACTTCACTGACGAGGAAGTGGAAGGAGCCCGGCTGGATGGCGTCGGACTTCTTGGCGCCCTGCTGGGTGATGACAAAGCGGATCTCCATCGGGAATCCGATCTCCTCACCCACCACCTTGCGGCAGGTCCCGGTCTTGTCCTGCTGAAAGCGGAAGAAGAAATGATCCATCACCGACGAGGAAACCAGACGCGAGGTGTGCCAGATCTCGATGTCGTTCTGCCGCTGCACCAGGATGTGATCGTTCTCGAACGGGATCGCGCTCGCGTAGGTGACGGTCAGGATGCTCTTCCGGCAGGCATAGCCCGCGATCTCGCGCCGCTCGTCGCTGTGGACCACCTTGGCCGAGTACTGGGTGTTGACGATGCCGGCCCCGCCCTCGAGCGCCGTCAGCAGGTCGGAGGCGTCCATGATCACGAAGTTCCTGGCTTTGGGGTCCGCGATCACGTAGAAGCGATCGCCGCTCTTGTGCATGACCAGCGTGCCGGCCGGCAGGATGAAATCGGTGCTCAGGATCTCCTGGCGCGACAGGTCCTGCGCCAGCATGAAGCGGCTGGAAAGCCGCGACGTGTCGTGCAGGGCGCCCATCAGCGCCAGGGCCTCGGGGGCCGACTTGCCGGGCGCCTTCATCGCCGGAGCCAGCGCCTCGATGTCGGCGGTGACCACGTAGCCGTCGACCAGCTCGGGCTTGCTGGGTTGCGCCAGGGCGAGCGGCGCCGTGGCCACGAGCACGAGAACGACCGTTCCAATGGCTCTCATGGGAGCGGATTGTACACCCCGCTCGTTCAAGGTGCCTTCAAGAGGCGCGCACTGCCCGTGTTGGTAGCATCGCTGCATGAAGTTCGCGTTCGCACTTTTCATCGCCCTGGTCCTGGCTCCAGCCCTGCTCGCGCAGGAGGTCGTCGAGCCACGCAGTGGCGCGCGCTTGCCTGCCAGCAGCGACGACGTGACGCTGGCCGGCGTCGGGCTGCGCACCAAGACTTTCCTCGAGGTCAAGGTCTACGCGATCGGCCTCTTACGTCGCCGACGCGGCACTCGCGGGCCCGCTCGCCTCGCACAAGGGCAAGCCGAAGACGGGCGGCGTTCTACAAGGAACTGCTGGCGGGCGACTTCGCGAAGGAGTTACGTCTGCGCTTCGTGCGCGATCTCAGCGCGGAGCAGATCCAGGGCGCGCGCCGACAAGATCGACCTCGCGAAGCGGTTTTAGCCGCACGAAATGGCCATGCTATAGTTCGAGGCCAGTCGTCACGTGCGCCCGTAGCTCAATTGGATAGAGCGTCAGCCTCCGGAGCTGAAGGTTGCAGGTTCGAGCCCCGCCGGGCGCACCAACAAATCAACAACTTAGAGACCCGGCTGGCATTAGGCCCGTTCCTACCAGAGCCGCCCCCTGCGTCTGTGTGAAGAGGGGCAGGATGTGGACCTGTCGACCGTCCGCCAGGGCACCGAGGTGGGCATTGTCCCTTCGCCAGGCGTGATCCGGCTTGAGGATCACCCTGACGACGTTCGGACTGTCGACGCGTTGAATCTCGCCCACCTGTTGGGCCTCCCGGGCGGAGACGCGAAGACGCCCTACGTCCTTGACGAACTCGAGCACTAACTCGACGGGCTGTAAGGCAACGAGGACGAGCCAGAGGACCGTGATCCAGAGCAGATCACTTGAGTTGGTCTGGTGGAACCCGACAGCGCTGATGAGCGCAGGCGGCGTGAACATCACCGCACCCCTGCCGAGGGTCGTCGCGGTGCGGTATGCAACCCGCTCGGCAAGCGCCGTGCGAGGCGACCCTATGCGGTCGACATTGCGGAGGCCGATCGCCAGACAGGCCGCGGCAGTCGCCAGGGACGCCGCTCCGAAGCCTGTCCACCGAAGCCACTCCAGTGGGATGCGGAGGAGGACGACACTCCGTAGATCAAGTGAGAGCAAGAGAAGGGCCGCCGGAAGGCCGCTCGCGAGGACCTGACTCGGAGGCACGAAGAAGGGCGTGTCAAACAGCGAATAGGCCAGATAGCCGATTGCGCACGCGAACCACAAGTCCTCCTCGCCATTGGTCGGCAGCCATCTGCCCGTTAGCCACACGAGCACGAGGTAGAGAGCAGTGAAGTAGACGAGGAATGCTCCGACCCGCGCCGGCAACAACAACTGTGGCTTCATGTTTGGCTGCTACGCCCCATCATGTCCGTCTTCACGCCGGTTTCGATCGACGCTTGGCAGCGAGTTCGACCCCCGGCTATCCCGCCGGAAGGGTCCTGCGAACGTGACGAATCGGATCATTACCTGCCTGATGCTAGCGGCTCAAGCTGAGTTGGCGAGGGACTCCAATCGATCGAGCGTGTCCGGGTACTTGCGCACCAGCCAGATCAGCGCCGCCGCCTGCTCGTTCGGCTTGCTCCGGCCCTGCTCCCAGCGTTCGAGGGTCCGCGGGTTCACGCCGAGCTTGAAGGCGAACACCTGGCGGGACATGTGAAGGGATTCACGCGTCTCGCGCACGACACGAGGCTTGAGTTCCGGCAGCGAAATCGGCTCGACGTGGTGCGTCCGCAGCGTCAGCCGACCTTCGCGGTGCTCCCGCATCGCGTCGACACCGGCCATGAGTTCGCGGAAGAGGCTGCGCTTGGCCGCCGTCTTCTTCGTCTTCGGCATCGCTACTTCCTCCGCGGAACCGAGCGTTTGGCCCGCTGCCGCTTCTCCTCGTCCACCGCCGCCTTCAAGAGGCGCTTCTCGCTCGCCGTCAGGTCGGCTGCCTCGTCCTTGCCGTACAGCGTGACGAACCAGATCAGCCCGTCCTGCAGGAACAGGTAGTAGATGACTCGCAGGCCGCCACGCCTCCCTTGCCCACGCCTCGGGTCGCCCCACCGAACCTTGCGGAAGCCGCCCGTGCCTGGGATGACGTCCCCTGCCTCCGGATCGTTGGCGAGGTAGAACTGCAGTTCGGCGTACTGGTCATCGGTCAGGTACTCGGGCAGAAGCTGCGTGAAGAACGGCGCCTCGATGAACTCCACCCTCAAGCCATCATACGCAACTTGCGTATGGTCGTCAAGGAGATGGGCATGGGAGCACTCCTGGGAATCAGGCCGGGATGCGCTCGCGCTCGCGAGCGGCAGCCACGACGCGCCGGCGGACGGCGACCTTGTGCGCTTCTGAGTGGGGCCCGAGCTTCATGTTCTGCTTCATGGCCTCCTCGAACTGCTTCTTGCCGTCCGCGGCCTGGCGGATGTGGGCCTTGAGCTTCCCCTTGAGGATCTTCCTATCGAGATGGTTGTGCCAGAGCTGCAGGGCCGCCCGCTTCTGCTCGAAGTAGGCCCAGACCAGCGCGTCGTTGTAGGTGCCCGTCACGTCGGTGCTGCGCGGGAGCCGGTGGTTCTGGAGCGCGTCGATCACGTGGGGCTCGACGCCCAGTTCGCCCAGGATCGTCGCCACCGTGTGCCGGAGGTCGTGCGGGGACACTGGCGCGCCGATCCGCCGGCTGACTCGCGATCCAGGAACCCCGGTGCGCTGGAAGCGCGGCTTGCCCTTCTTGCCGGGCATGACCCAGGACGAGTCGCCGGAGTGCTTCAGGGCGAGGCGCAGCAGCGCCTTCGAGTAGTCGGTGAGCGGCTGGAACAGCGGCTGGTGGTTCTTCGACTTCTCCGCCGGAACAATCAGGTAGGCGCCGCGCTGGCTCTTCCAGACGATCTCGCTCTTCTCGAGGAGGCAGGTCTCGGTCTTTCGGGTCAGGTTGAGGAGCATCAGGAGCCACCACACGGCCGTCATCCGCGGCTCCTCGTCGATGGCCGCGACGAACTTCTTCATGAGATCCGGGGAGAGGTGACGCTTCCTCGGCCGCTCGCC
>JAQBHI010000154.1:0-5777 GCA_032127875.1 Acidobacteriota bacterium
GCGCAGCCCTGCGCGAGGAGTACCGCATCAAGCAGTTGCGGCGCGCCGACAAGGAGGCCCTGCTGCGGGGGGCGAGTGAACGGGTTCAGCGACGGGCCGCCTACCGCGCGCGGCTGGTCTTCGCCGACGAGGCGCCGGCCCTGCAGGTCTCCCCGGAGCGCCTGCGCTGAGCGGGTGCGCGTAACATGGTCCCATGACTCGCCACGCCGGACCGCCCGGGGGCGACGCCCCCGCCATCCCGGAGCCGACGTATGCCGAGCGTGCGCGCACGCTGGGCCACCTCGGCAGCACGGGGACCCTGGCCACGTTGTCGCGCAAGCACCCGGGGCACCCGTTCGCCTCGCTGATGCCGTATGCGCTGGACGAGGCTGGGCAGCCCCTCGTCCTGATCAGCTCCATGGCCATGCACACTCAGAACCTCGCCGCTGATCCCCGTGCCAGCCTGCTCGTGACACAGCCGACGCCTGGTGACCCGCTCGCGGCGGGACGGCTGACCCTCATGGGCGAGATGAAGACCGTGCCCGATGCCGAGATCGCGGGCGTGAAGGCGGCCTATCTGGCGCGCCACCCGAACGCGGCGTATTGGGTGGACTTCGAGGACTTCGGCTTCTGGCGCCTCCAGCCCGTCGACCTGTACTTCGTGGGAGGCTTCGGCGCCATGGACTGGGTCTCCGCCGCGGACTACAGGACGGCCAGGCCGGATCCCCTGGCCGACGTCTCCGAGTCGATCCTCCAGCACATGAACGAGGACCACGCCCCGGCGCTCCTGACCTGCGCCCGGGCCTTCGCCGCGGAGCCCACGGACGAGGCGACGATCGTCTCGGTCGACCGCCTCGGCTTCAAGCTTCGCCTGCGGACCGGAGAGCGCGTCCACGGCCTGCGGATCCCGTTCCCGCGCGAGGTCACGACGGCAGGGCAGTGCCGGGAGGTCTTCATCGAGATGCTGCGCCGCCTCGCGCCGTCACCCTGACTTCCTCCGTTTCGGGGTCGGCGGGCGCCGCCGGCGCTTCGAACTACAATGAGATCATGAGCAGCTTGTCTACATGAAGCTGCTCGAGTCCACGCCCGAGCGCTACGACCGGGGCATCCGGCTGCTGAGTCGGGGCCGCATCGACGAGGTGTGCGCGGCCATCGCCGAGGCCGCCGTCGCGCCCGGCGCCCGTGTCCTCGACATCGGCTGCGGCACGGGCAACGTCGCCCTCGCTTGCGCCGCTCGCGGCGCCCACGTGTCCGCCATCGATCTCGACGCGGGCATGCTCGAGGTGGCCCGCGCCAAGCCGGTCCCCGGCGCCATGGGCGGCCGCGTGGAGTGGATCCAGCTCGGCGTCGCCGAGCTGGAGGACCGCTTCGAGCTCGGCGGCTTCGCCGCGCCGTGTCGTGCCTATGCCTGAGCGAGCTGTCACGGCAGGAGCAGGCCTACGTCCTCCCCGCCGTCCTCGGACTTCTGCGGCCCGGGGGCCGGCTCGCCGTGGCCGACGAGGTGCTGCCCGCGGGGGCGCGGAAGCGGCTCTTGAAGCGAGTCCGCCGCTTTCCCCTCGAGGCGCTCACCTGGCTGCTCACGCAGACCACCACGCGAGCCCTCGACGACCCGGCCGGCCTCGTGCGCGCCGCAGGCTTCGCGGACGTGGCGGAGCGCCGCTTCGAAACGATTCTGCCGGCGCGCCTTTGACCTGGGCGAAGGACCGTTCCGAGGCGCCGACTTCTGGCCGCGACCTTCGCTCGAGCCCTGCTTCCGGCAGCTCTGCCGCTCCCACGAGACGCTGATCCTGCCGCTGATGCAGAGCCTGCTTCGGTACCTGGGCTGCGACCTGCACGCCTACGATCGCAAGCCGACGGCGACCAACTTCGGTCAACGGCTCAACTACTATCCGCCGGTCTCGCCGGAGGACGAGGCGGTCGGCGCCGGCCGGCTGCTGGGCCACGAGGACGTCGACATGTTCACGTTCCTGCCGGCGCCTCGCGTCGAGGGGCTGCAGGTGCTGAACCGCGCGAACATGAAATGGGTCCGGCTGAGCGCACCGCCCGGGACGATCATCCTCAACACCGGCGACTACATGCAGCGCATCACGAACGACATTCTGCCGTCGACGACGCACCGCGTGAGTGTGCCCGGGGACCCGGTCGCGCGCGCCGCGACGCGGGTCTCCTTCCCGATGGCCGTCTACGTCTGGGAAGACGAGCTTCTCGAAGTGCTGCCGGGGCTGGGCGCGCCCAAGTACGAGCCGATCAAGGCGATCAGCTTCCACACCCGCACGACCAGCAAGTTCTACGGCGACGACTACGCAGTCAACGAGTAGGCAAGCAGGCGTCGGGCCAGGCAGCCTCGGCTACGGAGCTATCCGGCGCGACGACTGAACCTGTAGAGCTTCAGCGGAGCCAGCTTCGCCATCTTCTCGAAGTCTCGGTCGATCGCGAATAGCTTACGACCATGCGCCATCGCGATTTGGGCGATCAGACAATCGATACCGGACACGTTCAGGCCGGTCGATTGGCACTGGTTGCGGAGCCGGGCCGCCCGGACGTGGTCGTCGGTGTTCGCATGAACGACCTCGAAGGCTGACAGCAGCTTCTGCTCGAGATCGAGAAACTGGGCTTGGTTCCTTATCCCGCTCAGGGTCTCGAGCAGGACGACTGCGGGAATACCCAGGGCAGTCCTGGCTTCGCCCAGCAGGTCCAGTCGCTCCCGAAGCGCCTCCTCCTGGCGCCCTGGCCGTCTGCGCCGGAACACGCGCGAGAGAACGGACGTGTCGATCAGGATCAACGAGCGCGCCGGTCGCGCTTGTAGTCGTACGCCGGGTCGTAGTCGATCGCGCCGTACAACTTGCTGAGCTCACGTCGCGCCCGGCGGCGGATGAACTCGCGGAGCGCCTCGTTCACTGTCTCCCGCTTGGTTCGATAGCCGCCGACCGCTTTAGCCTGCTCCAGCAGCTTGTCGTCAATCGCCAGGTTTGTCGCCATCACACAGATATTCTACACAGAGAGCTTGTGTTGGGTCCATAGACAGAAGAGGCTGCGCCTTGCTCGACGCGCAACTCAGGAAGGCGGGCGCTCGAGATACAGCCGGCGGTAGCCCGCGCGCTCGGTCTCGAGTTCCTGCATCAGCTCTGAGAAAGCGGCGTCCCCCCGCAGCGGGTCGAGCAGCGGATCGATCGCGAAGAACGCCGGGCACGGATAGCCGTTGCCCGCGGCGGCGCGCAGCCAATCGAGCGCTTCGTGTGTCTCGCCGAGCGCCGCGAGCGTACAGGCCACGTCGTACTGCGCGTGGTGGTAGTGGCCGAATCCACGGGGCGCCTGCTGGGTCCGCTCGATGGCGCGGCGCGCTCGGGCTGCGTCGCCCTGCAGCGCCGCCAGCAGGGCGGAGAGCGAGTGGTTCTCGGGGTTGTGGGGGTTCTCGCGACCGATGCGCTCGACCGCGCGCTTGGCGTCAGCGAGCTGGCCGAGCCGGAGCTGGGCGAGCGCCAGGGTGCTCCAGGACCACGGCGCGGGGGCGGCTCGCAGGCAGGCTTCCGCGAGCGTCACCGCCTCGGCGAAGCGGCCCTGGTGCAACCGGCAGCTCGCGACGTGCATTCGTGCGTAGGGATCCTCGGGGTCGGAGGCGAGCGCGTGCTCGAACTCCGCTTCCGACTCGTCGACGAGCCCCACGTGGAACAACACGAGCCCCAGGAGGTAACGTGCCGCGCCGAGCGCCGGGTTGGCTGCCAGGGCGGCTCCCGCCTCGCGCAGCGCCGTCGCGTGATCGAAGCCCCCGCTCGGAGCCCAGGCGAGCCGCCCGCGCAGGTAGCGGCCCTCGGGCAGCACAGGATCGAGTTCGAGGGCGCGCGCGCACATTGCTCGGGCGCGCTCGTACCAGTCGCCTTCGGGGGCGTGCTCGAACGCCATGCGCGCGTAGGCGTCGGCAAGACCGGCCCAGGCGGGCGCGTAGCGGGGGTCCGCGTCGCGCGCCTGCTCGAAGGCGTCGATCGCGGCGTTGACGCCGGCGAGCTGGCCGCGGAACAGACTGAGCCGGCCGCGCAGGTAGTGCTCGTAGGCGAGCCCCGCGGGCGTCTGTCGCGCGGCCTGGGCCGGGCGGTGGTCGTCGCCGGAGCGCAGCTCGACGTGCAGCGCTTCGGCGATCTGGCGCGAGACTTCGTCCTGCATCCTGAACACGTCGGCGAGCGAGGCGTCGACCTTCCAGGCCCACAGCGAGCGCCCCTCGGCGGAAACCAGCTGGACCGTCACGCGCAGCCGGTCACCCGCGCGCTGGAAGCTGCCGTCGACGACCGCGTCCACGGCCAGCTCGCGTGCGGCCTGTTGGGGCTCGGCCGGCCGGTCCTGGTAGCGCAGGATGGCGGCCGTGGGACGCACGAGCAGGGCACGGATGAGCGCCAGCTCGGTGATCGTCGCATCGGCGAGGCCGATGCCGATGTGGTCGTTGTCGGGGCCTCGGCTCAGGTCCTTGAACGGCAGCACGGCCACCGAGCGCATCGTCCGCGACCCGGCTTCGAAGGTCGGCGCGGGCTCGGCGCTCGAAGCCTCGAGCGCGAAGCCGAGGTCGCGCGCCGACGCGAAGCGCTCGGCGGGGCTCTTCTCCAGGCAGCGCCGCACGATTCGCTCGAGCCCCGGCGGGAGCGTTCGGGCCGCGGCCCGGAGCGCCGGCGGATCCTCGTGCAGAATCGCGCTCAGCGTGTCCGCCGGCGAGGGCCCGGAGAATGCCGGCTGCCCTGCGAGCATCTCGTAGAGAACGGCACCCAGGGCAAAGATGTCCGACCGCTCGTCCGATTCCAGCCCCCGCGCCTGCTCCGGCGAAAGGTAGCCGAGCGTGCCGAGGATCGCGCCCGGGCTCGTGTCGCGGGTCAGGGTCTGTGCCCCGGAGCCGAACTCCGCATCGGCCAGCCGCAGCTTGGCGAGGCCGAAGTCGAGGATCTTGAGGCGTCCGTCGCGGGTGAGGAACAGGTTCTCGGGCTTGAGATCGCGGTGAACGATCCCACACTCGTGGGCGGTGGCGAGGCCGTGTGCGATCTGTACCGCGAGTTCGACCACCTTGCGTGGCGGGAGCGCTCCGGAACGGAGCCGGTCGCGCAGCGTCTCACCCTCGAGCAGCTCCGTCACCAGGAAGGGCGTACCCTCGGCGTTCCCCACGTCGTGAACCGCCAGGATGTTCGGGTGATTCAGGGCGCCCGCCGCGCGCGCCTCGCGTTCGAAGCGGCGCAGGCGTTGCTCGTCCGTCGCGACAGCATCGGGCAGAACCTTGATCGCGACGTCACGGCCGAGGCGGGAATCGCGGGCCCGATACACGACGCCCATGCCGCCGGAGCCCAGCCGGTTGAGAATCTCGTAGGGGCCGAGACGGCTTCCTTCGGCAAACGCCATTTGTAGAACCAGGGACGGTGGCGGGATTATACCGCCCGGCTACGCGGACCCATACCCAGAGGCGATCTACCCCAAGCTCCCGACGGCAGCGCCCCCGTCGGGGCTTTGCAAGCCTCTCCCGTAGCCCGGCTGGTGAAGAGTGCGGGCTACGGTTCTTCGCGATTCTGGACCGACTGCCAGCCGAAGCGGCCCTTGATGCACAGGTGGCCGCTCGTGACCTCGTGGTCGAGTGGCGAGGTGACCTTCACGATCTTGTTGTCCTGGACGTGCAGGTCCAGGTTGCAGCCGACGCCGCAGTAGGTGCAGACGGTGCGGGTCTGGGTCTGCTTGGCCTCGTCCCAGGTGCCGGCCTGCCGCATGTCGTGCTCGCTCTTGAACATCAGCGCGCCGGTGGGGCACACGCCGATGCAGTTGCCGCAGTAGACGCA
>JAQBHI010000155.1:0-4182 GCA_032127875.1 Acidobacteriota bacterium
GCCAGCCACCCGGTCACCTGGCCGAACTGGTAGAGCTTTTCGGCGTCCGCCTGGTCGGAAAAGTGTCCGAGCGTGCCGATGTACAGTTTTTTCGGGCCGGCGTAATTGGCGAACGCCGCGATGCCGTCCGCCGCGGAGAAATAATGGTCCTGCCACTTGAGGAATCTCAGCGAGGGCACGGTGCCGGAGTTGAGTGAGGCGGTGTCCACGTCGCGCCCGGGTTGCAGGAAAGAGAATGGGATCGACAACGCCCTGCACCGGGCCGCCGCGTCCGGCAGCACCGTCGCCGTGCTCCATGTCAATTTCCGGAACAGGCGTTCGTCGGGGAACGCGAGGCCGACAAGGTAGTACCCGCCGTCCGCGGACGGGCCCAGAACCAGATCGGCCCGATCCAGTGCGGCGAAGGCCTCCAGCACGCTCTCGCGAGCGAGCCAGGGCACGTCGGTTCCGATGATCGCGACACGCGCGGCGCCCGCAGCGAAGACTTCCGCGAACGCCTGCGCCATACGCGCCCCGAGGGTGGCTCCATGCTGCGGCGCGAGGCTCTCGCCGGGCAGCCAGGCAGCGATCTCCGCGGTCGCTTCGACAGGAGAGAAAAAGAAGATCCGCTGGTACTCCCCTGACGCCGGTCGCGTGCGCCGAATCTCTTCATCGGCGAGGATTCGGTAGAAGGCGGCGGCGGCGTCCGCGCCCACCGCAGTTGCCAGGCGTGTCTTCACCTCGCCGGCTCGCGGACGCTTCAGGAACACGATCAGCGCGTCGCGGCTCACGCGGCCCGCCGACGCAGCAGCGAGACGACGCCGAGCGCGAGGCACGGGCCGTACTCGAGGGCGCGCAGCGGCCAGGCCACCTGCCACGGCCCGCCCGCGCGCCAGTCCGGGTAGACGATGTAGGCAAGGCCCACGGTACCGGTGAAGAGCAGCGCGCCCGGGGCCTCGCGAAGCACGAGCCAGGGCAGCAGCCAGAGCGCATACCAGGGCAGAACGCTCGGCGCCAGCAGCAGCAGCCCGACCGTCGTCGCGAGACCCGCGGCCACCGCTTCGACGCGCGCGCTGGCCAGGCCCAAGGCCAGCGCCAGAACCAGCAGTGCCGCGAGGCGGGGCGCCAGAAGCGGCCCGGCAAGCCACTCGATCGGGACAAAGAGCGTCTCGTTGAAGCGCCAGTACTGGCCGTAGCTCGACAGGCTGCGCAAAAGGCCGGGGCCTGCGCTCGCGTAAGGCAGCATGAGCAGGGCGGCCAGCAAGCCCGCCGCCAGCAGGTGCCAGAGGCGATAGCGCCGCAGCCACGCCGCCATCAGCAGCCCCGGAACGAGCTTCGCCTGAAACGCCAGCGCCCCGGCGAGTGCGGAGAGCAGCGGGCGGCCGGACTCCAGCGCGAGAAGCGCCAGTACGAGCAGGAGCATTCCGAACGGCTCGTTGTGGCCGCTGCCCGCGATCTCGAGCAGGGCCAGCGGACTCCAGGCCAGGATCAAGAGCCGTTCCCGAGGCAGGCCGCGACGCCTCAGAAGACGCGCGAGCACGAGCATCGCCGCGAGCTCGCAGGCCACGACAAACAGCTTCATCGCCGTGACCCCGTCGTGAACGCGGACCACCGCGCGCGCGGCCAGTTGCCATAGCGGAGGATAGACCGCGCTGTAGTCCTTGTGGTTGACGCCTCGCCAGGTGGCATCGCGCAGCCCGAGCCAGCGGTCGGATTCCGGCCGATCGCGCCACGCGTAGGGGTTGCCAGCGTGGAGTTGGATCCTGCCTTCCCAGACGTAGCGGTTGACGTCGTCCGAGAGCAGCGGCGGTGTCGCGACCAGCACCGCCCGCCACAGTAGCGCAGCCCCGAGCGCCAGCCACAAACCCCGCCCGGAGATCCCGCGCGAAGCGCGAAGCGCCGCGACATACGCCGCGAAGGCTAGGCCCCAAAGAAGAAGATGCCCCGAAATCGCGTGCGTCGGATCGCCGTGCAGCGCCCAGGTCAGGACGCACGCCGTCAACACGCCCCCGCTGGCCACGAGGGCCGGCCTCATGCCGTCCGGCTCACCGCGTGGTGAAGGATGGTGCCGAGGATCTTCACGGCTGCGCGACAGGTCCCGGACAGCGTCCCGCTCACCTTGCTGCGGCCGATGCGGGGCCGATAGTCCACGGGCACTTCGACCACGCGCAGCCCGTTGCGCTTGGCCCGCACCTGCATCTCGACGGTCCAGCCGAAGTTGCGATCGCGCATCCCGATGCGTTGCAGGCCCTCCGTCGTGATGGCACGGAACGGGCCGAGGTCCGTGGCCCTGGTCCCGATCAGCAGGTTCATGAGCCACACGCAGGCTCGCGTGCCGAGGACCGCGTGCCACGGGTGCGCGCCGGCCGCGCGCCGGCCGAGCTGGCGCGAACCGATCACCAGGTCTGCCTCGCCCGCCAGGATCGGCGCGAGCACGCGCGTGAGCTGGGCCGGGTAGTCGCTGTGGTCGGCGTCGAGAAACGCGATCACGTCGGCGTCTTGGAGCGCAGCAATGCCACTGAGGCACGCCTGGCCGTAGCCGCGGCGCGGCTCCCACACCACTCGCGCGCCGTGCGCGCGCGCCACCTCCGCGGTGCGATCTTCGGAACCGTTGTCGACGACGACCACTTCCGAAACGAGCGCAGGGATCTCGCGCAGCACCGGGCCAACCGCCTCTGCCTCGTTCAGCGCCGGTATCACGACACTGATGCGCTTCAAGCCAGCCATGTTACCCCATGCTAGAATTTCGCTGTTCCCGTAGGAAATCAACGAGGTGGGATGAAGAGAATCGCTGCCACTGTGCTGTTGCTCGCCGGCGCCGAATACGCTTCCGCCCAGGAAGCGGCCCCTGTCTATCAAACTCAGAAGTCGAGCGTCGGATTCCACCTCGAGGCGCTCACCCGGCAGGAATGGACCGAACAGATCTTTGTCTCGGCCACCGAGACGCGCGCGGAAAGCCGCCGCCTGTTCCAGGCCCGGCCGCGCCTCGAGTTCGGCGGCGACAAGTTCAAGCTGGGTGTCGGCGGCGAGTTCAACTACGGGAGCGACAAGAACGTGGACCCGAAGCCCTCGCTGCTGCGGGACAACTACGATTCCCGCGAGGCGCGTGTCGACCTGGCATTTGCGAGGGTCGAGCCGGCGCGCTGGCTGCGGCTCGAGGGCGGGCGCTTCGTGATGCCCGTGGCCGTCACCGAGATGACCTGGGACAAGGACCTGCGGCCGCAGGGCGGAGCGCTCACGCTCGAGCACAAGGACGATCGGGGCGTCGCCCGCTACGGGATCACCGGCTTGTGGGCGCGCGGCAGCCACGTCTTCGACGACAAGC
Source organism: Acidobacteriota bacterium (assembly GCA_032127875.1). Taxonomy (GTDB): domain Bacteria; phylum Acidobacteriota; class Vicinamibacteria; order Fen-336; family Fen-336; genus CADEEV01. Next base: position 3,305 of record JAQBHI010000155.1, read on the forward strand.
ACACCGAGCTGCTGCTGGGCAGCGGCCAGCTCACGTTTCCGGGCCAGGGCGATTCGAGCCTCCAGTTGCTCGGCTCGTTCTTCTACTGGCGCGATCCGCAGTTGATGGAGCCGCTCATCCGGCGTCAGAACACGCGAGTGCTGGGCGAGCTCAGCCAGGACTACCACGTGGTCGATCTCGTGGCGCGCGTGCGCACGGCCTCCGAGATGCCCTTGCAACTGGTCGCCAACTACTGCTGGAACACGGCGGTCAAGGCCGACAACAAGGGCCTCTGGCTGTCCGGGGTACTGGGCTCGCTCGCGACCTCGCGGGTGCGGGCCGAGTACACCTTCGCCAAGGTGGACAAGGATGCGACCCTGGCCGCCTTCGGCACCGACGACTTCTTCTGGGCGACCGGCTGGACCGGCCACCGTGGAGAGCTCGCGACCAGGGCCAGCGACAAGACCAGCGTGGCGCTGGTCGGCCAGCTTCAGAGGTTCAAGGACAGCCCGCTGCCCGAGGTGCGCGAGCACTGGGTCAAACGCTACCGCATCGAGTTCCGGGTTGATTATTGAGTTCGGGGGGGTACGAAACCATGCAACCCACCGCGCGCGAAGCGCTCCCCCAAAGCCGCTCACGCGGGAGTAAATCCCGCGTTCGCTGCTAACCGCCGTCGAGCAGCTTGCCGAGGCCGAGGGCCTTGTCGAGGATGCCGCCTTCTTGGGTGCGGCTGCCCGTCTGCGGCGGGGCGGGGTGTTTGCGATCGGCGAGCCGCGACAGCGGCAACGACTGTAGCCAGACACGGCCGGGACCGTGCAGCCTCGCAAAGAAGAGCCCCTCGCCGCCGAACAGGGCGGTCTTCACCTTGCCCACGAACTCGATCTCGTAGCGCACTGTGG
>JAQBHI010000156.1:0-55291 GCA_032127875.1 Acidobacteriota bacterium
GCCCGCAAGCCCGGGCCGCGGGTCGCCGTGACGGGCGTCCAGCCGCGGCGGCCGGTTCGCGGCAAGGGCCCTGTGGCCACGACGGAACCCGCGGCCGCCTGGCGCTGCCCAGCGCAGGTCGAGTACTTCCTGCGCGGGCACGTCGCCACCGGTCGCTCAAGCCCTACAGCGAGCATCGAAGCGGCGCTACGGCCCTCCAGGATCCGCTCTTCAGAGCGCGCGGGGGCGGAAGAAGTGCTCAAAGGGGTGTACGCCGACCTTCGGCAGCGGTTCGAGAGTGGCCAGTTGGGCGATAGGCGCCCGACTACGGACGAAGGAGGAGGGTCGCCTCCCGTGTTGTTTGCCAGGGCCGCCCAAAGAGCCAGGGAGATTGAGGCGTTTTTTTTGGGCGTCGGAGCGGGCGGGGTTCAACGCAAGCAGCTAGACCAAACCGGGGAGGCGTGCTGGCGAATCCTGGAAGAGGCAACGGGTCACCTCAGGAGCCCGGCCACCGCGGGGCAGCAGACGGTGACCGACGCCAACAGCCTGCTCGAGTGGCTCCGGGCCAAAGAGGAGAAGACGGAAGGCCACATCGTGCAGGTCGAGAAGACCCTCAGGCAACTCACGGCCCGCCGCTAGGGTCCCGCGCCTCCGTCGGTGGCGCTCCGCCCGTCGAATCCCTCCTCATTGTCATTGTCAGTTGGCGGAGCTCCGCGCGTCTCCTCGGTAGCAGGCAGATGAACGATTTGCCTCCTGCAACTCGAGGAGATCCGATGACCAAGCTCAATCTCGTCCGGCCCTACCCCCGTGCCCATGAGCACTTCTCCTGGTCGGCCCGGGAGATTGCCCTGATCACGATCACGTGGGTCCTCTGCATGATCGCGCTCGCGTTGGCACTTGGCCTGAGGTTCCGATGAAAGACTCGGCGGTTCGCTCGCGAGCTCACGCCGATAGTTGAGAGAGCCTACACCCGCGCTGCCCTGTCGCCGTCCTGTTAGAGGCTCGTTAGATGGGCAAAGAAAAAGGGGTCGCGGCGATTGCCGTAACCCCTTGATGATGAATGGTAGCGGGGGCAGGATTTGAACCTGCGACCTTTGGGTTATGAGCCCAACGAGCTACCGGACTGCTCTACCCCGCGGCCGATACGATGCACGAACTTTATCAACTACCCGGCAACGTGTCAACGCGCTATTTGAATCAGAGACTTAACCTGGATCAGCCGCTGCGAGTCGTGTGACGCGGCTCACGCATCTATTGAACCTCTGGGCTCCGGCCAGCGTCCATGTTTATGGAGGACGCCGGACTACACGCTCCGGAGAGGGGAAAGAGGAATCCCATGATCGCCATGCCTGACGCTGCGATGGACACGGGTTGCCCGCTGTGCGGCGAGTCGTTGCTATCGGTCCAGGACGGGGGTTTCGTGATGTCGTCGGATGCCAGCATCATGCCACTGCTCCGCCATGGCGCGCCCGGCGAGGGGTTCCTCGTGTGCGACGGCTGCGCCTACCTGGCGCACCTGCCGGCGGGCGTGACACTGAACTAGCGAACCACTGGCGCGCCCGCGGCCAGTCTTGGGGCATTCCAGCGTGCGTCCGTGCGTTGCGTGTCAGCTCGGGTCTAGAATGCCGCCATGGCTCTCCTGGGCATGCGGCACGTTGCGCTGCGTGTGAAAGACCCGCAAGCCAGCAAGCGCTTCTACGGCGAGTGTTTTGGCATGTCGGTAGTCTGGGAGCCCGACGCCGACAACGTGTACCTGTCTTCCGGCGTCGACAACCTGGCGCTGCATCGCGACGCCGCGGCCACGGCAGGCGCGCTCGATCATCTCGGGTTCATCGTCGACGCGAAGGATGAAGTCGACCGCCTGGCCGGGGCGTTTCGCGCACGCGGCGTCGCGATCGCGGCCGAGCCGTGCGATCACCGCGACGGCAGCCGCTCCTTCTACTGCCTCGACCCCGACGGCCTCAAGATCCAGGTCCTCTTCGAGCCCACCCTCTCACTCCAGCGCTTGCGCTAGGCAGCGCAGCGCCCGATTCACTCGGGCGCGGAGCGACTTGGGGGGGAGCCCGAAGGGCGCGGGGGGATGCATGCTTTCCGTACCCCCCCGAACCACTTGACTTGACTGGCGGCAGCGGGCGGGAGCACACTTCCGACCACTGACGCTACACGCACCTGGAGGTATAGAAGATGCAGGACGATGCACCCCAGGGCTCGCCGAAGCCGCCCGCGGCCGTTGAGCCCATCACCCCGCCGCCACCACCGCCGGCCTTCAGCCCGGTCCCGCTGCCGCCGGCTCCGGTAGCGGCTGCCCGGCGCAAGCCCGCCAAGAAAAAGGCCGCAAAGAAGAAAGCGAAGGCGAAGAAGCCGGCCAGGAAGAAGGCCTCCAAGAAAAAGGCAACCAAAAAGTCCGCAAAGAAGAAGCCGGTCAAGAAGGCCCGGAAAGCCGCGAAGAAGGCCGCCAAGAAAGCAAAGAAAAAGAAGAAGTCGGGGAAGAAGTCAAAGAAGCGCTGAGCTAGGCCCAGGGCAGCACGGCAATCTTCAGGTCGTCGCTGCCCTGCGTCATTTCGGCCAGCCGCGCCGGGAGCCGCTCGAGCGGCTCCCGGGCCGAGATGAAGCGGTCGGGATCGATGCGGCCCTCGGCGATCAACGCCAGGGCGCTACGCACGCTGTCGGGCGTGTGGTGGAAGGTCGCGGTGAGCCGCAGCTCTTCGTAGTGCACGCGCGGCGCGTCCACTCGAATCTCCGTGCCCGCCGGACATCCCGCAAAGAAGTTCACCATCCCGCCCTTGCGCACGACACGCAGGGCGGCCTCGGCGGTTTCCGCCTGTCCCGCGGCCTCGACTACGAGATGGAAGCCGCGTCCGCCCGGGCTGAGCGGCAGCAGTTGGCTGACGAGACCCCCGGCCTCGGCTGAAACCGTGGCCACGGCGCCCATCTCGCGGGCCTTCGCAAGCCGCCCCGGACGCCGACCCGCGGCCACCACGTGACAGCCCCGCGCCCGCGCCAGTGCTACGAACATCAGGCCGATCGCGCCCACGCCGATGACGGCCACGGAGCGACTGGGCCCCAACTCGGCCGCTTCGATGCCTCGCACGACGCAGGCCAGCGGCTCGGCCATCGCCGCCCTGGCGAACGACAGCCCGTCGGGGACACGGAGCAGGTTCTTGGCCACGACCCGGGCCGGCAGCCGGGTGAACTGCGCATAGGCCCCGTTCCAGAACAGCAGGTCGTCGCAAAGGCTGGGGCGGCCCTCGCGACAGAACTCGCAGTCGCCGCAAGGCGCCGAGTTCGCGGCCATGACGCGATCCCCCTTCTGCCAGCCGCTCACGCCTTCGCCCAGCGCCTCGATGGTCCCGGAGGCCTCGTGGCCGAACAGCGCGGGCGGAACGATCATGCGCGCATGGTAACCACGGCGATAGACCTTCAGATCCGTGCCGCAGGTGAGGGCGACCTCGGTGCGGATCAGCACGTCGCCCGGCTCGAGCCGCGGAATGTCCACCTCCTCGACCCGCACGTCCTGCTTGCCGTGGAGCACGGCGGCGCGCATGCGCGTGGGGGCGCTCACGAGGCGGCCCTCGCCCCCACCATCACCTTCAGCACGCCGGGCGCGGGATGCGCGGCCAGCTCCACGGCCTGCCTGGTCGCGTCGATCGGGAAGCGGTGCGTAATCAGCTCGCGCACCCGCACCTCGCGTCCGAAGACCAGTCGCGCGGCGAGATCCTGAACGTCGACCGAAGCGCTGTACGACGTGAGGATCTGCTTCTCGGCGATGCTGATCGCCCCCAGATCGACCACGGCCGTCTCGCCCGGCGATGTCGCCGAGAAAACCATCACGGTTCCGGCGGCGCGCGTCGCGTCCACGGCCGTCTGGAAAGCCGCCGGGCCCACGGCGGCCAGCAGCGCCACGTCGACGCCGCGCCCTTCGGTCATCGCACGCACTTCGCGCACCACATCGCCGCGCGCATCGAGTGCGGCCGAGGCGCCCAGCAGCCGGCTCATCTCGATCCTGTCGGGCATCGTGTCCGACGTCAGCACCTCCGCGCCGGCCCAGCGCGCGAGCTGCATCAGGATCAGGCCGATCGGCCCCTGACCCACGACGAGCACGCTGTGGCCCTTTGCGACGCCCGCCTTCCGCACACACTTGAGGCAGGTGTTGACAGGCTCGACGAAGGCGGCCTCCTCGGAGGCGACACCCTCAGGCACCGGGATGGCCCCGCGCTCGACGATCCAGTCCATGACCCGCACGTACTCGGCGAAGCCGCCGCCCGACGGCTCGAAGCCTGCGGTCGTGCCGTTCTTCTTGTACACCTCGCACTGCGCGTAGGCTTTGTGGCCGCAGTAGAAGCAGCTGCCGCAGGGGATGTGGTGGTGCAAGGCGACACGGTCGCCTTCGTGAAAGCGCGCGACCCCCACTCCGCTTCGCACCACGACGCCGGCGGTCTCGTGGCCGAAGATGCGCGGCCCCGGCAGCAGGCCCTGCCGGATCTTCTTGATGTCGGTCGGGCAGACACCACAGGCTTCGACGCGGACCAGCATCTCGCCGGGCAGGATCTCCGGCACGGGCACGTCCTCGACGCGGAGATCGTCCTTGCCGTGGTAAACGGCTGCGCGCACTGCTCAGCCGCCGAGGAGACTGCGCAGGACGAAGAAGATGTTCTCCTTGCGCTCGCGCAGGCGCCGCGAGAAATAGGGAAACCAATGCGTGCCGTAGGGCACATAGATACGGACGTTGTGCCCGGCCGCGACCAGCTGCTCCCAGCGCCGGGGCCGCAGGCCGTAGAGCATCTGGAACTCGTAGCGAGAACTCGCGATCTTCCGTTCGAGGGCGAAGCCCAGCACCCTCTGCACCAGGCCCTCGTCGTGCGTGGCGATCGCCGGGTAGTTGCCCTTCTCGAGCAGCAAGGACGCGCACTTCATGTAGTTGTTCCGGATCTCGTTCATGACCTGCAGCGCGACGCTCGGTGGTTCCTTGTAGGCCCCCTTGCAGATCCGCACCCGGTCGCCACGGCGCACCGCCTCCTTCACGTCGTCCTCGGTGCGATGCAGACAAGCCTGCAGCGCGATCCCGACGTTGTCGTAGTTCTTGCGAAGCTTCTGGAACGCGTCGATGCTGCGCTGCGTGTGCTTCGAGCCCTCCATGTCGAGGCGCACGAAGCCGCCGAGCTTTTTCGCCTCGGCAAGGATCCCCGCTGCCAACTCGAGGCAGAAGTCCTCTGAGATGTCGAAGCCCAGCGTGGTGAGCTTGATCGAGATGTTGCGCTCGACGCCCTCGGGAACCAGCCGCAGCAGCGCCTGGTTCGCCTCGGCGCAGCGCTTCGCCGCCTCGCGATCGAGAACGTCTTCGCCGAGCAGGTCGAAGGTGGCGTCAATGCCCCTGGCCTTGAGCGCTTTCCCCGCCGCCACCGCTGTCTGCGGCGTCTCCCCGGCCACGAAGCGCCGGGCCAGCAACGTGAGCGCCTTCACTTCCTGCTCCTCGCCCGCGTGCCCTTGTAGCTGGCCCGCACTACGGAGGCGATCCCGCCGCGCACGTGGAAATCGCCCTCGACGCTGAGGCTGCGCGGCTTCATGGCGGCGACCAGGTCGTCAAGAATGAGGTTGGTGACGTGTTCGTAGAAGATGCCCCGGTCACGATAGCCGGCGAGATACAGTTTCAGGCTCTTCAGCTCCACACACAGCCTGTCCGGGACGTAGCTGATGCGGATCGTGGCGAAGTCTGGCTGGCCCGTCTTGGGGCACAGCGCCGTGAACTCGGGGCAAGTATGGATGATGGTGTAGTCGCGTCCGGGGTGCCGGTTCGGGAACGTCTCAAGAGCGGCCATGGGCCGAGGCTTCTAGCGCCATGCGCAGGTCGTGGGCGATCTGCTCGCGCAGCGCCAAAGGCCGCAGCACCCGGGCGTGAGGCAGGAAGCCCTTGATCCAGCTGACCAGCTCGAAGCCGGGCGCGACGCTCATGCGAAGCACGACGCTGCCGTCGGGGCGGTCCTCGAGGGACTGGCTCTCGTGCCAGACACGCTCCCGGATGTATCCGGCCATCGCCGCGTCGAAGGCGATCTCGATCTCCTCGGCCTTACCTCCCGCGATGCCGAAGGCGCCGCGCGCGTACTCGGAGACGTTGAAGTCCTTGGGCGCCTCGAACGCCAGGTCGAGGATCTCGATCCGCTCGATCCGCTCGACCGCAAAGGTGCGCACCTCGGAGTATTCCTCGGCGCGCGCGTACAGGTACAGCCCGCCGTGGTAGTAGACGACGCGGTACGGGTCGAGCGTGTACGACTTGGTCTTCTTGCTGTTGAAGGAGAAGTACGCGATCCGGATCTGGCGCTGGTGAAGCGTCGCGTCGATCAGCGCGGCGATCACGTCCTGCTTCTTCGAGTAGTCCTTCCAGGGGTCCGGGCGAGCCGAGAACAGGTCCTGGATGCGGGCCAGGTACGGCAGGCTCTTCGACGGCAGCGCCTCGCGGATCTTGGCGAAAGCCGACTCGAGATCCTGCGCAAAGGGCGCGCCGCACAGGAACGACAGCAGGTTCTTGCCGAAGTACAGCGCCGCCAACTCGGCCAGCGTGAAGGTCTGGGTCAGCCGCTGCTTGTAGCCCTCGACCAGCCGCCAGATCTTGCGGCCGTCCACGCGTTCGTCGTAGAGCGGGAAGCCGGCTTCCTGCAGCGCTTCGATGTCGCGACGGATGGTGCGCTCCGTGACGCCATGCTCGTCAGCGAGCTGTTGCGAGGTCGTGTGACGCCCGGCCTCGACCCGCTTCAGGATCTTCCACTGCCGGATCACCTCGGCGTTGCGCAAGCTAGTGCCCCTCCGCATGACGCCGCGCTTCGAGCAAATTGCGCACGTCCTCGATCACCCCGGGCAAGGCGGGCAGGCCTGTGAGGCTGTCGAACGGCTGGCTCTTGAAGCGCAGCCACTCCGTCCTCAGGCGGTAGTAGTCGGCCTCGGGATCGTTCAAGACAGGGGGCCTTGGGCTTACGACGCTTGAGAGTATACTGCGATGCTTCCGAAACGAAGGGGACCCCGCTTGCCCGACCGGCCCTTGAGGCTAGGCGACGTGATCGACGACTACTGCCCGCGGTGCCGGCTGCTGCTGAACCACGACATCGCCAGCCTGACGCTGGGCCAGGTCGCCAAGGTCACTTGCCGCACCTGCTACAACACACACGACTACCGCCATGCCGAGGTACCGCCGAAGCGAACCTCGAGGAAGCTCGCCGAAAAGGGGACGCTGTTCGATCAGGTCCTGGCGGGGATGGGCGCCACGGCGCCGGCCCCGGAAGCGCCGCCCCCGGAGCCGCCCCCGCCGCCGCCCGTCCGCAAGAAGCGGGACCTGTGGGCCGAGTTCGAGCGGATCAGGAAGAAGTAGCTGGTGCTCCGCGCGGTCGACGTCATCCAGCGCAAGCGGGACGGGCGCGAGCTCAGCCGCGAGGAGATCGGGTTCTTCGTCGACGGCTACACGCGCGGCGCGATCCCGGATTACCAGGCCGCCGCCTTCACCATGGCCACCTTCTTCAAGGGCATGACCCGCGCGGAGACAGTCGCCCTCACCGAGGCCATGATGAACTCCGGCCAGGTGCTCGATCTCTCGGAACTGCCCGGCCCCAGGGCCGACAAGCATTCGACCGGCGGCGTCGGCGACAAGACCAGCCTGGTGCTGGCCCCGCTGGTGGCCGCGTGCGGCGTCTACGTGCCGATGATCTCGGGCCGGGGCCTGGGGCATACCGGCGGCACCCTGGACAAGCTCGAGGCGATCCCCGGCTTCCGGGTCGCCCTGTCGCTCCCCGAGTTCCACGAGGTGCTGCGCCGCTCGCACCTGGGCCTGATCGGCCAGACGCCCGAGATCGCACCCGCCGATCGCAGGCTCTACGCGCTGCGCGACGTGACGGCTTCGGTCGAGAGCCTGCCGCTGATCTCCGCCTCGATCATGAGCAAGAAGATGGCCGAAGGCATCGACGCCTTGATCCTGGACGTGAAGACCGGCGACGGCGCCTTCATGCAGGCCTACGAGGACTCGCTGGCGCTGGCCGAGACCATGGTCGCGATCGGCAGGGGCATGGGCAAGAAGGTGTCGGCGCTGATCACCGACATGGACCAGCCCCTGGGGCGCGCCTGCGGCAACGCGCTCGAGACCATCGAGTGCATCCAGATCCTGCAGGGCCAGGGCCCCGAGGACACGCGGCAGCTCTCGATCGAGCTGGGCGCCTGGATGCTGCACCTCACCGACTCGCCCCGCGGGCTTGGCGCGGCACGCGAGCGCATCCGCGAGGCGCTCGTTTCCGGCGCCGGTCTCGAAAAATTCCGCGAGGTGATCGAACTCCAGGGCGGCGATCCGCGCGTCTGCGACGACGTCACGCGTCTGCCGCGGGCCCAGGCCACCTTGGACGTGCGCGCCGAGCGCGCTGGCGTGGTGACGCGCATCGGATGCCGGGCGGTAGGGCGCGCCACGATGCTGCTCGGCGGCGGTCGCGAGACGGTCGACAGCCGGATCGACCACGCCGTGGGCCTGTTGCTGCACAAGAAGGTCGGCGAGCGCGTCGACACGGGCGACAGCCTGGCGACGATTCACCTGAACGACCGCGGCCGCGAAGCCGAGGTGCTGGCCGTGCTAGGCGAGGCGTTCGCGATCGGAGACGAGCCGCCAGCGCCCCGCCCGCTGATCCACACCGTCCTCGACCCGAACTGATCTTGCAGGAGGTTTGAAGAAACCCGCATGGAACGCTTCCTTCCCCTCGTCGGCATGGCCTGCATCCTGGGCATCGCATACGGCCTCTCGACAAACCGCAAGGCGGTGCAGCTCAAGACCGTGATCTGGGGGCTCGGCCTCCAACTCCTGCTCGCCCTGTTCGTCCTCAAGACACCCTGGGGCCGATGGTTGTTTTCTTTTCTCGGCGACAAGATCAAGACCGTGCTGGACCTGTCCTTCAAGGGCTCCGAGATGGTCTTCGGCGGCCTGGGCGTGAAGGGCGGCGGCTCCTTCGGCTTCAACTTCGCCTTTCAAGTGTTGCCGACCATCATCTTCGTCGCGGCGCTGTTCGCCGTGCTGTACTACCTGGGCGTGATGCAGGTGATCGTGACGCTGTTCGCGAAGGTGATGACGCGCCTGATGGGCGCGAGCGGGGCCGAGAGCCTGAACGTGGCGGCGTCGATCTTCATTGGCCAGACCGAGGCGCCGCTCACCGTTCGGCCCTTCCTGAACAAGATGACCGAGTCGGAATTGATGTGCGTGATGACCTCAGGCATGGCGCACATCAGTGGCGGCGTGATGGCCGCCTACATCGCCTACGGCATGGAGGCGCAGCACCTGCTCGCCGCGGTGATCATGACCGCGCCAGGCACGATCCTGCTGGCCAAGATCTTCGTCCCGGAGACGGGCCAGCCTGAGACCGCTGGCACGGTCAAGCTGGACCTGCCGCGGACGGACGCCAACATCATCGGCGCGGCCGCCCGTGGCACGAGCGAGGGGCTCCACCTGGCGATCAACGTCGCGGCGATGCTGATCTCGTTCCTGGCGCTGGTGGCGCTCGTGAACCTGCTGCTCGGCGTCGTCGGGCTGAAGCTCGAGACCCTGCTAGGCTACGTGTTCATGCCGGTCGCGATCGTGATGGGCGTGCCAATCGCCGATTCGCAGGTGATCGGAAGCCTGCTGGGAACGCGCATGGTCTTGAACGAGTTCGTCGCCTACTCGCAACTCGCACCGCTCAAGGCGAGCCTCGATCCGAAGTCGTTCACGATCGCGACGTACGCGCTGTGCGGGTTCGCGAACTTCAGCTCGATCGGGATCCAGATCGGCGGCATCGGCGCGCTCGCCCCCGAGCGGAAGCACGATCTGGCCCGCCTCGGCCTGCGTGCGATGCTGGCTGGCACGTTCGCCAACTTCATGACTGCCTGTATTGCCGGGATGCTGCTATGAGAGCCGCGAGCGTGCGGAGCGACCGAATTCACTTCGGGCGCGGAGCGGGGGGTTCCAGGGGGTGCGGCGCAGCACCCCCTGGCTCAATGTCGGGGATGCTTCCGTGAGCTTGCTGCAAGAGCTGTCCGAAGCCGTCAAGTTCATCCAGGCGAAATCGCCCTTGCGGCCACTGGTCGGGCTGGTGCTGGGTTCGGGCCTCGGCGCCTTTGCCGAGAGCCTCGAGAACGCGACGCGCATCCGCTTCGGCGAGATCCCGCACTTCCCGCATTCGACGGCGATCGGCCACAAGGGCGAGCTGGTGATCGGAACCTGCCAGGGCGTTCCGGTCGCGCTCATGAACGGTCGCGTGCACTGCTACGAAGGCTATACGCTGCAGCAGGTCGTGTTCCCGATCCGCGTGCTGGGCCGGATGGGCATCAAGATCGCGATCATGACGAACGCGGCCGGCGGCGTGAACGTGAACTACAAGCCCGGCGAGCTGATGCTGATCACGGATCACATCAACCACATGGGCGCAAACCCGCTGATCGGGCCGAACGAGGAAAGCCTGGGGCCGCGCTTCTTCGACATGACGGAGCCGTACGACGCCAAGCTGCGCGAGATCGCCGAGAAGGCGTGCTGGAAGGTCGGCGTCACCGTGCGCAGCGGCGTCTACATCGCCTTCACCGGGCCCTCCTACGAGACCTCCGCGGAGATCCGCGCGGTGCGCGTGCTGGGAGCCGATGCGGTGGGCATGTCCACCGTGCCCGAAACCATCGCGGCGCGCCACATGGGGATCCGCGTGCTCGGCATCTCCGCCATCACCAACCCGGCGGCAGGCGTGCACAAGAAGCCGCTCGACCACCAGGAGGTCCTGGACGTGGGCGAGAAACTGAAGGCCAGTCTGCTCGACGTGCTGTCCCGCATCATCGTGGAATCCGCAAAGAGCGCATGAAGGCTCCGCCCGATCTGCGCGAACTGGTGCGCCATGCCCGGAAGGCGCGGGCGAACGCCCATGCGCCGTTCTCCCGCTTCAAGGTCGGCGCCGCACTTCGCGTCCGCAGCGGCGAGATCGTGACGGGCTGCAACATCGAGAATGCGACATACGGCCTGACGCTGTGCGCCGAGCGCACCGCGGTCTTCAAGGCGGTGTCGGAGGGCTTCAAGCGCTTCGACGCGGTCGCGGTGGTGGTGGACTCGCCGCAGATCGCCGCTCCGTGCGGCCCGTGCCGGCAGATCCTGTGGGAATTCTGCGGCGACATCTGGGTCCACATGCAGAATTTCAAGGGCAAGTCCAAGACGCTGCGGCTCTCCGAGCTGCTCCCCCTGCCCTTCGACCGGAGGAATCTATAGTCAAGTCCGGGGGGGTACGGAACCATCCACCCCCCCGCGCCCTTCGGGCTCCCCCCTTCCGCTCGCGGCGGAGTGAATCCGGCGCTCGCTGCGACCTATAATCGCCTGCATGCTGACTGCTCTTGCGCTCGCCGTCGCCCTGACGCCCCAGCCCATCGACCTCGTAGTGCGAAACGGCACGGTCGTGACCGTCGATCCGGCCCGCCGGGTGGTTGCCGACGGAGCCGTGGCCGTGGACAAGGGCCGTATTCTCGCGGTCGGGCGCGCCGCCGACATTGCAGCAGCGTACGCCGGGCGCGACGTGCTCGACGCCGGCGGCGGCATCGTGATGCCGGGCCTGGTCAACACCCACGGCCACGCGCCGATGGTGCTGTTCCGGGGCGTCGCCGACGACCTGAAGCTGATGGACTGGCTCCAGAACTACATCTTCCCGGCCGAAGCCAGGAACGTCACGGCCGGTTTCGTGAAGGCGGGCGCCCGCCTCGCGGCGCTCGAGATGATCCTGAGCGGCACGACGACATTCGTGGACGGCTACTACTTCGAAGACCAGGTGGCCGAGGCAGCCAAGGAGGCGGGCCTGCGCGCGGTAGTGGGCGAGACCTTCATCGACTTCCCAGCGCCGGACAACAAGACCCGCGACGAAGCCGTCGCCTACACCGAGCGCTTCCTGACGCGCTGGGCGGGCGATCCGCTCATCGTGCCGGCGGTCGCGCCGCACTCGACGTACCTGGCGAGCCCCGAGACGCTCAAGGTCGTGAAGGAGCTGGCGGATCGGCATGGCGCGCCGCTCCTGATCCACCTCTCCGAGTCGCCCGACGAGCAGAAACAGGTTCAGGAGCGCTACGGCAAGACCTCGACGGAGCACCTGCGCGACCTGGGTCTGCTGCGCAAGGGCGTGCTCGGCGCCCACGGCGTCTGGCTCTCGACCAGCGACCTGGCGATCCTCAAGGAGGCGAACGTCGGCGTCGCCCACTGCCCGCAGAGCAACATGAAGATCGCCGTCGGCGCCGCCCCCGTGCGCGAGATGCTGGCCTCCGGGATTCGACTCGGCCTCGGCACCGACGGCGCCGCCAGCAACAACGACCTCGACATGTTCGAGGAGATGCTGAGCGCGGCGCTCCTGGCGAAGCACAGTGCGCAGGATCCGACCGCAGCGCCGGACCACGCCGTCCTGGAGATGGCGACGCTCGGCGGCGCCCGCGCTCTCGGCATGGAAGATCGCTTTGGCTCGCTCGAGCCGGGCAAGCGCGCCGACCTGATCGTGGTCGGCCTCGGCGCGCCGCGCCTGCACCCGCTCTACGATGAGGTCTCGCAGCTGGTCTACGCCGCCAAGGGCGCCGACGTGCGCCATAGCGTGATCGAGGGGCGCGTGGTGATGCGCGACCGCAAGCTACTGACGCTCGACGCGAAGCTGATCCTGGCCGAGGCGGATCGCTATCGGCTGCAGGTCGTGAAGAGCCTGGGCCGCTAGCCGGGGCTCGAGAGCCCCGCGAAACTGACGAGCTTGATGCCGGCCGCCTGGATGGTGTGGCGCACCTCGTCGTGGAGCAGCGCCCCGAGTTCACGCTCGCGCGGTTCGGCATAGCCGCTGCTCGTGCGCAGCTCGTCGTCGACGCGCGCGGGATGGCACATCAGCTCGCTGGTTCCCGGCTCCAGCCGGACCAGCACGGCGATCAGGCCTTCGAGGGTTGCGCCTCGATCGTAGAAATCTTCGATGAAGTGGTCCGTGGTGGGCAAGCCTTCGCCGCGCAGGCGAGTGCGAACCTCGGCCGAGGCACCGCGCACGGGAAGCCCCGTCTCCCAGGCCAGCGTCACCAGCGCCTCGATCACGCCCGGCAGCTTGTGCGCGTGGTGATGGCTGTCGAAATGTGTCGGCTGCCGACCCATGAGCTCGCGAAATCGGCGCAACTGCGCGCGCGTCTCGGCCAGCACCTCGCGCGGATCGGCGTCAGCGAGCGCGTCGGGCTTCGCGTGAAAGCGTCCCGACGTATCCACGAGCGAACGAACCTGCTCTGGCGGCGATGTGGGTGCGGCGCTTCCAGTGAACTGCACGTGAAGACCCACGCCGAGCGCAGCGTGGTCCTTCGTGAGCGTTGCAGCCTCGGCCGCAGCCGGGTAGTTCACCATAAGTGTGGCGCTCGTGACGATGCCCCTGGTGTGGGCTTCGAGGACCCCGCGGTTCACGCCGGGGGTCCGCCCGAAGTCGTCCGCGTTCACGATCAGAAGCTTGCCGGGGGTCAAGGGGCGCGTCAGCTGCCGTAGACGACGATGTCGCTCAAATTGCGGTACTTCTCGTTGTAGTCGAGGCCGTAGCCGACGACGAACAGGTCCTCGATCGTAAAGCCCACGTAGTCCACATGGGTCTGGACCAGCCGGCGCGAGGGCTTGGAAAGCAGCGCGGCCACCTTCACGCTCTTCGGGCCGCGGTTGCGCAGCAGATTCGTCAGGTAGTTGAGGGTGAGGCCCGTGTCCACGATGTCCTCGACCACGATCACGTCCTTGCCATCGAGGCTCTGGTCGAGGTCCTTCACCAGCTGCACCTCGCCCGAGGATTTGGTCGCGGCGCCATAGGACGAGACCGCAATGTAGTCGAGCGTCAGCGGCAGCTCGATGGCACGCGCGAGATCCGTGAGAAAGGTGCAGGCGCCCTTCAGGACGCACACCAGGTGCGGGTCCCGGCCGGCGTAGTCGCGAGCAATCTCCAGGCCCATCTCGGCCACTCGCGCCTGGATCGCATCACGGGAAAGCAACACCTTCATCACGCGGCCTCCTCAGTGAGGAACGGGCATTATGCCCCAGGCGCGGCGAGATCGGGGTGGTACGGAGCCACTCCACCGTCCACCACTGTCCGCAGACGGACGCTTTTCGGATTTTTGGACACACGTCGCGAACCATTCGGTCTGCGCCAGCGTCAAAAATAGCGGATCTTTTGTCTCGGCAACGACGTTTAAATCCCGTGAGGCCAGTGCGTGGCTATAATTCCACCTCGTCCCGCCCGGACGCCCCAAAACGAAAGCGTGGAGGACACTTAGGCATGAACAGGCAGAACCGCATCGTGGCCGCTCTGGCCCTGGCCCTTCCCCTGACCCCTGTCTGGGCCCAGGAGCCGGACGCCGCCCGTCCGATCCTGGAACTGGGTGTCGACGAGGCCGTGGAGCGCGCACTCAAGAACAACACCGACCTGGCGGTCGAGAAGTTCCGCCCGGAGTCGAGCGCCCAGGACGTTCGGAGCGCCCAGGGCGCCTACGACCCGTTCCTCACCGGGCGCATCGACAAGAACTCCCGCACCGATCCTCCGCAAAACGCCTTCACCGGCGGCGACAAGGTTTCTAACGAGTCCTGGACCTGGAACTTCGGGGCGAGTCAACTCCTCAAGACCGGCGGCGTCTTCGACGTCGGCTTCAACAACGCCAAGTCGACGACGGACAGCATCTTCACGACTTTCAACCCCTCCTACAACTCGAGCCTGAGCCTGAGCCTCAACCAGCCCCTGCTCAAGAATTTCAAGATCGACGGCGCCCGTCAGCAACTGCGCGTCAGCAAGAACAACCAGGCGATCAGCGATGTGCAGTTCCGGCAGACCGTCATCAACACCGTCGCTGGCGTCAAGAAGGCCTACTACGACATCATCGCGGCGATCGACAACCTCGCGGCCCAGCGCAAGAGCCTGGCGCTCGCGCAGAAGCTGCTGTCCGAGAACCAGATCAAGGTGCGGGTCGGGACACTGGCGCCGCTCGACGTGGTGCAGGCCGAATCCGAGGTCGCAGGCCGCGAAGAAGGCGTGATCGTGGCCGAGGCGACACTCGAGGCGGTCGAGGACACGCTGAAGGCCGCGATCTTCCCGGCCAACGATCCCGCGACCTGGGCGCTGCGCATCCTGCCGACCGACAGGCCCACGGCCCAAAGGCAGCAGATCGACCTCGCGGCCGCCATCAAGAAGGCCCTGGAGCAGCGCACCGACATCGCCGTCGCGCGCAAGAACCTGGAGAGCAACGACATCGCGATTCAGTTCGCGCGCAACCAGTTGATGCCCGCGGTAAACCTGCAAGCAGCCTATGGCGGTGTCGGGCTCGGGGGCACGGGTTTGATCCGTGATGGCTTCGGCGGCCCGATCGTCGACACGCTGCCCGGCGGCTACGGCGATGCCCTCAGCAACGTCTTCGGCCGCGACTTCCCGACATGGACGCTGGGTGTGAACCTCTCCTACCCGCTCAGGAACCGCCAGGCCAGGGCGTCGGCCGCGCGGGCACGGATCTCCAAGGACGAGGCGCTCGCCAGCCTGAACCGCCTCGAGATGCAGATTGCCCAGGAGGTGCGCGCCGCGGGCCGCGACGTGGAGTCCAACTTCAAGCGCGTCGAGTCGACGCTGGCTGCACGGGTCCTGCAAGAACGCCGGCTGGATGCCGAAGAGAAGAAGTTCGCGGCGGGCATGTCGACGAACTTCCTCGTCACGCAGGCTCAGCGCGACCTGGCGGACGCGAGTGTTGCCGAGATCCGGGCGGGCCTCGCCTATCACAAGAGCCTGATCGAGTTCGAACGCGTGCAGCAAGCCGGCGCGGGCGGCGGGTCCGGCATCGTCTTGTCCAGTTCCGTGAGCAGCGCCGGCACTGCCTCGGGACGTAGCACTGCCGCGAGCGCGGCGGCGACCAGCCAGCAGAGTCAGTAGTCGAGCGCCCCGCCGAAGGCGGGACTGGCTCCACGCCCCTGGGGCGCGGAGCCGTTTTCCTTCCAGGAACCTCAAGGCCGCGTGGCGTGAACGCCTGTCGAGGCTTGCATACTTTCACAGGAAAAGACGCCCCTTCGCCGCCGTCCCGGTCTAACCTTATGCGGATGAACCGACGAGTTCGTGGCCTCGCTGGCGCCGGCTGCCTGCTGCTCGTGGCGTGGTTCGTGTTCGCCGGCTTGCGTGCCCGCACCAGCCGGACGGGACTGGCGACTGCCATCGTGGACCGCGGTGATATCGCCGAGGTGGTGGGCGCCACAGGGGTGCTCCAGGCGGTGACTACCGTCCAGGTCGGATCCCAGGTCTCCGGCACGATCCAGAGCCTCTTCGCCGACTTCAACTCAGTGGTGCGCAAGGGAGAGGTGATCGCACGCCTGGACCCGTCGCTGTTCGAGGCGCGCCTCGCGCAGGCGCGAGCCAACCTGGCTTCGGCGCGTGCCAACGTCGAGAAGGCGCGTGCCGCGATCGACGACGCGAGGCAAAAATATGCCCGCGGGCGGGAACTGGCAGCGGAACATCTCTTGCCGCAGAGCGATCTCGACAGCGCCAAGGCCGCCTACGACGGAGCCGTAGCGCAGGACCGCGCGAGTCAGGCCGCGGTCAGCCAGGCCGAAGCCGGAGTGAACCAGGCCCAGGTGGACCTGGCGCATACCGTGATCGCCACGCCGATCGACGGCGTGGTGCTAGCCCGCAACGTGGACGTGGGCCAGACCGTCGCCGCCTCGCTGCAGGCCCCGACGCTGTTCGTGATAGCGAACGACCTGACGCGCATGCAGGTGAAGGCTTCCATCGACGAGGCGGACATCGGGCGGGTGCGGGCGGGTCAGGCTGTCACGTTCCGCGTGGACGCATATCCGGAGGAGCTGTTCGAGGGCAGCGTCGAGCAGGTGCGTCTGCAGCCGATCACCGACCAGAACGTCGTGACCTATGACACGCTGATCGCGGTGGATAACCCGGGCCAGAAGCTGATGCCAGGCATGACCGCGACCGTGTCCGTCGTAATCCAGGAGAGGAAGGGCGTGCTGCGCGTCCCCGCCGCCGCGCTTCGCTACCGCCCGGAAGCGTTCAGCGAGCGTGGCCGCTTCGTGTTCGTCAGCGCCGCGGGCGGCGCGCCGCAGCCGGCCCGCCTCAAGACCGGACTCTCGGACGGCCAGTTCACAGAAGTCCTGGAAGGCGTCTCGGAGGGAGCTCGCGTCGTGACGGGCCTCGGGCCGGGGAGTGAAGGCCCCGCGGGACGCCAGGCGCCGGGCGCCAACGCCTCGAACAATCCCTTCTCCCCTGCGAGACCACAGCCGCGCAGCCGCTGAGCATGGAGGCCACGATGCTGTTGCCGCCGCTGGAGCGGGAGCCAGGCGCTTGAAGCTGCTGAGCGTGGCGAGCATCTCCTTCACGGCGCTACGCCGCAACCAGGCCCGCTCCGCGCTGACCGCGCTGGGGGTGATCATCGGCGTCGCCTCCGTGATCGCGATGATCGCGCTCAGCACCGGGGCCCGCGCGGCGATCGACGAACAGATCCAGAGCGCGGGCACGAACGTGGTGTACGTCTCGGCCGGCAGTTGGGGCCGCAGGGGCGGCGTCCGCGGCGGCGCCGGTTCCGTGCAGAGCCTGACTGTGGAGGATGCCCAGGCGATCAGGGACCAGGTGCGCACCGTGGACCGTCTGAGCCCGGTCGTGCGCGGCCGGGCCCAGGTCATCGCGGGCGTGCAGAACTGGGCCACTTCCGTCGAGGGCGGCAACGCAGACTACCTGGTCATCCGCAACTGGCCGATCGCGAGCGGCGCCAACTTCACGCCCCGCGACATCCAGGTGGCGGAGAAGGTCTGCCTGCTGGGCGACACGGTCGCGAAGACGCTATTCGCGGGCGAGGATCCGGTCGGACAGGTCGTGCGTGTCAGGAACCTGCCGTTCCGCGTGCTCGGGGTGCTGGCCGCCAAGGGCCAGGGTCAATGGGGCGACGACCAGGACGACGTCGTGATCGCGCCCTTCACTACGCTGCAGAAGAAACTGCTGGGGATCAGCCACATCCATCGCGTGATGCTCTCGGCGACGCGCCCGGACGCGGTCGAGGAGACGGCCGTCGCCATCACGCAGCTGATGCGCCAACGCCATCGCATCACGAACCCGGACGAGGACGATTTCAGCGTGCGCACCATCGAGGAGATGGCGCAGGCGCGGGTACAACTCGCCGACACCATGACGGGACTGCTGATGAGCGTCGCCTCGGTGAGCCTGCTCGTCGGCGGCATCGGCATCATGAACATCATGCTGGTCTCGGTGACCGAGCGCACCCGGGAGATCGGGCTGCGCAGAGCGGTGGGTGCGCGAACCCACGACATCCTGGGCCAGTTCCTGGCCGAGGCCATCACGCTTTCGATCCTGGGCGGTGTCGTCGGAATTGCTCTGGGCGTGCTGATCTCCAGGAGCCTGACGCAGAGCCTCGGCTGGCCCACGCAGATCACGGGCGGCTCGATCCTGCTGGCCTTCGGTTTCGCCGCGAGCGTCGGTGTCTTCTTCGGCTACTACCCCGCCCGCAAGGCCGCGAACCTCGACCCCATCGACGCGCTGCGCTACGAGTAGGCGGCTACGACCGGTTCTTGTAGCGGTCCGAGATCTTCTGGGCGAGTGCCGCCAGGCAGGCCAGCATCAGCGCTCCGGTCTGGATGAAGTAGGGGTCGCGTCGGCGCAGCCCGGCGGCGCCCTCGGTGGCGAGGGTGATCGGCAGGGCGACGAACAGGACGAGAACGATGGCGATCGTTCCGAAACGATCCCAGAAGCGCTCCGCGGCAGCGAAGAAGCCTTCGATGGGACCCTCTTTTCCGATGGCGGCCACCATCTCGTCGATCTGCTCCCGGCTCAGCCGGCCGCCCGGCCAATGCTCTCGTGGCGGCGCCGCCTCGGCTGCAGCCGTCGCCGAACCAGGTAGTGGGCCGGATCCGAAGCAGCCTTGCGCCTCGAGCAGGGTCCGGTAGGCGAGCGTGATCTGGGCCATCTGGCGTGCGGCCTCGGCCTGACCCGCCGGATCCGAGGCGTGGCGATCCGGGTGCCACTTCTTGACGAGCTCACGGTAGCGCCCCTTCGTTTGCCTGGGGCTTGCCCCCGGCGCGAGCCCCAGCGTCGCATGAGCATGGCGGACCGGGTCGCTCATGGGCGGTCACGACGAGGTCGGACCGGGGGTCTCACGCTGCAGGATTATAATGATAGCCTGCAGGTGAACCAGAAACGCCTGGTGCAACTCGAATGCTGCGTCGCCCAGGCTCGCCCCGGTTTGGCGGCATGAGCCTGCTCCTGACGCTTGCCATGGCTGCTGCGCCGGCGAAGCTGCTGGTCGTCGGCGTCCTCTCCGATCCCGTGTCGCTCGCGCCGCATCGGGCCACCGATCTCGTGGCGGCGGCGGTGGTGGTCAACGTCTGCGACACGCTGGTGCGCTTTCGGGCGGGCGTCGAGCATGCCGACGCCGCGCTCGCGACGACCTGGGCGACAGCAGACAACCGCAGCTGGACGTTCACGCTTCGCGAAGGAGTCCGTTTCCACGACGGAACTCCCTTCGACGCGGACGCCGTGGTCCTCAACATCGAGAGCCTGCGCCGGGAGCGGGCCTTCCCGGGCCGCGCCGAGCGCCTGGGCCCCCACGTCGTCGCGATCACGCTCGAGCGGCCCAGCGCCGCGCTGCTCGCGACGCTGTCGCAGCCCTTCTTCGCGATGCAGAGCCCGAAGGCGCTGGCGGCGGGCATCGAACTGCCCGTGGGCACGGGTCCGTTTCGCCTCGCGAGCGCCCTGCCGGGCGTCGTCAAGCTCGAGGCGAGCCCGGAGTCCTGGGCCGGCGCTGCGCAGTTGTCGCAGATCGTATTCCGCCGCTATCCGAACGAGCGCGCGCTGCTCGGAGCGCTCGTCTCCGGGGAAGTCGACGTGACCTCCGCCCTGGGCCAGGAGCGGGTCGAGACCCTGAGACAGAACCAGCAGCTCAGCCTGAACGCGCAGACTGGCCAGAGCATCGCCTTCGTCTCGATCAACAACGAACGGGAGCCCTGGACGCGGGTGGAGGTCCGCCAGGCGGCGGCCCGCGCCATTGATCGCGGCGCCCTGGTCCAGGAGATCCTGGGCGGACACGGCGAGCCAGCGCGAAACCCGTTGCCGCCTTCTTTCTGGGGATACAGCAAGCGCACTCGGGAGCTGTTTCTCGATCGGCCGGCGGCGCGGCGCCTGTTGGCCGAGGCCGGCTACGAGACTGGTTTCGAGACGACGCTGCTGGTCGTGGATTCTCCGAGGCCCTACATGCCGGCGCCGCTTCGCCTCGCGGAGCAGCTTCGGGACGACCTGCTGGCTGTCGGGATTCGCTGTCGCCTCGTCACCGCCACGAACTGGGCGGACTACGTCGCGCGCGGCAGCCGGGGCGACTACGACCTGATGCTGCTCGGTTGGCAGGCCGATACGGCCGATCCCAACGACTTCCTCTCGGCGCTGCTCGGCTCGCCCGCGATCGGCACGACCAATCGCAGCCGCTACCGAAGCGCCCCGATGGATGCGCTCCTGAAGCGCGGCCAGATGGCCAGCGACGTGCAGAGCCGCAGCGCCGCATATCGCGAGGCCCAGGCTCTCTTCCAACGCGACATGCCCTTCATCCCGCTCTACCACGTGGCGGTCTTCTCCGCGCATCGTCGTGAGGTGCACGGCCTGAGCGCCGGCCCCACCGGCTTGTTTCGCTACGACAAGGCGTCGAAGGCCCAGTAGCCGGGGCCGCGGCCTCGGCTTTCCCTAGGCCTCTTCGGTACGGACCAGGTCTTCGAAGCTTTCGCGGCGACGAATCACGCGAGCCCCGCCGGCATCGGCAAGCAGCTCCGCGGCACGCGGACGCAGATTGTAGTTCGAGGCCATCGAGAAGCCGTATGCGCCGGCATCGCGCACTACCAGCAGATCGCCGGGCGCCAGGCCAGGCAGCCGCCGCTGCCGGCCCAGGAAATCGCCGCTCTCGCAGACCGGGCCCACGACCTCGACCAGGCACTCGTCACCGCCTCCACCGCGCACCGGCTCGATGCGATGGAAGGCTTCGTAGAGCGCCGGGCGCAGCAGATCGTTCATTCCGGCATCCACGATCACGAAGCGACGCGCTGCGTTGTCCTTCACCCCGATCACGCGCGTCAGCAGCACGCCGGCGTGGGCGACGATGGAACGGCCGGGCTCGAGAAGCAGCAGCAGCGGCAGACCCGCGAACGCCGGAAGCACGCGAGCCGCCAACTGCGCCGGCGTCGTAGCGCCGTGGCCCTCGTAGTCGACGCCCAGCCCGCCGCCAATGTCGATCGTCTTCAGGGCGAAGCCTCGGGACAGCAGTTCGCGCGTCAGGCCGACGATCGCGCGAGCTGCCTGCTCGAGCGCCCCCAGATCGGTGACCTGTGAGCCGATGTGGGACTGCACGCCCGAGATCTCGATGGCCGGCAATTGCCGAACGCGCTCCAGGATCTCGCCAGCGTGCTCGATCGGCACGCCGAACTTGCTCTCCCGCAGCCCGGTCGAGATGTGGGGGTGGGAGCGGGCGTCGATGTCGGGGTTGACGCGCAGCGTGACGCGCGCGACGCGACCGCCGGCGTGCGCGGCGAGCGCGATGCGCCGGATCTCCTGCTCGCTTTCCGCGTTCCACTGGCCGATGCCGTGCGTGAGTCCCAGCTGGATCTCGGCGTCGGTCTTCCCGACCCCGGAGAACACGATTCGCTGCGGCGAAAAGCCCGCCCGCAACGCCGCGAGCAACTCGCCCCCGGAGACGATGTCCGCGCCGGCTCCCTGCGCAGCCAGCAGGCGCAGCAGTCCGCCGCAGCTGTTGGCCTTGAGCGCGTAACAGATCCGGTGTGGCACGGGCGCGAAAGCAGCCTCGTAGGCGGCGAAGGCCTCGAGCAGCGTCGATTGGCTGTACACGTAGAGTGGCGTCCCGTGGCGTTCGGCGAGGGCCTCGAGCGAGACGCCGTCCGCGTGAAGCACGCCGGCCACCCGCCCGAAGCCGCTCATGCGATCTTCTTGCCTGCCCGCTCGCGCAGCATCGCGGCTACCAGGCCCGAGAGGCCGAGCAGTCCGACGAGGTTCGGGAAGATCTGCAGGCCGTTCATCAAGTCGCCCCACGCCCACACCACGTCGACCTTGCTGGTGGCGCCGAAAACGATCAGGATGCAATAGATCCAGCGGTACGGCAGCACCACGCGCGGGCCGAACAGGTTCTCGAGAAACTGCTCGCCGTAGTACGCCCAGCCGATCAGCGTCGTGTAGCCGAAGAGAAAGACGCAGAACGCGACGAGGTAGCCACCCGCGCCGGGGATCGCGGTCGAGAAGGCCTGCGCGACCACCGCGGTGCTGGTCTTGCCGCCGTTCCAGACACCGCTCACCAGGATCGTGAGCGCGCTGATCGAGGAGGTCACGAAAGAGACGATGAACACTTCCATCACGGCGTGCAGCCCCTGCTGCAATGGCCGGTCGCTGCGCGCCGTTCCATAGGCGACGGCCGCGGTGCCATAGCCGGCCTCGTTCGCGTAGATGCCGCGCGCCAGGCCGTAACGCATCGCGAGCATGATGCCCAGCCCGGCGACGCTGCCGGCGCCTGCTTGCAGCGAGAAGGCTTCGCGAAAGACCAGGGCGAGAACGCCGGGCAGGCGGTCCGCATGCGCCGCGATCACGTACAACCCACCCGCGAGATACAGTCCGACCTTGAGCGGCGTCAGCTTCTCTGCCGCGCGGCCGATCGAGCGAATCCCGCCGAGGATCACGAGCCAGGCGAGGATGGCGACGACCAGGCCGGTGTAGAGGGGCCGGATTCCCAGCTCGCTGTGCATCACCACCGCGATGGAGTTGGGCTGTGTGAAGGGTGTCGTGGTGAGGGCGGCGACGCCGGCGATCAGGCCGTAGCTCCAGGCCAGTCGCGGGCTCTTCAGGCCATCACGAAGGTAGAGGCCCGGACCGGCCATCACCTTGCCGCCTTCGACGCTGCGAAAGCGGATCCCGAGCACCGCCTCGGTCAGCTTCACCGCCGTCGCGAAGAAGCCGTAGGCCCAGATCCAGAACAGCGCTCCGGGCCCGCCCGAGACGATGGCGGTGGCCACGCCCGCGATGTTGCCGGTGCCAATCGAGGCGCCGAGGGCTGTCATGAAGGCCTGGAACGGCGACAGCGCCCCCTCGCCTGAAGCGTGGCGACCACCCAGCATCGCGCGCGCCGCCTCGCGGAAGCGCGTCAGCTGCACGAAACGATAGCGCAGCGTCAGGAACAGAGCGGACCCCAGGAGCAGCAGCATGGTCCACCAACCCCAGACGATGTCGCTCCCGAACAAGACGGCGCGGCTCAAGCCGTCGAGCATGGCGCGACATGCTACCATCGCGCCTCGAAGCGTGGCGGACATGCATAGCCGAGCCATCGTCACCGGCGAAGACGTCTACGCCGTCCCTGCCGGGGGCGAGCTCGAGACTTCGGCCGGCGCGATCGTGACGCCTTGGGCGCGGGATCTCGCAGCCCAGCGCGGCGTCCGCATCGTCGAGTCGCCGGCCGGAGCGGCCTCGCGCCTGGTCGCGATCGGCGCCGATCACGGGGGGCTGGCGCTGAAGGAAGAGATCAAGAAGCAGCTGGCGCGCCAGGGGCGTGCCGTCCGAGATCTGGGGACCTTCTCGGCGGATCCCGTGGACTACCCCGACATCGCACTGGCCGTGGCGCAAGCGGTGCGCGAAGGCAGCGTGCGCTTCGGGATCCTGATCGACGGCGCGGGGATCGGCTCGGCGATGGCTGCCAACAAGGTGCCGGGGGTCCGGGCGGCCCTGTGCCTGGACGCAGCGGCCGCGCGCAACGCCCGCGAGCACAACGACGCGAACGTGCTCACGCTGGGCGCCAAGGTCGTGGATGCCGCTCGCGCCGACGAGATCGTGCGCACTTTCCTCGGCTCGGAATGCACCGAGGAGCGTCACGCCCGGCGCGTGAAGAAGATCACGGCCATCGAGGAGCACTACAACAAGTGACCGAAAACGCGCTCGTCGAAGCCGTCGTGCGCGCCGTGCTGGCGCAACTGCGCGCGCCAGAGGAGCCGCCTTGCGCCTGCCACGCAGCTGCAGGCGGCTGCTGCCCCGACCGTCTCGGCCGGCTGCTGGGCGCGGGGGCCGAGCGCTTCGGCCTCAAGGCCGGCACCAGCCTCTACCCGCGCGAGATCGCCCGGCGCATCGATCACACGCTGCTCAAGCCCGACGCGACGCGCTCCCAGATCGAGACGCTGTGCGCCGAAGCGCGCGAGCACGGCTTCGCCACCGTCTGCGTGAATCCCACCTGGGTCCGGCTGTGCAGCGAGCTGCTGCGCGGCTGCGAGACCCGGGTCTGCACGGTGGCGGGTTTCCCGCTCGGCGCGACACCGCCGGAGGTCAAGGCCTTCGAGGCCGCCCGCGCCATCGCCGACGGCGCCAGCGAGATCGACATGGTGATCAACGTCGGCGCGCTCAAGTCCGGCGACTACCGGCTCGTGGAGCGCGACGTCGCCGGTGTCGCGCAGGCCTGCCGCGACGGCGGCGCGGTTTCCAAGGTCATCATCGAGACGGCGCTGCTCAGCGACGACGAGAAGGTCAAGGCCTGCGTGATCGCCAAGGCCGCTTGCGCCGACTTCGTGAAGACCTCGACCGGCTTCGCCTCGGGCGGCGCGACGGCCGACGACGTGGCGCTGATGCGCCGGGTCGTGGGCCCGGAGATGGGCGTCAAGGCGGCCGGCGGAGTGCGCGACCTCAAGTCCGCGCAAGCCATGATAGAGGCCGGAGCCGACCGCATCGGCGCCAGTGTCGGCGTGAAGATCGTGCAGGAGAGCCGCGGCCAGGCTCCCGGCGCCAGCGGCGCGGGCGCCGGTTACTAGGGCCTCCGCCGCAACAGGCGCAAGCCGTTGCTGATCACGAGGAGTGAACTGCCCATGTCGGCGGCAACCGCCGCCCAGAGCGAAGCGTAGCCGGCGAGGGCGAGCGCCAGCACGACGCCCTTGACGGCGAGCGACAAGATCACGTTCTGCCAGACGATGCGACGGGTGACGCGCCCAAGCGCCACGGCCCAGGGCAGCCGGCGTAAATCCCCGGCCATCAGCACCACGTCGGCGGTCTCGAGCGCCGCGTCGGTCCCGCGCGGCCCCATCGCAACCCCGACGTCGGAAGCGGCCAGCGCGGGCGCGTCGTTGACACCGTCGCCGACCATGGCCACCGCTCCGCGCCGGCGCTGGGCCTGGACCTGGGCCAGCTTGTCGTCGGGCAGCAGCTCCGCATGCCATTCGACGATGCCTACGCTGCGCGCGACCGCGTCGGCCGTGGTGCGATTGTCGCCGGTCAACATTACGAGTTCGAGGCCGGCCTCCCTGAGCTGGCGCATCGCTTCCGGCGCCTCGGGCCGAAGCGAATCGTCTGCCGCCAGGAAGCCCCGCACCCCGACGCCCGCGCCCCCGACGAGAACCACCGTCTTGCCCGCAGCCTCGAGTTGCCGCAGCTCGCCATCGAGAGCGTGATCGCAGAGCCCCCGCTCGTCGAACAGCCGATGGCTCCCGACCAGGACCTCGCGCCCCTCCACGCGGCCGCTCATGCCTCGGCCCGGCAACGCGGTCACGTCGCCGGCCGCCGGAACCCGGAGGCCACTGGCGGCCGCCCGCGCCACGACCGCGCTCGCGAGCGGGTGGCCGGCATGGCGTTCGAGCGCCGCCGCGTCGGCCACCACGGCCTCGATCGACTCGCCCGGCGCGGCCCACACCTGGCTCACGGACGGCTGTCCCGAGGTGAGCGTGCCCGTCTTGTCGAAGGCCGCCACGCGCAGCCTGGCCAGGGCTTCGAGATGCGCGCCGCCCTTGATCAGGACGCCCGCACGTGAGGCAGCGGTCAGCGCGCACACGAACGAGATCGGCGTCGAAAGCACGAGCGCGCAGGGGCACGCGATCACCAGCAGCACGAGCGCGCGTTCGAGTGAAGCTTGAAGCGGCAGCAAGCCCAACAGCGGAGGCAGAACCGTCAGCAGGACTGCCAGTGCCACGACGATCGGGGTGTAGACGCGCGCGAATCGATCCACCAGTCCCTGGCTCGGCGCCCGAGAGGCTTGCGCTTCCTCGACCCGCAGCAGGATGCGCGCGAGCGTCGTCTCGGCGGCGCGCCGGGTCACGCGCATAGCCAGTAGACCGGAGCCGTTTATCGATCCGGCGAGAAGCCCCTGGCCCGGCGAACGTTCGACCGGACGCGACTCGCCAGTGAGAGGCGACTGATCGACATCGCTCGTGCCCTCGATCACCACTCCGTCGAAAGACACTCGCTCCCCGGGCGCCACGAGCACGGTCTCGCCGGTCGCCACCGATTCGGGCCTGACGTGCTGCTCGCTCGTTGCACGCCGCACGCGCGCCAGTTCCGGGCTCTGCGCCAGCAAACCGGCGACCTCGCGACGGGCCCGTTCCAAGCTGCGCGCTTCGAGGAGTTGGGCGAGCGAGAACAGCGCCACGGTGGAGGCGCCCTCCGCCCAGTCTCCCAGCAGCATCGCGCCGACCACGGCGACGCTCATGAGCGCGTTCATGTCCAACGTTCCGTGCCGTGCGCGGGCCAGGCCCTTGCGCGCCACCGGAAGCCCGCCGGCAAGGATCGCCGCGGCAAACAGGGCTGTCGAGAGGTCCTGTCGCGTGCCCGAGGCGAGAAACGCCCCGATCGTCAGTAATGCTGACGACAGCGTGGCGCTCCCGCGTGCGCGGGCCGCCCCTGCGGTTCGTGCCGGCCGGGCCTTGAGCCCTACTTCGGCGAGCGCTGCCTCGATGGCGCGATCATCCAGGGTGTGGACGACTGTGGCTTTTCCGGTGGCGGCAGAGGCGCGGGCCGAGCACACGCCGGCCAGGCGCCGCAGCCGGCCCTCGACCAGGGCGACCTCGGTGGCGCAGTCGAGTCCGGATACCTCGAACACCTGGCTGCGCTCGTTCTCGCAGCCGGGACAGGCGCCCGTCCCGTCAGTTGCATAGTTCTGCAAGTGTCGCTACGTTAGCCTGAGCACCCCGGGAGGGTCAACCGCCGCCTTGATCAAGGCTTGGGCAGCTGCTTCAGATACGAGTCGGCAGTGCGCCGGGGTTCCAGGCCCAGGCAGCGCGCGTACTCCTGGACGAAGCCCCGCAGGTAGACGAGGGCCGGCAGATGCGAATGCCGGTCCGCTTCGATGTACTCGAGGAAGCGCACGCCGATCTTGGTGGCCCCGGCGATATGCTGCAGCGAGATGCCGAGCTCCTCGCGCACCTTGCGCAGGCTGGCGCCGGTCACGGGCTCGGCCAGCAGACGCGGTGCGATCTGGGCTTCGATCCGCACCGGCGCCGGCCGCGGGAGCGGGGCAGGCGGCGGTTCGTGTGCGGCAACGGCGGGACTCCCGGGGGCCACGAGCTGTGCATCGTACTGCCGTCGCCGCACCTCGTCCTTCAAGATCTCGTAGGCCTGTCGAATCCGGGCGCGGGCCTCACGCTGCTCCTCGGGATCCAGCAGCGAATACATGGCGACCGCCTGCTCCTCGTACATGGTCGCGAAGAACTGATAGGCCTTCTCGACCTGCTCCAGCGTCGCCCGAGGCGTCAGGCCCAGCGTCTCGTAATGATTGCCCCCTCGCATGCTCACCAGGGCAACGGCAAGGTCACGCCCTGCACCAGGCTGCGGGCGAGGCGTGAGACGTCCTCGGCGGCGCGGGAGGCCGGGGCATCGACCATGAACAGCCGTCGCTGCCGTACCGAACGCCACACCGCCTCGTCATAGTGGACAAAGCCGGCATAGGTGCTGTGCACCCCAAGATGGCGCGCGCAGGCCGCCACCAACTGGTGGCCGATCGCGGTGTCGGCCTCCTCGCGCACCTGATTCACGACGAACCTCGGCCGGAACCCTGCCATCTCGGCTTTCAGCAGCGCCGCCTCTTCAGGATGCTCGCGCTCGACCGCGGCCACCAGGTCGAGCGGCGTTCGAATGCCGTGAGGATTCTTCTGGTCGAGCGCCGCCTCGATGAGAGCGCGTACCTCGTCATGCGCGATCGCGTTCCGAAAGCGCCGGTAGAGCGCGCTCTTGATGAAGCGATAGGCGTTTTCGATCGAAGTCGGTTCGGGTACCACAGTCAGCAAGCCCACATCCGAAACCAGGAAGAAGTCGATGATGTTGTACGACGTTCCGGCCCCCAGGTCGAGCAGCACGATGTCCACCTCGAGGGCTCGGATGCGGTTCAGCACGCGAACCTTCTGCGGATACTTGATGTTCGCCGCGCCCAGGAAGTCGGAGGCGCCGCTGATCAGCCGCAGCAGCGGAAAGCCGGTCTCGACCAGCACGTCCTCGATGCGCTCGGCGCGGCGACGGATGAAATCGCTGAGGCTGCGCTCCGGGTTCGCGAGACCGAGGCAAGTGTGGAGATTGGCACCGCCCAGGTCGCAGTCGACGAGGATCACACGCTTGCCCATCCTGGCCAGTTGCCAGCCGAGCGACGCAGTCAGCAGTGACTTGCCGATGCCGCCCTTGCCGCCGCCGATCGACCAGGTCTGACGCCGTGGCCGCGGCACGCCCCGCGCCAGGACGTCGCTCATCGGAACGACACGCTGGCCAGGATGCTGTCGAGCGTCGCCCGCGTCGCCTTCGACTTCTTCCACAGCTCGGCGGGCGCGTAGCTGATGGCGCACAGCGAGTGTCCCTTGCCTACCACGGTGACGTTGCGCTGGCGCCAGACGCGGGAACCCTGGATCTGTGCGTCGTAGGTGACCTGGAAGGCGGAGTCCAGGATCCGCATCTCGTTGACGTCGCCGCTCAGAAAGTCGTATTCGTAGCGCACCTGCGGCAGGGAATCCTGCTCGGGAGCCAGGCGTTCGAGCATGCAGGTCACATGCAGGCTGTCGAAGCCCGTCTCGCCGGACCGGTAGAGCAAGCGCACCGCGACGCCGTCGCCCGAGGCCTGGATCGCTTCCGCGTTGCCTGCGACGGGCTCGACCTTCCAGCCGTCGGGCGTCTTGAAGCTGAAAGCTCCCGAAGGAAAAAGATGCTCTTGCGTGAGCGGAGCGGGTACGGCTGGCTCCTTGGCTCCGGCAACCCCGGCTACGAGCAGCCAGGCGAAGGCGACCCCCCTCACGGCCGAATCACCGTGCCAGAGGTACCGACGAGGGCGTCGAGAAGGCGATCCGGCGAGGTGATGATCGCAGGCCGCCCGGTCGCATCGCTGAACGCGGCCGCCGCCTCGACCTTGGGCCCCATGCTGCCGGCGGCGAACTGTCCCGTCGCGAGCAGGATGCGGGCCTCTGGGGCGCTGAGCCGGCGCAGCGGACGTTGCTCCGGGCCGCGGAAGTCGAAGAGCACCTCGGGCACGCTCGTGAAGATGATGAGCATGTCCGCGCCCAGAAGTCGCGCCAGCAACGACGACGCCCGATCCTTGTCGATCACGGCTTCGACGCCGCGCAGCGTTCCGTCTGGATCCCGGACGACGGGGATGCCGCCTCCTCCCGCAGCGATCACCACGACGCCAGCCTCGAGCAGCGCTCGGATCGGACGCACTTCGACGATCTCGAGCGGCGCAGGGGAGGCTACCACGCGCCGATAGCCTCGGCCCGAGTCCTCGACAAAAGTGAAGCCGCGTTCTCGAGCGCGATTGGCGGCCTGCTCCCGGCCGTAGAAGGAACCCACCGGCTTGGTCGGCTTTCCGAAAGCGGGGTCCTGCGCGTCGACGACCACCTGCGTCAGAACCGACGCCACGGCTCGGGGCGGCTGCGCCTCGCGCAGCGCGTTGCCGAGCGCCTGCTGCAGGCGATAGCCGAGCGCGCCCTGGGTCTCGGCATCGAGCACGTCGAGCGTCGGAGCGTCGCGCTGGCCGTTACCCTGGGCTTCGATCAGGCGCTGCCCCACCTGCGGCCCGTTGCCGTGCGTCACGACCAGGTCCCAGCCCAGGGCCACGAGCCGGGCCAGTGCCGTCGGCGCCCCGCGCAGGTCGATGCCTCCATCCGAGGCCGGATCGCTGCCCACGATAGCGTTCCCGCCGAGGGCTGCGACGGCAATGGGCATCGGGACTCGGAGGATACCAGAGGGCAAGAACGAGGACGAACACGGGCAAAGGGGGTGGCCAGAGCCAGTCAGACGAAACGATGGGCACGAAGCACGACAGGCGCCTGCACGGCCCGAAGAAGAGCGCCCGCGTGACGATAGACGTTCCAACCTGGCTTCCGCACTATGCAGAACAGCATAGTTCCACGACCCGTCACTTGGCTCTACTCGGAACTCACGGGGCCAGGAACACTTGCGAGACTCCTTCCCCAATCTCCACCGGCGCTATACTGCATTCCACCCTGCCTAGTGGAATACGCCGAACAGCACAACCACCCGGAGATGAGGCGCGCGTGGCGAAACTCACGATCCTCCACGTCAAGCTGATCCACACCGGCATCTTCTGGTTTCTCAGTGCATGCGTTCTCTACGCCCTGTTCAGCGGTATCGCGGACAAGATCACGACGTGGACGTGGATTGCTGTCGGATTGGGAATGATCGAAGGTGCTGTCCTGGCAGCGTCAGGCTGGACGTGTCCCCTGACGATTCTCACCGAACGCCTAGGCGCGGTGCGAGGCTCCGTGGCAGACATCTTCCTCCCAAAGTGGTTTGCAGATCGCATCTTCCCCATCTGCGGCACAACCTACGGTGTCGCGCTCTTGCTCATCCTCTTCCGCGTGCTTGGGTAACGTGGCGAGTACATCTTGAGGGACCTCGAAGACATGCAGTCGATCCTGCGGAAGAAGCGCCGGTGAACTGGCCCCTGGACCGCCCCTCGCAGTCGCGAGCGATCTACGCTGAGGTCGTTGGCGGGATCGGCAAGCCCTCGTCGTCGCTGCCCGGGCGGCCTTCCAGGAAGGCCTGGTAGTCCGCTTCGGTGTCGAGGTCGCGGGCGCGGTCGCCGCCGACGGTCGCGGCGCGGTGGATGTGGCGGCGCACGATCTCGCGGGCGCCGGCATCGCCTGAGAGCCGGCACAGTTCGCCGAACAGCTCTCGCTGGAACAGGATCGGGTGGCCGACGCGACCCTCGTGCAGGGGAACCACGAGCGGGGCGCCGGTAGCGGCGGCCTGGACGAGGCTGCGCACTACGTCGGAGCGAAGGGTTGGCTGGTCGCCAAGGACGATCACGACGGCGTCCGCTGCGGCACACGCTTCGAGCCCGCTGCGCAGGGAGGAGGAGAGGCCGCTGCTCCAGTCCTCGTTGACGCAGAAAACCACACGCGCATCCTCGGGCACCCCGGCACGGCGCCGCACCGCCTCGGCCCCATGGCCCAGGACGACGACGACGCGTTCCAGGCCGGCTTCCAGCAGGGGCGTCACCGCGCTCGCGAGCAGGGTCGTGCCGCGCACCGGTAGCAGCATCTTGGGGCGGCCCATGCGAGTGGAAGCGCCCGCGGCGAGGACGATGCCGTGGGTACGCAGCCCTCGTGGCGCCAGGTTCATTGCGTCGGGCTCAGCAGGCCCGCAAGGGCCTCCGACAGCGCTGCCGTGTCGAGCGGCTTGGGCGCGCAGGCGCGAAACAGCGATGCGCGCTCTCCCAGGTCCTCGGCCGAGGCCAGCGAGAACAGCGGCACTGAGGCCGTGGCTGGGTTCTCCAGCAGGCGTTCGGCCACTTCTTCCGCGCGCAGGCGGGGCAGGATGCGGTCGAGGACGATCGCGACCGGCTGCAGTCGGATCGCGGCTTCCACGGCCTCGACGCCGTCGGCAACCTCGTGTGTGGAGTAGCCGAGCTGCTCGGCGACGCGTCGCACTTTCCGGCGCGTGCTCTCGTCGCTCGCCGCCACCAGAACGATGGCTGGCCGGGTCTGGGCCATGGCGCCGTACAGCGGCAGGGTGAACGAAAACGTGGAGCCTCGTTCCGGCTGGCTCTCAGCCCACAGCCGGCCGCCGTGCGCCTTGACGATGCGCTCGCAGATGTAGAGGCCGAGGCCGGAGCCTTCGATACGGGCCGTGCGTAGCGTGCGCACGCGGGAGAAAGGGCGGAACAGCCGGGGCAGCTCGCTCGCGGCGATCCCGAGGCCCTCGTCCTCGACCGTCACAGAGACGGCCTCCGCTTCGCTCGTCACGCGGACGTGCACCCCCCCGCCACCCGGCGAGTACTTCACTGCGTTGTCGATCAGGTTGTCGAGGACCTCGGTCAGGCGATCGCGGTCGGCCCAGCACGGCAGCGGATCCTCCGGCAGCTCCGCGTGGACGGGGTGCGCGGCGTCCTCGGGCCGGCGCTGCAACACTTCGCGCAGCAGCTGGCCGAATTCCACCAGGCCGAACTCGAACGGAAAGTGTCCCGTTTCCAGGCGCGTCGTCTTGAGCGTCTTCTCCACCAGGTTCGCCATGTGCGTCGCCGCGCGGACGATCGAGCGGGCGGACTCGACGCGCTCCTCGCGCGTGGCGTCGGGTTGCGATTCGAGCACCTCGGCGTGGCCAAGTACGCCGGCGAGCGGCGAGCGGAAATCGTGTGCGACCACGTTTACGACCTCGCTCTTCAGCCGGTCGAGCTCGACCAGTCGCGCATTGGTCTGCTCGACGGCCTGGTACAGCTCGGCGTTGCGCAGGATGATCCCGATCCCATCGGCCAGCGTCTCGAGGGTCAGCACGTGGCTGCGGCTGAAACCGCGCAGCTCCTCGCTCTCGACGTTGAGCACGGCCATCACGTCGGCGCCGCTCTGGATCGGAATCGCCACCTGGCTGCGGGTGGAGGCCAGGACGCAGACATAGTCGGGGTCGCTGGCCACGTCCCCGACGACCATGCTGCGCTTCTCGCGGATCGCACGGCCGACGATGCCGGCGCTGAGAGAGTGAGTTCCCTTGAGCAGCTGCGAAGAATCCTGTCCCGCAGCCGCGACCGTGTGCGCAGTGCCGGCCTCGAAGTCCGGGATGCCGATCATGACCAGCGAATAGGGGAAGGCCTCGTGGATGCGCCTGACCGCGGTCTCGAGAATGCGCTCGCGCGACAGTTTCCCGGCGATATCGCGCATCACTTTGTTCACGAGCGACAGCTGTTCGCTGCGCTCGTGCTCGGCCGTAAAGGCCATCGAGTTCGCGACCGCGACGCCGAGTTGGCCCGCGAAACGGTTCAGGTAGTCGAGATCGTCGTGCGTAAAGCGCGCCACACCGGGCCGCCGCGACGCGTTCAGCACGCCGAACAGGGCGAGCTCGCCCCTCTCGCGATCGAAGTAGGTGAGCGGCACGCACAGGATCCGCGACACCGGGTTGCCCTTGCGCACGAAATCGCCCGAGTGCCCGACGTCGTTCACCATCGCCGGCGCCCAGTCGCGCGCCACGCGGCCTGCTATGCCCTCCCCGAGATGGAAGACCGGCTCGACGTAGGACTCGCTTTCCGGGTCGCGGGTCCAGGCGGCGAACAGCTTCAACAGCCCCTCGGCTTCGTCGAAGCGCAGAACCGAGACGTGATCGGCGCGGATCAACCGACCCGCCTCCTCGCTGGCCTTGCCGAACAGCCGCTGCAGGTCCTTGAGCGCCGCGGTCTCGAGGCCGAGGTCGTAGAGCGTCGCCATTTGGCGCGCAAGCCGTTCGGTCTGCGCGACGCTCGCGGCCCGCTGCAGGGCGACGGCAAGCTGGCCCGAAAGAGCTGTGACCAGCGCAATCTCCTCCTCGGCAAAACGCAGGCCCGGCTTGCTGATGTTCAGCACCCCTTGCGAGAGCTCCCCCGCTCCCACCGGCACCGCGAGGTCGGCGCAGTCGGACGAGAGCAGCGCGACGCCGCCGCGCATTGCCCAGAGCAGCCGCTCCTGATCCACCGCCGGCCCCGGGGGCGGCGTGCCCGCGCGCAGCTCGATGCTGGAGCCGTCGTCTTCGGCAGGCGCGTAGAAGCCCACTGCCGAGTAACCGAGGCGCTTCTCCAGCAGCGAGGTGGCGAGATCGAGCAACGGGCCACGCGAGGTGGTTCCCGCCATCGCCCCCAACAGTGCCGGCAGGCCCTCGAGCCGCGCGGCGTGCCGGCCCTGGGCTTCGTAGAGCTTGCGGCTGCGCAGGAACGTCGCCGCGGGGCCGGCGAAGATCGTGAGCAGATCGACGTCGTCCTCCGTGAACCCGCCGGGCTTGTTGGCGGCGATCAGGATGCCGAGTAGCGAGCCTTCCGAGAGCATCGGGACCAGCACGATCGAGTCGGCCTGCGGCGGGACCATCAGCTCTGGGAGCAGGCGCCGGTCGGTACGCGCGTGGTTGCTCACGTAGGGCCGCCCCGACTCGAAGCTCCAGAGGCTGTGATAGTCGGCCTGGCGCAGCTTGCGTGTCACGTCGTCGGCCAGGCCGCACGCAGGCACGGCCGCCTCGAGCGTGCGGCTCTCCGGGTCGTAGAGTGCCAGCAGGCAGAACGGGGCGCCGATCAGCTGCGCGAGGCGCTCGGTCAGCAGGCGGTAGAAGGCCGCCGGTTCGGCGACCAGCGACCAGTCGCGGCCGATCTCGTGGAGCAATCTCAGGTCACGGGCTCGGGCGCGCGACTCCTCGCGAGAGCGCAGCATCTCGTCGTGCAGCGATTTCGTGCGCAGCAGCGCCCGTACCTTGAGCACCAGCGCCGTGTGATCGACGGGCTTGGGGATGAAGTCGTCGGCGCCGGAGTCGTAGCAACACTGCGCCGAGGACGCATCGCCAAGCGCCGTGAGCATCAGCACCGGGATCGCGAGACCGTGGCGCTCGCGGATCCTCGCGCAGATTTCGTATCCGGAAAGCCCGGGCAGCCGCACCTCGAGCAGCAGGAGGTCGGGAGGCTCCGCTGCCAGGGCCTCTTCGCCTGAGGCGGCCCTCACGACCACGTGGCCATGGCGAGTCAGCAGCTCGTCAAGAACTTGGGCGGCCAGCGGGTCATCGTCGACGACCAGGATGCGCGAGCTCACGGGCTCCATTCTAGATCACCCCGTCGCGCCCGAGAGCCTCGATCTCCGCCGCTCCCAGGCCCAGGAACTCGGCCAGCACCTCGGCCGTGTGCTCGCCGAGCAGCGGCGGCGGCCGCAGGTCGCCGCGATCGGCGCCGTCCATGTGGATCGGGCTTCCGACGTAGCGGCCGCGGCCGAGCTTGGGGTGATCGATCTCGATGAGCAGGCCACGCGCCGCCAGTTGCGGGCTTTCGAGCGTCTCGGGGATGCTGCGCACGCGGCCGCACGGAACGCCCAGCGCTTCGAAGGCGCCAAGCCACGTGTCCACTGTCTTGCCGCGCAGCAGCGGGACGAGGATCGCGCGCAGGGCTTCGCCATTGCGCACGCGGTCCGGGTTCGTCAGGAAGCGGGCATCGGCCGCGAGGGCGTCCTGGCCGAGGGCACGGCAGAACAGCCGCCACAGGCCGTCGTTGCCGACGCCGACGATGACGTGGCCGTCTCGTGCTTCGAAGCTCTCGTAGGGCGCGAGGCTCGGATGACGATTGCCCAGGCGCGTCGGCGTCTCGCCGGCCAGGAGCCAGGCCGTGTTGTGGTACGCCAGCGGGGCGACCAGGCTTTCGAGCAGCGACACGTCGACCCTGCCGCCCTCGCCCGTGCGCTCACGACGCAACAGGGCCAGCAGGATGCCCTGAAAGGCCGTCATCCCGGAGAGCACGTCCACCAGCGAGGCGCCCGCCTTGAGCGGTCCGCTCTCTTGGGTGCCCGTCACGCTCATCAGGCCGCCTTCGCCCTGGATCACCGCGTCGTAGCCCGGGCGGCCGCCGAGCGGGCCGTCGGCGCCGTAGCCCGAGATCGAGGCGAAGACGAGTCGCGGACAGCGCCGACGGATCTCGGCTTCTACAAAGCCCAGGCCCGCCAGCGCGCCGGGCCGGAAATTCTCGACCAGCACGTCGGCCCCGGCGAGCAGCTTCCAAAGGATCTCGCGGCCTTGCGCGTGCTTGAGGTTGAGCGTGAGGCTGCGCTTGCCGCGGTTCACAGCCAGGAAGTACGTGCTCTCACCCGAAGCAAATGGCGGACCCCAGCGGCGCGTGTCGTCGCCCTTGCCCGGCTCCTCGATCTTGATCACGTCGGCCCCCGCATCGGCCAGCGCCTGCGTGCAATACGGCCCCGCCAGGATGCGCGAGAGGTCTATGACGCGGACGCCGTCGAGCGGGTTCAGCGGACTAACGTGCGCTGGGCGGGGTCGCCGGGGTCGAGGGCAGCCAATCGCCCGGCTCCACGACCACGTCGCCGTACTTGCTGTAAAAGGAGAGCTGGCGACGATAGCAGGAACGCTTCTCCAGATCGAAGGCGACGCAGGATTCGATCGGCTGGCTGTAGACGTGGACCGAGATGGCCGGTTCCTGACCTTGCAACACCACCTGGTGGATGGTCTGGACCTTGTCCACGGCGTTCACCGGGCCTCCGGGAAAGCATTCCTGGACCTCGCGCCGGTCGAGGTCGAGCTCAGTGGCGCCCGCCAGGCAGTCCATGCCCGACACGTTCTGGTTGTCGCTGGCGTTGCAGCCGAGCCACTTGTAGTTGATCACGGCGAGGGCGCCCTGCTCGACACTCATCCAGCCGAGCTGGCCATTGTGGGTGTGGATCGGTGTGCGCTGCCCGGGCGACCAGCAAAGCGCCATGATCTCGAAGATCTCGTCGCGGTAGATCAGGTTGCGGGTATAGAGATCCGAACGGAAATGCGTGTAGGGCGCGAGCGAGGCGCGCTCGATCGCGGTTTCGAGGCAGTAGTGGAGGACGCGGTCGCGGGTGATGGGCTCGCTCTCGAAGCCCTTCAGGGTCTCGACGAAATCGGTCACGGCAACGAGCTTGCGCCCCACAGCCTTCAGTGTGTGCCTCGAAAGCGGCTCAAGTCAATCCTGCTTCGGGCCTAGTAGAATGGCGCCCGTGAACCGCCCCGCCCGCCTGGCCCTGACTGCCTTGGGCGCCTCGCTCGCCGCGGGC
Source organism: Acidobacteriota bacterium (assembly GCA_032127875.1). Lineage (GTDB taxonomy): Bacteria > Acidobacteriota > Vicinamibacteria > Fen-336 > Fen-336 > CADEEV01. The sequence continues at coordinate 36,749 of JAQBHI010000156.1, forward strand.
GGCGCCTATCTCTCGTCGGGACCGCCGCGCATCACACTGCTGAACACGGCGCTGCAGATCGACTACCACTGGTCGCGGGGCGCGGGGGCCTTCGGGGCGGCGATCGGAGCGGCGCTGCTGGCCGCCTCGCTCCGCCGCGTGAGCTTGCGGCGGATCGGCCTCGTGCTCGCCCTCGGCCCGCTGCTGATCGCAGGGCACCTGCTGCTCTGGAAACTCGAGATCGCCGCCTCGAGCCTGAGCTTTCGCAGTCTGCTGGGGACGACGACGATGGCCTGGCCGGAAGTGGCGAGCATCGACGTCTTCTCTGGGGAGATTCAGGTCGAGAGTCGCGGCGGTGCGCGCGCCCGGATCGACACCACCGACTTTGCCGCCGACCAGCGTGCCTCCGTGGAGCGGACCCTGGCACGCCACGTCAAGGAGCATGGCGGCCCGGAACCGCGGATCGTGGTGCCGAAGTGACTTGTCCCCTATGATGCGCCGCGTGACACGCTCCCGCCGCTTCCCACTCGTGGGCTTTCTCGCTCTGCTCTGGGCGTGCGTCCCCTTGCCCTCGACGCCGCACCCAAAGGCCCAGCCCAGTGCCCGTGAACAGGCAGCCCTGGCCGTGTTCCTGCACCTGGCCTCGCTCAGGCCGGAGGCGGGCAGCTTCGTCGTGAGCGATCGGGGCCGGGCACCGAGCGAGTTCGTGATGAAGCAGCTCTCGCAGCGCAGCGGGGCTGTCTTCGTCGAAGCGCCGAAGGCCCGCGCCGAGCCGCCCGAGCGGCGCCCCGTGATCAGCCTCGACGTGTGGAACTTCGACTGGGCGCGAGGCGATCAACCGTCAGTGGAAGCCAGCTATGACGTCGAAGCCGGAGGCGCGGTCAGCTGTCGCTTCAACCTGTCCGGGGTAGCCGGAGGCGCCGGCTTCCGCGTGCTGCCGAACCCGATTCCCGGCTGCTCGCAATAAGGAGTTTCCATGCGCCTGACGAGCCTGCTCTTCTGCGTGATGATCGCCGGTGGCGCCGCTGCGGCCGAGCCAGCGGCGAAGGCGAAGCCCTTCGTGGTCGAGTACTACTACAAGGTCAGCTGGGGACACCAGGCCGAATTCCTCGATCTGTTCGAGAAAAACCATCTCCCGATCCTCAGGAAAGAGCTGGAGCTGGGCCGGATCGTCGCGCTCTCGGCCGCCAAGCCGGTCGATCATGCCACCGAGGACGGCCGCTGGGACTACCGCGTCACGATCACGTGGCGGGACGTGCAGACCCTGTTCGACGATTTCGACGCGAAGCCGATCGTGAAGCAGCTGTATCCCGATCAGGCCACGTTCGAGAAGGAAGAGCAGCGCCGCTTCGAGATCCTGCTCGCCCACTGGGACCTGCCCGTGGAAGACGTCGAGCTGAAATAGGCCACGAACGAACCGCCAACGACCCGGCTCGCGGGGACGAGTACGCTCACGACACCATGGGCACGCTCAGGTGGCACACTCCCGAGACGGCGGGATGGCGGCGCTCGCGGTCCAGAATGTCGCCGACGGCGTGAAAGGGCTGTTCGGCACCTGAGGGGGTCGGAGTGGTTGCCGCCGGCGCTCGCGGTGTACAGTGTCTGGCGGCACGGGATCACCGGGGCCGGGCTTCGGAGGCATGGATGGGCTGCTACAACAGTTGTGTGGTGAAGGCTCCGGTGGAGAAAGTGTGGGCCACACTGCGGGACTTCCACGACGGCTCGTGGGCGCGGGGTGTGCTCGACAGGGTCGAGAAGGTGGGCGACAAGGCGGGTGACCAGATCGGCGCCCGACGCGTGCTCAACGGCGTGTTCCACGAGACGCTGCTGGGGCTCGACGAGCGCGAGCGCGTCATCCGCTACAGCATCGATGACGGTCCGGAAGCAGTCTCCAAGGACAAAGTCTCGGGATACGTGGGCCAGATCCGAGTGTTCCCGGTCACCGACTCGAATGCGAGCTTCGTCGAGTGGTCCTCCACCTGGCAGGACAGCTCCGGAGGCGTCCGGGAGTTCTGCAACCCGATTTACAAGGCCCTGCTCGAGTCGCTGCAGAAGCACTTGGGTTGAGCCACGCTCAGGGCCCCTCGCGGGCCCAGCGTGCGATCCTCCGGGCGCTCGCATAGGTCACGTGGCGCTCCCACGCCTCTTGCTCCTGCTCGTCATCCCGACCCTGCTGGTGGGCCTTGGCACGCTGGGGTACCACCTGGTCGAGGGCTGGACGCTGTCCGAGTCCTTGTACATGACGGTCATCACGATCACGACGGTCGGTTTCATGGAGGTCCACCCCCTCACCGAAAACGGCCGCACGTTCACCATGCTGCTGAGCCTGGGGGGCGTGTTCACGTTGTTCTACACGGCAACAGAGCTGGTGCGGGTCGTCATCAGCGGCGAGGTCCGCAGGGTGCTCGGGAGACAGCGCATGGAACGCAGTCTGGCGGGGGTCACGAACCACATGGTCGTGTGTGGGTTTGGGCGAATGGGCGCCTCGTGTGCGGGGAGTTCTCCGCTCTCGGGATCGCGTTCGTCGTCGTGGACCGCAGGAGCGACCTGCTCGATGGCTTCAGCATGGCCCACGGCATCGCACTCACGGGTGACGCGACCTCGGACGACGTGCTCAAGCGCGCTGGCGTCGACCGGGCCCGCGGCCTCGTCACCGTGGCGGCCTCCGACGCCGACAACCTCTACATCACCATGAGCGCGCGCTTCCTGAACGACAAGCTGTTCATCGTCGCGCGTGCGGAAGAGGAGGGCGCCGAGAAGAAGTTATTGCGGGCGGGCGCCAACCGCGTGGTCTCACCCTACGTGATCGGAGGGCAGCGCGTGGCCCAGGCGCTGTTGCGCCCGGCGGTCATGGACTTCCTCGAGCTGGCGACTCGAAGCCAGCACCTGGAGCTGCAGATAGAGGAGGTGGAGATCACCGTGGAGAGTTCCCTCGCGGGCCAGACCGTGCGCGACAGCCAGGTGCGCCGCGAGCTTGGCATCATCATCGTGGCGGTCAAGAAGCCCGACGGCAAGATGCTCTTCAACCCCGAGCCCGAGAGCGTGTTCGCGACCGGGGACGTGCTGATCGTGCTCGGGCATCGCCAACAGCTCGATCGATTGGAGAAGCTGGCGGCTGCCGCCGAAGGCGCCCGCTGACGAATAGGTGGATTTCGCGGAGTTCAGGAGCGGCGCGCTTTCGTCAGCCGGCGCGCCGCGACGCCTGGAAAACGCCGTTGGAGCGAAGTCCGACGAGCTACTCTGCTGCCGTCTCGGGATTCACTCCCGAGACGGCGGGACTTGGCGGAAGCGCGAAGTGGACTTCGCGGCTCTCAGGAGCGGCGCCCACTCGTCAGCCGGCGCGCCGCGACGCGCTTAGATAAAAAGATGCTCGTCGTCGTGGCCGCGGGGCACGCGCTCCCGGCGTTCGAAGCCTCGCAGTTGGTAGTACACCTCGAGGCCACGGCGCAGGCCCTTCAAGAAAGCTGCGAGATCCACGAGCGGGCCGATCGGCTTGAGCACCACCTGGCGAATCAGCGTCGTGGTCTCTTCGACCTTCTCGATCGTGTCGGCGAGCAGGCCGTCGACCCGGCGGGCCTGCAGCACCGCGAGGTCGGAAACCTCGGCCAGGTTCCGGGCCACCCGGGAAACGCTGTCGAGACTGGGCTTGAGCTCACGCTCGATCCGGTCCTGCATGTCGGCCACGCGCCGTGAGAGCTTCTTCCCCTCGAGCGCGAGCGCGATCAGAAAAGCCGACTGGACGACCGATGCCACCGCGATGATGCCCAGAAAGACGACAGCCCAGGTGTCCATCCGCTACATCTTCTCTTTCTCGTCGCGGTACGCCTGTCGCCCCGCGTCGATCGCAGCCGAGAGCCGGTCCTTGCGCTGGGCCGCGCCTTCCTTGGCGCGATCCACGTAGTCGGAGGCGTCTTCCAGGATCTCGCGGCCCTTGTTCGCGGCCTGGTCGCGCAGATCCCGGCCACGCTGCTGGCCCTCACGAATCCTCTCGCCCAGCATGTCCCGCGTCTCCCTGCCCGAACGGGGCGCGAACAGAATCGCAAGCGCCGCGCCTGCAAGCCCGCCCATCAGGAAAGAAAGGATGATGCCCGATGCGCCCGAATTCCGGTCGTCGCTCATGACGCCTCCTGACCGCTAAACTCCAAGATTAGAACAGGCTGAGCTTGACTCGCAAGTACTTGCGTGGATCCGCCCGTACGTCGCCCACCAGCGAGCGCACTTCCTTCAGGGCCGCGTTGAGGTTGTTGTAGAGCTCGGGATCCTGAAACAGCTTGCCGGCGCTGCCCTCGCCTCGCTCCACCCGCGCCAGCAGAGCGTCGAGCCGGGTCGAGACGGCGTCGATGCGGTTGAAGAGCGCGTCGTCGTGGAGCAGCTTGCCGGCCGTCCCCTCGCCGCGCTTCAAGCCCGCCGCCACGTCGCTGAGGTTCGCGGTCAGATCCTTGAGGTTCTTCGCGAACTCCGGGTCCTTGGACAAGGCGCCGAAGGCGCCCTCGCCCGAGTCGATGCGTGTCAGGATCGAGTTCAGGCTCTTCGCCGAGCCCGCGATGCGATCCGACATGGTCTGGTCGTTCATGAGTCGCCCGAGCGGTCCGCTCTCGGCCTCGAGCTTCGACATCACGCCCTGCAGGCGCATGCTCACGTCCACCATGCGGTCGTACAGCTCGTCGTCGCGCAGCGCCTTGCCGATCAGGCCCTCGCCCGCGTCCATCCGCGAGAGGATGCGGCGCAGGTGGGCTGTGGAGTTCGAGGCGTCGGTGAGCAGCCCCTTGAACGGGTCTTCCGCGGCCGCGGAGATGAACTCGCCGTTCTCGAGCGGCTTGCCGCGCGACGCGCTGTTGATGTCCACCGCCTTCTCGCCGAGCAGGCCCAGCGAGCCGAGCGTCGCCTCACTCTCGGTCGTGATGCGGCCCTTCACCCGACGATCGAGCGTCATGGAAACCTCGACCAGTCCGCCGCCGCCCTCGGGGGCGAAATCGACGCCGGTGACCGCGCCCACCTCGACGCCACCCAAACGCACGGGCGCGCCGGACTTGAGGCCGTTCACGTCGGCCATGAGCGCCTTTACCTCGTACTTGGTAGCGAAGGGCGAGCCGCCCCCGCCGCCGATGTAGAGGATCGTCACAGCCAGCACGGCCAGGCTCACGATCACCACCGCACCGACTCGCAGTTCCGCCCAGGTCAGGGCCTTCGACTTGTCCATCATCGCGCTGCTCCTAGCTCAGGAAGTCCTTGAGATACGGGTCCGACGACGCGACCAGCTCGTGGGGCGAACCCTCGAACTGGACCTGTCCCTCGCGCAACATCAGGAAATCGGTCCCCGCCAGCAGCTTCAGGTCTTCGACACGGCGGAAGCTGCAATCGTCGCCCTCGCGCCACGCGAAGGTGCGTGCCACGTTGAAGGCGTCACGAAGCTGATGCGTGACCAGGATCGACGAGACGCCGTCGAGATCGCGGACCTTCACGATCAGGTCCGTGATCGTGGTCGCGGTGATCGGGTCGAGGCCCGTCGTCGGCTCGTCGTAGAGCATCAGTTGCGGCCGGGCGGCGAGGGCCCGGGCCACGGCCACGCGCCGGCGCTGCCCGCCCGACAGTTCCGAAGGGCTCTTGTCGTAGTGTTGGGCAAGGCCTACGAAACCAAGCATCTCGCGCACGCGCTCCTCGATCTCCGGGTCGGGCAGGGCGTCTTCGCGGAGCCGGAAGCCCACATTCTCCCCTACCGTGAGCGAGTCGAACAGCGCCCCTTCCTGGAACACCATGCCGATCTTGAGCCGCACGGCCCGCAACTCGTCTTCGTCGAGGCCGCCCACGTCGACGCCGTCCACCCGAATCGCGCCGCCGTCCGGCTTCAGCAAGCCCAGGATCAGCCGCAGGATCGTAGTCTTCCCCGAGCCCGAGCCTCCCAGGATGACCTTCGTCGCGCCCGGGTGGAGTTCGAAGCTCACGTTGCGCAGGATGGGGCGGTCGAAGGCGAGCTCGACGCCGCGGAAGCAGACGATCGGCTCGTCCAGGCTGCGCTGCGGCGACGCCTCCGGCTCGCGCGAGACGCCCAGCAGCTCGGAGACGTTCTCCGAAACCTTGTCGCCGACTTCCTCGGCGACCTCCTGGATCTTGCGGATGAAGTCACCCATCAGTTCACCGGGAACAGCAGCAGCAGCACTTTGGTCATGAAGAAATCGGAGACGAGGATCATCACCGACGCCGCCACCACGGAGCGCGTCGTCGAGATGCCGACGCCCTGGGTGCCGCCTTTGGTGGTGAGGCCCATGTAGCAACCGACGCTCGCCAGTATGAAGCCGAAAACGATCGGCTTGGTCAGGCCCATGATCAGATCGTTGAGGGCGAGCGCCTGGCCAACGGTTCGCCAGTAGTACGCCCAGGACAGCTTCAGGTTGAAGATGCTGATCAGGCCGGCGCCGAAGATGCCGACGGCGTCCGAAAGCACGGTGAGGATGGGCACCATGACGACGGCGGCCGCGAGGCGCGGGGCCACCAGCTTTCGCACCGGGTCGGTGCCGAGCACGCGCAGCGCGTCGATCTGCTGCGTCACCACCATCGAGCCCAGCTCGGCGGCCATCCCGGAGCCGACCCGGCCGGTGACCATGAGCGCGGTCAGCACGGGTCCCAGCTCGCGGACCATGGACACGCACACGAGACGGCCCACATAGGGCCGCGCGCCGAAGACGTCGAGGCTGGCCGCCGACTGCAGCGCCAGCACCATGCCCGTGAACATGCCCGTCAGGATCACGATGGAAAGCGAGCCGACACCCAGGCTGTCCATCTGGGCCAGGACGTCGTCCAGGTAGCGCGGCCGCGTGAACAGGGCGAGCGTGCCGCGCGCCGAGAGCAGCACGTACTCCTGAAAGCCCAGGACCGCGCGCTTGGTCCGCGAGACCAGCCGCAGCACCAGGCTCGCAAGCGGAAACGAGAGCTGCTTGGACAAGGCGGGGTCATTATAAGCTCCGCGCCCCCCGGCCCCTGGATCGGGACTAGAATGCGCCCCGCTTGATCCCTATCCTGTTCTTCCTGAGCGGCGCCGCGGCCCTCGTCTATCAAACGGCCTGGCAACGGATCCTGGCCCTGGGCAGCGGGGCCTCGATCTATTCGGTGGCGATGATCGTGGGCGCGTTCATGGCGGGCCTGGGGATCGGGAGTCACGCGGGCGGGCTGCGCAGCGCGCGGCTCACGCCACGCCTGGCGATGCAGTGGTTCGGCTGCGTCGAGATCGGCATCGGCCTGTTCGGCGCACTCTCGCCGTTGCTCTACTACGACCTGCTGTATGCCCGCGCCGGGTGGCTCTACGCCGCGCCGTGGCGCGCCGCGACAGCCCACTTCCTGGCTCTGCTGCCGCCGACCGTACTGATGGGCATGTCGCTGCCGCTACTGGCAAGGGCGACGGTTCGCAACGCGGCCACGGCCGCGCGCACGCTCTGCAACCTCTACGGCGTGAACGTCCTGGGCGCCGCCTTCGGCGCGGCGCTCACACCCTGGGTGCTGATCCGCTTCGGCGGCATCGACGCTGCCGTGTGGTCCGCCGCTGCGGCCAACTTCGTGGTCGGTTTTTCGGCGCTCAGCCTCGCCCGCGTCGCGCCGGAGGTCGATGAGGTCTCAGGGCCGGAGCCAGCCGCGCCGGGCGAAGCCGCCGGTTCGAGGGCCTTCGGGCTGTGGCTCGCGCTCTACGCCACGAGCGGATTCGTGGCGCTGGCGCTCGAGATCCTCTGGTTTCGGATCGTGGACGTCGGCGTCAAGTCCTCGGCGTTCACCTTCGGCAGCGTGCTCGCGCTGTATCTGCTCGGCTGCGGAGCGGGCTCGCTGGTGGGCGCGCGGATCGCCGCGCGGCTGGAGCGTCCGCTTCAGGCGTTCCTGACGCTTCAGTGCCTGTTGCTCGTCGCCTCGGCCGCGAGCGTGATCGGCATCGCGCAGATGCCGGCTGCGAGCTGGTTCTTCAGCTACTGGTCGCGTTACGAAGGCCTGACACTCGGCCAGGACGCCACTGCCGGCGACGTCGCCCGGCTCTACGTGCTGTTCCCGATGCTGCTGTACGGCGTCCCGACGTTCCTGATGGGCCTCGTGTTCCCGATTCTCCAGCGCGCCGTCCACGACGACATCCGCAGCAGCGGCCGCAAGGTCGGAATGCTGCAGGCAGCAAACATCGCCGGCTGCGTCGCCGGCAGCCTGCTCGTCGGCCTGCTGGCTCTCCACTACTTCGGGACGACCGGCACGCTGCGCCTTCTGCTACTCATGGGAGTCGGCTTCGCTGGCGTCGGCATGTGGGCGCACGGCCTGGCGAGCCGCTTCGCCGGCCTGGCGGCGGCGCTGCTGGTGATGCTGGTCGCGCTGCCCACCCAGCAGGGGCTGTGGAGCCGGCTGCATGGGGCCGATCCCACGCGTGCCCTGCTGGCCGAGGACGCCACGGGCGTCGCGGCCATCCTGCCCGAGATCGAGGCCCCTGCCCCAGGCGGCTGGCGAGTGTCCGTCAACGGCAAGGGCAACAGCCAGATCCCGTTCGGCAGCACGCACACCTGGCTGGGCGCGCTGCCGGCGCTGATCCACCCCGCGCCCCACGACGTCGCGATCATCGGCCTCGGCTCCGGCGACACGGCCTGGGCGGCCTCCTGCCGGCCCGAGACGCGCAACGTCACCGTCTTCGAGCTGAGCGCGCCGCAGCCGGAGCTGCTGCGACGCTTCCTCGCGCGCGAGGCCATGCCGGCGCTCGCGAGCTTGCTACGCGACGCCAGGCTACGGATCGTCGTCGACGACGGTCGCAGCTCACTCGAGCATGCTTCGGCGCGCTACGACATCATCGAAGCCGACGCGCTGCGCCCCTACAGCGCCGGCAGCGGCAACCTCTACTCGCTCGAGTTCTTCAGGGCTTGCGCCCGCCGACTCGAGCCGGGCGGCCTGGTCTGCAGCTGGGCTCCGACGCTGCGCGTCTACGCGACCTTTTGTCGCGCCTTCCCGCACACGCTGGAGATCGACGCCGGCGGGGGCGCCATCATCCTGATCGGCTCCGACGCGCCCATCGCCATCGAGCGCGGCAGTTGGCGTCTGCGCGCGGAATCGGAGGCGGTCCAGCGTTGGCTGGGCCCGACGATCGCGGCCAACCTGGTGACCCTGCTGCGCGGCGCCCGCCGCGCCGATCCCGATGCCCGCGCCCCCGGCCTCGCGCCCAACACCGACCTGTTCCCGCGCGACGAGTTCCTGACGCCGTAGTACTCCCAGCGCCTTTCGGAGCTACCGAGCGACGCCGCGCCTCGCGCGTTTCGGTACCGTCACCTCGAGCACCGGCTTGCCCAGCACCCGCATCCGCGGCTTTATCCCGAGGCCGCTCTCAGTGGAGGCCGCCATGCGCCCATGCTTCCGGCGCGGGGCGCCCTCCGCGGTGCTGACGGTCACGTAGCTGTTGAAGTCGGTGGCCGAGAAGCGCAGCGCCTCGGGCGTCGAGTGGGCCAGGTGGGCGATGGCGGCGGTGGTGACGTCGCCGCCCCAGGAATCCTCGATGGTCATGGCGATGCCCAGGCTCACGCACAGGTCGCGGATCTGGCGCGCCTTGGTGAGTCCGCCCACTTTCGAGATCTTAAGGTTGATGACGTCCATCGCGCCGTCGGCGTGGGCGCGCAACAGCACCTCCAGTGAGTCGATGCTCTCGTCGAGGACGAAAGGATGGTCGGTGCGCCGGCGAATCGCCAGGCACTCTTCGTACGACGAGCACGGCTGCTCGATGTAGACGTCGACGTCGCGCACGGCCCGCACCACGCGGGCGGCGTCGTGCATGAGCCAGCCGGTGTTGGCATCGGCTACGAGCACGTCGCCGCGCTCGAGCTTCGCGCGCACGGCGCGGATCCGGTCGATGTCTTCGTCGGGATCGCCGCCCACCTTGAGCTGGAACTTGCGATAACCCTCGGCCCGATACTGCGCCACCCGCGCCGCCATCTTGGCCGGGCTCTCCTGCGAGATCGCGCGATACAGGTCGACTGCCTCGCCGAAGCGGCCGCCCAGGAGCAGGCACGCGGGCAGGCCCGCCGCCTTGCCGAGGATGTCCCAGCAGGCCATGTCGATGGCCGACTTCACGTAGGGGTGGCCCTTGAGCGCCGCATCCATGCGCCGGTTCATGGAGAGGAGCTCGCGGGGGTCGTGGCCGATCAGGTGAGGGCCGAGCTGCGCGATCCCGGTGCGCGCACCCGGCCCGTAGGCGGGCAGATAGAAAGGGCCGAGCGGGCACACTTCACCCCAGCCCGTGATGCCGGCGTCCGTCTCGACCTCGACGAGAGTGCTGTCGAAGACCGAGACGGACTTGCCGCCCGACCACTTGTAGCTGCCCTCGTGGAGAGGCAAGGCGACCTGGTAGGCACGGATGCGGGTGATCTTCAAGGCGCGCGCGTAGCTATTCCGTCTCTGCGGGCGCGAAGAACACCAGTGTTGTGAGGTCCTCGCTGATGTCGTGGAAGCGGTGTTTGGCGTTCGCCTTCACGAACACCACGGAGCCGGGCTCCACGGGGTAGTCCTTCCCATCCACCGCAAGGACCGCCTTGCCGCTCGCCACGTAGTAGACCTCGTCCTGCCGGTGGGGCGACTGCATGTCCGTCGCCCCGCTCTTCAGGTGGTACACGCCCATGCTCAGGCTCTCCACGCGCAGGAACTCCAGCCACTCGCGGCCCGCCTGCTGTCGTTCGGCCAACAGCCGCTGCAGGCTGAAGGCCTGAGCGGAGCTTGCTCCTTCCGCCCCCTGCGCCGAACTGCCTCCCGCGGCCGCCACCACCACCGCGGCCAGACCCCAGAAGCCCAGGCCCTGCATCATCGGAACCACCTCCGCGCCTAGATTACCCTCGAACCGCCGACACGAGGCGCCGCGCGTCAGGGCGCAAACGCCGAGTCGCGGTAGATCTCCTGCCCACCCACCAGGGTCAGCAGGACTCGCGCCTTCGGGATTGCCGGGGCCGGGATCTCGAGCAGGTCGTCCGAGAGGATGATGAGGTCGGCGTACTTGCCGGCACTGATCGAGCCCCGATTGCCGTCGGCGAAGTTCGCGTAGGCCCCCGCGATCGTGTAGCCCTTCACCGCCGTCTCGATATCGATGGTCTGTTCCGGGACCCAGCCGCGCTCTGGCCTTCCGTCCAGGCCCTTGCGCGTCAGCGCGCTGTAGATTCCGATCCCCGGCTCCATCTCGGCGACGTTCCAGTCGCTCGAAAACGCCAGTGTCGCCCCTGAGTCCCGCAGGCTGCGAAACGCCCAGGCATACTTCCAGCGCTCTGGTCCCACCGCTTTTGCCCATTGTCCCGTGATGTCCGGCGCGCAGTGGCGCGGCTGCATGCAGGCCGTGACGCCCAGAGCATGGAAGCGAGGCACGTCCTTTTCGCTCAAGCACTCCACGTGCACGATCTCGTGTCGCGAATCGCGAGCCCCATTCAGCCTCCGCGCGTTCTCGTAAGCATCCAGCGCGGTACGAATTCCGCGATCGCCCGTCGCGTGAATGAAGATCTGAAACCCCAGCTTGTCCAGCTTGGCGACCACCTCGCCAAATTCCTGTGCCGGGTAGCCGGTCTCCCCCTTCGTATCCGGCCGGTCGGCGTAGGGAGCCAACATGGCCGCGGTATGGGGCTCGATCACGTCGTCGATGTAGAGCTTCACTGCCGCCACCCGGAATAAGTCGCTGTCGTACTGCTTGCGCGCTGCCTGGAACCGGGCGATCTCCGCGTCGCTCGTACCACGCCGATGAAACAGCGCCACCTGCAGCCGCTGCGGCAAACGCCCTTCCCTCTCCAGCTGCGCGTAGAGAGGCACCGTCTCGAGGAACGTCTGTGGCTCCACGAGCGTCGTGATTCCCGCTCGAGCGGCCCGCCGCAGGAGTTGCTCGACGTTTCCGGCGGAGTTCTCCGTGGAGTGCGACGGCAACCGCTTGCGAAGCTCGACTTCCGCTTCTCCCGAGAGTCCCGCGCTCGCGAAGCCGAAGAGGATACCCGTCGGCTCGCCCGTCTTCTGGTCGTACTGCACCGCCTCCGCGAAGCTGACGGACTTCGTAGCTCTCGTGATGCCAAAGGCGTTGAGCGCCTCCTGGTTCATCCAGACCGTGTGATAGTCGTAGGCGACGAGAAACGCGGGCCTGCCGCCCGTCAACCCTTTCAGGTCCAGAGCCGTCGGAAGGCCGCCTTCCGGAAAGGCCGAGTAGTTCCAGCCATCCATCTCGATCCACTTCAGGTCCGGGCGCCGCTCAGCGAACGCCTTCACCTGCTCTCGAATCTCCTCGAGCGACTTGCCGGTGATTCGCTCAACGTTCGAGTCCTCTCCCAGTCCGACATGAAAGTGGCTGTCGATGAAGCCCGGCAGCACCAGGCGGCCGCCGGCGTCGATCGTCCGCGTGTGGTCCCCGCGGTAGCGCTCTGCCTCACGGCCCTCGCCGACCCAGGCGATACGGCCACCGCGCACAGCCACGGCCTCGGCCCGCGGCAGAGCGGCGTCCACGGTGTGCACGCGAGCGTTCACGACCAACAGGTCGGCCGGCGCTTCGCGGGGGGCAGCACAGCCCGCGAGCCACAGCAACGATGGGGCGATGAGGGTCGCGAGCGCGAAGCGGCCCGCGGTATGGGGCAGCATGAGTACCTCGTGAATGACGGCTCTTAGGGAGATGATCTGCGGGCGCCGGGCCGAGCGTCAAGGTCGCCTGCGACTCCGGTGTATGCTGCCGGACCACCGGAGGGGAGCCATGACCGAGCGCGCTGCGAGGCGTCTGGGCCTCGTTCAGATGCCGTGCCATTCCGATCGCGGGGCCAACTTTTCGAGGGCCGCGACTCTGGCGACCAGGGCCCGCGATGCGGGCTGCTCCCTGGTCGCGCTTCAGGAGCTGTTCGCGGGCATCTACTTCCCTCAGTATCTCGAATCGCGGCACTACGACCTCGCCGAGCCGATTCCCGGGCCGACCTTCGATTTTCTGTCGGCTCTCGCCCGCGAGCTGGGGGTCGTGCTCGTCGGCTCGCTCTACGAACGGCACATGGAGGGCGTCTACTACAACACCGCCCTGGTCTTCCGTGAGGACGGGAGCCTGGTGGGCAAGGCGCGGAAGATGCACATCCCCGACGGGCCGCAGTACTGCGAGAAGTACTACTTCACGCCCGGAGACACCGGTTACCCGGTCTTCGATACGAGCTTCGGGCGCATCGCGGTTCCGACCTGCTGGGACCAGTGGTTCCCGGAGCTGGCGCGCATCTACGCCCTCGAGGGGGCCGAGCTGATCCTGTATCCGACGGCCATCGGCGACGAGCCCGAGCACCCCGAGCTCAGCACAGCGGACGCCTGGGAGACGATGATCCGTTCCCACGCGATCGCCAACGGCTGCTTCGTGGCGGCCGTGAATCGCGTCGGTCGCGAGGATCGCATGTGCTTCTACGGAAACTCCTTCGTGGCCGACCCGCTGGGCCGGATCGTAGCGAAGGCCGGCTCTGAGGAGCAGGTGGTCGTCGCGGATCTGGAGCCCGGCGCAATGCGGGCGGCCCGGGACATGCTGCAGATGCTCCGCGACCGCCGGCCGGAGACCTACGGACGCCTGCTGGCCCGCTGACGTGAGCGACGCGCCGACCCTGAAGCGCAGCCTGGGCCTGGGTTCCCTCGTGACCTACGGCCTCGCCTACGTGGCGCCGATCACGATCTTCACGACCTACGGCGTCGCCACGGTCGCGAGCGGTGGCCATCTGGCGGCATCGTACGCCCTGGCCACTGCCGGCATCCTGCTCACCGCCTTCTCCTACGGCCACCTCGCCGCGGTCTTCCCGCAGTCGGGCTCGGTCTACGGCTACGCTTCGCGCGCCCTCAGTCCGAGCATCGGCTTCCTGGCGGGCTGGGCCATAGCACTCGACTACGTGATGATTCCGGCGCTGAACTTCCTGATCATCGGGATCTTCGCCAGGGCGCTGGTTCCGGGGCTGCCGGCCTGGAGCTTCGGCCTCGCTGCGGTCGCCGTCACCACCGCGCTCAACCTGCGGGGCATCGAGACCACCGACCGGGCGGGGCGAATCATCCTGGGCCTGGAGCTGGCGGTGGTGGTCGCCTTCGCCTGGGCCGCGCTGCGGCACGGGGCCGAGCAGGCCGCTACGCGCCCGCCCTTCTCGTTTCCGGCGCTGCTGGCCGGAGCGGCCCTGGTGGCTCTCTCGTTCCTGGGTTTCGACGCGATCACCACGCTGGCCGAAGAGGCGCGGGCGCCGCGGCGCGACATTCCGCGGGCCGTGGTCGCCACGTGCCTGCTTGCAGGCGTGCTGTTCGTCGTCACGAGCGTGGCCGCGTTCCGTGCCCACCCGCGCGTGGCGTTCGCAAGCGTGGACTCCGCCGGCTTCGAGGTCGCCGAGGCGCTGGGCGGGAGCGCACTCGCTGCGCTGGTCGCGATCGGCCAGGTCGTGGGCTCCCTGGCGTCCGCGCTCGCGGGACAGGCCGGGGCGGCCCGGCTCCTCTTCGGAATGAGCCGCGATGGTGGGCTGCTGCGCGGGTTTCTCGACCACCTGCATCCCACGCGTCGCACCCCCGACAACGCCACGTGGCTTCTGGCCGCGGTGAGCCTCGGTGGCCTGCTGCTTCCGCTCGAGGAGGCCGTTTCGCTGATCAACTTCGGCGCCCTGGTTGGCTTCTTCCTGGTGAACGCCTCGGTCATCGCCCACTTCGTGGTGCGCGGGGGCCGACGGGGGCTCTGGGATCTGCTGCGCTACGCGGTGCTGCCGGCGCTGGGCGCCGTGATCGTGGCCGCCCTGTTCGTGGGCTTGTCGTCGCGGGCCAAGCTGGTGGGCGGCATCTGGCTGCTACTGGGCCTGGCGCGCCTCGCAATGGCGGCGCGCTAGGGGCTCGCCCGCAGCGCGTCGTCTAGTCTTTTCCGGAAGGAACGGGGATCGACCGCCGGATAGCGGTGCAGTCGCGGCTCGATGGCTGCGAACAACTCCCGGAGCCGCTGCGGTTCGACCAGGCCACGAGCGAGCAACTGGGCCACGTCGGCCCGGTCCTTGGCGTGGCCGCGCTCGATCTTGGCCAGGGCCTGGGAGTATGGGTCGTAGTGGTAGTAGGAGATTCTTCCCAGGCTTTCGATGAACAGGCTTCGCTCCCGCCAGTCCGGAAGCTCGGGGATGAAGTGCGCGGGGCTCGCGATCTCGACGTTGAGTTGCAGCTCTTCCTTGAGCCGCGGCAGCGCTCGATAGAGCGCGTCCTGCTCGGGAACGATCAAGATGTCGGCGTCGATCGTGCTGTGCCGCCAGCCGAGCAGGACGGCGGTCGCCCCGCCGGTGAGATAGACGGCGACATCGGCGTCGGCCTGCCTGGCCAGTTCCCTCAGGAAGCGTCGGAGTCGGTCGGCATCGGCTAGCCCACGCATTCGAGCGCGCTCTCGAAGCTCGTCAGCCGCCGCAGCAGGGCGTTGTAGCGCGAATGGGCGGAGTCGGGGTCCTCGTGGGCCAGCTGCTCGTAGAGTCGGTGCTCGGGGTCGGACAGCGGCGCCGTCAGGAGCACGCCCTGCTCTTGCAGGCGTGCGGCGGCGATCGAGACGAGCAGGGCCTCGACCGTCACGCTCGAATGGGCGAGATCCTCGAGTCCCTTGGCGACGAGGTCGCCCCCTGGCAGATGCTCGAAACTCACGGCTCGATTGTAGCCCGGCGGGGTATCGCGAACCCTCAGACGGCCTGCAGGTCCTTCCGGAGCTGGGCGACAACGCCGGTCGGGAGAACGGCTTCGGCCTGGTAGTTCGGGTGATCGACCACGAGCCGGGCCGCGACGCCGTCCTCGAGCAGCGCGAGCGCTTCGGCCGGCACCGTGAGACGCAGATAGTGGACCGCGGCCATCCTTTCCTCGCTGCTGTGGCCTTCCTTGTGGCACCCGGCGAGGTACTCGGCAACCTCGCGACCACACTCGGGCGCAGCGGCCAGCTCGACGCAGCGATCGAACTGTATCTGCGGGCAAGTGCTCTCGAGCCACGCGCGGGCGTGTACCTGTCGAATCTCGCGTGCAGAAGGGCCTCTTCGCCGAGGCGGAGGAGGCCGAGCGGCGCGCGGGGCGCCCGGCACCATAGAATAGGGGGTGGAGGCCTAAAGGGAGGTCAATCGTCCATGCGTCCAGCCATCGCCGTCTTTACTCTCGTCGCTCTCACCGGTTCCGCCACGGCGGCGCCCATCGCGTTGGGCGACAAGCTCACGCCGTTTGCGCTGAAGGACGCCACTGGCAAGGAACTGAACCTGGCGTCGCTCACGGGCAAGAGGGCCGTCGTGCTGGCCTTCATCGCGACCCAGTGCCCGGTCTCGAACGCCTACAACGAACGCATGGTCGCATTCGCGAAGGAGTACGACGCCAGGGGCGTGGCCTTCGTCGGCATCAACTCCAACAAACAGGAGAGCTCCGCGGAGATCGTGCAGCACGCCAAGAGCCACGGCTTCAGCTTCCCCATCCTGAAGGACGACGCCAACAAGAAAGCCGACGAGATGGGCGCGCAGGTGACGCCCGAAACCTACGTCTTCGACGCCTCGTGGACGCTGCGCTACCACGGGCGCATCGACGACGACAAATCCGGCAAGGCGATCGCCAGCCAGGATCTTCGCAACGCGGTCGACGCCGTACTGGCGGGCAAGCAGGTGAGCGTGACAGAGGCCAAGGCCTTCGGCTGCACGATCAAGCGCGTCGGGCAGTGATCGCACTGCTGCTGAGCGCGGTGCTGGCAGGCGAGCTGGACGCGGCCTCGCTTCGCCAGCGCATCGAATCGCACCGCGGGCAGCCGGTCGTGGTGACGTTCTGGGCGACGTGGTGCGCGCCCTGCGTCAAGGAGTTCCCGGATCTCGTGAGGCTCGCGACTCGTCGCCGCGACGTGGCCTTCGTCCCGGTCTCGATCGACGACGAGGCGGACTTGGGGGCGCTGAGGCAGTTCGTGGCGGAGCGCAAGCCGCCATTCCCCGTCTACCGCCAGGCAGACGGGCACGACGACGAGTTCATCGACGCCGTCGACCCGGACTGGAGCGGGGTCGTGCCGGCGACGATCGTCTATGATGCCAGCGGCAAACGCTCCGCGATCCTGCAAGGCGAACATACCCCGGCCCAGATCGAAAAGGCCCTGGAGGGACTCCGCAAGTGAAACGCCTTCTGCTGGTGTCGTCCCTTCTCGCCGCGCTCGGCGGCTGCAAGCGATCCGAAGAACCGGTGCCGCTAGCGCCTCCTCCAGTGGCCACCCCGGCGCCCAGTTCCGGCGAGGTTCGGCCGCTCACGTCGCGCGACGGAGCCGCAGCCGGGACAAATCAGGGAACGCCGTCCCAGGGGTTGCCCCCTGGCCACCCACCGATTGCAGGAACGCCGCCAGCCGCAACGACGGGCGCCGTGGCCGGGACGATCGCGGTGGCACCGAGCCTGGCCGGCCGGGTCGTCGAAAACGAGGTGCTGTTCATCGTCGCGCGCAACCCCAGTACCCGCCAGGTGCTGGCAGTTCGCAAGGAGGAGGCCGCCCGCTTCCCCTTCGCCTTCGAGATCTCGGGCGCTGACGCGATGGTGGAAGGCACCCCCTTCGAGGGCCCCTTCGACATCACGGCGCGGATCTCGAAGAGCGGCGACGCGATCCCCGCCAAGGGCGACATCGAGGGCTTCGCGCGCGGCGTCGCGAACGGCGCCAAGGACGTCACGATCAGCCTCGACTCCGTTCGCCAGTAGCCAAAGCTCCGGCAGTCGTCGCCGCCGATTCCCGCGAGGAGTGCTAGACTCCGGCCATGCTGCGCACGCGGCTTCTTTCTCGTCGTCTAGTCCCGGCGGCTCTCGTAGCCCTGGCCTTCTCAGCGTCTCTCCGGGCCGCCGATTTCCCGTCGGCCGCAGAGCTAGCCAGCCTGCGCGCCTACATCAAGACGAGTTGGACGACGCTCACCCGCTCGGCGCGCGACCTGCCGGCTGCCGCGCCCGATCCCAAGCTGCATCTGGCCCCGGGCGAGCGCTGGCCCGTCTACCTGCCCGCCCGCGAAGACCGCGCCCGGATCGAGGCCGAACTCGCCAAGGCCCTGACGCCGGAACAGCTCGCCACGATCGAGCTGCTTCCGTTGCCCACGGACACGAGAACGATCACCCGCCACGGACTTCTCTACCTGCCGCATCCGTACGTCGTACCGGGCGGGCGCTTCAACGAGATGTACGGCTGGGACAGCTACTTCATCCAGGTGGGCCTGCTCCTGGACGGCGAGACCCAGCGCGCCAAGGACATCGCCGACAACTTCGTCTACCAGATCGAGAACTACGGGACGCTGCTCAACGCGAACCGCAGCTACTATCTCTCGCGCTCTCAGCCACCGTTTCTCACCCAGATGCTGCTCGGCGTCTACCGCAAGACCCACGAGCGTGCCTGGCTCCGGGCCGCGCTGCCGGCCGTCGAGAAGTACTACCGCTTCTGGACGAGCGAGCCGCACCTGATTCCGGAGCTGGGACTCTCGCGCTACTACGACCTGGGCGACGGACCATCTCCCGAAGTGCTGAGCGACGTGCGAGACGATCAGGGACTGACGCTCTAGTACCGAGTGCGCTAGTATTACAAGAGACTCGAGGTCACCTACTTCTAGGTCTAGCTTTACTAGGTCGGCCAGTCCGAGC
>JAQBHI010000157.1:0-10990 GCA_032127875.1 Acidobacteriota bacterium
CGCTGGCTGGCTGAACTCGGATGCCAATATCCGCGAGCGTGAACGCCGGCTCCCGTCGCTGGAGGAGCCGGCGCGCGGCGACGTGTGCCCGGCGTGCGGGACGCAGCGCGAGGTGGTGGGCTATTGCGGCCCGTGTGACGACAACCAGACACGGAGGGAACCATGATCGAGGTGAAGCGAGTTGAGATCCGGGACTCCATGACGATGATCCCGGCCATCGCCATGAAGCTGACGGTCGGAGGAGACGCGGACGTGGACCCGCTGCTGGCCCGCGCCGGGTTCAGGGGCGAGTATGTGCTGCTGATCCATCTGGAGGGGATGAGGGCGCAGTACGACCCCTTCGAGTGGGGCTCGGCATCGCGCACGATGACGGAGGCGCACCGATGGCTATGCGAAGCCTGGGACCGTCACCGCGACGGCGGGGTGGTGGACGTGCAGTACATCCTCGGCGAGACGGCCGCGCCGAAGCAGAGCGAGGTGACCCCGTGAGCCAGCGCGCGATGGCGGGCGAGCCAACGCTGGCGGTGTCCGTGGTGTTCGTGCCCAGCGACGGCTCGCGTTCGCCTGGGTTCCTCGCAGACGCCGAGCTGCACTTCGGAAACCACGCCGGCCCGCTCGCCGGGCTCAAGTTGGTCGGCTTCGGCGTGTGGGAGGCCAAGAAGGGCGGCATCTACGTGACCCTGCCGGCGCGAGCCTAAGGCGTCGGCTCGCGGCGGCAATATTTCGACCTCGTGCGCGGGGCCGACGAGAACCACGCGCACACGGCGGCCGTCAAGGCGTTTATCCGCGCCGCCTGGGATAGGACGGAGCAGGGCGCGGCGTGGCGGCTGGCGCACCCCAGGGCGGTGTCCGAGTGACCCCGGCGGCGTTGCTGCTCGCGCTGCTGGTCCTGTCCGTCGTCGCGCTCCTGAGCGTGGCGGGGCTGCGCGTGCGCTGGGTGCGGAAGCGAGAGCCCGCCGTGGTCAGCGTGACGCTCACGGCGACGTGCCCCGAGTGCGGGGATAGCAAGACGTTCACGCTCGACGGCGCGGCTGTCGAGAGCTGGCGGGCCGGGATGCACGCGCAGCGCGCGTTCCCGGAGCTGAACGCGGAGGACCGCGAGCGGCTGATCTCGGGATTCTGCCCGCCGTGCTGGGACGAGCTGTGGCCGGACGAGAGCAACGACGTTGAATGGGGAGAGGAGGCCTGACATGGGACAGAGCAAGCTGACGGATCTGGTGCTGTTCGCTCGTGATGCTGGCGCGCCGCTGGTGGCCGTCACGACAGGAGATCAATTCGCCGCGCTCGCCGCGATCTGCAAGGCGACCAACGGGGCGGCGAAGGTGGCGTGGGATGCGGCCGGCGGCGTCAAGGGGGTCAACCCGGCCGGCGAGGCGTTCGTCAAGTCCAAGGTGGGCGGCCCCGACGAGGTGACCGCCACCACGAACCCGGCGACCGCGCTCGAGGTCGCCGCCAAGCTGCCCGAGGACGGGCTGTTCTTCATGGTGAACGCCCACCGCTTCGTGCAGGATCCGTTCGTCTCGACCGCGCTGCTGCGGCTGCGCGAGCCGTTCAAGAACGACGGGCGGACGCTGATCGCGCTCGGTCCGCAGTTCGACCTGCCGATGGAGCTGCGGCAGGACTTCGTGGTGCTGGACGACCCGCTGCCGGGCGACAAGGAGCTGGCCGAGGTGGTTCGCTCGGTCGCGCGCGGCGCGAAGCTGGACGTGGCCGACGAGCACGTGCAGCGCGCGGTGGACGCCGTGCGCGGGCTCGCCCCGTTCGCCGCCGAGACGGTGGTAGCGATGAGCCTCCGCAAATCGGGCGTGGACGTCGAGGCTCTGTGGGACCGCAAGCGGGCGCAGATCGCTCAGACCAAGGGCGTCTCCCTGCTCGCCGGCGGGCCGTCGCTGGACGACATCGGCGGCAACGCGGCCATCCGCGACTTCGGCCAGCGCGTGATCCGCGGCAAGAATCCCCCGCGCGCGATCTACCTGATCGACGAGATCGAGAAATACATGGCGGGCTCGGGCGGCAGCGACGCCTCGGGCGTGACGGCCGACTACCTCGGCGTGTTGCTGCGGGAGATGGAGGACAACGGGCACGACGGCATGATCCTCGTCTCGCCCCCAGGCTGCGGCAAGACCATGTTCGCCAAGGCGCTGTCGGTGAGCCACGGCCTGCCGTGCGTGCAGTACGACTTCGGCGCGATGAAGGGGCGGTATGTCGGAGACAGCGAGGCGGCCATCCGCGAGGCGTTCAAGATCGGCAACGGGATCGCGTCCGGGCGGGCGCTGGTGCTGGCGACGTGCAACCGTCTCGACTCTCTGCCGCCCGAACTCCGGCGACGGTTCACGTCCGGGATCTGGTACTTCGACCTGCCCGATGCCGCCGAGCGCGCGGCGATCTGGAAGCTCCAGATCAAGGCGCACGGGCTGAGCGCGCCCGAGATCGTTGCGCCAGGAGCCATCACGTTCGATGAAGGGTGGACCGGAGCCGAGATCCGCAACTGCTGCCGCATCGCCGCCCGCCTCGACTGCTCGCTGGTCGAGGCCGCCGGGTTCGTGGTGCCGGTGTCGAAGTCGGACCCCAAGTCAATCGACGCCCTGCGCGGGCTGGCCGAGGGCCGCTTCCTGTCGGCCAACCGCCCCGGCGTCTACACCCAGAACGTCCACACCATCACGGCCGACACGGCGCGTCGGGTGCGCGCGGTCGAGGCCATCACCGGCACCGCGCCGACGGAGAACTGAGCGATGCCCACCACGGCAAAGACGTTGCGAGCGCTGAGGGAGGCTCTAGGAGAAGCTGAGCGCAAAGCCGAAGGGGTGCGGACGCGAAGCGAGACAAGCGAGGGTCGCCTCTATTCGGCCGGCGTGGTCGAGGGGCTCCAGATTGCACAACGGCTCGTGGGGCTGTTGTGCCAGTGATGGAACGGACGGTGTGCGCGTGCCCCGACTGCGTGGCGTGCTGCAAGAAGCAGCCGGGGCCGCTCGTGCCGTCCGACATCAAGAGGCTCCGGGCTCTCGGGCTGACGCTGACACGCTGGCTCGGAGCCTCGCGGGGCGGCGTCTACGGCACGCGCGCAAGGAACGGCGAGGTGCGCCTCGTGCGCGTGCCGACCATCACGCCCAGGCACAAGGGCGGCCGCTGCGTGTTCCTTGACGCGAGGGATCGCTGCTCGATCCACGAGGTCGCCCCGTTCGGGTGCGCCTACTTCGACACCCACATGCCCGCCGACGAGGCTCAGCGGCGGTCGATTCACATGGCGACTCTCCAGACCGATGTCGGCTACCAGCGCATGCGGGCCACGCTGGGGCCGGCGAGGGAGGACTGAGCGATGCCGTGCTACCAAGAACGGACCACGACGCTGGAGATCCAAGCGGCGAGCCTCGACGTGATGGCCCGCACTCTGGAGGCTCTCGGGATGCAGACGCGGATCGAGGAGGCCACACGCACGATCCGCCTCACTACGGCGACCGGCCAGTCGGGCTACTTCGCCAACGGCCGGCTGGTCGTCAACGGTGCAGCCAAGATCAACGAGAACGTGATCCGCCGCGAGTACGCCAAGCAGTCGATTCTCTCGCAGGCACGCAAGCAGGGATGGCAACTGCGGTTCCTGCAGAACGGCCAGATCGAAGCCACGAAACGGAGGTTCGCGTGAGCAACCCACAGTCGGATCGCATGACGTTCTCGATCCTCGAAGATGGCACGGTGCGGACCACCGTTGACGGCATCTCGGGAGTGAACCACGCGAGCGCCGACCTGCTCGTCAAGGGGATCGACGGGCTGCTCGCCGGCCGCGTGGACGTGCAGAAGCGCGGCGACGCGCACGCGCACCACCACCACGGCGAGGAGGCGAAGCATGAGCACAAGCACTGACTGGCCGTGGTGCGTCCCCTGTCGGTCGTACCATCACCCGAGTAACCCAGACTGCAAGGCGCGCCCGCGCGACGAGACGCCCACCAAGCCCGTCGAGGTTGACATCTATCGATCGATCCCGCTGGTCGTTCTGGGAACGCTTGATCTGTGGCTGCGGCGCGGGCTGCACCCCGGAGACGGGATGCTGGCCGTGCTGGAGAACGACCTTCGCGCGGCGGTCGCGCGATGGGATGACGACTTCGTTTCCCTGCGCGTGCTGTGCCGCTACCTGTGGAACCGCTGCCCGGCGAACGCCTACGGCTCGCCCGAAGCGGTCGAGGGCTGGCGGATGTTGCCGAACGACGTGCGAGACAAGCTGACAAACGACTCGGCGCACGCGGTGTACTTCGCGCGTCGGTCTGCGGCGTAAAACCCAGAACGGAGGGACCTGACATGGCGACCGCGATCAAGACGGAGCTGGAGACGAAGGGCGAACTGAGCATCGGGGAGAAGGTCGAGGCCGGGACGTTCGTCCTGAGCCTTACCGTGGGCGGCATCCGCACCAAGGCGAGCGTCAAGGGCGACAAGGTGGGCAAGATGGCGGCGGCGATCCGCGTGGACGCCCCCGAGACGGTGGAGGAGATGTCGGACGGCGCGGACGAGATCGCCGTCAGCAAGGAGCTGCTGAAGGTGGACGAGGTGCTGGCGCTGATGCAAGAGGTGCGCGGCACGCGGGCGCTCGTGCGAGGCAAGGCGCTGCCCGGCGTGCGCTACCTCAAGGGCGGGATGTACGTCTACCCGTTCGCGCGGGTGACCTGGGTCGAGCGGATCATCGCGGCGGCGCAGGAGCGGATCGACGGCCTGTGCGACTCGCTGGAGCGCAAGTGGCCCGAGATCATGACCGAGGAGGAGCGCAGACTCGCGCCCCTCGGGCTGTTCGACCTCGGGGACTACCCGACCATCGCCAAGATCCGCAAGGCCACGCGGCTGCGCTTCTCATGGCTGCGCTTCTCGACCCCCGGCGACCTCAAGACGATCTCGCAGGAGGCGTTCGACGCCGAGCGTGCGAAGGCGGCGGCGATGTGGGAGGAGACGGGCCAGCAGGTGCGCCTCGCGCAACTGGAAACGCTCAACGGGTTCGTCGGCCGGCTGCGCGAAGCCTTGGTGCCGGGGGAGGACGGCAAGCGGCGGGTCCTGCAGCAGCGCACGCTCGACGGGCTCGAGGAGTGGCTCGGCGGCTTCGACTTCGAGAACGTGACCGACTTCGATGAGCTGCGCGCGGCCCGCGACCGCGTGCGCGATGCCATGCGGGGAGTGGACGCCGAGGTTCTGCGGCGCGAGCCCAGGGCCGCCGACCGCGTGGGGCAGACCATGACGGACGTGGGAGAGGCGCTCTCGTCGCTGACGGTCGAGCAGTCGCGGCGGGTGAGGCTGCGGGACTGAGGCGATGGCCGACCTGATCGGCGGGGAGCGGTACGAGTTCAGCTACGGCAACTCGAACAAGTTCTGGTGCTGGCGGCTGTACGAGCGGCAGGCTTGCTGGGAGCTTCGGTTTGCCTGGGGGCGGATCGGAACCGACGGGCAAGAGATGGTCGAGACGTTCACCGACAAGCGGCTCGCGCTATGGAAAGCCGGGATCCGCGCGGAGAATAAGCGCGCGAAGGGCTACCGTCTGGCGAATAGCACGGAGGGGCTCGTCAGCTCTATGCGTCAGTCGATTGACGCAGCGAAGGCCGCCAAGGCGAGAGACGAGCCGCAGCCGATCGTAACCGCGAGGCGCGTGCGCCTGCGGGATTGACGTGGACCTGACACGGGGAGCCAGCGTGCCGCCACCAAAGCGGCCGAGGCTCCCCGTGTTTTTTTTGGTGGAGGTGATGAGATGCCGAAGCGTGCGCCTGGGCGACCGCCGAAGCGCGACCCGAGGACGCCGCGCGGGTGGCTGCTGCGGCGCGTTCGGAAGTTCCTGAAGCTGACCCGGCAGCGAATGGCCCGCAAGATGGGGTGCGATCCGGCGACTCTATGGCGGTGGGAGTTCGGTGCCGCACCCATGCCTGACTCGCGCCTGGACACGTTGCTCGTGATGGTGCTGGACGCCGACCATGACGAACGCGAGACGCCCCGGCTGCTCAAGGCGATCAGGGAGGAGCGGAGGCCATGAAGGGCAAGCGCCCGTCCGTCTACGAGAGTGACATGGAGTGGTGCGCCCGCCACCTAGCGGTCGAAGGCGTGCGCGTCTGGTGCGTGCGCCGGCGACTGAGCGGGATCGTCCTCCGCTTCATCGCCGCGACGTTCGAGGAGATGGCGGCCGTCGAACAGATGGAAGGCGAGCCGGTCGCCGAGCTGCGCGTCCATCCGATGTATGTCGGCATCGACGAGAAGGTCCACTTCGGCCCCGAGTGCGTCTGGCCGCGCGAGGCGGGGGCCGACGCGCGCGCGATTGACGGCAATCTCGGCGTACCAAGAAAGGGGGCGTGATGGAGAGTGGAGTAGGTCCGATGCCGGCGTGGTTTGCCTTCCTGCTCGGGTGGACCCTGTGCTGGCTGGTAACGCGCTGGGTTGCGCTCTGGCGTCGGTGCTGCCGCGAGCACTACGCCACGCACGCCACATGCTCGTGCGCCGATTGTGCGAGAGATCGGACGGTGGCGTGATGCGATGGAGTAATTCCGCGCTCTACGTGGCCCAAGCCTGCGGCGAGAAGTTCCGCCGCATGTACCTCGAACGCGACTTCCGCCCCAGCGGGATCAGCGCCAAGCGAGGGACCGCCGCGCACAAGGTCGCCAACGAGGCGCACATGCGCCAGCTACGCGCGAAGCAGGAGGGCCGCCCGCGCGAGGAGTACCTGACCGCCGTCCTGCCCACCGCCGAGGAGGCCAAGGACATCGCGGCCGACTCGTTCCAGCGTGCGCTCGATGAGGGCTGCGCCTTCACCGCCGATGAGAAGGCCGTTGGCGTGGAGAAGGTGACAGGCGACATGAAGGATCAGGCCGTCCGGATGGGCGCGCACTATGTCGGCGTGATCGCCCCGCCAATCGACCCCGTGGCAGTCGAGCGCAAGACGATCATCAAGCCCGCCGGCTTCGAGGAGGAGATCACCGGGATCGTGGACCTAGTGTCCGTCGAGGATCGGCCAGAACCCGAGGCCGACAGCAGCAACGCATCCGGCATCCTGCTCCCGCGCAAGGTCCGCGTGCCTGGGCCGCGCGAGACGCTGGAGATCGTCAACGACCTCAAGACCTCGGCGCGGTCGCCGTCCGAGGATGCCGTCGAGAAGTCGCAGCAGCTCCCGCTCTATGCGCTGATCCGCGCGGCCGAGACGGGCAAGATCCCCGAGCGCCTACGCCTGCGAACGATGGTCCAGACGCGCACGGGCAAGGTGTCGCACGTCGAGCAGAGCGCCACCACCAGTACCGAGAACCTCAACGCGGTTGCCGAGCGGCTCGGGGCGGCGATGCGGTCGGCCAAGGCCGGGAACTTCGTGCCGGCTAACCCGGACTCGTGGTGGTGCTCGGAGCGTTGGTGTTCGTACTGGAGCGATTGCCGCTTTGCGATGGGGCGGCCGTCGAGCGTGGTCGTGCCGGACCTCTCCGGGCAATCCGGCGAGGGAGAATGAACGAGCCGCAAACAACCCAATGGGAGGCAAGGAACATGGCCGAGCAGGGACAGAAGGCAAGCGAGATTCGCCCCGACGTGCAGATGGTGGCGACTCTGGAGAGGCTCAAGCCGCAGCTCGCGGCGGCGCTCCCGCGCAGCATGGACGCGGGCCGCTTCTCCCGCGTGGTGCTCACCGAGATCCGCAAGAATCCCAAGCTGCTGGAATGCACGCCGCAGTCTTTCCTGGGCGCGGTGTTCACGGCGGCGCAGATCGGGCTGGAGATCGGGTCGCACCTGGGCGAGGCGTTCGTGCTGCCGTTCAAGAACAGCCGTAAGGGAACCGTCGAGGCCACGCTGATCGTGGGCTACAAGGGGCTGGTGAAGCTCCTGTGGGACTCGGAGCAGATCACGTCCATCTCGGACGTGGTGGTGCGCGCGAAGGACACCATCGAGTATCGGCAGGGCGACGAGGAGCGCATCCTGCATCAGCCCTACGTGCCGCCGGTCGAGCTGCTCGCCAAGCTGGCCGAGGGCGCGAAGCTCAACAAGGAGCAGACTGAGGCGCTCGACCGTGGGCCGTCCATCGCGTACTACTCGATCATCGAGACGAAGGGCGGCGGGCGGCGGCGGGCGTTCATGTGGCGCAACGAGGCCGAGCAGCACCGGGATCAGTACGCGCGCGGCCTGCGGGACGACTCGGTGTGGGTGACGAACTTCGACGCGATGGCGTTGAAGACGGTCATTCGCAAGGCCGCCAAGCTCGCGCCGCGCGCGGTCGAGCGCCCGTCGCTCCAGCAGGCGATCGCGCTGGACGAGCTGGCCGAGGCGGGCGTGTCGCAGGATCTCGCTCTGCCGCCCGACGTAGCGGCGGCGACCGAGGAGGGACGGGGTCTGTCGGTCGCCTCGTTCCAGGGGGCCAAGGTCGTATCGGCACAGGACGACTCGAAGTAGGGCCGGGGTTATACTCGCCCCCATCGTGAAACAGGCGGCTCGATCCCGTTGACGTAGAAAGAGCCCGGAGGGGAGCAGGTTCCCTCCGGGCTCTTTGAACGGGCACGGGCCGGGCATTGGAGGTGCCCGACATGAGCGACGAGCGTAGCACAGACACCGACGACCGCGCAGGATTGCCGCCGTGCCATCTCGTGCGGTGGGCTCCCGCCGACTACCTCGGTAGCAAGGTTCGGCTCCGCGCCATGCGAACCGGCGACAGCGTGTTGCGGTTCTTCTATCCCGAGTTGCTGAACGTCCTCTACACCCAAGGCGGCTCCGTCACTGCCGCCGACCTCGTGGAGCTGCTGTCTCTCCCGGTCGAGGAGGTGATGCGCTGCGCTACGATCTGCGTCGAGCTTCGCAGCGTGGTGATGACCTATCGAGAGTGCTGCGAGAGCGACCCGCAGGACATGCCGCCTGGGGCGGTCGTGCTAACGAACCCCCGCGTTCTGCGCGAGCTTGAGACGCATGCTCGACTGCGGGAACGGCGCGCGCTCGGCGGTGGCGCAGGCGCGAAGTACGGTGCCCTCGGCGGGCGTCCCAAGACGAAACCCCTTGAGGGGTTAGACCCTTTTCGGGGCGGGAGAGTGCGGGAGCAATTCGAGGGCTCGGGCGATCTGTCTAAGCCTAGGAATCCCAAGCCTATAGACCCCACAAAACCCCTTGAGGGGTTACATGTAACCCCTTCTGGTATAGGTATAGGTATAGGTAACGGTGTAGGTAAGGGAAAGAACAACGGATCAGGGAGCGCCCTCGCCGTGCTGACCTACTGGACGGCCCGGTCCAAGACTTCGCAGCGCAGCGAGCGCGTCACGGAGCTGGTGCTGAAGCGGATCTCGGCGCGGATCAAGGACGGGTTCACCGTCGAGGATCTGTGCGCCGCCGTGGATGCCGCCTGCGCCAGCGAGTTCTACGTCGAGCGCGGCTACCACAAGCAACCCGACGTGGTGTTCCGCAACGCCGAGCGCGTGCAGTCGCTTCTGGCCCGCCGCGAAACCGCAAAGGCACACCGCGCAGCCGAGCAGTCGGTGGCGACACCCGAGGAAGCCGCGCGCGTCGAGCGGCGGAGGCAAGCCTGCAAGGACAACCCGCGCCAGAAGGGCGAGACGATCGAAGCCTATCGCGGGCGCATCGACGCGGTGTTGGCGTGAGGCGCGCGACGAAGGAACACGACACCCGCCAGCAGCACGCAGCCGACCGCTACGCCCAGGCGCGCGGGCTGCACCTCGAGCGCGCCCCCGGCGGGCGCATCTCCCCGGTGGACTACGTGGCCCGCGCTTCGCCGCGCTACGGCGAGCCAGTCGTCGAGGCCTTGGAGTTCAAGTGCCGTGGCTGCGGCATCGGAGCGTTCCCGGACGTGTGGGCCGAGGATCGCAAGGTCGCCGCGCTCGCCTACGCTTCGGCGTTCTACGACTGCGAGGCATACCTCGTGGTCGAGTGGGCCGACGGCGAGCAGCGTCGGATCAACGTGGACGACATCCGCCGGGCGGCCGGTGGTGCGCCCGTGGTTCGGCACAGGCAGGACCGCGACGACGAGCGGGACTCGGACCTCGTGTGGTGCGTGCCCGTGATGTTCATGGAGAAGATTCCCCTTGACGGCTAGTGCCACGCTCGGATATACAAGGGTCACCGATGGAAAAGAAGCACTCGACGTTCCGCCTATCCGACCGAGCCCGCCGCCTTCTGACGCGGCTGGCGAAGGCCGACGGGATCACCCGGACGGCCGTGATCGAGCAGTTGATCCGCCGTGCGTCCTGGGAGCGACTCGGTGGAGCAGAGATGGCGAAGCAGGCGAGGGCGGCACGATGAGCGCAGGGTGGCGTCCGCCGCGCGGGTTCCGACCCGCCGTCGAGTTCCTGCTGCGCGACGAGAGCGGCGAGGGCGCCGTCGTTTCAAGCAACCCGCAGGCGGTCATGCTCGGCGACGTGGACCTGAGCGAGTATCTGGAGAGAGTCTCCACCTCCATCGAGCAGGAGGCGATCGACGTGACGACGTTCGGCGACGCGGAACAACAATACATGCCGGGCCAGAAGCGTGCGACGGCCCAAATAGTTCTGCTCGGGGCTCCATCCAACCTGTTGCCGATCGACACCACGAAACCACTGCGCCTGCGGGTCGGGGATCGATTCGAGGCCGACGTGGTGCTCACCAGCGTTGTCATCAGAGCGACGCTCGGCGATCTGACCGCTACCGAGGTCAAGGCTCTGGTGGTCGGCACGCCGATCTACCTCGGCACACCGCGGCCGGCGGCCGATCTTCCGGCGCTGACCATCGTCGCTTCTCGCCGCGTGCGGGTGCGGTCGTGAGCGAGCGGCGAGTGCAGCAAGCGACCGGATGGGCTGCCGAGGCCCGCACGATCCGCGAGGAGCAGGCACGTGGCTGACGGCATCGCCGCGCCGCGCGTCGATGTGGTCGTATGGGAGGACGTGCGCCGCGAGGCCGAGGAGGTCCACCGCCTACTGCAGTCGTTGCCCGTCACGTCGCCGCTTGTGCCCGAGCTGCTGGCGCGCGGGGAGCGCCTCGCCGTGATCGGGGTTCTGTGCCAGCAGCTCGAGGCCGCTACCTGCTGCGG
>JAQBHI010000158.1:0-68749 GCA_032127875.1 Acidobacteriota bacterium
GGATCGGCAGGCTGGCAAGGCCCAGGCCCAGCAGGGCAGCGGCGGCCATTCTCGCCGCGCCCTTGCCGCTGGGCCAGGCAGCCAGACCCAGCATCACGCCCAGGCCCACGGCCTGCGCGACGAACTCGATCGCGAGAGTCGTGATGGCGAGGCCCAGCAGCAAGGCGGCGACGGGAACCGCTCGGCCGCCACGCAGGGCCGCCCGGCGGAACCCCAGCGCTACGAATGGCGTCAGGGCCAGCGCCTGGAGAAAACAGTAGAGGTTGAGACAGGAGAGGCTGAAACCGCCCATCGAGAACAGCGCCCCGGCAACGAAGGCTCCGCCGCGGTCGGCTCCAAGCTCACGAGCCAGAGCGTAAGCCCCCAGGGCCGCGAGGGGCAGGTGGAGCGTCAGAAACCAGGAGGCCATCGCCGGGCCGGGCCAGAGGACTTGCAGGAACTCGGGCGGATACAGGGTCGGGAGCAGCGCCGAGCCCTCGTGCAGATAGGGGTTCCAGAAGGGCCAGTGGCCGCGGCGCAACTCGCTCACGAAAAATTCACGCAGCGGGTAGAACGTCAGGCTGAAGTCGCGCAGGTAATACGTCAGCCCTGGCAGCGCGGAGCGCAGGTTCGGCGCAAGCGACACGAATACGAGCAGTAGCGGCAGCCAGCGGGGACCGGCGTCGAGCGCGGCGTCGCCTGGAACTGGGCCTTCTGCCTCGCGCATGAGGCTCAGCGCTCGGATGGGGGCTTCTTCTTCGGCTCCTGGAAGCGCTCCATGAACTTCGTCGAGAGCCGGCCCGCCTGGAAGTCGGGGTCGTCCATGATGCGGCGGTGCAGCGGAATGGTGGTCTTGACGCCCTCGACGATCATCCCGTCGAGGCAGCGCTTCATCCGCGCGATGGCCTCGCGACGGTCGCGGCCGTGGACCATGAGTTTGGCGATCATGCTGTCGTAGTAGGGCGAGATCTCGCAGCCTTCGTGCGCCGCGGTGTCGACGCGCACGCCGGGTCCGCCTGGGAGGTTGAAGTAGCGGATCGTACCGGGCGACGGCACGAAGGTCTTCGGGTCCTCGGCGTTCACCCGACACTCGATGGCGTGGCCGCTGAAGACGATGTCCTTCTGCGCGAAGGACAGCGCCTCGCCCGAAGCCACCAGGATCTGCTCCTTCACGAGGTCGCGGCCCGTCACCAGCTCGGTGACGCCGTGCTCGACCTGGATGCGGGTGTTCATCTCCATGAAGTAGTAGTTGCCGGAGGCGTCGAGCAGGAACTCGATGGTGCCGGCGTTCACGTACTGCACCGCAGCCGCGGCTTCGACGGCTGCGCGGCCCATGCGCCGTCGCAGCCGCTCGGTCATCACGGGCGAAGGCGACTCTTCGATCAGCTTCTGGTGGCGTCTCTGGATCGAGCACTCGCGCTCGCCCAGGTGCACCACGTTGCCGCGGCTGTCGGCCATGATCTGAATCTCGACGTGGCGCGGACCCTCGACGTACTTTTCGATGTAGACGTCCGGCACGCCGAAAGCCGCCTGCGCTTCGGTCTGGGCTGCCTTGAAGGCGCTCGGCAGCTCTGCCAGCTCGCGTACGATGCGCATGCCCCGGCCGCCGCCGCCGGCCGAGGCCTTGAGGATCACCGGCAGGCCCGTCTCCTGGGCCACCCGGCTCGCCTTCTCCTCGTCCTCGACGACTCCCGGAGAGCCCGGAATGACGGGCACGCCCGCCTTCATCATGGCCTTCTTGGCGCGGCTCTTGTCACCCATGAGCCGGATCGCCTGGGGACCGGGCCCGATGAACTTGATCTTGCACGCCTCGCAGATCTCGGCGAGGTAGCTGGATTCGGACAAGAAGCCATAGCCGGGATGGATCGCGTCGGAACCCGTCACCTCGGCGGCGCTGATGATCGCCGGAATGTTGAGGTACGACTCGATGCTGCGCGGGGGGCCGATGCAGACAGCCTGGTCGGCGAAGCGCACGTGGAGCGAGTCGCGGTCGGCCTCGGAATAGACCGCGACGGTCTTGACGCCGAGCTCCTTGCAGGCCCAGATCACGCGCAGCGCGATCTCGCCGCGATTGGCGATCAGAATCTTCTTGAACATCGCTCAGGCAGACGGATCGTTGCCTTAAGAAAACTCGGGGGGGTACGGCGCCACACACCCCCGCGCGCCCTTCGGGCTCCCCCCTACGTCGTTCACGCCCGAGTGGATCGGGCGCTCGCTGCTCTTCGGCTGCTTGTGCAGAAGGCCTCCTAGGGGGCGAGCCTCACGGAGAAGAGGGTTTCTCCGTATTGGACGGGCTGACCGCTTTCCTTGTGGATCTTCACGAGCTCCCCCGCCACCTCGGCTTCGATCTCGTTCATCAGCTTCATCGCCTCGATGATACAGAGAACCTGGCCGACGCGGATCGGGTCGCCCTCCTTGACGAAGGGCGGCGAGGCCGGGTCGGGTGAGCGATAGAAGGTGCCTACGATCGGACTCTTCACGAGGGCGAGGGCGAGGTCGGCCCCGGCAGCCTCGGCCAAGGCGGGGGCCTGAGAGATCGTGGTTACGGCGAGCGGGCCTGCTGCGGGCAGGACAGCCACCGGCGGTGGCACCGCGTGCACCACCGGCGTGGTCTGGGCCGCGCTGCCTTTCCGGACCCTGAGCTTGAGGTTCTCCTCCTCCAACTCGAACTCCGTGATCGCCCGCTCTTCAAGAATCTGGAGCAGAGCCTTGAGCTCTTCCAGGTTCAATGGCACGCCCGCCGATTCATCGTGCAGGCACTATAGAAACCCCAATCAGGGGTGTCAAACGAACTCCTTCTCGAGCGCCAGACTGGCAACGCGCATCGCAAATCGCGCCCGGCCGGCGATGGCGCCGGGTGCGAGGGCCGCAAACAGGAAATACTCGGGCGTGATGGCGATGAGCAGCGTCGTCATCCTTTCCGTCACCACCGCCAGTTCGTTGAGGGCGCCCAGGCCGGTATCAGCCGCCGCGCTCACGCTCGCTCGGAGCAGGCTCGTGTACTCGGCCGCGACCGCCTCCATGTTCGGGTCGGGCCGGATCACCAGCTTCTCGATGGGTATCCCGTCGGTTCCCATGATCATGAGGACCTGGCTCTCTGGAACCCGCTCCGCGATCTGTCTCAAGGCGTCGCTGAATCCGGACATATCAGGGCTAGTCCCTTCTGACCGCCGCGAGCATCGCTTCGAGCCGGGCGATCGTGCGTTCGATGGCGGCGCGCCGAATTGCGCGAGGATCCTGGGGCGCGGAGGCCGCTACGGCTGGCGAGCGCTGCTCCTCGGCTCTCAGGTGCCTCTCGAGAGCTTGCAGTTCCGCGGCGCGCGACCGGGCCCGCTCGTTCGTCGGCTCACGCTCGAGAAGCTGCCCATAGACGTCGATCGCCTTGTCGGTGAAGCCCTGGTTGAAATACAGCTCCGCCAGGGTCGAGGAGGCCAGCTCGGCCACGGGCTCCTCCGGCGACTCCGACGGGGCTGGGGGGGGTGCCGCTTCGGTCACCGCGGGCGCTACGGGGGGCAGCCCTGCGTCGAGGTCGAAGGCCGAAAGGGCCGCTGGCTCGGGCGCTACCGAGGCGACTGGCGGCCCAGCCCCGGCCGGTCCCGCTGTTTGAATAGGCGGCTCAGCCGTGACGCCTTCCGGGGCGCCGAAGTCCGGCGTCCCCCGAACCAGGACAGGCTCGGCTTCCGGCTCCGGCGGCGGAACCGGCCTCGAGGCGAAGGACTCGGACGCCGATTCCAACTCGAAGCTCTCCTCGGCCGCCACCCGCGGGATGGGCGCCTCCGACGCCAGCGGGGGGGGGGCGGGAGCCGGCGCCGGCGGCGGAGCCTTCAGGAGCGCCTCCACCGCGTTCAGTCGCGTCTGCACCTGCTTGTCGCCTGGCGCCAGGCTCAGGGCCGCTCGGTAGCGCTTCGCGGCGCCCGGAAGGTCCCCGCTCCCCTCCAGGCTCTCGCCTAGCAGTCGGCTGGCCAGGATGTTGTCGGGCGCCGCCTTCAGGACCGCCTCGAACTCCGGACGCGCACCTTCGAGGTCGCCGCTTTCCCCTAGCGCCCTGCCCAGGGTCATCCGTGCCGGCCAGTAGCCAGGCTGCTTCTCGAGGCCCGCACGGCACACCTCGATCGCCTCGCCCAGTTCGCCGCTCTTGCGCAACTCTTCCGCAAGTTGCGCGAAGAGGCGCGACCCCGGCTCCTTCTCGAGGCGCTTTCGAAGCTCATCAATGCGGGGGTTGTCGGCCACGCGTTCCTCTGAAGTAGCGAGCGGTCCCGAGCCCCATTCTATGGGATTCGGGACCGCAGAAGGCGACGGAGTTGCCCCGGACTAGGGGACGATCGTCAGGGTCAGGGTCTTCAGGCCCTGAGCACCGTTGTCGTCGGTACAGACGTGGGTGACGTCGTAGCTGCCGGGGCGGTTGTAGGCGTGGTCCACTTCAGTCTTTCCGTCCTCGGACGAACCGTCCCCGAAGTCCCAGAAGTACCGGATGATGCTGCCGTCCTTGTCGAAGGACGTGCTCTGCATCCGGATCGTGGAGCCCACAC
This sequence comes from Acidobacteriota bacterium, assembly GCA_032127875.1. Taxonomy (GTDB): domain Bacteria; phylum Acidobacteriota; class Vicinamibacteria; order Fen-336; family Fen-336; genus CADEEV01. The sequence goes on from JAQBHI010000158.1 coordinate 4,509, forward strand.
TGTACGGCCCCGCTGGAGGGGTAACGATGAAGTCGCAGGTCGGTGCAGCGTTGTCCGGGTTTGCCGGGAAGACGGACGCCTCCGCGGGTCTCAGTTCCAACGCCACCGACTTGTACGTTTGCCCGTTCGCATCGTTGCCGACAAGCCGGGCCGAGATCAGGATTCGCTGGACGGCGTTGAAGGAGATGCGCTCCGGCACCCGGTAGATGACCTCCGCGATGCCGTCGGCCCCGGTTCGCTCGGTGACCTCGGGTCCACGGTTGTTTGGCACACGGTCGCTGGTGGGTCCGAGCTGCCCGATCGCCGCGGGAGCTCCGCTGGCGTCCGTGATCTGGAAGAAGACCTCATGACCCGAGAGGGGGCCACCGTCGGGTCCACGCAGCCGCGCCCGTACCGAAGCCGTGCTCACGGCGTTGGCTGTGAGCACGTCGGGGCTGATGTTCAGCAGCAGCGACAAGGCCAGTGTCGCGGGCCCGGTCAGTTCGGGGACGCTGACCTTGCCCAGGCCACAGCCCGCGTGGGCGAGCAGCAGGCTGAGCGCAGCCACCGCCACACTGCGCCCGCGCCGGGAGGCGACCTCATGTCTCGTCATAATAGTACCCTCGAGATTCGAATCAGTGCGTGACCGCGGACTCGTGTGGCTGCTCGTAACGCGCATGAGTGCCCCTACTGGTTCGGGCAGGCTGTGTTGGTATCGCCGAAATCGGCGAAGTCGATCTGGAGGCGCGCCGAGACCGGGTTCGTGACGTCACCCGTCGTGGTGCGCGCGTGCAGCGTGACCTCCGCGAACATCGTGACGATCAGCAGTCCGCCGCCGCCCCTCAGATTGCTGAGCGGGGGTTCCAGCTTGGCCTGCCGGCGCACGACCTCCAGGTTGAGCGTCGCGGCGCTCTCCGTCTGGATTTCATGGGCCAGGTTTCCGCTGATCGGGTAGGGCACGTCCAGGCCGGGCGTGTTCAGCCCGTCGGAACGGAAGTAGCGCACTTCGTATCGCTCCACCGTGAAGTCGTGCCGGAAGCCGGTGTTGGTCACGTTGGGGTTCTTGAAGTGATTCTCCAGGCGCAGCGGGACCAGGTCCGGGCACACGGTGCCGTTGCTGGTCTGGACATCGGAATCCAGCGGCTCCCCGTTATTGATCCCCGTCATCAGCAGCACGACGTCCGTGGCGCCGTTCTTTGCCCAGGAGGGTGTGCAGCCGCTCAGCACCAAAGCGCCCAGTGCCACCACCCCACACAGCTTGACTGCCTTCATAACCTTCCTCCGCGACTGGTTGAGCTGTGCATCGCGTCCTCTCATGAGCTCACCCCTCACTTGATGATCCGGGGCGTGATGAACAGCAGCAGTTCGTTGTTGGAGGTCGTGACGAAGCGGTTGCGGAACAGATACCCGAGCAGCGGGATCTTCGAGAGGAACGGCGTCGATTGCTGAGCGGTCTGCTCGTTGCTCTGGTAGATACCGCCGATCACGGTCGTCGCGCCGTCCCGGACCAGCACGTTGGTCTTGGCGGCCTGCGTGTTGATCGGCGGGATGCCGTTGACCAGGTTGGCGAAGTCAGCCGTGTTGTTTTGCACGTCGATGTTGAGAATGACGGTATTCGCCTCCGTGATCTGGGGCGTCACCTTGAGCGTCAGCGTCGCATTCTTGAACTGGACCGTAACCGTGTTGTTGGCGACGGTCTGGATCGGAATCTGGACGCCCTGCTCGATCGTGGCCTCCTGGTTGTTCTGAGTGGTGACCTTGGGTGTCGAGAGCAGGCGCCCGCGGCCCTGACGCTCGAGCGCCGTGAGCGCCGCGTCCAGGTTGAAGTTGCCCAGCAGGTTACCCAGCGACACTCCGATCGCTGAGTTGAAGCCCGTCGCCGGGAGGTTGATCGCGTAACCGCGGCTGGCCGTCCCGATGCCCGCGCTCGAGGCGACGCCTGCCTGGTTCGCAGGCAGGCCGCCGCCAGGGACACCCTGCCCGTTCAGGACGATCGAGTGCGGGAAACCCTGGGTGGTCGTGGTGGCGAACTGGGGCGTCTGCTGGTTCAGGAAGCCCCACTGGATGCCGAGATCGCGCGTGAAGTTCCGGTTCGTGACGACGATCCGCGCCTCGATCTCGACCTGGGGCGTGGCGCGATCGAGGTCCGCAATGAGGTCCTTCGCCTTCTCGATGTTGGCGGCGAGGTCGGTGATGATCATCGTGTTGGTGCGGGTGTCGAGCGTGATGGTGCCGCGGGCGGAGAGCGCCACCTTGCGGATCGTCGGTTCCATTTCCGCTGCCTTCGCGTAGGAGAGCGGCTTCCGCCAGACGATCGTTTCGCCGGCCAGCGCCTGCTCTTCCTTGAGCTTGCGCAGATCGCTCTCTTCCTTCTGGAGGTCGGAGAGGCGTGCGATGCGGATTACGTTGCCGTCGATCGTCTTGCCGAGCCCGTTGGTCTTCAGGATCAGGTCGAGCGCCTGGTCCCAAGGCAACTCGACCAGTTTGAGCGTCACCTTGCCGCCGACGCCCGGGTTGACGACGACGTTCAGGCCGCTGATGTCGGCGAAGAGTCGGAAGATGTCCTGGAGGTCGCCGTCCTTGAAGTCGAGGCTGATCGGATGGCCAGTGTAGACCTTCTCCGCGGGCCCGACGGTGCGGGCCTCGAAGATCTCTTTCGACGGCATCTGCGGCTCTGGCAGGGGCGGCAGCGCCAGTGCGGGGATGGCCTGGGTGGCGGCCGCCTTCACCGCTGCCAGCGGGGCGACGATGGCGGGGGCGGACGCGGGGGCCGGCTCGGAAAGGGCCTCGGCGCGCAGCGCGGCCAGCGGAGCCGGGCTGGGCGCGTGGCCCTCGCCGAACACGATCTTCAGGCCGTCGCGCCCCTCGACCACCCGGTAGGGCGCTCGCGAGGAGAGGTCCAGCACGAGCCGCGCCACCTTGGGCGAGGCCGCGCTGAACTGGGCGATCCGCACCCTGCGAACGGGGCCCTGGGCCACGTCCATCTGCTTCAGGGGCACCCGGCTCGTCACGTCCTTGAAATCGACGACCAAGCGGTCCGGGTTGCCCAGGAAAAAGTCCTGATAGCGGAGCGCGCCGTCGGCCGTGACGGTAATCGCCAGATTGCCATCCTCGTGGCTCTGAGCTACGCCCAGGATGCGCGTGGCCGGGCGGGAGGCGGTCCGCACTGGCTCCGGTTGGCGAGTGGGCGCTTCGACCACCTCGGCCGACGCTGCCGGCTCGGCCGCTGGCAACGCCGCCGTCTCCACGACTGGCGCGCTCTCCACGAGCTGCGCGGGGAGCGGTGCCCCGACTGCAAGCTGCGCCGGTCGCTCGAAGACGAGATTCAGGCTCTTGTCCTTGGAGTAGATCTGATACGGGACCAGGCTGGCGAGCCTCACCTCTATGCGCGTGAGGCTGCGGCCGTCTGCGCGCGCCAGGGCGGTAACGCGCAACGACTCGACCTCATGCGAACCCACGTTGATGCGGGACGGAACCTTCGAGGCATCCACCTCTGGGATATCCACCACCAGCGTGAGCGGGTCGGGGCTGTAGTAGGTGTAAGCCAGGGGTCCGCTCGACTCGATCGAGAGACGAGTCGACCGCTCGGTGGTCTCCTGGCGAATGTCGGAGATCATCGTTGCGGCGCGGTCCTGCGCTGACGCGGGCGTCCCGGTCGTGGCCAGGACGAAGGCCGTCGCCAGGATCGCCCAAGTGAGCTTGGCCCTCATTGCCTAGCCTCCTCGGACTGGTACAGTGACTGCTTGATCTCTCGGGTCCTCACCGGAGACAGGGGATCGGTGACCTCCTGCCGGAAGGTGACGTTCGCGGCGTCGATCGCGATGATCTCGCCGTCGAACAGGCGCTGCCCAACGTTGACGAAGTAGGATTTTCCATCCGTGCCCAGGAACATCGCGATGTAGCCGGGCTTGTCGCCGGCGCCATAGCCCTGGCCGGTCTGCTTCACGACGCCCTTGAGCGCGATTTCCTGGATCAGGAACCCGGACATTCCGGGCGGCCTTTGCCCCGGCGTACCCTGAGGACCGACGGGCTTGAGCAGGCTCACGAACGGGTCGCGGCGTCCCTGGGGGTTGTAGGTGTAGCCACCGGGCGCGGGCTCGAGCTCCTGGTCCAGGATTCGCTTGATGGTGTCCGGTCCGGCATCGCCAGCGGCCCCGCTGGCTTGGAAGCCGGGCGGCGTTTGAGCCGTCAGGGGCCACGCGATGAGCGCGACCAGCGGCAGGGCGCGAAGCGTCATGGAGGGCCTCATCACTTCGCTCCCGCAGGCGCCGTGCTGGGCGCGGGCGGGGCCTCGACGTAGACGAAGGTCGTGGCCACGCAGGAGACGTTGATGGTGTTCGAAGGTCGCGGCGTCGACTGCGCCTTGACGTTCAGGTTGCCCACGTTTACCAGCCGGGACAGGCGTCCGACGCGATCGAAGAAGAGGCCGAGGTTGTGGTAGGTACCCTCGACGTCGACGTTGATCGGCCATTCCTGGTAGTACTCGTTGCTCGCAGGGGGCTGCTTCGCGGCGCCCGGCTTAGGGGGTGCTTGCCCTTCCAGCGGGAACTCCTTGCGGACGGTCGCGCCCGGCGTGAACCTGCGGATGATCAGGTTCGACTGGGCGGCCAGGTACTGAACCTTCTTCATCAACTCCGGGGTTTCCTTGTCCGCCGGCAGGATCCGCTTCAGCGTCTCGAGCTTGGCCTCGCGCAAGGCCACCTCTCGCTGGAATTCCTGCAGCTTGTTGGCGGTCACCTCGAGGCTGCGAATGTCGCTTTGCAAGGCGCCGAGCTGGTCGGTCCGCTGCTTCTCCTGGATATTCATGTCGTCCCAGAGGAAGTAATAGAAGCCGCCAAAGATCAAGACCGTCAGGGCTGCCGCCACGCCGAGTTGGCCTAGAATCGGGAGCTTGGTGTAGGGGTTGTCGGCCATCGCTCGCTCTCCCTTAAGGCTTCTGGGCGGCTGCGGCCGCTGGATTGGCCTCGGGCGCAGCGTTCTTGAATTCCGCCTGGAGACCGAAGCTGACGACCCCGGCGGGGTTCTGGGTGCTATTCGCGAGGTCGACCCTTGGGAACCAGCCGCTGCGCTGCAGGTTGCTGATGAGGTCGGCGACGGCGGTGAGGCCGTTGCTCTCGCCTCGGAAATTCAGCACGCTTCCCTGCTGGGTTAGGTCGGTGAGCCAGACGAAGTCGGGCAGCGCTTTCGAGATTTCGTCGAGCATGTGAACGGGCCCGGACTGCTGGGCCTTCAACTGCTCGATGAGTTTCACCTTGGCGTCGAGGATCCGCTTCTTCAGCAGGAACTGGTCCACCTGGAGCTTGATCGCCTGCAACTCGGCCTGGCGCTTCTTGCCCGCCGCGATCTTCTCGTCAAGTTCCTCGATCGAGGCGCTCTTCAGCCACCAGGCGCCGGCACACGCCAAGAGTGCGCCGCCCGCGAAGAGCGCCAGGATCAGATAAGCCTGGAACGCGCCCGGCGCTACCCGCGGCCCCTTCTTCACAGTCGGGCGGTCGGCCGCCAGGAGGTTTATGCGGATCATCGGTCGCCCATCCTTCTCACGGCCAGGCCGACGGCGATGGCCGCCGAGGACCCGAACTCACTGATGAAGTCGGGGTCGAAGTCCCGTGGGTTGTAGGTGACGTTGTTGAAGGGGTTCATGATCTCCACCCCAGCATCGAAGCGCTCGCCGATGAGATCCTTCAGGCCCTGCACCTTCGAGGTGCCGCCCGAAAGGAAGATCCGGTCGATGCGGTCTTCGGAGCTCGTGGCCTTGAAGAAGTCGAAGGTCTTCTGGATCTCGAGTGCGATGTTCTCGGAGACGGCCTGCAGGATAGGCTGCAGGTTCTCGACGGCCGCGCCCTCGACCCGGCCCCCTCGCTTCAGGCTCTCGGCCTGGTCGAAGGAGAGGTTCAGGTCCTTCTGGATCGCGTCGGTGTATTGGTTGCCCCCGACGGCGATGTCGCGGTTGAAGATCGAGGTGCCGCCCTTGACGATGTTGATGTTCATGATGGACGCGCCCACGTTGAGCAGCGCAAGCACCCGGCCCGGATCGGAGCCGTAGTTGACCTCGTAGCAGTTCTGCAAGGCAAACACGTCGACGTCCACGATCTGGGGCGACTTGCCCGCCTGCGTGATCACGGAGGTGTAGTCGCTGATCTTGTCCTTCTTGACCGCGACCAGCAGCACGTCCATGTTCCCGCCCGCTCCGCCGCCGTCGATGACCTCGTAGTCGATCGAGACGTCCTGGATGTCGAACGGGATGTACTGCTCGGCCTCCCAGTGAATCGATTCCGAGAGTTCCTCGGTGCTCATCTGGGGCAGGCTGATTTTCTTGACGATCACCGCGTTGCCCGAAACGCCGGTGCAGACGTCGGGCGTCTTGATCTTCTGCGCCGCGAAGAGCCGCTGGATCCCATCGATGACCGCGCCTGAGTCCATGATGGCGCCGTCCACGATGGCTTCCGGCGGAAGCGGCTCGATGCCGATGTTCGTCAACTGGTACTCGGCACCGCCCTTGCCGCCGGCCTTGAGTTCCACGACCTTGATGGCCGAAGATCCGATGTCGAGGCCGACCAGACCCTTTTTCTTGCCGAACAAGCCCACGGGCGCCTCTCCCGGTTTACAAACGGCCCTTGTTCCGACCGCTCCGTCTGCCCTCTCGCCGCGACCCCCGAATTTCGGAACCGTGGCGAGACCCATACTTACGAAACAGAGTTAAAGTGCTACGTGAAGCTAGCAAAGGCGGAGATTGATGTCAAGAGGAAAATTAGGGGCTTGCGACTAAGTGAGCGTCAACACAGGAGTCCCCTACTTATGGTGCCGTCCGAAAACGCGCACCACATTCCCTAGAACCGGATCTTGACCCCCGGATCGTCCTTCGCGTGGATCGTGTCGACGAAGCGGACCTGGTGGGGCACGGTCATCATCAAGAGGCTGTGGGTCCGAATCCCGTCGCCGAAGAAACGCACGCCCTTCAGCAGCGTTCCATCGGTCACTCCGGCCGCGGCGAAGATCACGTTCTTGCCGGGTGCCAGTTCCTCGGTCTGGTACACCTTGTTGAGGTCGACGATGCCCATCTTCTTGAGCCGATCGGCGTCGGACGGCTTGGTGAGCACCAGCTTCGCCTGGATCTCGCCGTTGAGGCAGCGCATGGCCGCCGCCGTGAGCACGCCCTCGGGCGCGCCGCCGGTTCCCATCACGGCGTGGACGCCGGTGCCGACGACCGAAGCTGTGATGCCGGCCGAGAGGTCGCCGTCGCCGATCAGGCGGATGCGCGCACCGCACTTGCGGATCTCGGCGATCAGCCTCTCATGGCGCGGACGATCCAGGACGATCACCACCAGGTCGTGGACGTCGCGACCGAGGGCCTTCGCGATGGCCTTCAGGTTGTCCTCCACGGGCGCGTTGATGTCGACCTGCCCTTTCGACGAGGGACCGACGACCAGCTTGTCCATGTAGATGTCCGGGGCGTGAAGCAGGCCGCCTTTTTCCGACGCCGCGAGCACCGCGATGGCATTGGCCGCGCCGGTGGCGCACAGGTTCGTGCCCTCGAGCGGGTCGACGGCGATATCCACGGGCACGCTGCCCGCCTTGCCGACTTTCTCGCCGATGAACAGCATCGGCGCCTCGTCTCGCTCGCCTTCGCCGATGACGATGGTGCCGTCGATGTCGACGGTCTCCATTTCCTTGCGCATCGACTCGACGGCCACCTGGTCCGAGTACTTGCGGTCTCCCTGGCCCATGGTGCGGGCGGCGGCGATGGCCGCCTGTTCCACCACCCTCACGAACTCCATCGACAGGTCGTCACGATGCATCGAGCGGCTCCTCCAGGTTTGTCAGGAAATTCCTAGCGGCGATATGCGGGAAGCTCCACGCGCCTGGGCCTGTCCTGCCGGAAGCCCAGGGCGTAGTCGGCCTGCATCAGCTTGTGGATCTCCCGGGTGCCCTCGTAGATGACGGCGGCCTTGGCGTTGCGAAAGAAACGGCCGGCCGGATACTCGTCGGAGTAGCCGTTGCCGCCGTGGATCTGGACGCAGTCCGACGCCGCGCGCTCGCTCTTCACGGTGGCAAACCACTTGGCGAGCGAGGTCTCGCGGGTGTTGCGCTTGCCTATGTTCTTGAGCCAGCCGGCGCGCAGCCACAGCAGGCGCGCCGCGTCGTAGTCGGAGACCATCTCGGCGATCATCTCCTTGACCAGCTGGTGTTCGCCGATCGCGACCCCGAAGGTCTTGCGCTGCTTCGCGTAGGCGACCGAGGCGTCGAGGCAGGCGCGGATCAAGCCGGTGGCGCCGGCGGCGACCGTGTAGCGGCCGCTCTCCAGGGCGAACATGGCGATGCGGAAACCCTCGCCCTCCTTGCCTAGCAGGTTCTCGGCTGGAACTTCGAGATCAGCCATGTGGAAGCCCCCCGTGTTGCCGGCGAGGATCCCCCATTTCTCTTTCATCGGGTAGGAACTAAAGCCCTTGAAGGCGCGCTCCACGATGAAGGCGCTGAGCCCGCTGTGGTCGCGCTTCTTCTTCTTCTCCTGGTCGGTCCAGGCGACCACGAGGAAATTGTCAGCGACGTCGGCAAGGCTGATCCAGGTCTTTTCCCCGTTCAGCACGTAGCGGTCGCCCTTCTTCAAAGCACTCGTCTGGATCCCGACGGCGTCGGAGCCGGCGTTTGGCTCGGTCAGGCCGTAGCTCGCGATCTTCTCGCCCCTTGCCTGCGGAGCCAGGTACTTCCGCTTCTGCTCCTCGGAGCCCCAGCACCATAGGCTCATGCAGTTGAGGCCTACGTGCACCGACATGATCACGCGCAGGTGGGTGTCGACGTACTCGAGCTCCTCGGAGACGAGCCCCAAGCTCAGGTAGTCCATGCCCGCCCCGCCGTATTCCTCGGGAATGCAGATCCCGAGCAGCTGCAACTCGGCCATCCCCTTGAGGAATCCGCGCTCGAAGCGATGGGCGCGGTCGAGCTCGTGGATCTTCGGGGCCACTTCCTTCGCGGCCCAGTCGCGCACCATCTTTTCGACGGCGAGGTGCTCTTCCGACAACTCGAAATCGATCACTGCAACGGTCCTTTCAACGGTCCTTCCAGTTGGGCTTGCGCTGCTCCATGATGGCCCGGAGCCCCTCCTCAGCGTCCTCGGTGGCCATCAGCTGGTTCAGATACACGTCCTCGGCGTGGCGCAGGGCCTCCGGGAAGGGCAGATCGACGCCACCCGCGATGCCCTTGCGCGTGTACTGCATCACCGGGGCGCTCGACTCGGCGAAGCGCTGGATCAGCGCGGCCGCCTCGGCATCGAGCTTGTCGTCGGGAACCGCCCGCGAGATGAGGCCGATGCGCTCGGCGTCGGTGGCGCTCAACACCTGCCCACCGAGCAAGAGGTCATAGGTCTTGCGGCGGCCGACGAGGTGCGGCAAGAGCGCCGCGGCCACCGTATTGAAGACCCCGGCACGGATTTCCGGATGCCCGAACTTGGCATTCTGTGCGCCCGCCAGGACGATGTCGCAAGCCGCAGCCAGGATGCTGCCCGCGCCGGTGGCCGGGCCGGCGACCACGGCCAGGGTTGGCTTGTCCACCTTGGCCAGACTCTCGATGATGCGACGCAATCCCTCGAGCATCAGATAGGCCCGATCGCCCAGGTGATCGCCGATCTCGAAACCGGCGGAGAAGTACTTCCCGGCCGCCGTCAGCACCACCAGCTTCACGTCGCGTTCGTACTCGAGGGATTCCAGGACCGAGTTCAGGTCCTCCATCAGCTCCATCGACAAGACGTTCGCGGGCGGCCGGTTCAGGGTGATCCGGGCCACGCCCCCCACCGTCGCGAACTGGACGAACTGATAGGTGCGCGCGCTGGTGGGGTAGCTGTCGGCGTCGTGCGGGTCGTCTTCGAAGTCGGCCATCGTCAGTTCCTCATGCGATCCGTTCGAAAGCGGCCGCCAGGCCCATGCCGCCACTAATGCACAGCGTGGCGAGGCCGCGCCTGGCGCCCCGGCGAGCCATCTCGTGGAGCAGCGTGGTCGAGATCCGGGCGCCGGTGGCCCCGATCGGATGGCCGATCGCGATCGCGCCACCGTTGACGTTTAGCCTCTCCGGCGCGAAACCCAGCTCGCGGTCGCAGGCGATCACCTGGGCCGCGAAGGCCTCGTTGGCCTCGACAAGGTCGAAGTCCTCGAGGCACAGCGAGAGGCGGGAGAGCAGCTTGCGGGTGGCCGGAACGACGCCGATGCCCATGACGTGGGGATCCACACCGGCGGCGGCCACGCCCAGAAGCCGCGCCATGGGCCTCACGCCCAGCGCCGTCGCCTTCTCCTTCGCGATCACGACCATCGCGGCAGCGCCATCGGTAATGCCCGAGGAGTTGCCGGCGGTCACCGTGCCGGTCTCTTCCTTGAACACCGGCGGCAGCTGCGCGAGGCTTGCCAGGGTGCTGCCGGCGCGAAAGTGCTCGTCCTGGCGGAACTCTGTGTCGCCCTTCTTGCCCGGGACCTTGACGGCGAAGGTCTCCGCGTCGAAGCGGCCGGCCTTCCAGGCGGATGCGGCGCGCTCCTGGCTGCGCATCGCGAACTCGTCCTGCTCCTGTCGGCCAATGCCGTGGATCTGGGCGAGTCGCTCGGCGGTCTCGCCCATCAGCATCTCGGCCAGCGGGCACTGGAAGCCGTCTTGATACATCGCGTCCACGGCCGGCTGGTGTCCCATGCGGTAGCCCCAGCGGGCGCCTGTGAGCAGGTAGGGCACCCGGCTCATCGACTCGGTGCCACCGGCCACCACGACGTCGGCATCGCCGTCGCGGACCGCTCGGAAGGCAAGCTCGATCGCCTTGAGGCCGCTGCCGCAGGCCATGTTGATCGTGAAGGCGGTGACCTCCTGGGGAATCCCGGCTCGGTAGGAGACCTGGCGCGCCACGTTGGGTCCGCCACCTGCTTGACGCGCGCAGCCGAACACCGTTTCGTCCACCTGGTCCGGGCGCACTCCGGCGCGTCGCAGTGTTTCGCCGACGGCGGCGGCGCCCAACTCGGCCGCGGTGAGGCCGGACAAGGACCCGCCGAACTTGCCGATGGGCGTGCGAACAGCCCCGGCGACGACAACCTCCCTCATGCAGGATGCCTCAGCGTACCTATGACTTAGAGGCCGAATGATAACACATCGTCAGGCCCGCCTGAGCCTCACCGGGGCGCCTCGGGAGGCGCCCAGAACGCGGCTGGCACTACCCCGGTGAATCGCCACTTCGAGGCGCCGAGCACTGCCGGGAAGCGCACACGCTTCGCCCTCGGCCACGTCCGAATAGGTACGCGCGAGCGGCATGATGATGCCCTCGACCACGACCAACACCTCGGTCGGATCTCCGCCGAATTCCGCCAGAATCGCCGTGACGTCCATCGCGGTGAAGGCCGTGATCAGGTTCCCGAAACGATCCACGTGAACGACCGGCGCCTCCCAGACGCGCTCGCCCACGAGGCGAGGCCTTGCCACGGGAAACACGACCGGATCCCCAATCGCGGGGCCCACCTCGGACAGCGGCATGCCCCGGGCGAGCTGCGCCGCCACCGGCCCGAAGACATCGCGCGCGTGAAACGTCGGCGAGACGTCGGGGCGGAACAGGCCGGCGTTCGTGATCTCGTGAACCACCGCCTGCGGATGCTCGGACAGCACGAGCGTGAAGATGCCATTGTCGGGTCCGACGAAGAAGTAGCCGCCCGCCGCAAGTGCCAGGGCGCGACGCGACGAGCCGACGCCGGGGTCCACCACGCACAGGAACACGCAGCCGCCCGGGAAGGCGCGGTAGGCAGCCTCCAGGGCGTAAGCGCCCGCCTGCACGTCGTGCGCCGGTATCTCGTGAACGAGGTCCACGAGTCGAGCCTCCGGCTCGGCCGCGAGGATCGCGCCCTTCACGGCACCGACGTAGTGATCCCGCGTCCCGAAATCCGTGAGGAGCGCGACGATGGGCCGCATGCTGCGGTCGATTCTAACTCCAGCCGCCCTACAATGAAGGTGTGGAGCGCATCTATCTCGACCACAACGCGACGACGCCGCTCGATCCCCGGGTGCTGGAGGCGATGTTGCCAGTCTTGCGCGAGGGTTTCGGCAACGCCTCCAGCCTGCACTGGTTCGGTCAGCGAGCCCGCGCTACCGCAGAACAGGCGCGTGCACAAGTGGCCGCGCTGCTCGGCGCAGCGCCCGCCGAGATCGTCTTCACGGGCAGCGGCACGGAGGCCGACAACATGGCGCTGCGCGGGCTCGTCGCCGGCGCGGCCACAGGGCGACGCAGGTTGATATACGCGGCGATCGAGCATCACGCCGTCACGAACACGGCGCGGGCGCTCGCGGCCGAGGGCGTGCCGACCGTGAGCGTCCGGGCGACGGCGGATGGCCGGGTCGACCTCGACGAGCTGAACCGCGTCGTGGACGACGAGACGGCGGTCATCGCGCTGATGCTGGCGAACAACGAGACCGGCGTGATCCAGCCGCTCGCCGACGCAGTGCGCATCGCTCGCGCGCGCGGGGTGCTCGTCCACTGCGATGGCGTGCAGGCGGCCGGCAAGATTCCGTTGGATGTCGGCAGCCTCGATGTCGATACGCTGGCCGTCTCGGCCCACAAGCTGTACGGGCCGCAGGGCGTGGGGGCGCTCTACGTGAAGCGGGGTACGCGCCTGACGGCTCTCGTTCGAGGCGGCTCGCAGGAAAGGAACCGCCGGGCCGGAACCGAGAACGTGGCCGGCATCGCGGGCTTCGGCCGTGCGGCGCAGATCGCTCGAGCGGAACTTGGAAGCGAAGCGCCGCGGCTCGCCAGCTTGCGCGACCTTTTGGAGACCCGGCTGCTCGCGACACAGGGCTGCCGCCGCAACGGGGAGTTGGCGCGTGTTCCGAACACCACCAGTCTCTCCTTCGAGGGCTGCGACGCGGAGAGCCTGCTGATGGCCCTCGATCTGGCCGGGGTCGCGGTCTCGACCGGCGCCGCGTGCGCCGCGGGAGCCATCGAGCCCTCGCACGTGTTGCGCGGCATGGGCTTGCCAGCGGGCCGTGTCCAGTCGTCGCTGCGCTTCTCGCTCGGACGTGGCACGACTCAAGCCGAGATCGACCGCGCCGCCCTGCTCGTGGAGGAGGCCGTGGCGCGCCAGCGCCGCCTCCGCGCCGTCAACTCAGCGCGTTGATTCGCCGCGCCGCGGGCGCATAGAATCCGCGCGTTTCCGAAATGTCCGAACCGGGAGCCGGACGCCGCGACGACGAGCCGTCGCAACGCCTCGGGTACAAGCCCGAGCTGAAGCGCAGCCTCGGTCTATTGGCCGGCTTCTCGATAGCGTTCTCGTACATCTCCTCTCGTGGGTAGCGCTCGTCTACGGAGTCGGGACGATCGTCAACCTGTGTGCTGGCCGCGGCCCGCCGACGCGCTGGCTTCCTGGCTCACGCTGGGTTCGGCACTCGCCATCGTGGTCCCGGGCCTGGTCATCGTCTTCACGCGGAAGTTGGACGCCGCCTGAGGCGGGCGGAGTGGTTGGGGGGAGCGGCTCGCGCGCGGGGGGGGTGCGCGGGGCTCCGTTGCCAGAATCCGAGGACACCCAGGGGTAGAATTCGGGGAGGGCAGAGCAGAGGTTTCGGTACTGCGACCTCCGCATTTTTTCTTGACACACCCCCCCCGGAGCCACACAATTCGCCTACTATGCGTGCCTTTTCGAAGACGCGAACGGTTATTTGTGCCCTGTCACTGTTTCTCGCTGGAAACGCAAGTCCCGCGCCAGGCAACCCGCCAATCGACTCGGCGACAGTGCTGAGGGGCGACGCGGTCGTTGGCGTGGATTCCCTTGGGAGAGTCCTCGTCGCGGTTGACGCAAGCCAGTCGGACGATCTCGTGGACTACTTCGCTCTGTTTACCGCATCGGATCGTCTGACCGGGCCGTGGTCTCGCCACCTGGAGCAGGCCGCGATCGTCGTGCACGGCAGGCGGCTCACCTTAGTATCGCCGCGTTCCTCCTTTGCCATGTCTCTCGCGTTGAAGGGCTCCGACAGGCCCGGCGAGAACCCGCAGGGTCCCTTCGAGGTCTTCCTTAACCATGACGGAATCGAGCTTGTGCAGTTCCCGGGTGAGTCGTCCGTACGCTTGGCAGATCTGACTGCAGCGGACATCCATTCCGGGTGGCCCGACGCTTTCTACTACGACGTCCTTTCTCCAGACACCAAGTGTCCGCCGGATGACGATTGCAGTGCCGGCTCTTGCCCCTCCACAGGGTGCGGAATAGGTGGTTGTCCCAATATTCCCACGGGCTGCAACGTAGCATGTTCCGGCTACACCTACTCCTGCTGCAAGTGCCTCTCGGGGAGCCAAATGTATGCGGTCTGCCGATGCAGGGTGTGTCCCCCCCCCGGCACCTGTCCTCAATAGCCGTCAAGCAGGCTCAGGAGCGGGTGGCAGCGGTACACTGGCAGAGCGCCGAGTCCCCGGGGCGCTAAAGGCGTTGCGGCCCGAAGCTTCCCCCCGATCCTTGGTAAGACTCAGGACGACTCGGCCGCAGGCTTTTCGGCTTGGGCCGGCGGGATGAGGGCGTAAGGTTCGTTAAAGGGCTCGCGTTCCGCCACACGCCCCGTAGGGCGCCAGAGCGCGGAACGTACCCGAGAAACGAGGACACTACCCCGTCTCTTCCGCCCTCTCGCGACGGTCGCATCGTCTCGCATCCGTCGCGGCGCTCCCCGACCTCCTCACCGCGCGCCACGCGCCGCGACGGCGGTGCGTGCGCCGTGGCTTCCTCGGCGCAGCATCGTCGCGTCGCTTTCGTGACGCCGATACGCGCCACCATGTAGCCGTTGGGCTGCTACTACGCTGCTACCAGAACGTGTCGCCGCACGCGGGCGAGACGGTTGTGCTACGCTGCCGTCGCGGATGAAGTCGCTGTCCTTCCTCGGCTTCGGCTCGCGTGGTCGCGGTCGCGCCCTGCTCCGCGGCTCCAATGAGAACGAGGCCAAGGGCGCGGACCTGGACTGAAGCTCAAGATTCCGAGCTCGGAGCCACCTCCGGATTGTACGGCGCGTCACTGACGCGTCACGCCCATCCTTGACTAACACTAAGTACTAAGCCACAAGGCAGCGAGTGGCGGGATTCACTCCCGACACGAGCGGCGTGGGGGGAGCACCTACGGCACCTGCTCCTCGGCGTGGAACGAGGAGCGCACCAGCGGGCCCGACTCCACGTGCCCGAAGCCCAGCCCCAGCGCGAACCTGCGCAGCGAGGCGAACTCCTCGGGCGTGTAGTAACGCTGGAGCGGCAGATGCTCGAGGCTGGGGCGAAGGTACTGTCCCACCGTGAGAATGTCGGCGCCAGAGCTTCGGATCGCACGGATGCAATCCTCGACCTCGCCCCACTCCTCGCCCAGGCCGAGCATGATCCCACTCTTGGTCAGCAGGCCAGCCTGCTTGGAACGGCGCAGCAATTCGAGCGAGCGTTCGAAGCGGGCGCCGGGCCGGACCTGGCGGTACAGGCGCGGCACGGTTTCGGTATTGTGGTTCAGGATCTCGGGCCGCGCGGAGATCACGACAGCGAGCGCCTGCCAGTCGCCCTTGAAGTCAGGGATCAGCACTTCGACGGCACACCCCGGAAGTCGGGCCCGGATCTCGCGAATGCAGGCGGCGAAAATGGCCGCGCCACCGTCGCGCTGATCGTCGCGATTCACGGAGGTGATCACGGCGTGCCGCAGGCCCATTCGGGCCACGGCGTCGGCGACGCGACCCGGCTCTCCGGCATCGGGCGCCTGGCCGGGCAGTCCGGTCTTGACGGCGCAAAATCCGCAGGCGCGCGTGCAGACGTCGCCCAGAATCATGAAAGTGGCCGTGCCCCGGTTCCAGCAATCGCCCAGGTTCGGACACCGCGCCTCCTCGCAAACGGTGTGGAGGCCCAACTCCCGCATCACGCCGGTGAGCCGGTCGTAGTTGGGGCCGCCGGGGGCTCGAGCCTTGATCCAGGCGGGGCGAGGGAGGAGCGGAAGCGGAGTCGAGAGGCTCATGCGGCGGCTCTAGCTATTCCTCGTCGGTCCCGTCGTCGTCGTCACCATCGTCATCATCGTCATCGTCGTCGTAGTCCTCGGGCTCGTCCCAGCGAACCTTGTCCGCTTGCTCTTCCTTCTTGCCCTCCGCGTCGTCCTCCTCGTCTTCGTCCGCGTCTTCGCCCTCGTCATCGTCATCGTCATCGTCGTCATCGTCGTCGTCTGCCACTGCCGTATCGTCGGCGATGGCGTCGTCGTCAACGACGACGTCGTCTTCCGAGGCGTTCTCGTCGTCATCGACCAGCCGCAGGGTGCGACCTTCGCTCACGGTGCCTCCTAATCCGTTGTCCGGTTTCAACGTAGCACGAAACTTTCGATTCCGTATTATGCTCTCGGCGCACGGCAATGGAGAGCGCATGATCATCGTCTGCCCGAGTTGCTCGGCTCGTTACAAGTTCGACGAAACCAAGCTCGGCGACCGGCCCAGCGCCCGCACGAAGTGCGCCAAATGCGGCAACGCCATCGATATCGACAACCCGCTGCTGGGGGCCATGACCCTGCCGCCCGGCGCGTTGCCGGCAACAGCATCGCCGCCCCCGGCAGCCGCTCCGGCCGAGCCACCACCAGCGAGCGAGAAGATCAAGACGCAGGCGCGCCGCATCCCCGGTGTCGCCCCGGAAGACGCGACCTCGACCGGCAGGGATCTCTTCAAGGCGGGGCTCGTCGAACTGCCCAGGGACAAGCGCTATTCGCTGGCGGTGCTGCAGGGCGTCTCCACCGGCCAGATCTTCCCGCTCACCAAGGTCCGGAACACGATCGGACGGGCAGGCGCGGACGTCATAATTGACGACGCGGAGGCTTCGCGCGTGCACGCAGCTGTGGAGATCCTGGGCGAGCACGCGATTTTGCGCGACCTGGGATCGACGAACGGCACCTTCGTGGAGATGGACCGCATCGAGCAGCACGTGCTCAACAACCACAACGAGTTCCGGATCGGCAGCCACGTGCTGATGTTCATCGTCACCGAGGTCGAATAGCTGGCCGACACCGGCGACGTCGACATCGAGGCCTTCCGAGCCGAGGCGCACCGTTTCGTGGACTGGATCGCCCGTTACCTCGTCGAGGGCGAGCGACTGCCGGTGTTGTCGCGGGTCCGGCCGGGTGAAGTGCGGGCCGGCTTTCCAAACACACCTCCCGAACAGGCCGAGCCCCTCCACCAGCTGCTGGGCGACGTCGAGCGGCTGATCGTCCCGGGCCTCACGCACTGGAACCATCCCGGTTTCTTCGCCTACTTCGCCAACTCCTCTTCCGCTCCCGGGATCCTGGGCGAGATGCTGGCGGCGACCTTCAACGCCAACGCCATGCTCTGGAAGACGTCGCCCGCCGCGACGGAGCTCGAGCTCGTGGTGCTCGACTGGCTGCGCCAGATGCTGGGGCTTCCGGCCGGGTTGTTCGGCGTGATCCAGGACACGGCGTCGGCATCGACGCTCGTGGCGCTCGCGGCGGCTCGCGAGGCCGTGCCCGGGCTCGAGGCGCGACGCCGGGGCCTGGTAGGCCAGGCCCGCCTCAGGATGTACGCCTCTGATCAGGCGCACTCGTCCGTCGAGAAGGCCGGCATCGTGCTCGGCATCGGACAGGACGGCTTCCGCGCGATCTCGAGCGATGCCGCCTTCCGCATGGACCCACGGGCTCTCGCCGCGGCGATCGCGCAGGACCGCGCGGCAGGCTTCACGCCTTTCGCCGTCACCGCGACGACCGGCACCACCTCGACAACCAGTATCGACCCCGTTCCCGAAATCGCCGAGATCTGCGAGCGCGAGAGCCTGTGGCTGCACGTCGACGCCGCGTACGGCGGATCGGCAGCGGTGGCGCCGGAGTTGCGCTTCGTGCTCGCGGGGGCCGAGCGCGCCGACTCGATCGTGGTGAACCCGCACAAGTGGTTGTTCGTGCCGGTGGATCTCTCCGTCCTCTATACGCCGCGGCCCGAGCTCGTGAGGCGCGCGTTCAGCCTCGTGCCGGACTACCTGCGCACGGCGGAGGAGGACGTCGCCCCCAATCTCATGGACTACGGCGTGAGCCTGGGCCGGCGCTTCCGCGCCTTGAAGCTGTGGATGGTGGTTCGCGCCTTCGGCCACGAGGGTCTGGCCGCGCGCATCCGCGAGCACGTGCGCCTGGCGCAGTTGTTTCGCGCCTGGCTCGAGGCCGATCCGGTGTTCGAGATCCAGGCGCCGTCGCCGCTCTCCGTCGTCTGCTTCAGGGCCCGCTTCGCGGGCGTTTCGGAGCCCGAGGTCGACCGGCGCAACGAGGCCGTGATGGAGCGCGTCAACGCCACGGGCGAGGCCTATCTCTCGCACACCCGGCTGGCGGGCCGGACCGTGCTGCGGCTGGCCGTGGGCAACATCCGCACCGAGCAGCGGCATGTGCGGCGCGCCTACGAGCGGCTGCGCGAGGCAGCGCTCGCGCTCACATGAAGCTCGCCACATGGAACGTCAACTCGATTCGCGCCCGTGAGCAACGCCTGCTCGCCTGGCTCGCCGCGCACCAGCCGGACGTGCTGTGTCTGCAGGAGTTGAAGGTCGCCGACGAGGCCTTCCCGTACGAGGCACTTCGCGGCGCGGGCTATCACGCCGCAGTGCATGGCCAGAAGACCTACAACGGCGTCGCGATCCTCTCGCGCGTTCCGGCCGAGGACGTGAGGCGCGGCCTCGGCGATGGCGGCGACGATGCGCAGTCACGGCTCATCTCGGCGCGTATCTCCGACGTGCGCGTGTTGTCCGCCTACTTCCCAAACGGCGGCGAGGTCGGCTCGGACAAGTGGCTCTTCAAGCTCGAGTGGATGAAGCGACTCCGCGGCTACATGGACTGCCATGCTCCGAACGAGCGCCTCGCCCTTTGCGGCGATTTCAACGTGGCCCCCGAGGAGCGCGACGTCCACGACCCCAAGGCCTGGGAGGGCACGGTCCTGTTCCACCCGGAGGTGCGCTCGGCGCTCGAAGCGATTCGCGCCTGGGGGTTCGTGGACAGCTTCCGCCTGCACCACGCCGAGGCCGGACGCTTTTCCTGGTGGGACTATCGGATGCTGGCGTTTCCGAAGAACAACGGCCTGCGCATCGACCACATCTTCGCGAGCGCGCCGCTCGCGAAGAGTTGCGTCGCGGCCTCGATCGATCGCGAGCAGCGCAAGGGCAAGCAGCCCTCGGACCACGCCCCGGTGCTGGCGGAATTCCAGGCCGCCTGAGATCGGCCGTGTTCCGCGAAGCGCCTTATACTGAAGCCGTGCGTGTCGTCGTCGCGATGTCGGGAGGGGTCGATTCCTCGGTGGCCGCCGCGCTGCTCAAGGACGAGGGCCACGAGGTCGTCGGGATCTCGATGCAGCTCCACGACCAGAGCCAGGGCGTGGGTGCTTCCTTCGGGCGTTGTTGCGCACTCGACGACCTGCACGACGCCAAGGCCGTGGCGGGGCGCCTGGGGATTCCCCACTACGTGATGAGCCTGGAGCGCTCGTTCCACGACGGCGTGCTGTCGCCTTTCGTCAAGGACTACCTGGAGGGCCGCACGCCCTTGCCCTGCGCGCACTGCAACACGGAGGTGAAGTTCGAGAGCCTGGTGGCGCGCACCCGCGAGCTGGGCGTCGCTCACGTCGCGACGGGCCACTACGCGCGCAAGTGCTTCGCTCCCGCGACGGGCCGGAACGTGCTGCTTCGAGGCCTCGATCACAACAAGGACCAGTCGTACTTCCTGTTCGGGCTGACTCAGGAGCAGCTTGGCACCGCGCTGTTTCCGGTCGGGGGGCTTGAGAAGTCCGAAGTACGACGCCTCGCCGCAGAGCGCGGCCTGCCGACCGCCGACAAGGCCGAGAGCATGGAGATCTGCTTCGTGCCCGATGGCGACTACGCCGGCTTCGTCGAGCGGCAGTCGCCTGCCGCCGACCGCTCGGGCCCGATCGTCGACGCCGCGGGCCGCGTCGTCGGCCAGCACCAAGGCATCCATCGCTTCACCGTGGGCCAGCGCAAGGGGCTCGGGCTCACCACACCCACGCCACGCTACGTCCTGCGCGTGATCCCCGAGTCGCGCACCGTCGTGGTCGGAGAAGAGCCGGAGCTCGAGGGCACGACACTCGTTGCACGCGGCGTGAACTGGCTCTCGATCGAGGAGCCCGTGGACGAGCTTCGTGCCCAGGTGCGGATCCGCTATCGACATGCCGAAGCGCCGGCCGCGATCACGCCGCTCGGCGAAGGCCGCGTGCGCGTCGACTTCGATGCGCCGCAACGCGCCATCACGCCAGGCCAGGCGGCAGTCTTCTACGACGGCCAGATCTGCCTCGGGGGCGGCTGGATCGAGTAGCCGCTCAGAGAACCAGGATCTTCAGCGCCTTCGTGGCAGCGTCTTGCTGAGCTGCTTTCTTCGAAGGGCCCTCGCCCTCGGCCACGTCGCGTTCCTGGATTCGACACATCACGCGAAAGCGGCGGCGATGCCCGGGACCCTCCTCCGCCAGGACGCGGTATTCCGGCAGGCCTTCGCCTCGGCCTTGCAGGAGTTCCTGGAGGGCACTCTTCGGATCGGGCCCGCCTCGGACCGCGCCTGCCTCGATCTCGCGCCCAAACTGGCTCTCGACGAGGTGAGCGACGGCCGGCAGCCCGCCGTCGAGGTAGAGCGCCGCGATCACCGCCTCGAAGGCGTCGGCCCACAACGCGGCCTTGCTCCGTCCACCGGTCTTCTCCTCGCCGCGCCCGAGCAGCAGAACCGCCGGCAACCCCAGGCCCTCGGCACGCGGTCCGAGGCTGGCCTCGGAGATCAGCTCGGCCCGGGCCCGGCTCTTCGTCCCCTCGTCGCCCTCGGGGTCGTGCCGGTGCAGCAGCTCGGAGACGACGAAGCCGAGCACGGCGTCGCCAAGGAATTCGAAGGCCTCGTTGTCGCGCACCGATTCCGAGGCCGCCTCATAGGCGCAACTGGTGTGGGTCAAGGCGCGGTCGAGAAGCCGGAGGTTGGCGAAGCGGTGGCCGAGGCGCGCCGCCAGCTCCGAGAGCCGCGCCTCGCGCTCAGCGTCCATTCCGCTCGAAGACGACGCGGCCGCCGACGACGGTCATGTCCACGGGAGTAGTCAGCATCTGCCGGGGCGGGATCCGGAACAGGTCCTTCTCGAAGACCGCAAGGTCGGCGAGCATGCCGGGCGCGAGCGTGCCCTTTTGGGTTTCGGCGAATTCAGCATACGCAGAACCGCGCGTGTAGGCGCCCAGGGCCTGCGCGAGCGTGATCTTCTCCTGAGGCTGAAAGCCGCCGGCCGGGCCGCCCTCGGGGAACTCCCGAGTCACCGCCGCATACAAGCCCAGCCGCGGGTCGAGGGGCTCGACGAACCAGTCGGTGCCAAAAGCCAGCGCGACACCGGCGTCGAGAAACGACTTCCACCGGTAGGCGTCGGCAAGGCGGCTCCGACCCACGTGTTTCTCGACGAAACGCATGTCGTCGATGCAGTGCGACGGCTGGACCGAGGCGATCACCCCGAGCGCCTTGAAGCGCGCGATGTCGGCAGGGCGCACGTGCTGGGCGTGCTCGATACGCAAGCGCCGATCGCGTGGCCCGTCGGCCGCGGCTGCGCGCTCGAAGGCGTCGAGGACGAGGCTGTTCGCCCGATCGCCGATGGCATGAACAGCGAGCTGAAAGCCGGCGGCATCGGCCTCGCCGATCAGCCGCTGCAGCTCTTCGGGCGTGTGCAGCAGCAAGCCCCTGGAAGCGGGGTTCGAGACGAAGGGCTCGAACAGCGCCGCAGTTGCGGAACCGATCGAGCCGTCCGACAGGATCTTGAGCGCGCCGACGCGGATCCACTCGTCGCCCAGGCCGGTTCGCACACCCGTCGCGAGCAGTGGCGCGAGCGACGCTGCGGCGTAACGCCAGACGTAGATCCGGGCCGTGAGCTCGCGCTGGGCGCGAAGCTGCTGGTAGGTCGGGAGGGCGTCGACCGCCGAGTTGTCCTGGATGGTCGTGACGCCGACCCGCGCCGCCTCCGCCAGCGCAGCGCGCGCCGCCCGCAGATTCATCTCGCGCGAGGCCTCGGGCACGACGCGGAACACGAACTCCGCGGCGTTGTCCTTCAGGATGCCAGTGGGCTCGCCCGAGGCATCCCGGACGATCGTGCCGCCGGCCGGGTCCCGCGTGTCACGTGTCACGCCCGCGAGCCGCAGGGCGAGCGAGTTGGCGAGGGCCATGTGACCGTCGAGCCGGCTGACGAAGACCGGATGCTCGGGTGTGACGGCATCGATCAGTTGCCGGGTCGGCAGCGCCTTCGAGGGCCAGGCTTCGTGATCCCAGTTCCCCTGCATGATCCAGGCGCCCCTCGGCAGGGCCTTCGCATGGTCGCCGAGCCGCTTCGCGAAATCGGCTTCGTCGCGCGCCGGACGCAGGTCGACCGAGAGCAGCCCGAAGCCTCCGTCGAGGAAGTGGACATGGGCGTCGTTGAAGCCGGGGACCACGAGCCGTCCCGCCAGTTCCACGACGCGCGTGAGAGGCCCGACGAAGCGACGCACGGCGGCGTCATCGCCGACGGCCAGCACCCGCTCGCCCGCGATCGCGATCGCGGTGCCCTCGGGCAGACCCTCCCCTGGCCAGACACGCCCTCCGACGAGGACCAGATCAGCGGAGAGCAGCGCGGCAGTCATCAGGGTCATATCACCTTCAGGATCACGAGCGTCATGTCATCGTGTTGCGCTTCTTCGCCCACGAAGCTGCGGATCTCGGCCAGGATCCGCTCCTTCAGCTCCTCCATCGACAACTGCTCGCTTTGTTCGAGGATCTCGCGCAGGCGCTGTTCGCCGAACAGCTCCGCCCGGCCATTCATCGCCTCCGACAGGCCATCGGTGAAGAAGAAGAAGATGTCGCCTGAGTGGAGCGGGGCCTCGGCTTCCTCGAGGATCTCCTCGAAGCGCGCGCCCCGATCGAGGCCGAGGCCGAGGCCCGGTGGCGTCAGCACCCTGGTTCGGCCGGTCTTCGCCTCGAGATGCAGGATCGGGTTGTGCCCCGCTCGGGCGTAGCGCATGCTGCGGGCTCCGACGTCGACGATGGCGTAGGTCATGGTCACGAACGAGTGGCGGTCCATGTTGCTCGCGAGGATCTTGTTGGCCTCGATCAGCAGCAGGGCCGGCGAGTCGTAGATGCGCGAGAGCGAGAGCACCAGGCCCTTGAGCTCCGCCATGTAGAGTGCCGCCGAGGTGCCCTTGCCGGAGACATCGGCGATCAACACGCCGAGCCGATTCGGCGAGAGCGGCAAGAGGTCGTAATAGTCGCCTCCGACTTCGGCCGCGGGCAGGCACAGCGCAGCGATGCGCAGCCCCGGCAGGCTCACGGCGCCCTGCGGCGGCAGCAGGCTCATCTGGATCTGGCGGGCGATGCGCAGCTCCTCCTCGAGGCGCTCCTTGTCGGCCCGCTGCCGGAGCAGATCCTCGATGCCGCGGGCCATCACGTTGAAGTGCTCCGCGAGCTCGCCGAGTTGGTCGTTGCTGTGAATCTTGATCTCGTGAGCGAAGTCGCCCTGACGCAGCTTGTCGGTGCCCACGGACAGCGCGTGGATGCCGCGCGTGATCGAGCGCGCGAGCAGCAGGCCGAGCAGCAGTGCGATCGCGTAGACCACGAGAAAGATCACGGCGACGATGGCGAGCGCCTTGACGAGCAGGTCGGCCATGTTGAGGCCACCGCTCGAGAGGTGGCGGATCAGCTCGAGAGGCTGATACCCGAAGGCCATCGAAGTGCTCTCGCGCTCGCCGCTCTCCCAGATCACGCGCTCGGGGGTGGCGACGAAGGCCATGCCCTTCAGCTCGACGCTGGACTCGAGCCTGGTCGCGTCGGCTTCGTCGACCTTGATCTCGACCCCGTCGCGGCCGGTCTTGACGCTTCCACCGACGCTCAGAAGCCGGATCCCGGTACGCTTCTCGAAATCCGCGAAGCTCTTCGAGTCGAGCGGGATCTCGAGCAGCAGGAAGCCGTCACGCGTGGTGCGCACGCTGCGGATCACGGCGGCGTCCCCCGCGCGAACCAGCCCGGCGAAGCCGGGGGCCTGGATCCAGGCAGGCAACTTCTCAGGCAACTCCGCCGATCCGCTCAGCCGCGCGCCTCGGCGCATCAGCACGTGCCGAACGCCCGCGTGGACCTCCGACGCTGCCCGCAGTGGCGCAGCCAGCGCAACCTCCGCCTGGCCCTCCGCCGAGGCCGCAAGCACGGCCAGCGCCGTGCGGTTCGCGGCCTCGAGCGAGGCCGCCACCCGCTCGACCTCGGTGGTCACCATGTGCGAGCCGATCAAGCCGGTGAGGAGCAGGCCCGCCAAGCCGAACAGCAGCGCCAGCAGGACGATCGGAACCACGGCGATGAAAAGATAGGAGACGAGCAGCTTGGTGCGAATCCGCCACAGCAGCCGGCGCAGCGTGACGCGGCCCAGGCGCCAACCGCCCCACACAGCGTAGAGCCAGAGCACGACGTCCGCCGCTTCGGCCGGCCCCTCGAGAAACGTCGCGCCCAGAGCCCAAGCCAACCAGACGGCGAGCGCCAGCAGCAGGATTCGGCCACGCCAGGTCGCGAGCAGGAAGCGCCGAGCGCGCCCGACGACAACCTCAGCCTTCGGCTTCTGTGGAGCAGGAAGCTGATAGGGCTGCATCGAGACCGGGACTATAGCATTGACACCCTGGAACCTCGTGGGCTAGCTTCAATGCCCTATGTGGTTGCTGGCGCTCGCCGTGATGGCTGCCCCACCGCCCGATCTGACAGCCGTCGGCCTGGTGCTGAGCCCGAGACCCGAGGCGAGCCTCGCGTTGCTGCGCTCGGCCGGGAGAAGCCGGATCGCGCGCGTCGGGGAGACGGCATTCGGGGGCCGCATCGTCGCAGTCGAAGCGAGCCGCATCGTGCTCGAATTCGACGGCAATCGCGTGCTTCTGGTCCTTTCCGGCGCGACTGCTCATGCGCCCACGCCTGCGCGAACGATCGCCAGGCGGCTCGAGGCGGCCGCGCCCGCGGCGCTCGAGCGCACGCTGCCTCGCCTCGATGTCGAGCAGCGCCTCGCCGCCGAGTTGCCGCGCATCCTTGCGCAGACTGCGCTCAGCCCGGTGAGCGAAGGTGGCCGCGTCATCGGCCTCAGGCTGATCCGCCTGGCGGAGGGTACGTTGCTGAGCGAGGTCGGCCTGCGCCCCGGCGACGTGCTGACCCAGATCAACGACACGGCTACCGACGGCCTTCCCGCGCTGCTGGCGCTCTGGCCGCGCCTGCAGGGCGCGACCGAGCTGCGGGCCACGGTGCTGCGAGACGGTCAGGACATTTCGCTTTCGCTCGGCCTGCGCTGAGGAGCTCGGCCTTGAAGCGGCTCGCTTTCTCGCTCGCGCTGCTGCTCGCCTGGGCCCCGGCAGCGTTCGCCTGGGGCTTTGCGGCTCACCGCTATCTGAACCGCCGTGCGATCGAGACGCTGCCCGCTCCGCTGGCGGCGTTGTTCGTCGCCAACGCCGACTACCTGGCCGAGCATGCGATCGACCCGGATCTGTGGCGCGCGGCTGGCAAGCCCGGCGAGGAGCCAAACCATTTCCTCGACATGGACGCCTTCGGTAGCGAGCCTTTCGATATCCCGATCGTCGAGGCCCAGCACCTTGCCAAGCACGCAGCTGACGCCGTCAGCCGGGGCCGCGTGCCCTGGCGCGTGGCCGAAGCCTATCGCGAGCTGGTGCTGGCCTTCCGCGGCCGCGATCCGGCGCGGATCCTCGCCCGGGCCGCGATCCTGGGACACTACGTCGGCGACGCGCATGTCCCGCTTCACGCCATCCTCAACTACGACGGACAGCTCACCGGCCAGAAAGGTCTTCACGCCCGCTGGGAAGGCGAGCTCTTCGAACGCTTCGAACGACAGCTCGACGGGCGCATCCACCCGTCTGCCGCTCGCGCCGAGCGCGACCCTGTCGGGCTGTGCTTCGAGGCGCTGCGGGAGTCCTACCGGGCTTCGATTCCGACCCTCGCGTCGGACCGGGAATCGGCCGGGGCGCGGAACCTCGCCGACACGCCGGAAGACGACCGCTACGATGCTCGCTACTACTCGCGCCTCTACGAACGCGAGGGCGAGCGCCTGGCCAGCCGGCTCGCCCGGGCGGCAGAGCGTCTGGGGTCGCTGTGGCTCGGGGCCTGGCAGGAGGCCGGAGAGCCCGAGCTGCCCACGTTCCACTTCCCATACGTGCGCCGGGGGGCGAAGCTGGTCCTGGTCAGCCTCGATGGCTGCGCGGCGCCGACGCTGGACGATGCGGTGGCGCGCGGGCTGATGCCAAACCTCGCGGCGATCCGCGCGGCAGGTGCACCGGGCCGCGCACTGACCAGCCGGCCGGCAAAGACGCCCGCCGGCCACGCGACGCTGTTCACGGGCGCCTGGCCAGACCAAAACGGCATCGCCGGAATCGAGATGCCGGTGCCGGGTGCTTCGATCGTCACGGCCCGTAGCGGCTTCACCTCGGAGATGCTGACGGCGGAGCCGTTCTGGGTGAGCGCCGCGCGGCAGGGGCTGGACGTCAGCGTCGTCGGCGCCACGCAGCTCTACCCGTTCCGCCCGTACCTCGAAGAGAAGCGCTTCGGCGGTAACTTCGGCTGGCAACTGACGCTCTTCGACGGCTATCAGAGCCGTCAGGCACCCCACGCCGTGTTTCGGGGTTCCGAGCTGCGCATGAGAGCTGCGGCCGGCTGGCGCGGAGCGCTCCCGGCCCACGTCGGCCCGGCCCGAGATTTCGATCTCACGGTAGCGGGAACTCGGGTGGATGGCCTCGTGTACGACGACCCGGCCGATCCCATCTCCGGCTTCGACAGCGTTTATCTTGCGACCGACAAGCGCAGCGGCGCGGGGATCGTGCTGAAGCCACGCGAGCCGGGCGATCCGGCGAACTTCGGCAACCTTTCCGTGCGTCTAGGTGAGGGCGAGGTCGGCCTGCACTTCCGGCTTTTCTCCTTGTCGCCGAATGGCTCGGACCTCGTGTTGTATCTTGCCGAAGTCGGGGTCCTGAGAAGCAACCGACCGCTAGCCGAGGCCGCGGCCCTCAAAGCCGCCGGCGGGTTCGTCGGCAACGCCGCGGACGACTTGTACGAGAACGGCGCCCTGGGCCCGCCGCTCTGGATGGGCGGCGACGGCACCGCCGAGGCGCGCTATCTCGAAACCGTGCGCCTCGTGAGCCGGGAGTTCTCGCGGCTCGTGGACTTCGGGTTCGAGCACACGCGCTGGGAGGTACTCATCGGATATCTGCCGTTTCCAGACGAGTTCTTCCATTTGTGGTACGGCCGGCTCGACCCTGGCTTGCCCAGTTACGACCCGCCGCTGGCGGAGCGCCTGCGGCCGTTCCTCGACCAAGGGCTCACGGTCGTCGACGGCTTTCTCGGGCGCATTCGCGACCAGAGCGGCCAGGCGATCGTCGCGGTCGCGAGCGATCACGGCCACGTCGGTGTCGACCGCGTCGTCCAGTTCAACGTGGCGCTCCAGAAGGCCGGCCTGCTGACACTTTCCCGCGACGGCAGTGTCGACCTGTTCCGCACGAAGGCGATCTATTTCCCGGGTAATTCCGGCTACTTCCTCGTGAACCGCACCAATCGCAAGGAGGGCATTGTCGCTCCGGAAGAGGAAGCCGAGGTCCTGGAGCGGCTGAAGGCGGCGCTCCGCGCGCTCACGGATCCCGTAACGGGCGGTCCGATCGTGACGGCCATCCTCGAGCCCCGCGAGGGCGTCCACGAGCCGGCGATCGGTGGAGCGCATGGCGGCGACCTGTACGTCGACCTCGCCCCCGGCTACTACTCGTCGGCCTCGTTGCGCGGCGAGGTGGTGTTGTCGCGTGAGCCGACTGGCGAGCATCTGTATGGACCCGAACAAGCGTCTATGCGGGCGGCCTTCGCGATCGCAGGCCCGGGGGTCGCCGCCGGTGTCGACCTCGGCGAGATCCGCCAGATCGACATCGCGCCGACGCTCGCGGCGTTGCTGGGAATCGAGCCCCCGGCGCAGGCCACAGGCATCGTGCTCGAAAAGGCTCTAGCCACCGCACGTCCTGACTGAGACACGCTGTCACGCACGTAGAGGCCGGCTTCTGGGCGCGTTGGGTCTCGGTGTGGCGCCCCGCGTCGGCCTGTGCCTGGGAAGACCGGGATACGCTACCATTGCGGGGCCTTGGCCTCCTCGCGCGACGAATTGATCTCGGACGAGGTGCTGCGCCAGCAGTCCCTCGCGATCCACGCCTCGATGGACGGAATGGCGATCCTCGATGCCCAGGGCAACTACGTGCTCCTGAACGAGGCGCACGCCCTCGTCTACGGTTACGAACTCCCCGCCGAACTGATCGGCCGGAGCTGGCGCGTGTTGTACGGACCCGAGGAGGTGCGCCGGCTCGAAACCGAGATCCTGCCGCGGGTCTGGATCGAAGGCCGCTGGCGCGGCGAGGCCGAGGGCCGGCGCCGCAACGGCTCGCTCTTCCCCCAGGAGATCTCGCTGACCGCGATACCGGGCGGAGGCTTGGTGTGTGTCGTCCGCGACATCTCCACCCGCAAGCGTGCCGAGAGGCTGCAGTCGGCCCTCTACCGCATCGCCGAGGCCACGGACACCGTGTCGGACATGCCCTCGCTCTACACCACGATCCACGCCATCGTCGGCGAGTTCATGTACGCGCGGAACCTCTACATCGCGATCTACGACGAGCACAGCGACACGCTCGCCTTTCCCTACCACGTGGAGGAGGTCGACGACGGCCTGCCGACGATGCGGAAACCCTTGCGGGGCTTGACCGAATACGTGCTCAGGACCGGCGAAGCGCTGCTGGCGCCGCCCGCGGAGTTCGCCCGCCTCGTCGAAGCCGGCGAGGTAGAGCTGGTCGGCCAGCCCTCGATCGACTGGCTGGGCGTGCCGCTCAAGCGCGGCGAGACGAGTTTCGGCGTGCTCGCGATCCAGAGCTACAGCGAGGCGATCCGCTACAGCGAGGCGGACCGCGAGCTGCTCACCTTCGTCTCGCGCCACGTGGCTTTGGCCATCGACCGCACGCGTGCGGCAGAGGCGCTGCGCGAAAGCGAAGGAAAGTTTCGGACCCTCGCCGACACCGCGCCCGCGGCGATCTTCATCTACCAGGGCGAAGAGTTCCGCTACGCGAACGAGGCCACCGCGGCGATCAGCGGCTACTCGCGCGAGGAGTTCCTGAGGCTGCCCTCGTTCTGGACGATCGTGCATCAGGAGTCGATCGAGGAGGCGCAGCGCCGCGGCCTCGCGCGCCAGCGCGGCGAGAGCGTGCCGAGCCGCTACGAGGTGAGGATCATCCGCAAGGACGGCGAGGAGCGCTGGCTCGACTACTCGGCGGGCGTCATCGAGTTCGGCGCGAAGCCCGCGGTGATGGGCATGGCCTTCGACGTGACCGAGCGCAAGCGCGCGGAGGCGCAGATCACGAGCCTCGCCTATCAGGACACGCTCACCGGCCTGCCAAACCGGCTGCTGTTCGCCGATCGGCTGACGCTGGCGATGGCTCAGGCGGCTCGCCGCAGCCGCCGCCTGGGAGTGCTGTTCCTCGACATCGACCGCTTCAAGGTCATCAACGATTCGCTCGGCCACAGCGTCGGCGACCGGCTGCTGAAGGCCCTCGCGCGGCGCCTCGCCAGCATGGTGCGCGACGAAGACACGGTGGCGCGGCTGGGAGGCGACGAGTTCATCCTGCTGCTGCCCGACGCCAGCACCGCCGAGGACGTGGTTGGCGTCGCGAAGAAGATCCTCGAATCGGTACGCAAACCGATCCGCATCGACGAGTCCGAGCTGTTCGTGACCGCGAGCATCGGCATCAGCCTCTACCCTGACGACGGGACGGATCCCGACGCGCTCGTGAAGAATGCCGACACGGCGATGTATCGGGCCAAGGAGCAGGGCCGCGACAACGTCTCGGTCTACGCCGCCGCCATGAACGCCACCGCGATCGAACGCCTCGAGATGGAGAACGGCTTCCGGAAGGCGATCGCCCGCGACGAGCTGGTCGTCTACTACCAGCCGATTCTGGAGCTTTCGACCGGCCGGCCGCTGGGCGTCGAGGCTTTGCTGCGCTGGCGACGCCCCGGAGTGGGGATCGTGTCGCCTCACGACTTCATCCCGATGGCCGAGGCGACCGGGCTGATCCTCTCGATCGGGCCCTGGCTCTTCAAGACGGCCTGTGCCCAGGTGCGGCAATGGCAAGAGCGGCTGCATCCGGACCTGCGCCTCGCCATCAACCTGTCGGGCCGCCAGTTCCAACAGCCCGAGCTGGGTAGGCAGGTGCTCGAGGCCGCGAAGGCCACCCGCTTCCCGCTGTCTTGTCTCGACGTCGAGATCACCGAGAGCTACGCGATGCAGAACGCCGACGCCACGATCCACACACTGCGCGAGCTGAAGGCCCTCGGCATCGGGATCTCGATCGACGACTTCGGCATCGGCTACTCCTCGCTCAGCTACCTGAAGCGTTTCCCGATCGACACGCTCAAGATCGACCACTCCTTCGTCCGCGACCTCGCCAACGATCCCGACGACGCCGCGATCGTGACCGCCGTGATCGCCATGGCGCACAGCCTGAAGCTCAAGGTCGTGGCCGAGGGCGTCGAGACCGAGGCGCAGCGCGCCTTCCTGCTCGGCTGTGGCTGCGACCTGGTGCAAGGCTTCCTGTTCGCGCCGCCGCTGCCGGCTGAGGAGTGCGAGCCCCTGCTGCGTTGACCCCGGCCGCAGGCCCCGGATATCCTGCGGTTTTGCCCATGGTGAAGACCCTCGGTTCCGTGGACTGCACTCGCGGCCTTGGCGGCCCCGAGCATTCTCGACCTCGTCGGGGACACCCCGCTGCCTCTCAGCCGCTACGCACCCGAGGGCGGGGCGGCGATCTACGCCAAGCTCGAGTTTCTGAACCCGCGCGCAGCACCAAGAACCGCGCGGCCGCTTTTCCCCGACGGCTTCGAGCGCTATCTCGGCAAGGGCATCTTCGAGAGTCCATAAGGAGCGTGCCGCGCCGCGCCCCCTTCACAAACCCCCCGCCCGAGGCGCCGGAGTGAACTCCGGCTCTTCGAGCAGTCCGTTGCTTGAGGAGCAAAGCATGAGCTTCGCCACCGACTGCATACACGCCGGCCAGGAGCCGGATCCGACGACCGGCGCGATCATCACGCCGATCTACCAGACCTCCACCTACGTCCAGGAAAGCATCGGCAAGCACAAGGGCTACGAGTACGCCCGCACCCACAACCTGACCAGGCGGGCGCTGGAGATGAACCTCACGAGCCTAGAGGGCGGCAGCGATGCGTACTGCTTCGCCTCGGGTCTCGCGGCCACTCAGGCAGTGATGAGCCTTCTGCAGCAGGGCGAGCGCGTCGTCGTTTCCGACAACGTGTACGGCGGGACCTGGCGGCTGTTCACGAAGATCCTCTCGCGCTACGGGATCCTCTTCGACTTCATCGATGCGAGCGACGCCGCTGGCTTCGACGCGAAAGCCGGCGACTTCGCCTTGCTCTGGATCGAGACGCCGACCAACCCCTTGATGAAGGTCTGCGACATCGCGGCGCTGGCGGCGGTCGCGAAGAAACGGGGCGCGGTCTTCGTCGTCGACAACACCTTCATGAGCCCGTTCTTCCAGAGGCCGCTGGCACTCGGCGCCGACATCGTCGTGCACTCGACTACGAAGTTCCTGAATGGCCACTCCGACAGCATCGGGGGGGTCGCGATCGTCAAGGACGCGGCCCACGCCGACTGGCTGCGCTACGTGCAAAACGCGGCCGGAGCGATCCTCTCCCCCTTCGACGCATGGCTGGTGCTGCGTGGCACGAAGACGCTCGCGCTGCGCATGCCCCGGCACGAAGAGAACGGCCGCAAGGTCGCGCATTTCCTCCGCGAGCAGAAGAAGGTCCAGCGTGTCCACTGGCCTGGCTTCCCGGACCATCCGGGCCACGAGATCCAGAAGCGGCAGGCCACGGGCTTCGGCGCCTTGATCAGCTTCGAGCTCGGCTCGCGTGAGGCTGCCGATCGGCTGCTTCAGAACCTGCGCCTGTGCTCGCTGGGAGAGAGCCTGGGCGGCATCGAGACGCTGATCTCACATCCCGCCAGCATGACCCACGCGGGCTACAGCCAGCCGGAACGCGATGTGCTCGGCATCGGCGACGACTTGGTGCGGATCAGCGTCGGCTGCGAGGAGGCCTCTGATCTGATTGCGGATTTGTCGCGCGGTCTGGCCGCGGTCTGATCGGGGCTGCGCGGGCCATGCCTCGCGATATCGAAGGCATCCTCAGCCACCTCGAAGACACGCGCGGGCGCCTGCTGGCGTCGGTCACGGGCCTCTCGCCGGAAGCCTTCGCACGGCGGCCCGCCGAAAACCAGTGGGCGGCGGCGGAGGTGCTCGACCACCTCGCCATCCTCGAGGCCTCGCTCGTGCCGCTGTTTCGCGATCTCGTCGAGGGGCGGCGCAAACCCAGGATCCGGTTGTTCGATCGTCTGAGACGCTTGCCGCCATCGCTGAGCGTCTACAGGCTGCTGAGGGGTCGCGCTCCGAAGCGCGTCCAGCCCGGTGCGCTTCAGCCGAGGGAGACCCTACTAGCGCGCCTCGCCGACTCGCGCTCGGCCCTGCGCAGGCTCATCGAAGACAGCCGCCAGCGTGACCTGTCGCGCCTGGCCTGGGTCCACTTCATCTTCGGCGCCCTGAGTCTCGACGACTGGTTCTACTTCATCGGCTATCACGAGGAGCGCCACCGCCGGCAGATCCTGGAGATCCGAAAGACGCTCAGGGCGTAGCTTCTACTTCGCGACGCTCTCTTCCAGCCAGGCGAGGTAGGGGGCGTGGCCCGCCGCGACGCTCAGCGCGATGACCTCCGGCAGTTCGTAGTTGTGCAGCGCGACGATCGCTTCGCGCAAGGCCTCGAAGCGTTCCTCGCTTGTCTTCATGACCAGCAGGATCTCCTCGGTTTTTTCCACTTCCCCGCGCCATCTGTAGACCGACGTCATTGCCGGCAGGATGTTGACGCAGGCCGCCAGGCCACGCTCGACGACCTCGCGCGCGATCCACTCCGCGTCCTCGGGCTTGGCGACGGTCGAGAGCACGACCAGCGCTTTCACTTCCCGCCCAACCCGAGCAACGCTTTCCATTGCGGGGCGGTGAGCGGAACGACCGACAGGCGGCCCTGGCGGAGGAGCGGACTCTCGGCGAAATCGGCTCGCGCCTTGATCTCGGCCAGCGTGACCGGCCGAGCCAGGCGGCCCTTCGGCTTCAACTCGACGACGACCAGCCGCTGGTGGCCCGCCTTCGGGTCGGGATAGGCGGCCTTCGTCACCTCGGCCAAGCCCACCGCGGCCTTCTCGCCTCCCGTGTGATAGATGACAACGCCGTCGCCCGGCTTCATGGCGCGCAGGTTCCTGAGCGCCAACGGGTTCTTGACGCCGTCCCAGACCGCGCGAGCGTCGTGCTCCAGGTCGGCGTAGCTGTAGCTGCCCGGCTCCGTCTTCAGAAGCCACATCCAGGGCGGCCTCCTCGTGCCGCGCCCCAGATCATAGCCCGAGGCGCAGTACCCGGCAGGCTCGCTTCGACGGCGCCGAAAGCCCTTGACAGCCCCCTCCGATTTCCTTACTCTTACAGCACTGTTTCTATAATGCACTGTAAGACAGCGTGACGAACGCAGAGAGCCTTCGGCGTCGGGTTCGCGAGCAGCTCGCGGAGCAGCGCGCGCTCGTGACCGATCTGCTCGAGTTGCGCGAGCAGATCACCGGCTCGGTCTTCTCACGCTATGGCGCGTGCGGCAAGCAGAATTGCGCTTGCCGCCAGGGCAAGAAGCACGGCCCCTACTACGTGCTCTCGACCCGCAGCGCCGGGAAGGGAGCCTTCGCCTATCTCGACGCCCAGCGCGCCGAGGAGGCGAAGAGCCTCGTGTCGCGTTCGCAGAAATTCCGCACCGGCCTCAAGAAGCTTCGGAAACTGAACCTGGAACTCGTGAGTCTCTTGCGACGCTACCAGGCCGCCATGTCGAAGCAGGGCGGCCGTAAGCTAGGAATAACCTTGCATGCGTAGAAGGGTGTTTTATTCAAGTGTGATAGGCTCTTACGGGATGTTTCTAAAGTACTGGATCAAATGAATTCCGGGCGCGAGCCTAAGACTGCAGACGCCGGCCTTCGCCGCAAGGCAGCGGCCGTAGCCTCCCTACTCGCGCTCATCGCGCTGCTCGTCGGGACTCTTTTCGGCGATCGCGGCCTGCTCCAGCTGATTGCCCAGCGCAAGAAAGCCGATGCTCTTCAGCAGGATCTCGAAAATCTGCGCGGGGAGAATCTTCGCCTCGCCGGAGAGATCGGCGACTTGCGCAGCGACCCGCGCGCAATCGAACGTCTCGCCCGGGAGCAACTCGGACTCGCCCACCCGGGCGAGACAGTGTTCATCCTCCGAGAGGACCAAGGCCCCGCGCGCCCTTGACCAGAGCGGAAATTCTGTTGACAGCTTCCTGGAAAAGCCATGTAGAATGGCGCGCACTTTTGGAAAAGACCTGTGTTCGTTGAATCAACCCGGAAGACACGAGACTTAGGAGGAATCACTCGATGGCAAAGGCGATGAGCAAGTCGAAGATCGTGGCGGCGCTGGCTGAGAAGACAGCGGTCACGAAGAAGACCTCGGCCGCGTACCTGGAGGCCCTGGCGTCCCTGGCGCACAAGGAAGCGAAGAACGGCTTCACGATCCCCGGCGTCGGCAAGCTGGTGGTCCGCCAGTACAAGGCACGCATGGGGCGCAATCCGCAGACCGGCGAGGCGATCAAGATCCCGGCCAAGCGGCGGCTGAAGTTCGTGGTGGCGAAAGCGGCCAAGGACGCGGCCCTCAGCGGCAAGTAGTCGCTCTTTTCGACGGCGCGAAAGGGCTCTCGGGCTTTTTCGCGCCATTTTCAACTAATGGGGGTAGGGAACCATCCGCCCCCCGCGCCGCGGAGCACCTTAGGCGCCCCTGCGCGAGGCGCAGCTGCTAGAGCAGCTTTCGCAGTTCCGCCTCGAGGCCGGCGATCCAGGCGTCGGGGTCTTGCGAGTCCACGACGATCTCGATCTTGCCGTTCGGCATGCGGCGCACCCGGCCGGGATGGCGCGCGCCCAGCGGCACCACGACACTCTCGCGGTGAACTGCCAGCCGGTCGGTGACCTCGAAGATCCGCTCCATCTCGCGCTGCGTCACCATCTCGAGCATCGGCTATTCGCCTCCCCCGACTAGCATCTGCGCCATCGAGGCCCGCGGTCAAGGCGTCGTTGCACCCCCCGGCTTCGGCGGTTAGAGTGCGGAGCTGATGCCGGAAGCCGCCACGGCCGCGACGGAGGAGCGGGTTCTCAAGATCGTCCGAGAGCTGGCGCTCGAGTTGGGCGGCAGCCGGGCAGAGCGCGCTGTCAGCCCCGAGGCCTCGCTGGAACGCGATGTCGGGCTCGGCAGCCTCGAGCGGGTCGAACTGCTGGTGCGGCTGGAGGCCGCCTTCGGGTGCGCGCTGGGCGAACGCCTTCTGGGCCTGGACACAGCAACGGCGATGGCGCGAGCGGTCGAAGAGGCCGGCCCCGTCGAACCCGCGCGCTTGGCCCGGCCGGCGTCGAGACTGGCAGACGCAGCCCGCATCGAGACGGCGGCCACGATCCACGAGACGCTCTGGCGCCGCGCGCTGGCGGAGCCCGACCGGCCTCAGGCGTTCCTCCGCGAGGACGATGGCCGCGAGCAGACCATTACCTACGGGCGGCTGCTGGGCGACGCGCGGGCGGTGGCCGGTGGGCTTCGGGAACGCGGCGTCAGGCGAGGGGACGCCGTGGCGCTGATGTTGCCAACCGGCTTCGATTTCCTGCGCAGCTTCCAGGGCATCTTGATCGCCGGCGCGATCCCCGTGCCAATCTACCCCCCAGCGCGGCTCGACCGCCTCGAGGAGTACGCTCGGCGCCAATCCGCGATCCTCGCCGACGCCGGCGTCAAGCTCCTCGTCACGATCGCGCGCGCCAAGCCGATCGCGGCCATGCTACGCGCCGGCGTGCCGGGCCTCGCGCTCGTGACGACGGCCGACGAGCTGGTGCAGACGGGCGCCAGTTGGCAAGCACCCGAGGGCGCCACGAGCGACCCGGCCTTCATCCAATACACCTCCGGCAGCACGGGTCAGCCGAAGGGCGTGCTGCTCACGCACGCGAACCTGCTCGCGAATATCCGGGCGATCCGGGCGGGCCTCGAAGCGCGCCCGACCGACGTGGGCGTGAGCTGGCTACCGCTCTACCACGACATGGGCCTGATCGGCTCCTGGCTGTTTTGCATGGCCGAGGGTCTGCCGATCGCGCTGCTCTCGCCGCTCAGCTTCCTTTCGAAACCTGAGCGTTGGCTTTGGGCGATCCACGAGCGGCGCGGCTCGCTCTCCGCCGCGCCCAACTTCGCGTACGAACTGTGCGTGAAGCGCATCCCGGAGCAGGCCCTCGAAGGCCTCGATCTGTCTTCCTGGCGCTGCGCCCTGAATGGCGCCGAGCCCGTCAACCCCGAGACGCTGGAGCGCTTCGCGAAGCGCTTCGCGCCTTATGGTCTGCGCCGCGAGGCGCTGATGCCTGTGTATGGCCTGGCCGAAAACTCGGTCGGTTTGTGCTTTCCGCCCGTCGGTCGTGGGCCGCGTGTCGATCGGGTCGCGCGCTCCGCGTTTGCCGGAGCGGGAAGCGCCGAGCCAGCGGGCGCCAGCGATAGCGCTGCGCAGTGCTTCGTCTCGGTAGGACGGGCGCTGCCCGAACACGAGGTGCGCATCGTAGACGCGGCTGGCAACGAGCTTCCCGAACGCCGGCTCGGCCGGCTGGTCTTCCGCGGCCCCTCCATGACCCCAGGCTACTTCCGCAAGCCCGAGGCCACGGCAGCGATGAGCGTGGCCGGCGGCTTTCTGGACAGTGGCGATCTCGCCTACCAGGCAGACGGTGAGGTCTACATCGCGGGGCGCGAGAAGGACCTGATCATCAAAGCCGGCCGCAACCTGGTTCCGCAGGAGATCGAAGAAGTGGCCGCTTCCGTGCCAGGCATCCGCAAGGGTTGTGTGGTGGCCTTCGGCGCCCACAACGAGGCGCTCGCGACCGAGTCGCTGGTCGTGGTGGCGGAAACGCGGGAGACCGACGAGGCGGCGCGCGACACGCTGATTGCCTCGGTCACCGAACGAGTCGCCGACGCCGTGGGCGCGCCCCCCGATAGCGTGGTGCTGGTGCCACCGGGGGCCGTGCCCAAGACATCGTCGGGCAAGCTTCGACGGCAGGAGACGAAGCAGCGCTATCTCTCAGGGGCCTTGGGCCCGGGTCGGCGAACGCCGCTGCCCGCGCGCGCGGCCCTGCTCGTCCGCGCAACCCTCGCCGAGGCCGAGCGACCGCTGCGCGCGCTTCGGCGCGGAGTCTACGGGGCCTGGCTGGTCGTGGCGCTAGGGCTGCTGACGCTGCTTACATGGCCGATCGCGGCGCTGCTGCCGGGCCGCGGCAGCGCTCTCAGTATCGAGCGCTGGTTCTGCCGAATCGCGCTGCGCCTGGCCGGCTGCCGACTCTCGAGCGAGGGCCTCGCGAATTTCCCTACAAGCGAGCCGTTCCTGATCGCCTCGAATCACGCCTCGTACGTGGATGTCGCCGCGCTGCTCGCCCTCGTGCCGCGCAACTTCGTATTCCTCGCGAAAAAGGAAGTCGCGAACTGGCCGTTCGTCGGGCTCTTCATCAGGCGCGCCCGGCACCTGAGCGTCGATCGCTTCGACGCGCAACAGGGCGTCGCGGACACGGGCCGCGTCGCGGCCGCCGTGGGCGAGGGCGAATCGGTCCTGGTGTTCCCCGAAGGCACCTTCACGGCAGCCGCCGGACTTCGGCCCTTCCGCCTCGGGTTGTTCAAGGTCGCGCTGGAGACCGGCGTGCCCATCGTGCCCGTGGCGCTCACGGGAACGCGGCACGCTCTGCGTGACGGCCAGACGCTGCCGCGCGCCAGCCGGATTCACCTGTGGGTCGGTGCGCCGATCCACGCCGAAGGCGACGGCTTCAAAGCGATCGTCGCGCTGCGCGACCGGGTGGCCGAGGCGATCGCGAGCCGCTGTGGCGAGCCCCGTCTCGGCCTGGTGGCGGCGGGTCCCGACCGCAGCGCAGCAGACGCCTGATGCTGCATCTCGACGACGTACGGCGTGCCCGGGAGCGGATCGCCCCCTACCTTCCAACCACGCCGCTGCGAGCCTCGTTCGCGGTCCCGGCGCCGCGGACCTTCCTGAAGCTCGAATGCTGGCAGCCGACCGGCTCGTTCAAGGTGCGCGGCGCCACGAACCACCTCTTGGCACTCGACGCGCAGCAGCAGGCGCGGGGCATCATCGCCGCCTCGGCCGGCAACCACGCCCTGGGCGTCGCCTTCGCGGCGGCGGCGCTGGGCGGGCGGGTGCAGACCACACTGGTTGTTCCACGCAGCGCGCCGCGGGCCAAGCTCGAGAAGCTTCGCAGCTTCCCGGTGACGGTGATCGAGCACGGGGCCAACTACGACGAGGCGTATCCGGAGTCGATGCGCATCGCGCAGCGCAGCGGAGCCACCTACGTGCATGCCTACGAGCATCCCCTGACGGCGGCCGGGCAGGGCACCGTTGCGCTCGAAATCCTGGAGGCCCTGCCGGAGCTGGGCGCGGTCCTCGTGCCGGTCGGGGGTGGCGGACTGATCGCCGCCATCGCGACGGTCGTGAAGACGCTCAAGCCCGATGTCCGGATCGTGGCCGTGCAACCCGACGTCTCGCCCTCGCTTCGCGAATCATTGCGCCTGGGCCACGCGCTCCACGAGTACCCGGCGGGTGAGACGCTGGCCGACGGCATCGCGGGCGGCGTCGGCGACATCGCCTACGAGCATCGGCACCTGATCGACGACGTGGTCGAGGTCTCCGAGGAGGCGACGCAAGAGGCGATCGTGGCGCTGCTTACGAACGACCAAGTGGTGGCCGAAGCCTCGGGGGCGGTCGGGATCGCGGCGCTGCGCTCTGGACGCTGGAAGGCGCTCGACGCCCGGCCCGTGGTCGCGCTCATCACCGGCGCCAACATCGACGCGCGCGTCCTCGCCCGGCTACTCTCCGCGCGGGCGTGAGGGCTGAGCG
The DNA here is from genome assembly GCA_032127875.1 of Acidobacteriota bacterium. Taxonomy (GTDB): domain Bacteria; phylum Acidobacteriota; class Vicinamibacteria; order Fen-336; family Fen-336; genus CADEEV01. Next base: position 43,469 of record JAQBHI010000158.1, read on the forward strand.
GCCCCAGGACGCCTGGTTTGCCCAGGCCGGCTCGGGCCTGCTGTTCGTCTGCGGCGCCGGCCTTGGCGCGCTCCTGCACGGTGTTCCAGGCGCAGCGGGCGGGGCCGCGGCAGCAGCGGCGATCGGCGCGCTCTTGGCCCATCACCTGCACAGCCGGACGCGGCAGCGCAGGAAGCTCCTGGCGGCGCCGCTTTCCGCGCGGCATCGCGACTTCCTGCTGGAGCGCTACGACTACTTCGAGCGCCTGCCGGCGCGACTTCGCGCACGCTTCGAGGACGATCTGCGCCTGTTCCTGGGCGAGAAGCGCATCACGGGCGTCGGCATCGACGTGAACGACGAACTGCGACTGCTGGTGGCGGCCTCGGCCGTGACGCTGAGCCTGGGCTGGCCGGAAGCCGAGTGGGACCAGCTCACCGAGGTGCTGCTGTATCCGGAGAATTTCGACCGGGACTACGCGCACGGCGGACAGGATCTGGCCGGGGAGGCCCACGCATGGGGCACGGTGATCCTGTCGGTCCCGACGCTGCTGGAGAGCTTCGAGTACGACGACGATGGTTACCACGTCGGCCTGCACGAGTTCGCTCACCTGCTCGACGTGGAGCAGGCCGAGTTCGACGGCATGCCCAGCGGGCTTGGCCCCCAGGATCGGGGCGCCTGGGCGAAGCTCGTGCCGCGGGAAATGGGACGCATCCGCGAGGGACGCTCCGAACTCGACGAATATGGCGCCTCGGACCCCGTCGAGTTCTTCCCGGTGGCGGTCGAGGCCTTCTTCGAGCGACCGCGCGTGATCCGCGAGCACCACCCCGAGATTTACGAGATCCTGGCCCGCTACTTCGTTCAGGATCCGGCCTCCTGGGACGACGCGCGTCGGCTTTCGGGGTAGGCTCCGGGCGTGCGCCTCGACGTTGCGCTGATCGCACTCCATCCCGGACTGTCGCGCCGCAAGGCGCGCGAGGTGATCGAGAAGGGCCAGGTCTGGGTCGATGGCCGGGCCGTGCGTGAAGCCGGCGAGAGCGTGACCGCAGCTCAGGCGATCACGTGGAACCCCCACCGGAAGGCACTGCCCCGGGCTCGGCTCTCACTGCCGCTGCTTCACCAGGACGACGCGCTGCTCGTCGTCGACAAGCCCGCCGGCCTGCTCTCCGTGCCCACCTCGCCCGACGCGCGCCAGCAAGACAGCGTGATCGCGCGCGTACTGGAGTACGCCGAGCGGCTGCGACCGCGCCACGGATTCGCCGGCGCTGTCCACCGTCTGGACCGGGACACCTCCGGCGCCCTGGCCGTGGCCCTCCACGATCGAGCTCGGCGCGCGCTGCGCGAGCTGTTCCGGCAGCATCGCGCCGAACGGCGCTACGTGGCGCTCGTCTGCGGGATGCCACAGACCGAGCAGGGCAGGATCGACGCACCGATCAGCGACCGCTACGCGGGCGGTCGCCGGGGCGTGGCGCGGCCGGGTGAGGCGGGCTTGCCGGCAGTGACGCGCTATCGAGTCGTCGAGCGCCTCTCAGGCGCGGCTCTGCTCGAGATCGAACTCGAGACCGGCCGCCAGCATCAAATCCGCGCCCATCTGGCACATGTGGGCCTGCCGATCCTGGGCGACGCGACCTACGGTTCCGAAGCGGCGGCGGCGGCCCCGCGCCAGATGCTCCACGCGCGGGTGCTGGGGTTCCTCCACCCGCTCAGCGGCGCTGCGATTCGCGTCGAAAGCCCGCTGCCCGCGGACTTCGAGCGCGTGCTCGCCGCGCTGCGCCGCGGCGCCGGCAAACAGAATTCACTCCGGCCCGAGCGGTCTGGCCGGGAGCGCAAAGCACGCCGGGAGGTTGCGCCGCTGCGGCACCCGTCCGAACCTAAACCAAAGCCTCGATCAAGTCCTGCAGGGCGTGGGCATCGGAGCTGAACTGGATCCCGACCTGGTGGGAGAGCCCTTCGAGACGCGACCAGCTCACGGCTCCCTGGATCTCGGCATTGAGGGCGGTCGCGCCGTCACGCAAGGGCGTTTCGAACTGGAGCCTGACGGGGGCGCCTCGATCGAGAGCCTGTCCCAACCGTAGCCGGCAGCCCTGGGTCGACAGGTTGAGAACGGTCGCCGGGTGCCACTGCTTGTCGATCTTGTAGCGAACGATCAAGAGGCAGGCGCGTCGGGCGGTGAGGCGGCGGTTCTCACGGTGCCTGGCCGCAGGGTTCGTCATCTTTATTTAATAATCTGTCCCGAAGGCACTCACTATAGACCCGAGCCCCCGCAAGGTTCAAGAGGTCGCGCGCGCGGGGGGTTTGTGCTACTTTTCCTGGGCTCGTGCGCCTCCTCCGACCTCTGCTTCAGCTGCCGGCCCTGGTTCTAGCCCTTTTTCTCCCCGGCTGCGGCGGGGCTTCGCCGCCAGTGACCCCGCCGCCGACGACCCCACCCGAGCTCTTCGATGTGCCCGTGATGGTCTTTTACGACGTGAACGGGAACAGCCTGGCAGACGGCGACGAGCATGGCGTCGTGCCGGCGGCCACCGTCCAGATCCTGAACGAGAGCGCCGAGACTGCGGCCGCCACCGGTCTCGCGACGCTGCGCGCTCCCGCCGGCAACCAAACGGCCACCATCAAGAGCCTGCCGGCCTACTACGAGGCGGGCCCATCCGTCGCCGTGAGCACGCCGATCGCGGATGGACAGCCCGTGAGGCTGCCCGCGACGCTTCCCATCGGAGCGAATCGCCCAGCCGTCTATCTGGCCTTCGGCGACAGCATCACCGATGGGTGCGGTTCGTCCAACCGCACCGGCTACCGCATGAAGCTGCAAAACAGACTGGGCAGGTGGTTTGACGAAGGCACAGTCGAGAACCAGGGCCTCGACGGCACGCGCAGCAGCGAGGGCGCCGCGCGCATCAAGAGGAGCCTCTCGAACATCAAGCCTGCCTACGCGCTGATCCTCTACGGCACGAACGATTGGAACGATTCGCGCTGCCGGAGCGCCTTCCCCTGCTACACCATCGACAGCCTCCGCAGCATGGTCCGCGCGGCCAAGCAGCGGCGAAGCCTGCCGATACTCTCGACGATCATCCCGGTCAACAATGGCTTCGACGCGCGCGTCCCCGCCTCCAGGAACGACTGGGTCAGGAGCATGAACGCCCTGCTCGTGGAGATGGCCGCGGAAGAAGGCGCCGTCATCGCGGACAGCTACACCGCGTTCATGGCCGTGCCCGATTTCCACGCCTTGTTCATCGATCACGTACATCCGAACGACGACGGCTACAGCATCTTGGCGGGCGAGTTCTTCAGGGCGATCACGCAGCCGATCGCCGCGCCGTCGGCGTCGGGCCCGAGCGTGCCGCCGCTGCTCCCGCCGCCGGGCAGCTTCCCCGAGTTCGTGCCTCCGGACCCGGCAGACATGCCGCTAGTGCCGCGCGCGGAGCCTCAATCGGAGCGTAGTCCCTGAAAACGGGTCGTCTCATCAAGTGGCACCGTCCCGGTGGAGAGGTTCACGTCTATCTCTACCGCGACGAAGCGCAATACCGGGCTTCGGTCTACCTGATGTCGCCCGAACGCGGCCAGCCGACGGAGCCGCTGCAGCGCTTCGCGGCCGAGAGCGAGGCGGAGGTCGAAGCCAGCGCTCGCGCCTTCGTCGATCTGAGGTTCCCCAAGGCCGACTAGCGCAACGCCTGATTGACCAGAAAGGAGGCGGCTTGTAACCCGGTTCGGGGGCATGCTTTGCGAACCCCCCGAATCGCCTACGCCCCCAGCGCCGTCATCGCCTCGTCCAGGATTCGGACTGCGATGTCGGCATCTTCGTTGTCGATCGTCAGCGGCGGGGCGAGGCGGATGGTGCTCTTGCCGCAGCCGATCAGGATCAGGCCCCGCTTGTAGGATTCGACGATGATCTTGAGCCGGAGGTCGCCGTCCGGCTCACGCGTGCTGCGGTCCTTGACGATGTCGAGGCCGATCATAAGGCCGAGGCCGCGCACCTCGCCGACGCGGGCGTGGCGCCCGAGCTTGGCGCGGCTCTGGGCCAGCAGGTGCTCTCCCACCTTGGCGGCGTTGTCGATCAAACCGCCCTCGAGCAGGTCGAGTGTCGCGAGCGCCGCGGCGGCCGAGACCGGGTTGCCCCCGAAGGTGGTGCCATGGCCACCGTCGTTCCACTTCATCACCTCGTCGCGCGCCATCAGCGCGGCCAGCGGCATGCCCGAGGCGATGCCCTTGGCCAGCGTCACGATGTCGGGCTGCAGGTCGAAGTGCTCGCTGGCGAAGAACTTGCCGGTGCGGCCCATGCCGCACTGCACCTCGTCGGCAATCAGCAGGATGCCGTGCTTGCGGGTCACCTCGCGCAGCCGTTTCAGGAAGCCGGCGTGCGGCACGACGTAGCCGCCCTCGCCCTGCACCGGTTCCACGATCACCGCCGCCACCTCGTCCGGGTTGATGGTGTGGGCGAACATCGTCTCGGTGAGCAGGTCGAGGCACTGCACGTTGCAGGTCGACGGTTCGCGGTTCACAGGACAGCGGTAGCAGTTCGCGTAGTGCGAGTGGTAGACCTCGGGCAGGAAGGGCGCGTAGCCACGCTTCTGGACCAGCTTGCTGGCCGTCAGGCTCATGGCGCCGTAGGTGCGACCGTGGAAGGCCCCATAGAAAGCCACGATCTTCTGGCGGCCCGTCTTGACCCGCGCCAGCTTGATCGCGCCCTCGACCACCTCGGAGCCGGTGTTCGCGAAGAACACGCGCCAGGGACCCGGCGCGGGTCCGCGCCTCGCGAGTCGTTCGCCCAACTGGATCAGGTTGTCATAGTAGAAATCCGTGTAGCACATGTGGATGAACTTGTCGGCCTGGTCCTTGATGGCGGCCACTACTTTCGGATGCGAGTGGCCGGTCGAAACCACGGCGATGCCGGCCCCGAAGTCGAGGAAGCGGTTGCCGTCCACGTCCTCGACCATGGCGCCCGCGCCGCGCGCGGCCACCAGCGGGTAGTCCTTGCCGTAGTTCTGGGCCATCACCCGCTGGTCGCGGGCAATGATGGCTTGCGCCCGGGGACCCGGAAGCGGCGTCACGAAGTGCGGGTAGCTCTTGGCCATGGCTGTCTCCCTATAGACCCAGGTCGGTGAGGGCGCGCTCCAGGATGGCCGCGGCCTCCTCCAGTTCCCCGTCGGTAATCACGAAGGGCGGCGCCAGCATCACCACGTCGCCGCCCAGACCGGCGCCGCCGCCACCCGTGTAGGTCACGAGCCCCAGCTCGAAGCAGCGCGCGGCCAGGATCGCGGAGCGGTGCTCCTCCGATGGAAACGGGGCGTGGCTGGCCCGGTCTGCGACGATCTCGACGCCGACCATCAGGCCGCGGCCGCGGACGTCGCCCACGTGAGGGTGTGCGATGAGTGGCTGCAGCCGGCGCAGCAGCTTCTCGCCCTGTACGCGCGAGCGCTCCACGAGATCTTCCCGCTCCAGGATCTGCAGCGTCGCGAGGCAGGCCGCCGCCGTGACGGGGTTGTGGGAGTACGTGAAGCCGTGGATGAAGCCCCCGGACTGCGCGAGCTTGTCGACGATCTTCTCGCTGACGAGCGCCGCGCCCACGGGCATGTAGCCCCCCGACATGCCCTTGCCGCAGGTCACGATGTCCGGGCTGACTCCGCTCCACTCGATTCCGAACCAGCGGCCGGTGCGGCCGAACCCGATCATCACCTCGTCGTCGATGTAGAGGACCCCGTAACGGGTGCAGATCTCCCGAGCGCGGCGTGCGTAGTCCTCGGGCGGGATACCGGCGCCGGCGGAGGCACCCAGGATCGGTTCGGTGATGTAGGCCGATATCGTCTCGGGCCCCTCGCGCTGAATCACCGCCTCCAGGTCTTCGACGCAGACGACCTCGCACTCCGGATAGGTCTGGCCGAGCGGGCAACGATAGCAAAACGGCGACATCACCTCGGGCTGCGGCCGGATCATCGGCGCGTATGGCAGCCGCAGGCGCGGACGCCCCGACACGGCCAACGTCGCCAGCGTGTTGCCGTGGTAGGAGATGGAACGCCCTATGATCTTGTGGCGCGACTCCTGGCCGTTCGCGACGTGATACGCGCGCGCCAGCTTGATGGCCGTTTCGTTGGCCTCGGAGCCGCCTGACACGAGGTACAGGCGATTGCAGTCGCCGGGGGTGTGCTTCGCGAGGCGCGCAGCGTACTCCTCGATCACCTCGCTCGTGAAGTGCGTGCCGTGGACGTAGGCAGCGCGGCCGGCCTGAAGCGCCATCGCCGAGGCGACCTCGCCGCGGCCGTGGCCGATATTCACGACGACCGCGCCGCCCGATCCATCGATGTAGCGCCGCCCGTCGCGGTCCCAGAGGATCGCCCCGACTCCGTGATCGATCGCACGCATCTCGCGCCCGAGCGGGCGGTGAAAGACGTTCGAGCTGGGGTAAGCGTAAGCCACGCTCGTCAGTGGACGATGGTTCGCGACTGCTCGCGCATGAACTGCTGGACGTAGTAGAGCCCGCCCGAAGCCTTGCCCGAGGAGCCGCTGCCCTTCCAGCCGCCAAAGGGCTGCACGCCGGGCCAGGCCCCGGTCGTTGCTCCGGCCTTGCGGTTCACGTAGACGACGCCGGCCTCGATCCTCTCGAGGAAGCGGTCCACTTCCTTCGCCTCGGCGCTGAAGAAGCCGGCGGTGAGCCCGTACTCCGTGCTGTTGGCGAGCCCCAGGGCTTCGTCGAGCGTCTCGAACGGGGCGACACAGACCATCGGCACGAACAGCTCGTTCTGGAACAGGAAGTGATCGTGCGGGAGGCCATCGACGATGCTCGGCGCCACGAAGTAGCCATGGGCCAGATCGCCGTCCGTGAGCGCCTTGCCACCGCTGAGCACCTCGCCGTCCTTCCAGGCCAGCTCGGCGTACTTCGCGTAGTCCTTGTAGGCGCGCTGGTGGATCAGCGGGCCGAGCCAGACGCCGTGCTGGCTCGGATCGCCGACGCTGATCCCCTGCGTCTTCCGCACCAGCAATTCCAGGAACTGGTCTTTGGCCGAGCGTTGCACGTAGACCCGCGAGCAGGCACTGCATTTCTGCCCCTGCAGGCCGAAGGCCGACCTCATGACGCCTTCGGCGGCGTCCTCGAGATTGGCGGAGCTCATCACGATCGCAGGGTTCTTACCGCCCATCTCGGTGATGCAGGGCTTCGGGTAGTTCTGGCTGAAGCGGTGGTAGATGTTCATGCCCACGGCCTTCGAGCCGGTGAACAGGATCCCGTCTACGGCGGGGTGCGAGGTCAGCGCCTCGCCGGTTTCGGGGCCCGTACCGAAGACGAGGTGGAGCGCACCAGCCGGCACGCCCGCCTCGCGGAAGATGTTGTGGAGAGCGAGGGCGGTGAGCGGCGTCTCGTGACTCGGCTTCAGGACCACGGTGTTGCCTGCGACCAGGGCGCCCGAGACGGGACCTCCGGCCAGCGCAAAGGGAAAGTTGAAGGGGCTGATGATCACCCAGACGCCGTAGGGCCGCAGGACGGAGCGTGTCTCCTCGTTGGGTGTGAAGCGGGACATCGGCCGGTCGAAGCCGCCGTTCCTTTCCATCTGCTCGCAGTAGTAGCGGGCGAGGTCGGCGGTCTCGGTCACGTCACCCATCGCCTCCAGGCGGTTCTTGCCCGCTTCCAGGCTGACCAGGGCGGACAACTCGAAGCCCCGTTCCTCGATCAGGTCGGCGGCCTTGCGGATGATGGCCGAGCGCTCCTGCCAGGGCCGGCCGCTCCATTCGGGAAAACTCCGCTTCGCGGCCCGGACGGCGCGGTCGACGTCTTCCTTGGCCCCGATCGGGAACGAGCCGATGACGAGGCGAGTGTCGACGGGGCTGCGGTCCTCGAAGGAGCGCGGACTCATCACTTCCTGGCCATCGATCCGGTGCGGATGCGTGTTGCCGAACGACGCACGCACGCGTTCGACGGCCGCGTCGTACTTCTTCCGGAACTCTTCCGTCTGCCCCGCCGCCAGTGTGGCGTAGGTGACCCGCTCAGCAGTGCTCATCGAGGCTCTTAGCTCCTTGAACCCGGGGCAGCTTTTCCACCAGGGAACTTGGCATTCTACCGCGAGAGAAGACTACTGGCGCCGCGAGCCGGCGCCCACGGGCGCCATCAGCGCGCCGAAGACGAGCATCAGGCTCGACACGTACGCCCACAGCAGCAGCGCGACCGAGAAGGCGAGCGGGCCGTAGAAGGCCTGCAGGTTCATCTGGCCGAGCTTCGCGACGAAAGCGTACTTGACCAGCTCCCAGGTGACGCCGCCCCAGAGCGCCGCGCGCAGGGCGACCCGGGTGCCCACCGTTTTCGACGGGATCAGCGTGTAGATCAGGAAGAACAGGCAGTACGTCAGCAGAAACGCGCTGGCCTTGGCGCTGAAGCCGGCGAGCAGCGGCCACGCCTTGCCGTAGTTCCGAGCCGTGATGGTGAGCCCGACGGACACGAATGCGAGACAGCCGCCGGCGACCGTCATCAGGAAGGCCAGGACGCGGCTCAGCAGGAAATGGCGCTCCGAGCGCCCGCCCCAGGCGCGGTTCAAGGCCATCTCCACCGGCATGAAGATCCCCGACGAAGCCCAGACGATGACCAGCAGCGAAAACACCTCGAGCCCCTTCGCGATCCGGGTCAGGTTCTTGAGCGACGAGGCGATCGCCGCGTGACCGAACGGGATCAGCTCTTGCAACAGCAGCAGCAAGGCGGCGCCGGCACGGCTGCCTTGATAGCGCTGGGAGAATCCGGCCAGGACCAGCAGCAGCGGGAACAGACACAGCAGGAAGTTGAAGGCAATCGCGTTGGTCAGCACGGCGATGTCGCGGGAGAGCAGCGTCCCGACGGCCGACCACAGGCGCTTCACCACCGCGCCTACTCCCGCAGGGCGGGCGGCCGGGCGGCACGACGCCAATACGCGTACGCCGGCAGGCCCAGGGCCAGGAGCACGAGCCCGATGCCCGATTCCCTCGGCTTTTCCACGAGGGTGTTCACGACCAGAGCCAGGGACGAGAGCACGAACAGCAGCGGCACCCAAGGGTAGCCCCAGGTCCGGTAGGGCCGCGCGGCTTGCGGCCGCGTGCGGCGCAGCACCAGCACTGCGGCGCCAGTGGCCGCGTGAGACAGCACGACTGCGAACACCACGTAGGTGTAGAGCTGCTCGTAGCTGCCCGAGAACGTGAGCACGATCGCCCACAAGCCCTGGGCCAGGATGCAGGCTGCCGGCGTGCTGTAGCGGGGATGGATCCTGGCGAGGGCCGGGAAGAACACGCCGTCCTGGGCCATCGGCAGATAGATGCGGGCTGCGTACAGGATCGTGGAGGAAATGCAGCCGAAGGTGGAGACGAGAACCGCGACCGAGATCAGCCGGCCCCCGATCGAACCGAACAGCGCCGCGGCGGCGGCCTCCCCGATGCGCGGCGTCTGCGCCATCGCCTCGACCGGAAGGGCGCGCACGTAGACGACGTTCATGAGCAGGTAGAGCAGCGTGACGGCGGCAGTGCCCGCGACCAGGCCGAGCGGCAGCTCGCGTTCGGGCCGCCGCATCTCGCCCGCCAGGTTGGTCACCGCGTACCACCCGTCGAAGCTCCACAGGACCGCGATCATCGCGACTCCGACCGCCGCGACGAGGCCGCTCGCGGGCAGCGGGGCCAGCAGCTGCGGAGCGGCTGTCGCGGGAAGCAGCACGCCGAGCACCCCCAGTCCGATGATCGAGCCCACCTTCACCCAGGTCACGAAATTCTGGAGCCCGACTGCCTCGCGCAGGCCTACGTAATTCACGGCCGTGAGCAGCAGGATCGCCAGCGCCCCGGCGAGCTGGCCGCCGTTGATCGGGAGCTGCCAGGGCCCGAGCGGAATCTCGACGAGCCGGTGAGCGGTCGAGAAAAACGGCAAGAAGGAGCCCAGGTACTCGCCAAAGCCGACTGCCAGCGTCGCGATCCCGCCCGACATGATCACGAAGAACGCAGCCCATCCGAACAGGAAGCCCCACAGCGGCCCGTACGTCTCGCGCAGGAAGTGGTACTGGCCGCCCGCCCTGGGGAACATCGCGCCCAGCTCCGCGTAGGTGAGTGCGCCGGCGAGGGTCAACAAGCCGCCCACGAGCCACACCGCCAGGACCAGGCCCGCGTGCGGCAAGGCACGGGCAATGTCGCCCGTGGTGATGAAGATTCCCGTTCCCAGGATCGAGCCGATCGTGATCAGCGCGGCGTCCAGCGCGCTGAGCCCACGGACCAACTGCGGCGAGGAACCGGCCTGCCCGTCGTGCATCGGGCCGGCATTCTAACCGCAAGGAGGCCCTCAAGGGGCCGGCGGGGCCGCATGCTAAGCTGTTCTTTCCGATGGTCGACGAGATCCGCATCCGGCTCGTGAAAGACCGGGCTGACTTCGATTCCTGCGTCCTGCTTCAGCGAGCGGTCTGGGGCCTGCTCGATCTCGAGATCACCTCGGCGATCCAGCTGATCGCCACGATTCACGCGGGCGGGATGTTGCACCTCGCGGAGACCGCCTCGGGCCAGGCGATTGGCTTCGCCTACGCCTTTCCCGCCTGGAGCGGCGGCGCGGCGCACCTCCATTCGGACATGGTCGCCGTGCTGCCCGAACACCAGAGGCAGGGCGTCGGCGTGCGCCTGAAGTGGGCCCAGCGCGACGCGGCACTGCGGCGCGGCCTCTCTCTCATCACCTGGACCTACGACCCGCTGCAGTCGCGCAACGCCCACATGAACCTGCGTCGCCTCGGCGCCACGGCTGTCGAGTTCCTGGAGGACTTCTACGGGATCACGACCTCGTCGCTCCACCACGGCCTGCCGACCGACCGCCTGCTCGTGCGTTGGGAGCTCTCGGCCGAGCGCGTGGCCGAGCGTGCGCTCGGCGGCGAGCCCACCCGATCCGTGGCGGCGCCCGGGAGCCCCCGCATCAATGAGGTCAAGTGGCAGGCTGGCTGGCCCGTGACCTCGGAACCGCGTCTCGACCTGACGGCGCCCGAGCTGCTTCTCGAGATCCCGCCGGACTGGGACGTGCTATGCCAGGCCGCGCCGCGCGTAGCGGAGGGTTGGCAGGCCACAGTGCGGCGCGCCCTCCAATCGTACTTTGCGCACGGCTACCAGGCGACCGACTTCGTCCCGACCGAGGAGGGCGGACGCCGGCGCCCGCTCTACGTGCTTCGCAAGCCCTGAGCGCTACTTCGCAGGCTTCGGGTCGTGGGTGGATGTGCACCGCCTTCCAACGTGACCGCGAGTCATCCCACCGCCCTTGACGCCGCGCGCCTCGTCATCTTAGAGTGGCGCCATCAGTGTCGTCTGGAATGCTAACCGCCGGGCGCTGACGCGGGGCGGCGCCGGCACGGAGGTCCGAAGCCATGCGAAGGAACCTCGTCGCGCTTCTGGGTGTCGCCATGCTCTGGCTGCCCTCACCCGCCGCGGCCCAGCGCGTCACCGGCAACATCGTCGGGACGGCAAAGGACGACTCCAGCGCGGCCATGCCGGGCGTCACGGTGACGCTGAGCGGGCCGCTGATCAACGGAGCCCAAACGACCGTGACCAACGGTGAGGGCTTCTACCGCTTCATCGCCTTGCCGCCAGGCGTGTACAACGTCAGCTTCGCGCTTTCGGGCTTCGCAACGCTCAACCGGCAAGGCGTCAAAGTCGCGGTGGGCGGCACGGAAGAGATCAGCGTGCTGATGAAGGTGAAGCAGCAGGCCGAAGAGATCACCGTGATCGGCGAAGCGGCCCTGGTGGATACCCACACGAACCAGGTGAGCACCAACTACGACAAAGACTGGGTCCGCAACGCGCCCGTCCCGCGCTTCAGCATGTTCGACCTCCTCGCAGTCGCGCCCGGCGTCTCCCAGAACCTCCAGGGGGGGACGACGCTCTCGGTCTTCGGCTCCGGAACCGACGAGAACTCGTTCCAGATCGACGGGACCAACCTGACGTCGGCCACCACCGGCGAGGCCTGGCCGTATCCCAACACCGACGCGATCGAGGAGATCGAGGTCCTGTCTCTGGGCGCCCCCGCCGAGTACGGCAACCTCACCGGCGCTGTCCTGAACGTCGTGACACGCCAGGGAACCAACGACTTCCACGGCGACGTCAACTTCTACTTCCAGGCCGACGGCCTGACGAGCACCAACACGACGGCGGAGGAGGATGGGGGCTTCCCCTTCCATCGGGAGCACTTCTACGACGCCACCGCCCAGATCCTGGGACCGATCATCAAGGACAAGCTCCACTTCTTCGCGTCGTATCAGTACCAGACGGACGCCAAGGCGCCGGCGGGCGTCGAGCCTCAATTCTTCACCGACGAGACCGCCCATCGCCCCTTCTTCAAGCTGAACTGGCAGGTCAGCCCCAAGCACAAGCTGGGCTTCGCCTATCACAACGACTACTACAAGCTGCCGGGAACGCCGGCCGCGAACCTGTCGCCCAGCAACATCGGATCCGACAACGGCCAGAACCCGACGCCCAATCTCATGTACACGGGCGTGCTGTCGGACAAGACCGTGCTCGAGGCTCGGGCGGCCGGTTTCTGGGGCCACGATCACCTGGACCCCCTCGTGGGACCCCTCGTCCAGCCCTACTTCTACGACCTCGACTCGGGCCAGGCCAGCGGCGGCCTCTACTCCTGGTACGACGACCGCACCTACCAGTCCGCCAGCAGCGTCAAGATCTCCCACTTCGCCGACAACTTCCTGGGCGCCAGCCACGACTTCAAGTTCGGTGTGCAGTACGTCAACGGCGGCGTCAACGACGGACGCTTCGGCTACAACGACCAGATCTTCACCTACGAGTACACCTACACGGACTACTACGGGAACGACAGCACGTATCAGCTCGCCTACGGCTACGACTTTCCGATCTACTCCTACGCCGCGAACACCGACGGCGTCGGCCTCTTCTTCGACGACACGGTCCGGGTGAATGACAGGCTCACACTGAATCTCGGCCTGCGCTACGACCACAACAGGGCGCGCATTCCCAATCTCGACATCCTCGACGACGCGGGCAATCCGACCGGGGATGTCATCCCGAAACGGGATCTCTACACCTGGAACGTCCTGGCGCCGCGCGTCGGCTTCAACCTCAAGCTCACCGGGGACGGGAAGACGGCCCTGAAAGGCCACTATGGCCGCTACTATCGGGGCGTCATCACGGCCGAGTACTCGGCGTCGGTGGGCACGTCTCCGGGCATCACTCGCGCGGGCGCCTATGACCTCGAAACCAACACCTTCATCGATCCCGTCGTCACCGGCTCCAGCCAGAACCAGTCCATCGACCCCAATTACAAGAACCCCTACACCGACCAGTTCATCGCCAGCCTGGAGCGAGAGCTGGGCGGCGACCTGGGGCTCTCGCTCCACTACGTCCACAAGCAGGGCCGGAGGGGCTCCGCCTGGCGGGACACCACGGGCCAGTTCGAAGACGTGACGATCTTCGACGACACAGGGCCGGGAGCCACGGGGCAGGCGGTCGGGGTCAAGCGCATCTTGACCGACCCCGCGGACAGCCTTTTCGTGCTCTCGAACGACGAACGGATCAAGACCGACACGAATGCCTTCACCGCCCAGCTCAACAAGCGCATGTCCAGGGGCTGGCAGTTCACGGCCGCCTATACCTACCTCGACTCGAAGGGGGTCCTGCCCTCGACCCGCCTCGGCCCAACCGACTCGCAGCGCGCGGCGGCTCGTTTCACGACCTTCGGCCAGAACCCCAACGACTTCGTCAACGCGGGGGGAAAGCTCCTCGCGGACCGTCCCCACACCTTCAAGACCCAGTTCGTGGCCGAGCTGCCCCATGGCTTCCTGGTCGGTGCCAACTACCTGTTCCAGAGCGGGCGGGCCTGGGCCCGGAGGTCGCGCATTGCCGACCTCGGTTACCCGAACCCTGTGGAGATCAACATCGACGAGCGCGACGGCAGCCGGCGCGTGCCCAACCAGAGCATCCTCGACGTGCGCCTCCAGAAGAGCTTCAAGTTCAGCGACCAGGTGCAATTCCGGGCTTTCGCCGATTTCCTGAACCTGTTCAACACGGGCAACCACCAGGGGGTGCTGGGCCGACGCGTGGACGTGCCGGAAACCTTCGGCGTTCCGAGCGACTTCCTGCTCCCGCGGCGGCTCATGCTGGGCGCCAAGCTGACGTTCTAGAGGACCTCCCCGGGCGCGCTTCTGGCCCACCATGCCGCGCGAAGTGAATTCGCGCGGCGCCAGCTAGCGGCTCGTGGTTTGGCGCAGCTGCTCGCGTGCGGGAGCGAAGCGCGGGTCGAGCTGCAGGCTCTTCTCGAAGAAGGGCCGCGCGTCGCTGCGACGTCCCTGCCGCAGTATCGCCAGGCCGAGGTTGTAGGCGTACTGGGCGTTCTCCTTGTCCCGCTCCAGAGCCTGGCGGAACGCCTTCTCCGCCTCGGCCATCTCCTCGTGGGCGCCCAGGACCATGCCCAGGGAATTCCAGAAGGAAGCCTGTGCTGCGTCCAGCGCCACGGCCTCGCGCATCAGCTCGATGGAACGGGGCAGATTCCCGGCATCGCGATGCAGCTCGCCCAGGCGCACACGGGCGAGGGCGTTGGTCGGGGCGACGGGCAGCGCGGCCTCGTACGCGCCGATCGCTTCGTCCCGCTTGCCCATCTTCAGCAGGACCGCGGCCTCGCGGATCCGGAGGCTTCCGTCCTTCGGCGCCGCCTGCTGTCCCTTCCTGAGCGTGGCGAGAGCGCCGGTCAGGTCGCCCCGAGCCAGGCGGCACTCGGCCAGCGCTTCGTAGGCCTTGCCATAGGCCGGCTGATAGCGGATCGCGCCCTCGAAATGGGTTTCCGCCTCGCGCAGCCGTTTCAGCCCGACCAGCGCCCGGCCGAGGTAGTAGTGGACCTCGAAGCTCTCGATCTTCTTCGCGAGCAGCGCGCGAAAACGCGCAACGCTGGTGGCGTACTGCTTCTCCCGGAGCGCGATCAGGCCCCCGCGGATCAGCCGGTTCGCGACCTTGAACTCCTCGATCTGGTCCTTCGGATCCGCCCCGGGCGACGAGCCCTGCCCCGGTGCGCCGGCTCCGAGGTAGCCCAGGGCGCCAAGCTTTTCGAGCAGGTCCTCAGGCACGCTCTCGGCGCCGGCTGCCGCCGGGCCCCGGGCGCGCTCGGCGTCGAGGATGCGCCCAAGCGCCGCGCGCAGCGCCTCGGCTCGCTGCGGCTGGGCTGCCAGCAGATTGTGCATCTCGCCCGGGTCGTGCTTCAGGTCGTAGAGCTCGGGGCGGGGCGCCTGAATGTACTTCCAACGTCCCTCGCGCAGGGCCCTGAGATCGCTCCAGCCGAAGTGCAGCAGCGGCAGGAGCGATTCAGCGTAGGTCGGGGTTTCGGCTGGCGCCGGGAGGCCGCGCAGGGCGTCGGCGAGGCTGCGGCCCGAGAAGCGCGCCTGGGCGGGGCGCACCACGCCGACGAGGTCCAGGACCGTCGGGGCGACGTCGATGCTGCGAACCGTCACGCCAAGACGGCCCCCGGCGACGACGCCCGGGCCACGCACGAGCAGCGGCACGCGAAGCGTCGACTGGTAGACGAAGAAGCCGTGGGCGGATTCCGCGTGCTCCCCGAGGCCTTCACCATGGTCGGCGGTCACGACGAGCAGCGTCTCCTGCCGCATCCCCAGGCGCTCGAGGGTCGCGTCCAGGCGCCCAATCAGCTCGTCGGCCCAGGCCACCTCCCCGTCGTAGGGACGCCCCGCGTAGCGCGACGCGTACGGCTCCGGCGGCTCGTAGGGATCATGGGGATCGTACAGGTGGAGCCACAGGAAGACCCGCCCGG
The DNA here is from genome assembly GCA_032127875.1 of Acidobacteriota bacterium. Taxonomy (GTDB): domain Bacteria; phylum Acidobacteriota; class Vicinamibacteria; order Fen-336; family Fen-336; genus CADEEV01. The sequence continues at coordinate 59,178 of JAQBHI010000158.1, forward strand.
AATGATTCGCCTCGAGCCATGCCGTGGCGTCCCCCAGCGTTTCGTCGCCGCGCTTCTGGATGGTGTTCAGAAAGCGGGCGTCGTCGGTGTCGCCCTGGAAGCGATCCCCGTAGCTGTCGAAACCACGGTTCAGGCCCGACTGCTGCGAGAGCACGATCGAGGACACGAACGCCCCGGTTTCGAAGCTGGCGGCCTTCATCGCCTCGGCCAGCGTCGGGACGTTCGGCAGCAGCGTCGGGGAGACGTTGTCACGGATGCCGTGCTCCGAAGGCAGCAGGCCCGTGAGCAAAGACGTGTGCGATGGCCGCGTCAGGGCGACCTGCACCATGGCCTCGGACGCCATCGCTCCTTCGCGAGAGATCCGGTCGAGGTTCGGCGTCGCGACGTCGCGGCTCCCGTAGCAGCCGAGGCGGTCGGCTCGCAGCGTGTCGATGGTGACCAGCACGACATGGCGTGCGCGCGGCGGCGCTGCCTCGGGTGTCGGGCGCGGCACGCAGGCGGCGAGCGCCGCGATGCCCAGCGCGACGAGCCTACGCATCTCCCGTGGCCACGGGCAGGCTGGGGTCGGAGCTCCACTCGCTCCAGCTCCCGCCGTAGAGGCGACCTCGCAGGCCGGCGAGATCCAGGGCCAGCAGGTCGTGGCAGGCGGTGACACCCGAGCCGCAGTAGACGATGGGCTCCTCGCGATCGGCGCCGAGGCTGGCATAGCGGGTGCGAAGCTCCAGAGGCGAACGGAAGACCGGCGAAGGATCGGCCGTGAGGTTGTCGGAGTACGGCGCGCTGCGCGCGCCGGGAATGTGACCCGCCCGCGGGTCGATCGGCTCGAGCTCCCCACGGTAGCGTTCGGCCGCACGAGCATCGAGAACCACGGCCCCGGGATCCAGCGCCAGCATCTCGGCCTTGCTGAGCACCGCCCCGGGCCGGGCGCGGGGCGTGAAGGTCGCAGGCTGGATTGCCGGCGCCCGCGTATCGACGGGACGACCCTCGGCCTGCCACTTCACGATCCCGCCGTCGAGCACGGCCACCGCTTCATGGCCGTAGGCGCGCAGCAGGAACCACAGCCGCGCGGCCACCGCGCCGGCCTGGTCGTCGTAAGCGACCACCTGCGTCCTATCCCCCACCCCGGCGCCTGTCATGACACGGGCCACCTGCGCGGCATTCGGCCAGGGATGTCGACCCAGCGGACCGCCGCGCCGGCCGCCGGGGGCCGCCAGGCCTTCTTCCACGTCGAGGAACAGCGCCCCGGGGATGTGGCCGGCCTGCCAGGCATCCCGCCCGCGCCGGGCGGGATCGAGATACCAGCGCACGTCCACGATGCGCAACTCGCCGTCGGCCAGATGCTCGGCGAGCCAGTCGGTATCGACGAGCGCCCCCACGGCCTACTGGATCATCTTCTTCATCGGCGAGTCGCCTCGCTTGAAGCCAGCCGGCACCTCGAACGCGGAAGCCGGAATCGGGCCCCGCCTGATCTCGGTGACCTCGCTGGTGTTCGTGGAAGACTTGCCCATGACCTTCACCGAACTGCTGTGAAACAGCGGGAAGCCCTGCATTGTCTTCATCTTCTCCTGCATTTCCGCGATGCCCTTGCCCATCGGACCCATCGACTGTCCGATCGACGCCAGCGACTCGGACAGCTCCTTGTAACGCGTCCAGGCCTGGGTGGGAATCGGGACTTCGCTGGAGATGCACTGCTCCGACGACATCATCTCGCCCATCTTCATCGTCCAGCTCTCGCAGGAGTAGCCGGCGATCTTCCTGGCCACCCCGGTCTTCTGCACGCTGAGCGAGGCGCCCGCGCCGCCCATCATCTTGGCCATCATCTCGCGGGCTTGAGGCGGCATGTTCTTCATCTGCTCGTCCATTTTTTTCATCTGTTCCTGAAGCTTCGCTGTCATGGCGGCGAGGTCCTGCGCCGTGATGACGTAGTACTCCTTCTTCTTGGAGTCGATCACGGTCATGTTGCCGCTGGCCGCGTCCAGCAGGAATTCCTGACCCTCGGCCTGGGACATGCGGATGTGGTCGTTCGTCAGATAGTTGGTGCTGGTTCCTGCGGGGGCACCGTCGCGGGTGAGCTTCGAGACGATGGTCAGGTCTTCGGCCGCAGCGCTGGCCACGGCGAAGCACGTCGCAAGTACGAGAGCGCGCATCAGAGCAAGCCTCCTTCGAGAAGAGCGAATGAAAAGCATAGCATGGGGCACGCGGCCCGCCCTGCTATACTCGGCCAGTGCCCAGGCCGGAGCGTCACGTTCTCATTTGCCTCAACAGGCGGCCCCCCGGCAACCCGAAAGGCTCGTGCGCGGAGAAGGGCTCCGAGGCGCTCTACGATGCGTTGCGCGACCGGGTCAAGGCGCGCGGGCTGCGCGGCCGGGTGATCGTGAACCGCACCAGCTGCCTCAAGCACTGCTCTCGCGGGGTCACCGTCGCGGTTTATCCCGACAACGTGTGGTACGCAGAGGTCACCGATGCGGACCTCGACGAGATCTGCGTCGCGCACCTCGAGGGCGGCCAGCCTGTCGGACGCCTCGCCATGCCCGACATCCCCTGGGAGTGAGCGGCGCTACTTCCGGGTGGAAAGCTTCCGGCCCACCGCGGGATTGACGCGGGCCAGTTCCTTCAGAAACACCGTGGCGTCGATGGCGCCGTCGCGCAGGAACTGGCTCACCTCGCGCGCAAACTCGGCCACGACCTCGCGATCGCTCGAGGCTTCCTTGTGGACGACGGTGCGCTTGTGAAGGCGCCCGTCACCGATCAGGCGCTTCACGAGGCTCACGCGCGACGAGCTCCACAGCCGGTAGCCTTTCTTGTTACGCGGGGGTTCCGGAACCTTGCCCGCGTACAGCCAGTTCAGCAGCGTTTGTTTGCTGACCTTCAGCTCGTGAGCCACCTCGAGGGTGGTCAGGTATTTCATCGGGAGCCAGGCGGCGATTCTCTCCGATCCCATGAGCGCCCGTCAACGAACCGGCCAAGCCGTGGCACAATCACGCCCTTGTCCGGCACGGCCGGGAATAGGAGGCGGGCGCTCTCGTTCCTGACGTATTGGGGATGCTGGCGTACCCAAGAACTGTTGAATCGAGAAGCAGGTTTCGAAAAGGAAGCGCTTCCCCAGTGGAGAAGCCTGTTCCGCACCGCGTGTCGCCTGACGCGGAACGCGCACGATGCCGAGGATCTCGTGCAGGAAACCATGCTCAGGGCCTATCGTGGCTTCGATCGCTACCAGCCGAACACCAACATCCGGGCCTGGCTGTACACGATCCTGCACCGGGTCCATCAAGATGGCCTGCGCCGCAAGCGCCGCTCGCCCGGTTTCGACGAGCTCCCCGAGGATGGTCCCGCTGTGAAGCCGGCGCAGGCCTTCGTGGCCGCGGGCGGCGAGGATCTCGCCCGGGCGCTCGCCCACCTGGCAGAGCCCTATCGTTCGGCGGTGGTGCTGCGCGACCTCGAGGAGCTGAGCTATCAGGAGATCGCGCACATTCTCGAGGTGCCCGTGGGCACGGTGATGTCGCGGATCCACCGCGGACGCGCGCAGCTGCGCAAGGCCCTGCTCGGGGACCAGCCGTGAGCTGCAATCCCGAGCTCGTCACCGGCTACGTGGACGCCGCGCTCGACGACGCGGCCCGCGCCGAGGTCGAGGCGCACCTGGCGGAATGTGCGGTCTGCCGCGAGCAGGCGGAGGCCGAGAGGCAGCTGCGCGCCGCGCTGCGCACGCTGCCCGCGGCCGAGCCCCGCCGGGGCTTCGAGGCCGATTTACGCCGGTCGCTGCTGCGCGCTCGACCCTCGCCCCTGCGCATGTTGCTGCCGATCGCTGCAGTGCTGGTCCTGGCTTTCTTCGGGGGCCTGCGGCTGCCGGGCGTGCTGGCCTGGGAGCTAGCACGCGATCACAAGAACTGCTTTGGTCAGGAATCCCTGCCCGCCGAGGTCTGGGGTGGCGACGCCGCGGTGATCGTCCGCTGGTTCGAGGCCCATGGCACGAGCCTGCCTCCGATCCCCGACGGCGCCGGTGGCCTGAGCCTGGTGGGCGGGCGTCGCTGCCCGCTCGTCGATCGATCCGTCGCGCACCTGTTCTATGCCGCGGGCAAGCGGCGCGTTTCGCTCTTCGTAGTACCCGGCTCCGTGGCGCTGAGCGACCGCTACCAGACCACGGCGCGCCACGAGGCGGTTCGCATCTTCCAGGTCGCGGGCCAGCTAGTGGGCGTGGTCGGCGAAAATGAAGACGATGTGCGCGCCTTCGAGCGTAGCTTTCGTTCGACCAGCGCCTCGACGAGCCGCGAGGCTGGCGAGCCGGAGGTTTGACCCGCAGCGCGCGCCTTGATAGCATCGCGTTTTCTCGCCGTGGGGCTGTAGCGCAGTTGGGAGCGCGCGTGAATGGCATTCACGAGGTCAGGGGTTCGATCCCCCTCAGCTCCACCAACTCCAGCAATGATTTAGCGAGACAGGGAATCGGCGAGGCGGCCGATTTGTCCATTTCTTGTCCATCCTGGCGCGAACACCGTGAAACCGTGCGGGACGTCTTGGAATCAAGGGCCTGACTCAAGCCTACGCTCGGGGCGTCTTCAAGCAGCCCGACGCGCACGGGTTACCATCCGCCGGCCGCGACGAGCTACTGCGAGAAGCTCTCGTCAGGTTTGCACTCGGCCTCTCTAGGCCAGAGTGCGCACATGTACGAGATGCTGGGCCAGAAAGAGCGCGACCAGCTGCACGCACAAGACCGCCGAGGCACTCTGGGAGCGAGCTACACCAGGTCCCAGTCCTTCGACACACCACGGAGCAGCTTGGCCACGTGGTTTGATCCTCCCAAGCCTCGGGGAGTCTCTCCATGAGCAAGTCGTAAACGCCCACGGGTGGTGGTGGGGCCTGCACGACCGCGTCTTCGGTCAGGACACCTGCCGGAACGTCTTCGCCGAGCACACTGGCCGGTCCCGCCGTGAGCCACAGGCTTCCTGCCTTCACGGCCTCACGGAGGGCGCTATCGAGAGCGGCGGCGTCGGCCTTCGGGATGCGGACCGGCTCGTCGTACCCGCCCTTCTTGACCTTCACGATTCGGTCACCGGAGAAGTAGCTACGAAGGTCCTTCACTCGCAGCTCGGGACCGGCCCAGAGGTCGGGGAGCGCGCCGGGTAGCAGCAGAGCCGGCGCCACATCGGATAGCGTGGCGGCTTCGGGCAGTACGAACTCGAGCCCGGGGTCCTTCAGGTCGGCCTCATCCGGCTCCTGCCGCCAGAGGGTTCGGACGCTCCGATCGGGCCGGGTCACGCGCAGGACAAAGTGGCCCTTCCGGCAGCCCAACACGATCGTGTCGAGGATCGCCGAGCGGCTGAGCATCTTGGGGAGATGCGGGAACTGCGCGAACGCGCCGACGAGGTCCTTCACGCGCCGCGACGTCTCGCCCTCACGCCACAGGTCGTAAGGACCCCCGGGCAACAACGCGTCGGCACTGACTGCGGTCTCCTGGATCCGGCTGCGCGCATCCCCCTTGATCGTCGTGAACAGAGGGTAGTCGCCGGCCGTGACCTTGAAGGCCTGCACCTCGTTCTTGTCCGAAACCGTCACCACCACGCAGTAAGCTTGCCGGATACCCGCGAACACGCGCTTCCGGGCCGTATCAAGGTTCGCCAGAAGTGTCGCTTCGCGGATCGGATCGAGATCCCCGCGTTCGAGCTGGCTTCTCACCTCTTCCCAGGCGAGGTAATCGCGGATGGCGCCGCGGGTCACGTCGAGCGCCTCTCGCGAGGGAACAGCCAGGACGACGGCGTTTCGATAGACGCGCGGCCGATCGGCGCCGGTCGTCTCTTCGAGGAACCGACGAGCCTCGGCGTTGGGCTTGCCCGTCTCCGAGGCCGCCTTCGGCCCAAGGACGGCGAAGTGGAACTCGCCGTCGTCCTCGATGTTGCGCGGCTTCTCAGGGAGGTTGTGGACTCGGGCTCCCGCCGGGCCTGCTCCCACCGTGAGGCTCTTGAGCTTCCCGATCTCGTCGAGCACCTTCGCCTCGAGTCGGTCCTACGGGATTTCCTGGACAGGATCATTGTCTGAATATACACTGTTGTCCTGACTGGGCAACATGCTATCTAGCGACAACGAACTAGTCCGGCTTGCTGCGGAGGAAATTGGCCGACTCCTGCCGCTAGGCTGGCGAATCGAGGGGAGCGCCATAGAGCCGCGAAATTCCGCCGTTGACGGACGAGCCTTCATCGTCGCCCCCGACGGCCGACGCGCCATCGTGCTTATCGAAGCGAAACGCAGTCTCGACCCGCGCGGAGCGAGCGAACTGGCGAGGCGCCTCGGGATAGAACTGCCTGGCGAGGCCGTCATCGTGGTGTCGCCTTACCTGGCTGCCAGCGTTCGTGATCGGCTCAAAGCGTCCGGCCTCGGCTACGTCGACTTAACCGGCAATGCGCGCCTGACACTCAGCAGCCCTGGCTTACATCTCGAAACCACCGGGGCCGATTCCGACCCCAACCCTTCCCTGCGCCCGACCCGTTCCCTACGTGGACCCAAGGCCGGCAGAGTTGTTCGGGTCCTGTGTGACTCGCGGGAGCCGGGCGGCGTCAGAGATCTCGCCGCCAAGACTGGCCTTGATCCGGGCTATGTGTCCAGGATCCTCGCGTTGCTCGATCGGGAGGATCTCGTCGAGCGAGACCCGCGAGGTCGCATCCTCAAGGTCGAGTGGGAACGGCTCCTTCGGCGCTGGGCGCAAGACGTGCCGTTCGAGAACCGCGGCCAGGCATCCTCATACTTGGAACCCCGCGGCTTGCCGGCTCTGCTCGAACGACTCCCGCAGAGCCGACTGCGCTACGTCATTACGGGTTCACTCGCCGCCTCCAGGCTGGCGCCAATTGCACCGCCGCGACTGGCCACCCTTTGCGTGGAGAGCCTCGATCGCGCTGCCGAGGAATGGAGCCTTCGCCCGGCCGAGGCCGGTGGCAACGTCGTGCTCGTCCTGCCGACCGACGACTGGGTCTTCGCGGGTGCCGGGGAGGTTGCGGCAATCAAGTATGCCGCTCCGAGTCAGGTGGCGGCCGATCTGCTGACGAGCCCAGGGCGCGGGCCGGCCGAGGCTGAGGAACTATTCCGCTGGATGACGGCGAACGAGGAGAAGTGGCGTGGATGAACTTTACGTTCTGGCCAGGAGCGTCCTGCTCGATGCCCTGGAAGCCTTGGGTCCGCACCGGCAGGCATGCGTGCTTGTCGGAGCCCAGGCTATCTATCTGAGAGTCGGCGAAGCGGACCTCGCCGTAGCGCCATTCACGACGGACGGGGATCTCGTCATTGATCCGCGCCGTCTTTCAGACGCGCCGCCCATCGAAAGGGGTCTCCTGGCAGCGGGGTTCGAACTCAGGGGTGGAGACAGCGTAGGGATTTGGGTGACACGACGGGAGACACACAGCCACGCCGACGTCGAGGTCGCGGTCGACATGCTGGTGCCCGAAGCCGTCAGTCCGGGATCTGGGCGAAGGGCAGCCAAACTCCAAGGCCATGAGCCACGTGCCGCGAGAATCGCGCGCGGATTGGAGGCGGTCCTTTTCGACGCTGACTTGATGCGGGTAGCTGCCCTCAGCGATTCGGACGCGCGTGGCTTTGATGTCAGCGTGGCCGGCCCTGCAGCCCTTCTGGTCTCGAAGCTCCACAAGATCGCCGACCGAGCCGGCTCTCCGCGCGCCAAGGACAAGGACGCCTACGACGTGTTGCGCCTTCTTCGCGGCACGACTGCCGCTGAGATGGCGACCCGAGTTCGCCGGTTTCGCGCTGAGCCGCTCAGCAAGGCAGTGACAGTCGAAGCGCTGGGTCTTCTGGGCTCTTTCTTCGGACGGGCCGACGGAGTCGGGTCCCAGATGGCCGTCCGAGCCGCGCGCGGGTTGGCCGACGCGCAGGAAATTGCGGTGTCCTGCGTGGCTCTCGCCGAGGAGATGCTTGACGCGCTTCGTGACTGATCTTCCTACCACGCTATGCCTGTCGCGGCGCCCGACAGCCTTAGCCGGCGCTTCACCGAGGCCGTCTTGGGGACGGGCTCAAGGGCGTCCGCGTCCCGAATGAATCCTCCGGAAGCGGCAGCGTGACGGACCAGGCCTTGCGCGTCTCCCGGCGCGCCCGGCCCTTCTGGAGGTGTTTACCGCCGTTCGTCAGCCATGCAAGAGCCTGCTCCGGCTTGGCGGCCGATCGGCTGCTGCTGAAGATGGTCCGTTGGCCACGGCACAGCCCGGGGCCCAAGAGAATGGCATTCACGGGATCACGGGTTCATCCCGTCAGCCCTCGGTGGCTCCAGCGGGCCCGCCCGAACGGTGCGGTCGTGGTGGGGCCACGCCACTTGACCCCGGTGGTATGTCGGGGTCATACTATTTTCATGAAGGTGGCAGTTTCCATACCCGATCCGATCTTTCGTGAAGCGGAGCGGATCTCCCGCCGCATCCGGGTGCCTCGCAGCCAGTTCTACGCCCATGCCCTCGAGGCCTACGTGCGCGAGCGATCTGGCGAAGACGTCACGGAGCAGCTCAACGAGGTCTACGCAAGGAGCTCGGCGAAACTCGATCCCGCCACTGAAGCGCTCTCACTCGAGATCCTGAGGCGGGAGAAGTGGTAGCCCGGCGCGGCGAGATCTGGTGGACGGATTTCGGGCAGCCATTTGGATCGGAGCCGGCCTACCGCCGGCCGGCGCTGCTTATTCAGGCGGACGCGTTCAATCGGAGCTCGATTGCGACGGTTCTCCTGATCCCGCTCACGAGAACCGTCGCCCTGGCCTCAGCGCCGGGCAACGTCTTGTGCCGTCCCCGCGATACCGGGCTGCCGAAGCCGTCCGTGGTGAACGTCTCACAACTCACCGTCGCGGACCGGCGGAGGCTCATCGAGAAGGCGGGAGCTTTGCCGGGACGACTCCTGAAACAAGTGGAAGACGGCCTGCGACTCGTGCTCGAGCTCTGATTCTCCCGCCCGGCGTGGCGAGGCCCACGAAAGCCTCGTCCACGCCCGCTGGATCCAGGCCCGCGGCCGACGCTGTGACCGCCTACGCGGGCTTGATGTTCTGGTTGACCAGCGCGTGTTGCAGCGCGATCCGGCCGGGGCGTACGCGAGCATGGATTTCCTGAGTCGCGACCGCTACCGCCAGGCCGTGGAGAGCGGACACTCGGCGGATCGCGCCGCCCACGTCGGCCACCACCCTCATCGGCAAGGGCCGCCCCGACCTCGAGACGGACGTCGCCTATCGTCCTCGCCTGGACCGGCGGGCGCGACGGTTCCTCTTCGCCCATGTGACCGCTGTCTACCTCGGGTTGATCGGGCTCGTGACGGCCCTCATCCTGAGCCTCGGGGTCAGCTACCTCAACGGGCAGGGCGCATCAGCCTGGGTCTTCGGCCGGCGCCGCGCTCCTGTTGTTGCTGCCGGCCAGCGAGGTGGCAATCGGCCTCGTCCAGCGCCTGGTTGTCCGTTGGGCACCACCGCGACGCCTCCCCCGCCTCGAGTTCCCGGCGGAAATCCCTGACGACGCCCGGACCATGGTGGTCGTGCCCACGCTCTTGACGAGCGTGCCCGCGGTGACCGCGCTCGTCGAGCACCTCGAGGTGCTGGCTCTTCGGGAACCTCGACC
>JAQBHI010000159.1:0-2827 GCA_032127875.1 Acidobacteriota bacterium
AGCACAACTCGCTCGTCACCGACGTGCACCAGCTCGCACGGACCATGCGCGAGGCCTTCGTGATCGCGCGCTCGGGGCGTCCCGGGCCGGTGCTGGTCGACATCACGAAGGACGCGCAGCAGGCGAAGGCCGACTTCCACTACCCCGACAGCGTCTATCTCCCCGGCCTGCAGCAGCCGGAGCCGCCCGATGCGCTTAGCCTGGCTCACGCGGCCGAGCTCATCGCGAAGGCCGAGCGGCCGCTGATCCTGGCGGGCGCGGGCGTCATCCGCTCGGGCGCCTCGCAGGCTCTGCTCGAGTTCGTGGAGAAGACGGACACCCCGGTGGCGCTCACGCTGCTCGGGATCGGCGGCTTTCCACAGAGCCACCCGCACTGCCTCGGCATGATGGGCATGCACGGCGCGGCCTTCGTCAACGCGGCGATCCAGCGCGCCGACCTGCTGCTCGCCTTCGGCATGCGCTTCGACGACCGTGTGACCGGCAACCTCAAGACCTACGCCCCTCACGCGAAGAAGATCCACGTCGAGATCGATCCGTCGGAGGTGGGCAAGAACGTCACGGTCGACGTGGCGCTCGTCTCCGACCTGCTGGCGGCGCTGCGCGCTCTGCTGCCCCTCGTCGCGAAGAAACGCCACGAGGGCTGGCTGCGCGAGATCGAGAGCGGCCGCCAGGAGACGCGCTCGCGCGACATCGTCCACCGCGAGTCGAACGGCCAGCTGCTGGCGCCCCACGTGATGCACGACCTGTGGCGAACCACCGGTGGCGGCGCCGTGATCGTCACCGACGTCGGCCAGCACCAGATGTGGGAGGCGCAGTACTACAAGCACAACGCCCCGCGCACGCTGATCACGTCCGGCGGGCTCGGGACGATGGGCTTCGCGCTGCCCGCGGCGATCGGCGCCAAGATGGCGCGGCCCGAGGCGGAGGTGTGGGTGGTGGCCGGCGACGGCGGCTTCCAGATGACCCAGTGCGAGCTCGCCACACTCCAGCAGGAGCGGCTCGACATCAAGATCGCCGTCATCAACAACGGCTTTCTGGGCATGGTGCGTCAGTGGCAGGAGTTCTTCCACGACAAGCGCTACGCCGCGACGCCGATGCTGTCGCCCGACTTCGTCAAGCTGGCGGCCGCCTACGACATTCCGGCGCACCGGGTGAGCGCGCGCAAGGACGTCGTCGCGACGGTAGAGAAAGCACGCGAGACGAAGGGGCCGGTGCTGGTCGAGTTCCAGGTCATGAAGGAAGAGGCGGTCTACCCGATGGTCCCGGCGGGGAGCGATCTCGACGCCATGATCCGGCGGCCGGCCGAGGAGAGTGCGGGGGTGAGCTCGTGAAACACACGCTCGTCGCAAAGGTGGCGGACCAGCCCGGGGTGCTCAACCGGGTGGCGAGCCTGTTCCGCAGGCGCGCCTTCAACATCGATAGCCTGACCGTCGGCCACACCGAGGACGGCGAGTTCTCGCGGATGACGATCGTGGTCGACACCGCGCGGGTGCCGGCCTCGATCGTGGCCGCCAATCTGCGAAAGCTGATCCCGGTGGTCGAGGTGGTGGACGTCACGCACCTGCCGACGGTCGATCGCGACCTTGCGTTGATCCGCGTGCGCGCGAAGCCGAAGGAGCGCGCCGAGCTCGCGAGCCTGGTCGAAATCTTCCGCGCGCGTATCGTGGACGTGGCGGCCGACTCGGTGATCGTCGAGGTCACCGGAGACGAGCAGAAGGTCGACGGCCTGGTGGAGCTGCTGCGCCCGCGCGGCGTCCTCGAGATGACCCGTACCGGCAAGGTGGCGATGGTGCGTGGCAGCCTCGCCGAAGCGAAGGAAGACGCCTCCGCAGTGGCGCCGGCGGCATAGGAGATACGAACATGGCGAAGATCTACTACGACGGTGACGCCGACCTCGGCCTGCTCACGAGCCGCACGGTGGCGGTCATAGGCTACGGCAGCCAGGGCCACGCCCACGCACTGAACCTGAAGGACAACGGCATCAGCGTCGTGATTGGGCTGCCCGCGGCCAGCCGCTCGCGGGCGAAGGCTGAGGCCGAGGGGCTGGTCGTGAAGACAGCGGCCGAGGCCGCGGCAGCGGCCGACATCGTGATGATCCTGACACCGGACACCGGCCAGGCGAAGCTGTTCCGCGACGAGATCGCACCCGGCCTCAAGCCAGGCAACACGCTGATGTTCGCGCACGGCTTCAACATCCGCTTCGGGACGATCACGGCGCCCCCGGGCGTCGACGTCTCGATGGTGGCGCCCAAGGCACCCGGCCACCGCGTGCGGGAGGTGTTCAAGGAAGGCCAGGGGACGCCGGGGCTGGTGGCCGTCCACCAGGACGCGAGCGGCAAGGCGAAGGCGATGGCGCTCGCCTACGCGAAGGGGATCGGCTGCACCCGCGCCGGGGTGATCGAGACCACCTTTGCCGAGGAGACCGAGACGGACTTGTTCGGCGAGCAGGCCGTGCTTTGCGGCGGCGCCTCGGCGCTGGTCAAGGCCGGCTTCGAGACGCTCGTCAAGAACGGCTACCAGCCCGAGATCGCCTACTTCGAGTGCCTGCACGAGCTGAAGCTGATCGTCGACCTGATGTACCGCGGCGGGCTCAACTACATGCGCTACTCGGTGAGCGACACCGCCGAGGACGGCGACTACACGGCGGGGCCGCGTATCGTGACCGACGAGACCAAGCGCGAGATGCAGCGGATCCTCGACGAGATCAAGAGCGGCCAGTACGCGAAGCGCTGGGTGGCGGAGAACGAGGCCGGCCGGCCGGTGTTCGGGGCGACGCGGGCCGCCGAGCGCAGCCAGCAGCTGGAGCAGGTGGGGGCGCGCCTGCGCG
>JAQBHI010000160.1:0-17664 GCA_032127875.1 Acidobacteriota bacterium
GCACGAGGCCTACGCCTTCGCCCGGCTCTCGAAGCGAGCGCAGCTCGGCGTCACGTTCCGCAGCGACGACTACGCGAGCCTGCCCGTCACCAACAACAGCAACGAGCCCAACCCCGAGATCGACGCCGGGTTGTCGCGCTCCCTGATCGGCACGCTGCGCTTCAGCTCGTCGGGCGCTTTGTTCGAGCGACGCTCCACCGAGCGCCATTCCTTCCTGCAGCGCAGCCTCTACGGCCTCTACCACGACGTGCCGGTCCGGCTGCGCTCGGAGGCGACTTTCGAATGGGCCCCGGGGGACACGCTGGGGGGCGACTTCAGCTTTCAGCGGCTGCTCGTCAACACGCGCTATCACGCGCCGTTCGGCCCGCGCCACGCTCTGGACGCCCGGCTGCTGCTCGGCGTTGGCGGCGGCGAGACACCCCGGCAAAGGCGTCTCGCGCTGGGCGGCACCGGCACGCTTCGCGGCTATGCCTTCAAGGCCTTTACGGGCGACAGCATGGCGCTGGCCACGCTCGAGTACGCTTTCAAGCCCGGTGGACTGTTCCCCAGGCTGATCGGCTTCTACGACGGCGGCAAGCTCTGGCGTAACGCGCCGGACGCTCGCTGGAAGAGCGACGCCGGCATCGGCCTGCGCTGGCCGCCCAACTCGGATCTGTTCGTGCGCGTCGATTTCGCCCGCGCGCTCTTCGACCATGGCGAGACGAAGATCCGAACCCAGGGCCGGCTCCAGATCCCGTTCTGACACCGATGCTTCCGCTCAGCCTCATGGCCCTGCTCGCGGCCCTCGCGCAGGACGCGCCGCTGCCCGACGGCAACGCTTACGTCCGCGGACTGGTCGGGCGCCAGCGCGCCCGCGAGGCAGCGCTCTCGCGCTACAGCTACGACGTTCTCGAAGCCGAAGAGAAACTCGACAAGGACGACAAGGTCAAGAAGCGCGAGACGAAGCGCTACGAGGTCTTCTACGTGAAAGGCCTGGCGGTCCGGCGCATGGTCGAGGAGAACGGCCGGCCGTTGTCCCCTGAGAAGCAGGCTCGGGAGGACCGCGACTCCCGCGAGAAAGTCGACTCGATCAGCAAAGGCCTCGTCGCGCGTGAGCAGGCGAGCACGCGGATCTCACAGATTCTCGAACGCTACGACTTCCGTGCTGTGGGACGTGAGAGCCTGCCCGGCGGAGACGCAATCGTGCTCGACTTCGCGCCGCTTCCGGGCAAGCGGTCACTCGACAGCGACAACGTGCTGCGCGCGATCACTGGTCGCGTCTGGGTGGACGAAGAGGAGCAGGAGGTGGCCCGCGCCGAGTTCCGCAACATGACCAGCATCAAGTTCGCGCTCGGCCTGGGGGCACTGGTCAAGAGCCTCGACGTACGCCTCGAGTTCCAGCGCATGGAAGACGGCGTGTGGTTGCCGCTGCGCGTTTCGGCCACGGCAGCAGGCCGGATCTTCGTGTTCAAGGGCTTCAGGTCCCGCCAGACGACGACCTACTCGAACTGGAAGCGCTTCGAGGTGGATACGAACGAGTACGTTCGCCCCTCGCCCTGAGCCCCCCTGGTCGGGTCGGTCGCGATGTAGGGAGCATGCTTGCCAAATGCTCCGTGCAGTCGTGGCCGCGGATGAAAATGTCTGCCCGCCGACTTAGTATTCGGTCGGTGCTGCGCGCCCTCGTAGATCGCCGCGAATGGCTCCGCCGGCTCGGCCACGGCATCACGGCCGCATCGCTGGCGCCGTTCGCCACGCTGCACGCCACCAGCGAGGCCTCCGCCGCGCCCTCAGGCCTGATTACGCGGCGGGTTCCACCGCGCGACTCCGCGGCCGAAGCGCTGCCTGTGATCGGGCTTGGTAGCTGGATCACCTTCAACGTCGGGGACGATGCGGATGGGCGCGCCAACTGCACGGAGGTCATCCGCGCGTTTTTCGCGGCCGGTGGGCGGCTGATCGACTCCTCGCCCATGTACGGGTCCTCGCAGGCTGTGATCGGCGAAGCAATCGCGCGCCTGGGTCGACCAGGGGCGCTGTTCGCGGCGGACAAGGTGTGGACGAGCGGCGACGCTTCTACGCAGATCGAGCGCTCACGTGCGCAGTGGGGTGTGGCGCGTTTCGACCTGCTGCAGGTCCACAACCTGCTCGACTGGGAGCGCAAGCTTTCGCTGCTGCTGGAGATGCGGGCAGCAGGGCGCGTGCGCTTTGTCGGCATCACCACCTCCGAAGGGCGCCGCCACGACCAGATGGAACAGCTGATGGGCGCCCATCCGATCGATTTCGTGCAGTTCTCCTACAACATCCGCGACCGCGAGGCGGAGCAGCGCCTATTGCCGCTCGCCGCCGAACGTGGCATCGCGGTCATCGCCAACCGGCCGTTCCAGCAAGGCGCACTGATCGACTGGGCCCAGCGCCAGCCGCTGCCACCCTGGGTCGCCGAGGTCGACTGTGCCAACTGGGCGCAGTTCCTGCTCAAGTTCGTCGTCGGGCATCCGGCCGTCACGTGCGCGATCCCCGCCACCTCACAGCCCGTCCACCTGCGCGAGAACATGGGCGCGGCGCTCGGCCGCCTGCCCGATGCGGCGTTCCGGCGCCGGATGGTCGCCCACGTCGAGAGCCTCTAGTGTCGGAGTGGTGGAAATACCGCCTCTCCGATTTCCTGATGTACACGCCGCGCACCTTCGAGCGACTCCTCGAGTCGTACAACGCGTGGCTGTTCCCGGCCCAGGCGCTGGCGCTCGTGGCGGGCGGGTGGCTCGTCCGAACGGCCTGGCGCGGCACTCGGCAGCAGCGACGTGTCGGGCTGCTGCTGCTCGGCGCGTGCGCGTTGTGGGTGGCCTGGGCGTTTTTCTGGCGACGTCTCGCGCGCATCGACCTCGCCGCCCCGTACTACGCGTATGGCTTCGGGTGCGAGGCGGTGCTCCTGACATGGACGGCCTGGCGGCTCGGAGAGCGATCCGAGTCGGCGCCGCGGCGACTCGGCGTCGCGCTCGCCGCGGCAGCCGTCTTCGTGTTGCCTGTCCTGGGGCCGCTGCTCGGGGGGAGCTGGCGCGCCATGGCGTTCTTTGGCCTCACACCGGACGCCACGGCGCTTGCGACGCTCGGAGTCGTGGCCTCGCTCGGCGAGCGGCGCTTTCTGGCAGTGATCCCGGCGCTGTGGTGTGCCACCTCCGGCGCGCTGCTCTGGAATCTCGGGGCGCGCCACGCGCTGGTGCTGCCGCTATTCGGCGCCGTGGCCCTCGTCGCGATGCTGAGGCCCCGCCGCCGAACGCGCGGAGCGTGAGGAGCGAGCGAAATCGTCGGACCGGTCCGAGATCGAACGCGCCGCACGCCCACAGCCGGTTCCGACGTCCCTGTCCCTCGTTGCTCCCCGGCCGACAATTTCGTAGGATCAGGGTTGGTCCGCCCGCCCGATGCCCTCCACGGAAGTCCGCCGCTTCGCCGATCTGCTCGAGATCAGCCGGATCCTCGCTTCGACGCTGCACGTGCGCGCAGCCTTCATCCGCGCCCTCGAGTTGCTCGAAAAGAACCATGGCGCCGTGCTCGGCCTGGTCGCGCTCAAGGACGCGACCACGAGCGAAGTCGTCGTAGAGGCCGCCAGCGGCGTACAACTGTCGGCCGCCCGCCGTGGTCGCTACCGGCCCGGGGAGGGCATCATCGGCCGTGTCTTCGAGAGCGGCCGGCCGATCGTGGTACCCCAGGTCAGCAAGGAGCCGCTGTTCCTGAATCGCATGGGCGCGTTCCTGCCGAGCGGTCCGGAGATGACCTTCGTCGCCGTGCCCATCACCGTGGATGGCAAGACCGTGGGAGCGCTGGGCGTCGGGCATCGTTACCAACGCGAGCGCCACTACGATCAAGAGGCGAAGTTCCTGGCCGTGGTGGCGTCGATGGTGGGCCAGGCGGTGCGGGTCCACGGCCTGGTGGAATCGGAGCGCCAGCGGCTGGTCGAGGAGAACACCAAGCTGCGCCAGGAACTGCGCGAGCGCCACGCCATCCACAACATCGTCGGCAACAGCCGGCCCATGCAGGACGTCTACGACCAGGTCGCGCAGGTGGCGGCGGCCTCCACCACCGTCCTGATCCGCGGCGAGAGCGGCACCGGCAAGGAGATGATCGCCCACGCCATCCATTACAACTCGCCGCGCGCCGAGAAGCCGTTCGTCACCGTGAGCTGCGCCGCGCTCCCCGAGAGCCTGATCGAGTCCGAGCTGTTCGGCTACGAGAAGGGAGCCTTCACCGACGCGCGCACCCAGAAGAAAGGCCGCTTCGAGCGCGCCCATGGCGGGACGCTGTTTCTGGACGAGATCGGCGAGCTGTCACTTTCGACGCAGGTGAAGCTTCTGCGCGTGCTGCAGGAGCGCGAGTTCGAGCGGCTGGGCGGTACCCACGCCGTGAAGGTGGACGTGCGCCTGATCACCGCAACCCACACGGACCTCGCGCTGGCTGTCCAGGCAAGCACCTTCCGGGTGGACCTCTACTACCGGCTGAACTTCTTCTCGATCTTCCTGCCGCCGCTGCGCGACCGCCGCCCCGACATCCTGCTGCTCGCCGATCACTTCGTCGAGAAGTACGCTCTCGCCCACAGCAAGGACGTGCGCAGGATCGCCACCACGGCGATCGACATGCTGATGGCCTATCACTGGCCTGGCAACGTCCGAGAGCTGGAGAACTGCATCGAGCGCGCGGTGCTGGTGTGCGAGGGTGGCGTGATCCACGCACACCACCTGCCGCCTTCGCTACAGACGGCCGAGGTCTCGGGCACCCTGCCTCGCCGTTCGCTCGAAAAGGCGGTCGAAAGCTTCGAGCGCGACTTGATCCAGGACGCGCTCAAGAGCGCCCGCGGTAACAAGGCGCGCGCCGCACGGCTGCTCGACACGACCGAGCGGATCCTGGCCTACAAAGCGCGCAAGTACGCGATCGACGGCAAACGCTTCAGGGTCAGGGCCTAGTTCCGACGAGGACGTCGCGGATCACGCCGCCCCCGTCAAATTTGTCGGGCCGTGGGCGACGAGTGGCGACTCCCCGCGGCACCGCAACTCCTGAAGGCAACGTCCCTTAGCGGATATCTCGCCCCCTGAAGCGGGTGCGCACGTTTCTTGCTGTGCTTCCCAAGGCACATTGCTTGTGAAGGGGGCCTTGATGAGCGGAAGCGATACCGCCTGGATGCTCGTGGCGTCGGCGCTCGTGCTGTTGATGACGCCAGCGCTCGGCTTCTTCTACGGCGGCCTGGTCCGCTCCAAGAACACGCTCAACACGCTGATGATGAGCGTCTCGGCGCTGGGCGCCGTCGGCCTGAGCTGGGCCCTGCTCGGTTACTCGCTGGCCTTCAGCCCAGGGACACCGCTGGTCGGTGGCCTCGCCTACGCGGGGTTGCGCGGCGTGGGCCTCGAGGCGCAGGGCACGATCCCGCATCTGCTGTTCATGTCGTTCCAGGGCAGCTTCGCGATCATCACCGCCGCGCTCATCTCGGGCGCGATCGTGGAGCGGATGCGCTTCGGCCCGTACCTCGCCTTCATCACGCTCTGGAGCCTGCTCGTCTACGCGCCGCTCGCGCACCAGGTCTGGGGCGGCGGCTTCCTGGCGCGGCTTGGGGCGCTCGACTTCGCGGGTGGCACCGTGGTCCACGTGAACGCCGGCGCGGCGGCACTCGTCGCCGCTTTCATGTTGGGCCCGCGCAAAGACTACGCGCGCCAGGCGCTCCTGCCGCACAGCGTCCCGTTCGTGCTGCTCGGCTCGGGCCTGCTCTGGTTCGGCTGGTTCGGCTTCAACGCGGGCAGCGCGCTCGGCGCCAGCCCCGCAGCCGCGCTCGCCTTCGCGAACACGATGTTCGCGCCCAGCGCGACGCTCGTGATGTGGACGCTGCTCGACCTCAAGCGCACCGGCAAGGCGACGGCCGTGGGCGCAGCCACGGCGATCGTCGTCGGCTTGGTGGCGATCACGCCGGCGGCCGGGCTCATCAGCCCGCTCAGCGCGATTGCACTCGGCGCGGTCGCGGCGCTGCCCAGCTATTTCGGGCTGCTGTTCCGGGCGCGCACCCGGCTCGACGACTCGCTGGACGTGGTGGCCGCTCATGGTATCGGCGGCACCGTGGGCTCGCTGCTCACGGGTGTGCTCGCGCAAAAGGCCTGGGGCAGCCCGACGGACGGTCTGCTTTTCGGCAATCCGGCACAGTTCGGGATCCAATGCGTCGGGACGCTGGTCGCGATCGTCTGGAGCGGCGCCCTGACCTTCGGATTGCTGAAAACGATCGGTGCCGTGGCGGCGTTGCGCCCGAGCCTGCGCGACGAAGGCCTGGGCCTCGACGTGAGCCAGCACGGTGAAGAGGCGTATGCCCGCGACGAGGGCGCGATCCTGATCCTGTCCGAACCGTCGCCCGCGCCGGTGGCGGCAACGGCGCTGGCGGCAGCCACAGAGGGAGGCCGGGCATGAAGCTGGTGGTCGCGATCGTTCGCCCGGACAAGCTGACGGACGTGCTCGAGGCCCTGTTTCGCGCCGAGGTTCGCGGCCTGACGCTGTCGCGGGTCCAGGGCCACGGCGGCGAAACCGAACGCGTCGAGACGTATCGCGGCACGACAGTGAAGATGGAACTGAGCGAGAAGGTGCGGCTGGAAATCGGGGTCTCCGACCACTTCGTCGAGCCGACCGTGAACGCGATCCTGGCGGCGGCGCGGACGGGCCTCGTCGGCGACGGCAAGGTCTTCGTGCTGCCAGTGGAGAAGGTCTATCGGATCCGCAGCGGAGAGGAGGACCAGGCCGCGGTCACGCCGGTTCCGGAGACGGCCGACGTCGGCTAGCGGCCGAGCAGTCCGTCGACCGCCGCGATCGCCAGGCGTTCGCGCGTCCCCCAGTCGCCCCGGATCTCGACGTAGCGCCGGCCGCTCCGGTCGAGGGCGCTCTTGAAGAGCGCGAACAGCTCGCCGCGCTGGCCGGGTCGATCGCGTTGCGGGTCGGGCACAAAGGGTGTGTCCACGTCGAGCAGCAGGTGGAGCGCGTAGGGCCGCTGTGCGGCGAGGGTGCTCAGCCACTGCGGCGCCCGGCCGAAGTAGTGCTCCGCATACACGGCGGTCTGCAACGGGTCGGTGTCGCAGAACAGCACGCGGCTGGCCCGCGCCGCGAGCGCCTCCTCCGCGGCGATCTGCCCGGAAACGATCGATGGCAGGTCCGCTGCGGCGACGAGCGGCGCGCCGGGCAGCAGTGACGGCAGGCGAGCGTCCACGAATTCTCGCAGGAACTCCGGCACCCAGACGCTCTCGAAGTGCACTGCCAGGCGCTGCGCGAGGCTCGA
This sequence comes from Acidobacteriota bacterium, assembly GCA_032127875.1. Lineage (GTDB taxonomy): Bacteria > Acidobacteriota > Vicinamibacteria > Fen-336 > Fen-336 > CADEEV01. The sequence goes on from JAQBHI010000160.1 coordinate 7,262, forward strand.
CTTGCCTGTCGACTCGGGGCCGAGGAGCACGACGCGCTTGGCCGCTTCGCTCACGCTGCGCGCAGTGAGCGTCGCCACTCGCGCAACCCCTGCACGGCGAGCAACGTGTAGAGCGCGTAGAGGCCGGCAGTCGCCGTCAAGCCCTTCGCCAGGTAGATGCCGACCATCAGCACGTCGGCCACGATCCACAGGTGCCAGTTCTCGAGGACCTTGCGCGTCAGCAGCCATTGCGCCACCAGGCTCATCGCCACGGTCGTTGAATCCCAATAGGGAAGCGCGGCGTCGGTGTAGGTCGCGAAGAAGTGGCCCATGCCGAGCCCTGCGCTGAGGCCCGCTACAGCCAGCCAAGCCGCCTCTTGCGACACGAGACGCGTCACCGGAAGCTCCTTCCTCGAGGCGCCAGGGTGAAGCCAGCGCCACCAGCCGAGGGCGCACAGCACGAAAAACACGCCCTGTAGTCCGACATCGGCGTACAGCCTGGCCCGGAAGAAGACCACCGCGTAGAGCGACACGTTGACCAGGCCCACGGGCCAGCACCACAGGTTCTGGCGGATGGTGAGCCAGACGCCGAGCACACCGCTGACGACGCCAGCGCTTTCGAGTGGATCGAGTGCGAGTGGCACCGCTAGAACTTATCCCAGCTCGAGCGTCCGACGCTGCGCCAGGAGTGCCGGAGGGATAATCGCGCGAGAGTGAGCCAGCTTCCAAAGGTCGTGCGCCGACTGGGTTTCGTCAGCCTGCTCACCGACGCCAGCAGCGAGATGATCTACCCGCTGTTGCCGGCTTTCGTCACGGGCGTGCTGGGGGCCGGCCCACTTTTCCTCGGGCTGGTCGAAGGCGCGGCAGAGGCCACCGCGGCGCTCGTGAAGATCGGCTCGGGCGCGCTCTCGGACCGCTCGCGCCACAAGAAGAAGCCGCTGCTTCTGACAGGCTACGGCCTGTCGTCGCTGGCCCGCCCGCTGATGGCGCTCACGCTGACGCCGGTTCAGGTGCTCGCTGTTCGTCTTGCGGACCGCGTTGGCAAGGGCATGCGCGGGGCGCCGCGCGACGCACTGCTCGCCGCCGCCACGACGCCGGGCGGATGGGGCCGTACCTACGGCTTCCACCGCGCCATGGACAACCTCGGCGCCGCGCTCGGGCCGCTCTTGGCAGCCGGCGCACTTGCCGCAGGCTGTTCGCTGCGGCTGGTCTTCGGGCTGGCCGCCATCCCAGCGCTCGCGAGCTTGCTGCTGCTGGCCCTGGGCGTCGACGAGGCTGCGGTGGCGGAGCGGCCGCGGGCCGCGGGCCCCGTTCAGTCCGGACTCGGCGCGGGCCCCTTCAGGCGCTACCTGGTCGTGCTCGCCGTGTTCACGCTCGGCAATTCCTCCGATGCGTTCCTGCTGCTGCGCGCTCAAGACGCCGGCGTGAGCCTGGCTCTCATTCCGCTGCTGTGGACGCTTCACCACGCAGTGAAGTCGAGCGCCGGCGTCTGGTGCGGCGCTCTGTCCGATCGTTTCGGCCGCCGCCGCGTGATCCTTCTCGGCTGGGGCGTCTACGCCCTCGCATACCTGGGCCTTGCGCTCGCGAGCAGCGCCGCTGCCGTCTGGCTGTTGTTCGCGGGCTACGGCCTGTTCCACGCGCTCACCGAGGGCGCCGAACGCGCGCTGGTTGCGGATCTGGTCAGCAGCGAGGCTCGGGGCCGGGCTTTCGGCCTGTATCACGCGGTCACCGGAGCGACGCTGCTACCGGCCAGCCTTCTCACGGGAGCGCTCTGGCAGAGCTTTGGCCCGCGAGTGGCGCTCGCAACGGGCGCCGCGCTCTCGATTCTTGCGGCGTCCGGGCTTGCCCTGTTCGTCGCCGAGCCGAAGCAGACTGCTCGCGCCTCGACTACTTGACGTCGAAGCGGAGCGGGTTCGTGGATTGGCCTCGTGCGTCGGTCAGAAGTACCGCGTAGGCGCCGGCGGGCGCATCGGCCGCCACCTGGATGAAGATCTGGATCAGAGTCTCGTTCACGTAACGCAGGCCCGTCACGGTCAACCCGGACGGCGCCGCCTTACCCTTCGAAAGCGTCGGGTTGTGGTTGGCCGTCAAGCCCGTGCCGCGAACGTCGACGAGTTGCTTGGCGCCGCGACGTAGCGTGGGCGGCGAAAGGGCGCGCAACAGTGCGGGGCTGGCGACCGGCGAAGCCAGCCCAGGCGCCGCCGTGGGGACGGGCTCAGGCGTCGCTGGCGGGAGCGTCGTTGTCGTCGGTATCGGCCGCGCCATCGGTGCAGGCGTCGGCGCGTTCTTCGCCGCCAGCGTCGTTGGTGGCGGTTCCGGGGTCGCCGCCGCCGCGAGCGTTGCTGTCGCTGCGGCCGTTGGTGTTGGCGTCGGGGCGGGCGTCGACAGCGCTGCCAGCGTCGTTGCGGGTGGCTGGGTGCTGGCCGGCGCCACGAGGGTCGTGGCCGTCGTCGCCCGAGCCGTGTCGCCGCGCGGCTCGCCCTGGGGCCCCACGAAGAACCAGGCGAGGGCGCCGGCCACGAAGACGAGCCCACCCGCCGCGAGCGCGATCTTCGACAGCCCGCCGCTCTGCGGCGACCTTCCCAGCGTCGGCCCGGGCAGCGCGTGGGACGCGGGCGTTGGGCGTGGCATGCGCGGCGCGCCGGGCCCACGCACCTTGCGAACCAGCTCGATCAGGTAGTGCAGATCCTTGGGTCGCCAATCGGGGCCGCTCTCGCGGCAGGCCATGATCGCATCCGACACGTCTCGCGAGATTTCGGGCCGCAAGTCGCGGATGGGCTTGGACGCAGCCCCGCGGTCGAACACTTCCTTCCCTGAGAGCATGGCGTAGAAGACGAGGCCCGCGGAGTAGATATCGGACTGTGGGCTCGCCGCCGCCCCCTCGTTCAATTCCGGGGCCTGGTACGCGGCGGCCTTGCCCTCGGCTCTTGCGCCGCCCACCTTGAAGTTCCAGACGCGGGCCTCGCCTTCGGACGTCACCTGCACGCTACCAGGGTGAAGTGCTCGATGGATGACGCCTTGCGTGTGGGCATGGGTGATCGCGTTCGCAATCCCCTCGATCACGGCCATCTGGTCCGGAAGCGCTTGCTCGTCCGACATCCAGGCCTGGAGGCTCTTGCCAACGAGCTCGGTCACGAGGAACGCCTTGTCCTCGTGGATCCCCACCTCCTGGACCGCGATGTTCGGATGGCTGAGACCCGCGATCTTGCGTGCCTCCTCGACCGCCTTCTCACGGGCGTCCGGACCGCTGAAGACGCGGATCGCCACGCGCCGCCCCGCGTACTCGCCGAGGTAGACGTCCTCGTCCGCGCTCTTGCTCAGGATGCTGGAAACGGCGTACCTGCCGATCTTGCTCGGGGTCAGGAGAAAACCTCCACGGGATGTCTTGCAAGAATGAGGCTACCGGCCTCCCGAGCCGTGGTCAAGGGTCGCACGCCCGCGCCGGCTTCATGTTAGGTTCTCGCATGCGGCTCTACAGCCTTGCCGCCGTGTCGCTCGCGCTCGTGATTTCCCTCCACGCGGAGGAGGTTTTCCGCGTCGGCATGGACACCCGTTCGGCACCCTGGTCGTTCGTGCCCGGCCTCGACTGCAGCAAGGAGGGCCAGTCGAAGGACCTGCAACTGCCGGAGGCGCAGCTACGCAAGCTCACCGGTATTGACGTCGACGTGGCCGCGGCTCTCGCGCAGGTTATGGGCGCGAGCCTGCGCATCGTGCCGGTCGCGTGGTTCGAACTGGAGAATGCCCTTCTCGCCAAGCGCATCGACGCCATCCTGAATGCCTGGGCGCCGGGCCGGCTCACGCCCACCACGATCGTCGCGTCGGGTCCCTCCTACGACTGGGGCCTGCTGCTGGCGGTGCGTGCGGACGACGCGAGCGTCAGGTCCTACGCCGACCGCGCGCGCCTCCGCAACAAGTGGGAGACGCCGCAGTAGGCGGTCTCGGGCTTGGCCCTCGGCGTCCGCCTGCTCGTCGTCCCTTCGCTGGCTGCCGCGACCGAGTGGCCGCGGCGACTGTCCGCAGCCCGCGGCAGCATCGCCGGCCTCTACGCCCTCAAGCTGAAGGACCTCGCGCGCGCGTTGGCCGAGCCCGTGCTGCTCGGCCGCGGCCTCAGTGCCTGGGATCCGGGCCATGACGCGCTGCTCGCGTCCCAGTTGCTCGCGGGCGAGCACGGCCTGCGCCTCCCGCAAGACGCGCCGCGGGCTCCAGTGGCGGCGGCTCTGGCCAGGACCCTTGCGGAGCTGCGCTTGGCGGGGCTCGCCCCTGAGCGTCTCGACGTCGTGGCGGGAAGCGCCGCAGCGACGCCCGAGGACGAAGCCCGGCTGCGCGCCGTGGCCTGGCTCTACCGAGGCTTTCACGAGGCGCGTGAAGGTCGGGTGGCCGATCCCGCGACGCTGTTTCGCGCAGCCGCCTTGGCGGTGCCGTCGGCCGAGTGGCTGGAAGGCGCCGATGTCGCGGTGATCGAATGCCTCGATCCTGACCCGCTCGAGGAAGAACTGCTCGCCTCTCTCGCGCGACGCCTGCCGGTTCGGTTCCTGAGCTTGGGCGAGGCGGGCTGGCAGGGCAGCATCCTCGAGCCGCTGGCACCGCCGGAGCCCCCTCCTGGGCTGGCCCGCCTGCGCCACGAGCTGTTCGCACCGCCCTCCGGGACGGCGGCCCAGGGCGACGCGGTCGAACTGCTGACAGCACCCGGCGAAGCGGCCGAGGTGCGCGCGATCGTGCGCCGACTGCTGCGTGAAGCTCGACGCGGCGTCGCCTTCGAGGAGATGGGCGTGATGCTGCCGCGCCCGAACCAATACGCGCCGCTGTTCACCGACCTGCTGACCCGCCTCGGCATCCCTCATCGCCTGCATCCATCGTTGCCGCTCCGCTTCGGACGCGCCGCCCGCGCGCTGCTTCTGCTGCTTCGCTGTCGCGGCCTCCCGCGCGGTGCGGTCATGGAGTTCCTGACCTTTGCGCCCGTCCCGTGGGAGGGTCTGCTTCCGGAAGGCGAGACGCCGCGGCCGGCCGTGTGGGATCAGATCACGCGTGACGCCCAGGTCGTGTCGGGAATCGATCGCTTTCGAGCCGGACTGCGACACTATGCGAAGCTGGAGCGTCAGGGGGCCGAAGGCGAGCGCGACGAAGCCCGGCGGGCTCGTCGGCTGACGCGCGCGTCGGAGGCCGACACCCTGAGGGGCGTGGTGGAGGCCCTGCACGCGACCCTCGACGAGCTCTGCGGCGCAGCCAGCTGGGCCGAGTGGTCGGTGCGTCTACTGGCGGTGATGGACCGCTGGATCCGCGCCGTGCGCGACCGCGAGGCGGTGCGAGGCGTGATCGCGGATCTGCCAGGGCTCGCCACGATCGCGCCTCGGGCCCAGTGGCCCGAGGTCGAGACTGTCCTTGAGGCACGCCTCGAATGGGAGCGCGTCCCCCTGGATCCCGTCCGCTCGGGCGCGGTGCACGTTGGCGCGCTCGAGGCCATGGCCGGGCTGACGTTCCGCGTCGTCGCGATCCCGGGCCTCGTGGAGGGCGGCTATCCGGGGGCCCCCCGCCCCGACCCGTTCCTGCTGGACCCTGAGCGCGCCGCGCTACGAGCGGCGCCAGAGCAGCGCACCGCGCTACGGCGACACAGCGCAACGGCACAGCTCGCGCTCTTCGCGGCTCCGGATGAGCGGCCACCGGCGCCAGCGCGCCTTTCGACCACGCAGGACCGCGTCCTCGAAACCCGGCGGCTGTTTCAGCGCGCCGTGGGCCAAGCTACGGAGCGCCTCGTGCTGAGCTACCCGCGCGCCGATCCGCGCTCGGGCCGCGAGCGGATGCCGTCGCTGTTCTTCGTCGCCGCTGCCCAAGCACTCGCGGGTCGCCCCGTCGCCAGCGCAGATCTGGTGCGGCTGGTGCGCGAAGACGATCCCGTTGCCCTGGAGCTCGACGAGTGCCTCGACGCCTCCGAACGCGACCGGGCGCGGGTCCGCGGCGGCGGCGACGAAGCCGCGCGGCAGGTCGCGGCCGGTTCGTCGTTCTTCCGCCAGTCGCGACTCGCATCGAAGGCGCGCTTCTCCTCGGACTACACGGCCTACGACGGCCTCGTGGCGTGGGCGCCCAAGGACGGCGCCTCCGCCGAGACCGCCGCCGCCGTACGGCGCCGCCTCGATCCCACCGCTTCAGGCGCCACCATTTCGGCGAGCCGCCTCGCCACCTACGCCCGCTGCGGATTCCAGTACTTGCTCAAGCACGTGCTCCGCCTCGAGCCGGCGCTGCCGCCCGAAGAACGCAAGCGCCTCGAGCCGCTCGAGCGTGGCAGTCTCTTCCACGAGGTGGCGGAGCGGTTCCTGCGCGAGCGTCGGGACAAGGGCGAGCTGTCCGTGGCGGATACGGCCGCGATGCGTTCGCGCCTGCTGGTGCTCGCCGACGAAGCGCTCGCGGGGCTCGTGGCCGGCAGCCCGCCGCGCTTCACTGTGCTCTGGGAGCGGGAGTGCGCCCGCTTTCGCGAAACGATGCTCGGCTGGCTCGCGCGCGAGGCGGCGGCCTCGGGCACGACGACCCCCGCGTTCTTCGAGGTCTCGTTCGGACTGCCAGTGCCTCCGGGCCAGAGCGAGCCGCACTCAGAAGCGCCGCTCGAGATCGACCTCGAGGACGGGCGCAGCCTGCGCGTCTCGGGCAAGATCGACCGCATCGACCGCAGCTCCGAAGGGGGCCTCGTGCTTCGCGATTACAAGACCGGCAGGGCGCCGTGGAAGGACGACGGCGGCCTCTTCAAGGGCGGCCGGCAGCTTCAGATCCCCTTCTACATCCTGGCTGCCGCCAAGCTGCTGCCGGGCGAAAACGTGGTGAAGGCCTTCCTCGACTATGTCGATGCTGGCCGGCCAGTGTTGATCGACCCCGAAAGCGTGAAGGGCGAAGCCTTCAAGGGGCTGCTCCGCGGCCTCGCAGACGCCATCGCCCAGGGGCTCTTCGTCCAGGAGCCCACGGCCTGCGAGTGGTGCGATTACACGGCCGTGTGCGGGCCCGTGCCGCTGCTCAAAGCCCGCCGGGCGCTGAAGCTCCACGACCCACGCGTCCGGCACGTGTTGCGGCTGCGCGACATACAGTGAGCTTCGAGCCAGTCGACCACGCGGCCCGGGAGCGCGCACGTCGTCAGCTCGGCACCAGCTTCGTGCTGGAGGCCGGCGCCGGTACGGGCAAGACGACGTTGCTCGTCGATCGCATCGAGGCGCTGATCCGCAGCGGCGCCGCGAGCCTCGACCGGATTGCGGCCGTGACCTTTACGGAGAACGCGGCCACGACCATGAAGCTGCGCTTGCGTGAACGGCTCGAGACGCTGCGAGGCGCCGAGGCCGAGCCGGAGTCCGAGCGCGAGCGCGCGGCTGCCGCCCTCGAGGTCCTCGAACGCGCGCCGATCTGCACGATCCACGCGCTGTGCGCTTCGATGCTCGAGGAGCGTCCTCTCGAATGCGACGTAACTCCCGGCTTCCGCGTCGCCGACGAGGCCCTGGCGGACATGCTGTTCGCCGAGGCCTGGGACGAATGGCTCACGGAACGGCTGCTGGGCGGCGACGAGATTCTGGTCGAGGCCCTCGACGAGGGCATCCCCCTCGAAGGCGAGAGTCAGTGGGGGGAGCGCAGTTCTTTGCGCGGTTTCGCGCGCCGCCTGCTCGAGCAGCGGGACCTCCGACCGCTCGTCGCCGAAGCCCTCGCCGATCCGACGCTGTGGCGCGAGGAGCTGCTGGCGCGTTCCGGCCGCGCCCGCGAGCTCGCCGCCCAGGCCAGGGAAGGCGACACGCTCGCGGTCCGCCTCGACGCGCTGGCGCAGTTCGCCGAAGCCTCCCGCTTCCTCGAAGGCCGCGCGCTCAGCCGGCATCTCGCGCGACTCGAAGTCATTCCGAAGAACTTCGGCCACAAGCCGCGCTGGCCTTCGGGCGAGGCGCTCGAGGAGGCGCGCGAGATCGCCGCCTGGACGAAGGCGACGCGCGACGCATGGGCCGCGGCCCGCGCGGAACTCCTGCACGGCCGGCTAGTGCGCGCCTTGCTTGGCGTCACGGCCCTCTACCAGCGCAAGAAGGCCGAACGCGGCGTCCTGGACTTTCTGGACCTGCTGCTCAAGGCTCGCGACGCCCTACGCGACCGGGAGAGCGTGCGCCGCTATTTTCGCGAGCGCTTCCTGGTCCTGATCATCGACGAGTTCCAGGACACGGATCCGCTCCAGGTCGAGATCGCGCAGACGCTCGCAGGCCACGCTCCCGGTGATCTCGTCGTGGTCGGCGACGCCAAGCAGTCGATCTACCGCTTTCGCCGCGCCGACGTGTCGCTCTTCGAGGCGATCTCGGCTCGCGCGACGAAAACGCCCGGGCAGGCGGTGCTGCATCTGACGCAGAACTTCCGCTCGCGTCCCGCGATCCTGCGCTTCGTGAACCGGGCCTTCGCGGAGCTGATCCAGCCTTCGGTCGAGGCAGCTCAGACGCGCTACGAGCCGCTCGACCCGCCGCCTGGCCTGCCGGAAGAGGCGTCGGTCATAGCACTGCGCTTCGAGGCCCCGCTCGCCGAGGGGGAGGACCTGCTGCAAGCCGAGGCGGGAGCGCTCGCTGCGTTCCTCGCGGAAGCGGCCGGCGGGCGTTTCGAGGTTCGCGATCCCGAAACGAAGGCCCTCCGTCCGAGCCGAGCAGGGGACGTGATGGTGCTGGCCAGGCGCCTGACCCAGATGCGCCACCTGGAGGAGGCCCTCGAAGCCGCCGGCCTGCGCTTCGCGGTCGAGGGCGGCAAGTCGTTCTTCGACCGCCAGGAAGTCCACGAGACCTTGACCGTGTTGCGCTCACTCGACGATCCCTCCGATCGCGTGGCGCTGGTGGGCGCGCTGCGCTCCTCCTTCTTCGGTGTCAGCGACCGCGACATCGTGAGCTACGCGCTGTCGGGCGGTGGCCTGTGGCTGGGCGCCGCGGATGCGCAGAAGCCAGGCGGCGAGGCCCTCGGCCCGGCGCTGGAGCTGCTCGACGAGCTGCATCGCGAGCGGACGCGGCTTTCGGTGAGCGCCCTGCTCGAGCGTCTCTACGACGACACGCGAATCCTGGCCGCGCTCACCGGCACGCGGCGCGGAGAGTCGCGAATCAGCAACCTGGAGAAGGTGGTGACGCTGGCGCGCCAATCGACCGAACTGGGCGTGCTCACGGTCCGGGGTTTTACGCGGCTTCTCGAAGAGCGGATCGCCACGGCGCGCGAGGAGCCGGACCTGCCCACCACGCGCCCAGGCGATCCGGCGACGCTTCGGGTCCTCTCGATCCACAAGGCGAAGGGGCTCGAAGCGCCGATCGTGGCGCTCTACGATTCTGCGGACGAGTTGCGACCAAAGGCGGAGACGATCCCGCTTTGGAGCGAGGGGCAGATCGCGGTCGGCTTCCGCGCGGGCTGTCAGCCTCCGCGTTGGGAGGAACTGAAGACCCGTGAGGAGTCGCGTGTCTGGGCGGAGAGCCGACGCCTGCTCTACGTGGCCTGCACGCGAGCACGTGACCTGCTGATCGTGCCGGTACCTCCGGGCGACGCTCGTGCTGGCAATTTCTGGAAGGACCTGGTGGCGTTCCTGCCGAACGCGAGCGACGCCGACGTGCGCGTCGTCGAGGCGGCAAGCCTGCCGCTGCCGGCCTCCGAGGAAGCACGCTCGGACCTGCGCGCGCTGGCCTCGGCCGCGGGCGGTGACGCCGCCGCCGCGGGCTGGGAGGCGCGGCGGCGGGATACCATTGCCTCGGCAGCCGAGCGGGCCTTGCTCCCCAGCTCCGCGACGCGCGCCGCGGCGCGCACAGCGCCCCCGCCCGTCGTCGCCACGGCGGGCGCCGAAGGTGGGCGCGACTTCGGCAGTCTCGTGCATCGGCTCCTGGAGTGGATCCCGCTCGATGCGCCCGAGCGAGCGGGGCCGATGGCCGAAGCGCTGGCGCCGTGGTTCGGCGTCGATCCGGCACTGGCGCGGCCTGCCGCCGAAGCCGTGGCCCGAGCCCTGGCGCTACCGGTGATGGACCGCGCCCGTCGGGCGGAGCGCGTGTTTCGTGAATTGCCGCTCGTGTTTCCGGATGGCGCGGACCTGATCGAGGGCGTCATCGACCTGGTCTTTGAGGAAGACGGGCAGCTGGTGCTCGTAGATTACAAGACGGACCACATCAGCGCCGAACAGTTGCTCGCGCAGGCGGCGCACCACGCGCCTCAACTGCAACTTTACGGCCGCGGGCTGGCCCAAGCCGCCGGCCAGCCGGTGAAAGAGCGCTTGGTGCTGTTCACGACTCTCGGCGAGGTGGTTGCTGTCTAGGAGGATCTGGCACGGCGCTAGCCGAGCACCGCGCCTAGGCCGTCGTCCTCGGGCTCTGCGCGGACGCTGGCCGGTGCGTCGAGGCGCCGAATCAGCCCGATCACGCGGTACGCCCAGAGCGCGCGGCAGACCTCGATGCTCGGCAGGATCGAGCGCGCGC
>JAQBHI010000161.1:0-6413 GCA_032127875.1 Acidobacteriota bacterium
CCCGGTCTTCTTCTTCCTCATCGCTCTCGAACTGGCACTGGACCGTTTCGCGCACCGCGACTACTACCGTCTGGGCGACACCGTGAACGACCTGTCCTGCGGGATCGTGGACCAGGTGGTGGCGATCTTCCTCAAGGCTGCGGTGTTCGCCGGTTACGTCTTCGTATTCGAGCGCCTGCGAGTCGCAACACTGCCGGGTGGGAACCCCGCGGTCTGGGTGCTGGGCTTCATCGGCGTCGACTTCTTCTACTACTGGTTCCATCGCCTGAGCCACGAGGTGAACACGCTGTGGGCGGCCCACGTGGTGCACCACCAGAGCGAGGAATTCAACCTCGCGGTGGCGCTGCGCCAGGGCGCCTTCCAGGGGGCCTTCTCCTGGGTCTTCTACCTGCCGCTGGCGGTGGTTGGCCTGCCGCCCCTGGTGTTCCTCACGCTATCTTCGATCAACACGCTCTACCAGTTCTGGATCCACACCCGCGCGATTGGCCGGCTGGGGCCCCTTGAAGGCCTTCTCAACACCCCCTCCAATCACCGCGTGCACCACGGTCGTAACCCGAAGTACATCGACCGCAATCACGGCGGCGTGCTGATCGTGTGGGACCGACTCTTCGGAACCTATCAGCCGGAAGAGGAAGAGCCGGTTTACGGGATCACTAGGCCGCTGGCGAGCTGGAACCCGGTGTGGGCCAACCTCCACTACTGGGTCGAGCTGGCCGAGCTGGCCCGCCGCACAGGCGGGCTCGGCGACCGGCTCCGCGTCTTCCTGCGCCCGCCGGGCTGGCGGCCGGAGGATCTGGGCGGGCATCAACCGGCCCCGGAGGTCGATCGGGCCAGCTACCGCAAGTGGGACGTTGCCGTGCCGCGCAGCGTCGCGGGCTATGTGATCGCACAGGGCCTGGGTCTGCTGCTGGGAGTGGCGCTGTTCCTGAATCGTCAGGATCATCTGACGCCAAGCCTGCTGTGGGCTGGCGCCGCCCTGATCGTGCTGAGCGTCGTGGCCCTGGGCGGTCTGCTCGAACGCAAGCGCTGGGCGCCGTGGCTCGAAGCCGGGCGGCTCGCCGCGACCCTCGCCCTGGCGACGCTCTTAGCCCTGGGCGCCTGACGCAGCGAGCGTTCCGAACGGCCCAAGTGCCCTTGCTCTCCAGGGGTGCGCCCGGTCAGGCCGCCTTCAGTACGCGCGTGAGTGCGACGAACAACTGCCGGCCATCGGCCGAGCCCAGTTCGCCCTCGCTGGCGCGCTCCGGATGCGGCATCAGGCCCACGACGTTGCGCGCCGCGTTGCAGACTCCGGCTATCGCTCGAGCGCTGCCGTTGGGATTCGCCGAGTCCGCGAGCTGGCCGTCCTTGGTGGTGTAACGGAACACCACGCGGCCTTCGCCCTCGAGTCGGTCCAGCTCGGCGTCCGGCAGGTAGAAGTTGCCTTCGCCGTGGGCGATCGGCATCGTCAGTACCTTCCCAGCCTCGACCCCACCCGTGAGCACGGTGTCGCTGCGCTCCACGCGCACGTGCACGGGTTGCGACAGGAACCTGGTGGTTCGGTTCCGGAGCATGGCGCCAGGCAGCAGACCGGCCTCCTGGAGAATCTGGAAGCCGTTGCAGATGCCGATCACGGGGCCGCCTCTGCCGGCGAACTCGACGACGCCCTTCATCACCGGGCTGAAGCGCGCGATGCCCCCGGTGCGCAAGTAGTCGCCGTACGAGAAGCCACCGGGCAGGATGATGACGTCGAGGCCCGCAACGCTGCTGTCTTTGTGCCACACGAAATGCGCGTCGGCGTCGCACACGTGCTTCACGACATGGTACGCGTCATGGTCGCAGTTGGAGCCGGGGAAGACCACCACGCCAACCCTCATGCGTCGACCTCCACCTGATAGCACTCGATCACCGGGTTTGCGAGGACCCTGTGCGCGAGCTCCAGGGCCAGCGTCTTCCCCGCCTCCGCGCTAACTCCCTCCAGGCTCACCTCGAAGAACTTGCCCTGGCGCACGTCCGACACGCTCGAGTATCCCATGGAGCGCAGGGCCTCGTGGATGGTCTTGCCCTGCGGGTCGAAGACCGACTTCTTGAGCGTGACGTAGACGCGGGCCTTCATGTCTTCACCTCTTGCTGAATGAGGCGGCGGACCGGGAACGGGATCTCGATCCCGACTTCGGCGAAGCGCCGGTGGGTCGCCTCCAGGACCTCGCTCCGGGCCAGGAGCGCCTCCGTACAGTCACGCGCCCTCAGCACCACGCGCAGCGTCACGCCAGATTCGGCGAACTGCGTCACGATCACGACCGGCGGCACGTCGGGGCTCGCATACTCGCAAGAACCCGCCACCTCCGTGAGGACCTGCTTGGCGCGAGCCAGATCCGTGGCATACGCCACGTCTACGTCGATGCGAACCACGAGCTCCCGCGTCGGGCGCGACAGATTCACCAGCCGGTCCTTCACCAGCACGCTGTTCGGGACGATCACTATGGTCTGATCCAGCGTGCGCAGCCGCGTCGAGCGCATGCCGATGATCTCGACGTCGCCCAGCTCGCCGGTAGCGAGCTGGATCCGGTCGCCGACGAAGAAGGGCCGGTCGAGCGTGAGCGTGAAGCCCGCGAGCAGGTTGGCCAGCGTCTCCTGCGCCGCCAGGCCCAGGGCCAGCGAGCCGACGCCGAGCGAGACCACCAGCGACGCCACGTTGACGCCGAGTTGCTGCAGGATCGTGATCGCCGCCAGCAGCGCCAGCACCGCCCGACCCACCTTGCTCAGCAGCGGCGCGAAATGCGGTCCGAGCACGCCGGCCTCCGCCGTGGAGGAGCGCCTCGCATACCACTCGATGAAGATCGCCCAGGCACGGATCATGGCCAGGGTGACCAGCAGCACACCGACGACCAGCAGCGCAGTATCGAGCCTGCGGGCGAGGCCGCTCGGCAGCGGCAAGCGATGGGCGGCCACGTAGCATCCGATCAGGAACAAGGCGTAGGTGACGGGGCGCCTGGCCGAGCGTAACAGGCGATCGTCGAGCGCTGTCGCGCTGCGTTTTGCCACGCCCGCGATCATCCGGCCGAACAAAAAGGACAGCGAACGCGCCGCGAGGTACGAGCCGAGCAGGATGCCGAGGCTCGTCAGGGACTCGTCGAGCCGGGGGTCCGACAACAGGCTCATGTGGGAAACACGCGCGCGAAGATTGCATCGACGTGGATCAAGTAGCGCTCCAGGCGAAACACCTCGGCGAGCTCCTCGTCCGCGAGCGCGGCGCGAATCTCGGGATCCTCGACGACACGCCTTTGAAAATCGCCTTCCGTCTTCCAGGCCTCCATCGCATGGCCTTGGACGATGCGATAGGCGTCTTCGCGGCGCATGCCGCTGGCCGTGAGATCGAGGAGCAATTGGCCCGAGAAGACGAGCCCGCGGCTCGAGTCGAGATTCCGGCGCATGCGCTCGCTGTTGACGCTCAGGCCGCGCACGATATCGGTGAAGCGTCGCAGCATGTGATCGAGCACCAGAAAGCTGTCGGGTACGATCACGCGCTCGGCCGAGGAGTGGCTGATGTCTCGCTCGTGCCAGAGCGCGACGTTTTCGAGCGCCGCGAGCGCGTTCGCGCGCACCACCCGAGCCAGGCCCGTGATCTGTTCGCAGCCCACGGGGTTGCGCTTGTGCGGCATGGCCGAGGAGCCCTTCTGCCCGGCCCCGAACGGCTCCTCCAGCTCCCGCACTTCGGTCTTCTGCAGGGCCCGGATCTCGGTCGCGAACGTCTCGAGGCTGGCGGCGGCGATTGCCAGGCTCGTCATCACCTCGGCGTGCTGGTCGCGCTGCAGCACCTGCGAGGCGATCGGCGCGGGCCGCAGGCCCAGCCGGGCGCAGACCGCCGCCTCGACCTCGGGGCCGAGGTGCGAGAAGGCGCCCACGGCGCCCGACAGCTTGCCGATCGCGATCGTCTCGCGGGCCCGCGTCAGGCGCCGCTCGTCGCGCTCGAGTTGCGCGTGCCAGAGCGCCAGCTTCAAGCCAAAGGTCATCACCTCGGCGTGGACGCCGTGGGTCCGACCGATCATCGGGGTGTGCTTGAACTCGAAGGCGCGCTGCTTGACCACCGCCATCAGCGCTCGGAGGTCCTCGATGATCAACGCGCAGGCGTCCCGCATCAGCATCGCGAGAGCGGTGTCGACCACGTCTGAGGAGGTGAGACCGTAGTGGATCCAGCGGCCTTCGGGTCCGACGTTCTCGGCCAGGTTCGAGACGAAGGCGATCACGTCGTGCTGCACTTCCTTCTCGATCGCCTCGATGCGCGCGACCTCGAAGCGAGCCTTCGCCTTGATCGCGGAGAGCGCTTCGCGTGGCACGACGCCGCCCTCGGCCAGCGCTTCGGTCGCCGCCAGCTCCACCTGCAGCCATGTCGAGAAGCGGTTTTCGTCAGACCAGATGCGGGCCATCTCGGGCCGTGAATAGCGGGGGATCACGGCCGGAGTTTATCATCGGCCGCCGCTCCGCCGCCGCGCTGGCCGGCCCGGTGCAGGCCTCTAGCTGGCGGCTGGCCGCACGCTGGGAGGTGCCAGGATGACGCGGGCCCGCCCCTGAGCCTTCGCCGCGAGTAGCGCGTCGGCGGCGGTCCGCCGCCACCACTCGAGGTCCATCCAGGGGTCGAGCATCGCGAGGCCCGCGCTGAAGCTCACGTGAAAGGAGGACTCTTCGGCGCGGTGTTCCGCCCTCCGGAACTCTTCGAGGAGCCGCGAGACCAGGCGCAACGCCTCATCCTGGTTCAAGTCGTCGAGGATCACCGCGAACTCCTCGCCGCCGAGGCGGCCGAGCGTGTCCGACTGGCGGAGCCTGCGCCGCAGCAGCGCCGCGAGCGACGTGAGCACGCGATCGCCCGCCGGGTGGCCGTACCGGTCGTTGACGGCCTTGAAGCGGTCCAGATCGATCATCACCCAGGCCACCGAACGGCCCGGATCGCGCCGCTTGCGCACCAGGGTGACCCGCGCCTGTTCCAGGAAAGCGGTATGGGTCAGGAGCCGGGTGAGGCCATCCCGGCCCACCAGGCTCTTGAGGAAGCGTGAGCGCTCGATACGGGCGGTCACTGCCGAGAGCAGCAACCCGGGCAGCACAGGTTTGGCCAGGTGGCCGTCGCCGCCCGCCCTGGCCGCGGCGATCTCGGCCTCGGCCTGCGCCTGCGTGGTGAGGAACAGGATCGGCAGCGCGGCGTGCTTCTCGTCCTGGCGAACGTAGCGAACCAGATCGTAGCCGCTGACTCCGGACAACAGGACGTCCATGAGGACCAGGTCGGGCCTGAAGGAAGTCAGTTCGGCCTCGAAGCGCTTGGGATCGTCGCAATTCTGGACCTCGTAGCCCCCGGAGTGCAGCACCGCGCGCACGTAGGACGCTTCACGAGCGTCCTCCTCGACCAACAGGATCCGGCCCGGCTCCGACTTGCTCCGCTCCAGCAGCAGATGCAGACGGCGCAGCAGGGCGTCCCAGTCCATCGGCCGCTCGAAGAAGCCGTCAGCGCCGCAGCGGATCGCCTCGACCTTGTCGAGGAAGCCGGTCTTGAGGCTGAGCATCAGAACGGCGGGGACGTCTCCGCCAGGCAGGGTCCGCAGATGCTCGACGAAATCGTAGCCCGATCCGTCTGGAAGCGCGACATCGACGATGATGCCATCGGCAAGCCGCGTCTCGAGGATGCGAGCGGCATCCGCCTTGGTAGGCGCGCTCTGCGCCGTCAAGCCGACCTGCCGCAGCCGCTGGGTGAGGCTGTCGCACACGATTTCGTCGCCCGCGATCACCAGGATGTGCCCAGGCTCGGTCGTCGGCATCACGCGGGCCACGGCCTCGTCGGCCGGATCGGCGAGCGGCATGTCGAACTGGGCGGTGAGCCCGGCGTGCAACTCGCGGAAGTGCTCGAGGTCGGCGGGCTTGGGCGACGCCGCCTCTCGGACCAGAGCTCCGCAGGCACGCTCGCCCTCCGAGCCAAGAGCGCTCACCTGCGGGAAGCCGTAGGTCGCGCCTGAGCCGGCCAGGGCCTGGAACGAACGCTGCAACTCCTCCAGGGCCTGCCGATCTGCAGGCTCGTCGGCGAGGCGCTCGAGCCGCGTCGCGATCTCACCGAGTTTCGGCCGAGACTCGGACACGTACTCGGCTCTGAGCTCGCTGAGGGCCTGTCGCCACGCACCCATGTTTCGTCTACTCCAGCAGCCGCACCAGCGGCGGCTCGATCCGGAGTCTATCATCGGGGCGCGCTGCCTTGGTCGGGGCGGCGCGTGCCTCTAGAATGGCCCTCCACCCTTTAGAGGAGCGTTGCCCTGAGCCTCGCCGCCGGCGCCCACCTCGGCCAATACGAGATCGTGGCGCCGCTGGGCGAGGGCGGCATGGGCGAGGTGTACCGCGCACGGGACACCAGCGGCGGGCGCCCCACGCGCCTGTACTCCTACGAGAGCGAGCAGGGCTTC
>JAQBHI010000162.1:0-62648 GCA_032127875.1 Acidobacteriota bacterium
GTGTCGCGATCATCGGAACCGACGTGCCCTGGCTCGCGCGCGAGAGCGTGCTGGAGGCCTTCGCCGCACTGGATCGGGCCGATCTGGTTCTAGGCCCGTCCGCGGACGGCGGCTACTACCTGCTCGCGATCGCTCGCCCACGTCCCGAATTGTTCGAGGGCGTCGCCTGGGGGTCCGCCTTGGTGCTCGCCGCTACGTTGCAGCGGGCCGAGGCCCTGGACCTGCGCGTCAAGCAGCTCGCCACGCTGCCTGACATCGACACGCTCGAGGATGTCCACGCCGCGTGGGATCGGCTGAGGCCGCTGCTCACGGCCCACGCCGATCTGTTGCGGAGGCTCGCGCCCTCGTGAGAGACTGCGCCGCGACCCTCCTGTGATGCGCTCCCTCGCAGTTCTGCTGCTCGCGCTGGCTCCGGCCGCGGCCCTGGGCCAGGAGCCCACGCCCACGCCAGCGCCAACGCCAACGCCGGAAGTGACGCCCGAACCGGCAGTGCCCCAGCCCGAGGTCTCGCCCGTTCCCGAAACCGTGGCGACGCCGGCCCCGCCGCCCGACTTCGGCCGCTTTCAGCTCGGCAAGTTCTGGCTGACGCCCTCGCTTCGGGTCGGCAACCTCACCTACGACAGCAACGTGCTCAACCAGCCGACCGGCCTGCGTCAGTCCGACGTCAGTGCCAGCGCTGGCCCGGGACTGCTGAGCGTCTTGCCGTACGGCTCGGCTGGCCGGTTCGAGATCGACGGCACGCTGCAGTACCTGTACTTCGCCAAGACCATCTCCCAGCGACGTCTGATCGGCGCCGCGCGCGGATCGCTCAAGTGGGAAACGGAGCCGACCCAGTTCGACCTCTCCGAAAGCTGGTCGCGAACCAACTCGCGCCCCGATCCCGAGGTCGACGAGCGCCTGCTGCGGGACGTCGAAGGCACCAGCCTCGACCTGCGCCGGCGGCTCTCCGGGCCGTACTTTTTCAGCCTGCGTGGCAGCCGGAACCGAACCAAGATCCTGCAGACCGAGTCGTTTCTCGGGAACGACCTGCAGAAGAACCTGACCCGCGACAAGTACATCGGGGGTGGCGAGCTGGAGTACGCGCTCTCGGTGAAGACCAGCGTCGTCGGCGGGGGCGACCGCCAGTGGGACAGCTTTCCGCTCGACGCCACCCGCGACGGCTCTTCAGAGCGGTTCTACGGGGGCATACGCGTGACGTCGGATACGCTGCTTTCGGGCCAGCTGCTGCTCGGCGTGCGCCGTTTTCGCCGCGACTTCAACGCCGCCAAGCGGCAGCTGTTCTATTCGGAGTCGCAGCTGCTCTGGAGCTTTTCGCCCCGGACCCAGATCGGCGCGGGCTACCATCGCGATCTCGACTACTCGGCGTTCGACACGGACGGTCAGACCCCGACGATTCGCAAGGAAGTGGCCGACGGCTTCGTGAACAAGGAGCTCAGCGGTCGCATCGACATCCGCATGTTCGTTTCACACACCAGCCTGCTGACGGACGGAGCGGTCACCATCGTGACCCCGGACGGCGAGGTGCAAACCGGCGTTCGAAACGACCGCTATTGGAGGTACGGGGCGAACCTCGGCTACTACATCCGCCAGGATCTGCGCTTCGGCGTCGAGGGTGTCTACAACCAGCGCCAAGCCGACGTCGACTACTTCGGGATCCGGGGCTTCCTGTTCGGCGTGACTCTGACCTACGGGCCCCCGCAGCCGAGCTACTGAAGCGGTTTGACTTGATCCGCTCCGCTGCACAAAATCATCAGTTGTCTATGAGCTGCCTGCGGCCATTCATCTCTCTCGTCTCGCTCCTGGTCCTGCTCCTCGGGGCCGGGCCTGTCCTCGCCGAAGACAACTACGAGGTCGGCCCCGACGACATCCTGGGGATCGCCGTGCAGGGCCAGGCCGTCATGACAGCCGACTTCACCATCGATCGCGACGGGATGCTCACCTTCCCCGCGCTTGGCAAGATCAAGGCCTCGGGCATGACGGCCACCGAGTTCGAACGCAAGCTCACCACATTGCTCACGGACGGCTACGTCAAGAAGCCGCAGGTTTCCGTCACCGTCAAGGAATACAAGAGCCAGCGCGTGCTGGTGACCGGCGCCGTGACCAAGCCCGGCCTGTTTGCGCTCAAGGGTGATCGTTCGGTACGGGCGTTCCTGGGCGAGCTTGGAAGCCTGGGCTCGGACTCGGGTCACGAGATCCTCGTCACGCGCCCGCCCGCCGTGCTTCCGGCCGAGGGTGGCGAGCCGCAGCCGCTGCCCAGCGAGATCCCGACCGATACAGATCCCTCCATGCTGCAACAGGCGCCCCCCCAGATCCCCGACGCCCAGGTGTTCACGCTGAGCCTGCAGAAGGCCATGGCCGGCGACCCCGAGCACAACATGCTGCTCCAGGCCGGCGACACGATCTTCTTCCCCAAGGCCCGCCAGATCTACATCAGCGGCCAGGTGGGAAGGGCCGGCCCGTACCGCTACCAGGAGGGCATGACGATCCTGCAGGCGCTGACGCTGGCCGGCGGCGTGGGTCCGCGCGGCGCCGCGGGCCGCGTCAAGATCGTGAGGATCGTGGACGGCGAGAAGAAGGAATTCAAGCCCAAGCCCACGGACACGGTCGAACCCGAGGACACGATCGTAGTCCCGGAGCGGTTCTTCTAGCCCGCTTCCGTCCCTGACTGGCGGCTCATCGCCTGCTTGCGCCGTGTGAGCAGCTGTACGCACTTCAGCTTGCTGGCAGCAGCCTTGCCATCGCCGAGTCCCACAGAAACCGCGGGCCGGCGAGCAGCAACCGCCGCTTCAGGCCGACGTAGCCCTGCTCGCCGAGGACCAGATCCGCAAGCACTCCGCGAATCGCCGAGCTGCGGGCCGAGTACGTGATCATGCGGCGCGTGAAGCCGGGGGCGTAGAAGCGGTCACGCAGGGCCGCGGCCTTGAGCAGGTCGCGGCCGAAGTCGTCGAGGCAGCGGGCCGGGTAACGAGCCACCGAGCCATCGGCCCGTAGTGTCTCCGCGAGAACCATCGCCGAGCGCAGCGCGTAGTAAATGCCTTCGCCCGTGATGGGATCCGCGAAGGCCGCCGCGTCGCCGACCAGCGCCCAGCGCTCGCCCGCGACTTCGAGGATCGACTGCGGATCGGCCGAAGGCGACGGGATCGTGTGCGCGTAGCGACCAGCCTCGTCGTCCACGAGAGCGGGGAAGTGCCGCGCGGCCTCGTTCTCGAGGCGGGTGAGCATGTCGCGCGTGGGGACGGAGGCGAGCGGGGCGCAGATGCCGAGACCGACGTGGTCGCGCCGCGGGAACAGCCAGAGATAGCCGCCCAGCCCCGGCGTGAAGCGCACCACCATCGACGACGTGCCCAGCGCGAACCAGCCGACGGCCATCACCAGGCGCTCAGGCGGGATCGGTGCGAGAAAGGTGCGACGGACGAGCGAGCCCGCGCCGTCGGCTCCAACGATCAGGTCGAAGGAGGCGGCGCGGCCGGCGCTGGTGCGAACGAGGCCGGAGCCGTCGACAAGCGCCACGCGCTCGGCCACGTGAAGGGCGCCCGCAGAAACAGCCTGCCGCAGCAGCCAGGCGTCCAGCTCGAGACGCGCGCACACCGCCACCGGCCGCGCGAGCCGCAGCCGCACGGCTTCGCCCGAGCCGGATTCGAAATCGCATGTGTCCATCCAGCGCGCCGGCAGCGGGTCGTCGTCGGGCGCTGCCGGCATCAGCGCCAGCGCCTTGCCCGTGACACCGCCGCCGCACGGCTTCTCGCGTGGATGCGACGCGTCGAAGACGGTGACATCGGCTCCGTCCCTGGCGAGATGGAATGCGAGCAGGGAGCCGGCGGGGCCGGCGCCCACCACGGCCACCCTCATGAAGCGGAGAAGGTCGCTGCCAGGATCTCGTCGCGCGAGGTCGTCGCGGTGCCCAGCTTGGCGACTACGAGCCCCGCGGCGGAATTGGCCAGGGCCGCGGCCTCGGGCAGCCGCGCGCCCGCGCACAGCGCCAGCGCCAGCGTCGCGATCACGGTGTCGCCGGCGCCGGTCACGTCGAAGACCTCGCGCGCCGCCGTGGGGATGTGCACCGGGCGCTTGCCGCGCTCGAACAGGCTCATGCCCTGCTCGCCGCGCGTGATGAGCGCAGCGTCGCAGCCGATGATCTTGAGGATGCGCTCGCCGACGCGGCGCAGCTCGGCGTCGCTGCGGATGCGAATGCCGGTCGCCTGTTCGGCTTCCATCTGGTTCGGCGTCACCACGGCCGCGCCGCGGTAGAACGCCAGGTGGCGCACCTTCGGGTCCACGAGCACCGGCAGCTGCACGCGGCGAGCCGCCGCCATCAGCGCTTTCATCACGCCCCGCGTCACGACGCCCTTCTGGTAGTCCGACACCACTACGGCATCGACCTCGCGGATCACGGCGCGCACGCGCGCCAGCAGGGCCACTTCGAGCGCCGCGGGAATCTCGTCGGCATCCTCGCGGTCGGCGCGGCACACCTGCTGGTTGTACGCGATGATGCGCGTCTTCAGCGTCGTGGGTCGTCCGCCGCTGGCGTCGACAAGCGCATCTTCGACGCCCGCCGCGCGCAGCTCCTCGCGCAGCCGGGTGCCGGCGGCGTCGTGGCCGACCACGCCGGCCAGCACCGCGCTGCCGTTCAGCGAGCGCACGTTGCGCGCGACGTTGCCCGCGCCGCCCACGTGGAAGCTCTCGCGCTCGATCTCGATCACCGGCACCGGCGCCTCGGGCGAAACGCGGCGCACGCGCCCCCACAGGAACTCGTCGAGCATCACGTCGCCGAGGACCAGGATGCGTTTGCCGTGCATGGCCCTGAGCAGCGAGCGGGCGCGCGCGGGTGTCAGTGTCGGCATGCTGTGCGATTCTACCGCGGGGGTCGGCGCGGGCCCTACTGCAAGTAGCCCAGCGCCTTCAGATTCTCGCGCTGCTCGTGGGTGAGGGTGGCGTCGGAGGCAGCCGCGGCCGGTCCGCGGCGCATCTGCAGCATCCAGCGGCGGCTCGTCTGCCGGTAGTAGTCGGTCACCAGGGGCCGCTGCGCCGCCAGGTCGTTGCGCTCGTCAGGATCGGCCACCACGTCATAGAGCTCGCCCGCGTCGCGGGCGGTGTGGTAGATGAATTTCAGCGAGCCGTCACGCAATGCGTACTTGGGCTGTTCGCCGGAGCTGCGCGCGAAGGCTGCTTGTTTTCCAGGCGCGCCCAGGGCGACCGGCAGCAGCGAGCCCCCGGAGAACTCGCGGTCGGAACCGCCGCGGCCCAACACCCCGAAGACATCGGCGATCGTCGGCGCGATGTCGAGAACGTCGACGATGCCGCGTATCCGCGCACCGCTCGGCCCGATGCCTTTCGGAAACTTGACGATCAACGGGATGCGAAGCGCGGCTTCGTATACCTGGTCGAGATGGCCGATGTAGGAATGCTCGTAGAGCTGGTCTCCATGATCGGCGGAGATGATCACGAGCGTGCGGTCCCAGAGGCCCGTGGCCTCCATCGCCTTGCGCAGCTCGCCGACCTCCTGGTCCACGTAGGCGAGGTTGCCGTCGTACAAGCGCACCAGGTGCTCGAGCTGGGCGGGCGTCGGCTGGATGCGGCCCCAGTTGACGTCGGTGATCCAGTCGTATTTGGTCTTGATCTGTCTCGTCAGCGGAGCGTCGGGCCCGAACAGCGTGTCGAAGGGCGGCGGCGGGTCGTAGGCGAAGTGCGGTTCGCGGAAGTGGACGTAGGCGAAGAAGCGTCGCGAGCGGTTGGCCTCGAACCACTGCGGCAGCACGCGTCGATACGCGCCCGCGTGCGAGCCGAGCCGGCCGTACACTTCGTCGAACTCGGCGAAGCCGCGATCGAGCCCGAAGCCGGGCCCCGCGACGCCATTCGAGGTGAAGCCCGAGGCCTGGATATGATTCGCACCCAGAAGCTCGGCGAGCGTCAGGCGATCCTTCGGGAGAGGCGCGTTGTAGGCGACGCCGTTGTGATGCTGGTCGGGATGGCTCGACGTCCACGCGGAGCCCATCGCGAGCAGCGTGTAGCTCGCGGTTGTGTAGGCGTCCTCGAACAGCACACCCTCCGCCGCGATCCGGTCGATCTGCGGCGTCGTGCGCCGCGCGTAGCCGTAACTCGAAAAGTGCCGGGCTCCCGCGGCGTCGAGGATCACGTACAGCACGTTTGCGTCCTCGAGCCTCTTGCGCAGCCCGTCGGCCCGGGAGTCCGGCGCTGGGGGCCGCGGCAGCCCGGCGAGCGGATCGCCGGAGGCGGAGCCCAGCACGCGCGGCGCGCGCCACTGGACCGAGCCGAAGCGGCCCGGCTCGACGACCAGGCTGAGGCCCACCAACTCTCCCGAAGCCACCGGCAGCTTCAGCGCGACCTCGGCGTGATCGCCCAGCCCGAGGCCCTCGGTCCAGAGCACGCGCTCCCCGCCGGCCTCTCGTGTCAGGCTCACTCGCAGCGTTGCCGAGCCGCCGCCGCCGCGTGCGTCTTGCACGGCCGGCGTGAAACGCAGCGAGGCGTCCGCTGGCGCGCGGAATACGTAGCGGATCGCGCCGGGAACGGACTGGGCGAGCGCGCCGCCTCCGATCGAGAGCACGGCTGGCGCCGTCTCGCTCAGGTCGGCAAATGCGGCATCGGCCACGCGCGCCGAGGCCACGCCGTAAACGAGCGCCGACATCCGCTTGCGATACGCTTTCACCGCCGGCGCCGTGTCAGCGAAGACGAGCTTCAGCCGGTTCATGCCCTGACGCTGCGCTTCGGTCGGAAGCTCCAGACGATAGCGCCTTCGCGCCGCGCCCATGGTGATCGTCCCCACGGGCCTGTCGTTCAGGAAGACTTCCGCGGACTGGTCCGCAATCCCGGGAAAAGGCGCAAGGTCGATGAGCGCCGTGCGGGGCTCGACCTCGTCCCAGCGCAGGCCGATCTCGGTAGTACGTTCGACCCAGGCGAACGGATCGGCGGAGACACTCGCGGGCGCGTCGTGGAAGCCCGCGAGCTGGTTCGAGATTCCGGACGGCGTGCCGAACAGCACGACCTGCCACGGCGAGTCGCGATCGGCCCCACTCGCCGCCGCAGCCAGGTCGAGCAGCGCCGGAAGCTCGCCATGCTGCTGGCACGACAGCGCCAGCAGGGCCGCGAACAGCGCGGCCCGTTTCATGCCGAAAGCAGCGCCCGCGAGCGGTGCAGCGCGTAGGGGATCGCGGTGACGATCAGGAAGAACAGCAGGATCTCGGAGTCGCCGAGGTTGTACTCGAACATTCCGGCCGAGAGGATCGCAGCGATCAGCGCGAAGGCCGCGACCGCGCCCCACGCCTTTGTGCGCCGCGCCTCGCGCCAGGCATCGGCCATCAGGGCTGCCATCAGCCACAGCCACCACGCCAGGCAGGGCAGCCCGCGCTCGGCCGCGATCTGCAGCACGTTGTTGTGCATGTGTGGCGTGAGCAGGTTCGGCGCCTCCGGCCAGCGGTAGTCGGGATAGGCGTCGAGGATTCGACCCGGCCCTTGTCCGAAGACCGGCTTGTCGCGAACCATGTCCACACCCGCCTGCCACATGTAGTAGCGATCGACGCTGCTGACATCCAACCCCAGCCGATCCATCACGGTCTGGGGCCTCGCGATCAAGACGGCTGCCAGCGCGGCCGCGAGGAACCACAGCATCCGCGGCGCGCGCAGGATGGCCACCACGGCGAGGCCCACCACGGCGCCGATCCAGGCGTTGCGCGTGCGCGAGATCAGCAGTGACCACGCCGAGAGCGGGGCTGCCACGGCTGCGAGCAGGGTACCGGCCGAAGGCCCGGGCCAAGCGCCGCGGCTCAGCCCCATCGCAACCGCTACCCCCGCCAGCGCAGCGACGAACAGCCGCTCGGCCTCGACCGCGAACAGCCCGGTCGCTTGCGCGAAGGTGAGCAAGACGAGCGCCGTGATCACCCCCGCCAGCGTCAGCACGTCCCGGCGCCTCGGCAGCGCCAGGCGTCGACCAAACGCAAGCCGCGCCGTGGCCACGATCAGAATGCCCATCGAGAGGCCGGAGGCCGTCATGTAGTGGCCCAGAAAGCTATGCGGCCGGCTGTTGATGGTATTGAAGCCGAGGCCGTAGAACTGCAGCACGGCGCCCGCAGAGAGCACGAAACCGCCGAGCAGCGCGGCGTCGAGCACGCGCTCGCGAGCGCGCTCCTCGGTCATCACGTCGGCCGCCAGATAGAAGAGCAGAAACAGCGCGAGCTTCTTGGCATCCTCGAACGACTCCACCGGGTCGCGCGAGAACGACGCGGAGAGCAGCGTCCAGACGCAGAAGGCGAGGATCGGCGCGTCGACCGGCAGGCGCAGGAAGCGGGCCCGGCCGGCCGCGATCCGCGCGAGCTGCACGAGGAGCGCCGCGACCAGCGCCAGCTCGGCGGCGAAGATCGAGACGAGGCAGGTGGCCGCGACGGCGGCCATCATGCCTAGAAGCGCCCGGTCAAGACCCAGGAACTAGCCCTCGACCGTGGCCTCTTCGGGAAGCATGATCGGGATGTCGTCGCGCACGGGGTACACGCGGCGGCATTGCGCACAACGCAGGCCCGCGCCGTCCTTCACCAGCTCCACCGGGGTCTTGCAGACGGGGCAGGCCAGGATCTCGAGCAGCTCAGGGTGGATGGCCATAGCGGGCAGTCTATATCCAACCGGACCTCCGGCGGCAACGCCCGCGGCTATGCTTGCGGACATCGTCCCCGTCACACGCACTGCCGGGACGGTATGTGCCGTCCCAGTGGTCCGTCTGAAGCCAACCCGGCCGCTCTCCCCGACCGGAGTACGAGAGGGAGAGTCCCATGAGAGTGCAATTCGTCCATCGTGAAAACGGCCCCGAGCGCCTCGAGTGCGAGGCGGAGATCGTGTTCGAGGAAGAGGGGCCACTGTCCGGCATGAAGCTGGTCGGCTTCTCGCTGTGGAAGAGCCCCGAGGGCGAGATCTACGTAACGTTCCCGTCGCGGGCCTTTGGGGCCGCCAGCGAGCGGCGCTATTTCGACTACCTGCGTTCAGCCGACGGAACCCCGGCCGAATCGAAGCGCGTGAAGGCCTGGATCCTCGAGCAGTTTCAGGCCACGCGCCAGGCCGCCTAGCAAGAGCGGGGGGTGCGACCGCAGGACTTCGCACCCCCCCGGTTTTCTCGGGTCTTGACTGCTCCCGGAGCGCCTTGTGAGAGAATCGCTGACAGATGAGCGCTTTTCTCGCCGTTTTGCTGCTGGCCGCTCCTGAGGGCTTGCGCGCCGCGCAGGCGCGCGACAAGGCCGAGGCCTACTACCACTACAGCGTTGGTCTCCAGTCGCGTTTTTCAGGCGACACGCAACAGGCCCTCGAAGAGTACCGCCGGGCGCAGAAGCTCGACCCCTCGGCAGGCGAGATCCGCTCCGAGATGGCGCGGCTGCTACTCGAGGCCGGCAAGCTCGACGAGGCGCTGCCCGAGGCCGAGGCCGGGGTCAGGCTCGATCCCCGAAGCGGCGACGCCCGCTTCACCCTGGCGCGCCTGTATCAGCTGCGCGCCGAGACCAGCGGCGACGAAGCCGCCTTGCGTCGCGCCGCTGCCGAATACGAAGAGGTCACGAGGCTCCGGCCTGGTGACCTGCTGGCGCTACGCATCCTGTCAGACGTCTACCGTCGTCTCCAGGACGACAAGCACGCGGCGGACACCCTCGAGCGATATCTCGAACTCGACCCGAAGTACTTCGACGGCTACGTCCAGCTCGGCACGCACTACCTCGCCCTTGGCGACTCGCTGCGCGCTTCGGCGGTCCTGCAAAAGGCCATAGACCTCGATCCGTCGTCGGCGCGCGCTTATCTCGAGTTGGGCCAGCTGTACGCGGGGGCAAGTCAGGCCGACCAGGCCGTACTGAATTTCCGCAAGGCGCTGGAGATCGAGCCCGGCAACGTGCGCGCCCGCCTGAGCCTTGGCGACGTGCTGTTCCGCGCCCGCCGCTATCCCGAGGCGCTGGCCGAGGCCGAAGCCGTGCTCCAGGCCGATAAGGACAATCCCTACGCCCTCGACATCAAGGGCCGCGCGCTGCGCGAGGCGAAGGACTACGAAGGCGCCCTGGCCGTGGCCGACCGGCTGCTTGGTCAGGATCCGAGGAATTCGAAGGCCGGCTACCTGAAGGTCACGATCGCGGAAGCCAAGCGCGACTACGAGATGGCCGCAGGCCTGCTGGAGCAGATCCTCGCCCGCAGCCGCTCCGGCGAGGATGCGACCGAGGCGGCGACCAACGACCGCGTGTTCCTGGTGCACCTCGGCTTCGCCTACCAGCAGCTCGAGCGCTTTGTCGATGCCGCCGACGCCTTCGGCCGCGCGGCCGCGAAAGGCGAGCCCGACGCGGCGCTCGCGGGCTACCGCGTCGAGGCCCTGTTCCTGGCCAAGGACTACGACACCGCTCTCACCGAGGTCCGCGCGGCCCGCAAGCGCTTTGCCGAAGACGCCGACCTCACGACACTCGAGGCGACGCTGCTGCGCGTCTCGGGCGATCTGCCGGCGGCGCTCGCGATCGTCGAGGCGCTCCAGCGGAAGACGCCGAAGGACGTGAACGTGCTGCTGCAGGTCGCCGAGTTCTACCAGCGCGCCCGCCGCTATCCCGATGCCGAAGCGACGCTGCGCTCCGCCCGCGCCGTGGACGCGAAGAACCTGCGCGGCCTGTTCCAGCTCGGCGCGGTGCTGGAACGCCAGAAGCGGCACGAGGAAGCGGAGGCGCTCTTCCGCGAGGCGCTGGCCCTCGAGCCGGACTCGGCGCCGGTGCTCAACTACCTCGGCTACATGAACGCCGACCGCGGCGTGCGGCTGGACGAGTCGCTGGCATTCATCGAGAAGGCCGTCGCGCTCGATCCGGACAACGGCGCCTACCTCGACAGCCTCGGTTGGGCGCTCTATCGCCTGAGCCGGCTGGAGACGGCCGAGAACAACCTGCGGCGCGCCGTGACCCGGCCCGGCGCCAACGCGGTCGTGTTCGATCACCTCGGCGACACGCTGGAGCGGCGCGGCAACGTGCAGGAGGCAATGGTCTTCTGGAAGCTGGCGCTCACGGCGAGCGACGACGACGAGGAGCTCGACAGGCCGCGCGTCGAGCTGAAAATTCGGGCAGCCGAGAAGTCGCTGGGCGCGCAGAATCAAACGCCTTGAGTCCGGCCGGCGCAGCCAGCATGCCTCGCGCCGCGACGATCGGGCTGATCGCCTCCCTGGCTTGCGCTGCCGGCTGCGCGATGGCGCTAAGTCCAGCGCCCGCCGGTGCGCCGGAACGGGCTCGCTCAGCGCGAAGCTACAGCGCCAGCCTGCGCGTGTCGCTGAAGGCTCCGTCGCTGCGCGCTCGCACCCGGGCGCTCGTAGCGTTCCGTCGGCCCGACGCGCTGCGAGTGGAAATCCCCGGGCCGGTCGGGCCGCGGCTGGTCGCCGTCGCCCGCGAAGGCCGGCTGACGGCCGTCTTTCCGAGCGACCGCTCGGTCTTTACCGGCGAGGCCAGCGCCGGCGCCTTCGCGTCCCTTCTGGGCCTCGCACTGGGTCCTGCTGAGATCATGGACTTGCTCGTGGGAACGGCGTCGCCAACGCTGCGGGCCTATCGCGCCGGATGGGGGCCGGAGTTGCCGAACGCAATCGAAGCAACGTTGCCCGACGGGGGCCACTTGAGCGTCGCCGTCGAAGACGCCGGCCTCGGTCCCGACCTCGGGCCACGCGCCTTTGAGCCGCCGCCAAGCGAGGGCTTCCAGGTGGTGACAGCGGCCGAGGCTCGCGCGCTCTGGAGCCGGCGATGAGCCTGCGTCTGCCGTCGTTCGCCAAGGTGAACCTCGGTCTCGAGGTGCTGGGCCTTCGGAAGGACGGGTACCACGAGCTGCGGACCATCTTCCAGACGGTCGCCCTGCACGACGACGTGACGCTTCGGCTCACTCGCAGACCCGGCGTCACGCTTCGCTGCGACCACCCCGGCGTGCCGCGAGGCGCCTCTAACCTGGCTGCCAAGGCCGCCCTCGCCCTCGCGAAGCACGCCGGGCGCAAGCACGGCGTCGCCATCACCATCGAGAAGCGGATTCCCGTGGCCGCGGGCCTCGGGGGCGGAAGCAGCAACGCAGCCACGGTCCTGATCGGCCTGGACCGGCTTTGGAAACTCGGCCTGGGGATCGACGGTCTCAACCCCTTCGCCCGCCGGATCGGGGCTGACGTGCCGTTTTTTCTTTATGGCGGGACAGCCCTCGGACTCGCCCGGGGCGACGAGATCTACCCCCTCCTGAGGCAGCTTCGCGGCGAACTCGTCCTGGTTGATCCGGGGCGGCCCATTTCGACCGCCGCGGTGTTCCGGCGCAGCGACGCTCGATTGACACCCCGGGAAAACAGTAATACGATCTTTCGCTTTGTATCGAGAGACTTGGAGGCAGATGCGGGCTTCTCCGCGCTGTCCAACGATCTCGAGCGGGCCGCCCTGGAGGAAGCCCCGGACCTCCGGCCAGCGGTCGTAAGCATCCGGGGGACTCTGGTCCGGGAAGGGGCGAAGCTCGCTGTGCTGTCCGGAAGCGGGTCGTCGTATCTGGGTTTGTTCGACGACACGCGGAAGGCAAGGCGTGCCGGCTTGGCGCTCAGGGCGGAGGGCTTCACGGTCCATCGCTGCCGAACACTCTCCCTCGACCAGTACCGCCGGGCGCTTCGGATGACGCCGCGCTCGGGTGTGCAGCGGGGATAGGACCTGTGGGGAGCGAGGCACCATGGAGATCACGGATGTCAAAGTCATCCCAGTGGACGACGAGAAGCTCAAGGCCTTCGTCTCGATCGTGTTCGATCAATGCTTCGTAGTGACGGACATCAAGGTCATCCACGGTCCCAAGGGGCTCTTCGTTTCGATGCCCAGCAAGAAACGCAAGGACGGGACGTTCAAGGACATCGCGCACCCGCTGAACAACCAGATGCGCCAGTATCTCGAGGAAAAAATCCTGTCGGTCTACAAGCAGCAGGTGTCGCAAGCTCAGGCTTCGGGCACGACCCCCGCGTCCGGGTCTGGTTCACAGCCGGCGGAAACGCCGCAGACGTAGGGGGGATTCGGGCAGGAGGAAGTCGGTAACGTCCCGGTTGGGGCGTCGCCAAGCGGTAAGGCACGGGACTTTGAATCCCGTATTCGAAGGTTCGAATCCTTCCGCCCCAGCCAATCCCATGCTTTTCGAAGGAGCCGTCGTTTCGAACATGTCTCGGGAACTCAGCGTCTTCGCGGGTAGCGCGCACCCCGAGCTGGGGGCGGCGATCGCCTGCTCGCTGGGCGGGCCGCTCGGCCGCGCGCACCTGGCCCGTTTCAGCGACGGCGAGATCTGGTTCCAGATCCAGGACAACGTGCGCGGAGCCGACGTGTTCGTGGTGCAGCCCACCTCGTCGCCGGTCAACGAGAACCTGATGGAACTGCTGATCATGCTCGACGCCTTCAAGCGCTCGAGCGCCTCGCGCATCACCGCCGTGATCCCGTACTACGGCTATGCCCGGCAGGATCGCAAGGACAAGCCGCGCGTGCCGATCTCGGCCAAGCTCGTGGCCGACCTGCTCTCGGCCGCCGGCACCGACCGGGTGCTCACCATGGACCTGCACGCCTCGCAGATCCAGGGCGTCTTCGACGTGCCCGTCGATCACCTGTTCGCCGCGCCCGTGATCATCGAGTACGTCGACAAGCTGAAGCTCGAGAAACTCACCATCGTCTCGCCCGACGCCGGTGGCGTCGAGCGCGCGCGCGCCTACGCCAAGCGCCTGGACGCCGCACTCGCGATCGTCGACAAGCGCCGCGACCAGCCCAACGTGACCGAGGTGCATCACGTGATCGGCAACGTCGAGGGACGCACCGCGCTGATCGTGGACGACATGGTGGACACGGGCGGCACGCTCGGTCAGGTGGCGAGTGCTCTCAAGCAGGCCGGCGCTCGCGAGGTGATCGCCTCCTGTTCCCATGCGGTGCTGTCGGGCAAGGCGCTCGCGAAGATCGAGGCGAGCCCGCTGTCCAAGCTCATCGTGACCGATTCGATTCCGCTCTCCGAGGAGCAGAAGCGCTCCCCGAAGATCGTCGTGCTCTCGATCGCCGAGCTGCTCGGCAAGGCTATCCGGAACATCCATGACGAAACGTCGGTCACCAGTTTGTTCGTATAACAAGGAGTGAGTCTTCATGCCTGAGATCGTGGTCGCGGCCCTAAGCCGCACCGAAACCGGAAAAAACGTCAACCGCCGCCTGCGGGTGAAGGGGCTCATCCCCGGAGTCTTGTACGGCTCGAAGAAGCAGGCCATTCACGTCGCCGTCTCCCCCAAGGAGATCGGGACGATCCTGCGCAGCGCCTCGGGAGCGAACACACTGTTCGATCTCGACCTGGCCGGCACGCGCCACAGGGTGATCCTGAAAGAATTCCAGCTGGAGCCGATCAAGCACCAGTTGCTCCACGCTGACTTCTACGAGGTGGCGCTCGACAAGACCCTGCAGGTCAAGGTGCATATCGAGATCCATGGCACGCCGATCGGGGTGAAGACCCAGGGCGGCGTCCTCGACTTCGTGACCCGTGAGCTCGAGGTCGAGTGCCTGCCAATGGACATCCCCGAGAAGCTGTCGGTGGACGTGAGCGATCTCGCGATCGGCAAGCACGTTCGCGTCTCGGACATCAAGGTGTCGGACAAGGTCAAGGTCCTGACCGAGCTCGACATCGTGGTGGTCCACGTGGTTGCGCCGCGTGCCGAGGAAGAGGTGGCTCCGACCGCCGAAGCCGTGGTCGCCGAGGGCGCCGCCGAGCCCGAGGTCATCAAGAAGGGCAAGACGCTCGCCGAGGGCGAGGTCGCCGAGGACAAGCCCGAAAAGCCCGAGAAGAAGGACAAGAAGTAGCCCCGCACCGGGCTTCCTGCTCGCGGCGTGAGGTACATCGTCGGCCTCGGGAACCCGGGAGAGCGCTACCGAACCACGCGCCACAACATCGGGTTCATGGTCGTCGACGCCCTCGCGTCGCGGGCCGGAGTCAGGCGCGGCGGAGAGATCGCCGAAGCCTGGCTCTGCCCGGCCAGGCTCGAAGACGAGGAGGTGATGCTCGTCAAGCCGCTCACCTTCATGAACAGAAGCGGTGTGGCGGTGGAACGCCTGCTGTCGCTGCGTGGCGGCGGGCCGCGGGACCTCGTGGTGATCGTCGACGACGTGGCGCTCGAGTTGGGGCGGATCCGGATCCGCAGCGAGGGCAGCCATGGCGGCCACAACGGCCTGCGCTCGCTGATCGAAGCCCTCGGAACGGACGACTTTCCACGGATCCGCGTGGGGATTCGCAACGGTGAGGTGGAGGATCTGGCCGAGTACGTGCTCGAGGCTTTCCCCCACGAGGACGTGCTGATCGTGCAGGAGGCGGTGGCGCGTGCGGCCGACGCCACGCTCAGCCTGTTGCGGGAGGGGACGGCGGCGGCCATGAACCGCTTCAACGGACCCCCCCCGGCGTGAGATACTAGGCAGGTCGCAATTGAGACGTAGCGGAGATGGTCGCGTCGGCCCCTTTTGGGCGTCGGTGCTCTCCTTGCTTCAACTAGGGCCCTTCCGGGCTCGAAAGAGGCGTGATCCAGAAGGAGGATCAGAAAAAGTGAGCGAACGTGTCTACGAGATCCTGTTCATTGCAGATCCCAACCTTGCCGAGCCCGAGGTGGATGCGCTGACCGCCACCGTCCAGGGCTTCGCCGAGAAGCAAGGCGGCAAGATCCAGAAGCTGGAGAAGTGGGGCAAGAAGCGCCTCGCCTACACCATCAAGAAGCATCGCGAGGGCTCCTACGTGCTTCTCACCGTCGAGGGTGGCTCCGCCCTCGTCCACGAGGTGGAGCGACGCATCCGGGTGCTCGACGGCATCGTGAAGTTCATCACGGTGCGCGTCGACGAGGAGCTCAGGAAGGCCGCGCGCCGCAAGGCCCGACGCGGCGACGACAAGCGGCCCCCGGCCCCGAAGCCTGAGGCGGAAGAGGCGGTGAACCCGTGAGCAGCGACGGCGATTTCAGGGGCGGCGGCGGCCGCGGTGGCGCCCGCGGCGCTGACAAGGGTCGTGGCGGCGACAAGGACAAGAAGGACGGTAAGCGCTACTTCTTCCGGCGCCGCAAGGTCTGCAAGTTCTGCGCAGACAAGATCGACTACATCGATTACAAGGACGTGAAGACGCTGGGCGGCTTCGTTCCCGAGCGCGGCAAGATCCTGCCGCGCCGGATGTTCGGCACCTGCGCCGAGCACCAGCGCAAGCTCACCCTGGCGATCAAGCGGGCGCGTAACATAGCGCTCCTGCCCTTCGCGGCGGAGTAGGCGGGGCGTTGGCGAGTTCGGCACGCAGGTCGGAAAACGTCGAGGCCCGGCCGGCCGGGATCCTGGGGGCGGCCCTGTTGGCCGCTTCTCTGTTCCTGCTCGGCTTCGTGGTGCCGATCCTGATGTTCGTGTCGATGGTCGCCTCGTTCCCGATCGTGGTGCTGCGGGTGCGCCGCGGTCTGGGAAGCGCCGTGATGGCGGCCGCGCTGGCGGCCTCCGTGGTGGCGTGGGCGCTGGCGCCGTCGGTGGCGCTCAAGTTCGTCGTGCTGCTGCTGGTTCCGGGGTTCCTGATGGTCGAGGCGCTGGTGCGGGGTCGGGGCCTGCGGCGCGGCGCGCTGTGGGCGTTCCTGCTGGTGGCCGCCGAGATCGCGCTGCTGCTGCTCACTATCGGCCCGCAGACCGAGGCAGCGCTGATCGAGCCGCTGCGAGCGTTGTCGTCGCCCGAGTTTCTCGCCGAGATGCGCACGCGCCTGCCCCAGGAGAACGTCGACCTGTGGGCCGACCAGGCGCACAGCCTGGTCGCCATCATGCAAGTCGTCTATCCTGCGGCGCTGCTCATCTCGGGTGCCTTGGCCGTGCTCGCGAATGCAGCGCTGCTACGTGCCTGGCTCGCCCGCCGCGATCCGGGCTTCATCGAAGGCGGTGAGTTCGAGGGGATCCGCTGGCCTCTCGGCCTGGTGATGCTGTTCGTGCTCGGCGGCGCGGCCGTGGTCCTTCCGCCGCTGCGCGCGGCGGGCTACAACGTCGTCTTGGTCACGGCCTTCTTCTTCGCCGTGCAGGGCCTCGCGGTCGTCACCTACTATGCGCGCCGGCTGGCCGGGCCGCCGTTCCTGCGCATTGCACTGCTGGCGCTGGTCGTGATCAACCCCTGGGCGGCGCAGATCCTGGCCCTGCTGGGTCTGTTCGACACCTGGGCTGATTTCCGCAAGTGGGCCGAGCCGCCACCGGCGGAGCAGGCCTGAACAAGAGTTACTGGAGGCAGTCCGTGGAAGTGATTCTGAGAGAAGACGTCGACAAGCTGGGTCAGCGTGGCGAAGTCGTCAAGGTCGCCGAGGGCTACGGCCGCAATTTCCTGCTCCCACGCGGCCTTGCGATGGCCGTGAACGACGCCAGCAAGGCCATGGTCGCGCGCGAGCGCAAGGCGTGGGAAGCGAAGGCGGCGAAGGAGAAGGCCGAGTTCGAGTCGCTGGCGCAGCGCATCGGAGCGCTGCGCTTCATCGCCCCGCGCAAGGTGGGCGAGAACGACGCGCTCTACGGTTCCGTGACCTCGGGCGACATCGGGGAGTTCTTGAAGTCGAAGGGCATCGAGATCGACAAGCGCAAAGTCCAGCTCGAGGAGCCCATCAAGAAGCTGGGCGAGCACGAGGTCAAGATCAAGCTGCACCCCGAGGTCTCGGCCACCTTGAAGCTCCTGGTCAGCAAGGAAGGCTAGCGGGTAGTATCTGTCCGTGGCCACGGAGGTCGCTCCGAGGGAACGAGTTCTTCCGCACAACGCCGAGGCGGAGAGAACCGTCCTCGGCGCGATCCTCGTCGACAACGCGGCCTTCAACTCGGCCGCCGAGATCCTGAACCGCGACGACTTCTATCGCGAGGCTCACCGCCGCATCTTCGACGCGATGGCGGCCCTCGCCGAGCGCAGCGAGCCCATCGACGTGGTGACGCTGCGCGACGAGCTCCTGCGCAATTCGGCCTTCGAGGCGGTTGGCGGCGCCGCCTACCTCGGCAGTCTCGTCGACGGCCTGCCGCGCGTCAGCAACGTCGAGCCCTGGTGCCGGATCATCAAGGAGAAGTCGGTCCTCCGGAACCTGATCCACGCCGGCAACCGCATCGTGCAGTCGGCATACGAAGGCGACGAAGATGCTGCCAGCGTCCTCGATCGCGCTGAGAAATCCATCTTCGACATCGCCGAGAAGCGCCTGCGCCAGGGCTTCGTCGGGATCCGCGAGATCGTCAAGGAGAGTTTCCGTACCATCGACCAGCTTTCGCAGTCGAAGGAGCTGGTCACGGGCCTGCCGACGGGCTTCGTGGATCTCGACGAGAGGACCACGGGCCTGCAGAAGGGCGACCTGATCATCGTGGCGGCGCGACCCGCCATGGGCAAGACTTCGTTCTGCCTCAACATCGCGCAGTACGCCTCGCAGCGCACCGGCGAGACCGTCGGCATCTTCTCGCTCGAGATGTCGAAGGAGCAGCTGGTGCTGCGCATGCTCTGCGCCGAGGCGCGCGTCGACGCCCACAAACTTCGGACGGGGCACCTGCAAGAGAAGGACTGGGCGCGCCTCGCGAACGCCTACGCCGCGCTCTCCACGGCCCATATCTTCATCGACGACTCGGCGACGCTGACACCGCTCGAGATCCGCGCCAAGTGCCGGCGTCTGAAGGCGGAGCACGGCCTGGGTCTGGTGATGATCGACTACATGCAGCTCGTCTCGGGCAGCGGCCGCATCGAGAACCGCCAGCAGGAGATCTCCTCGATCAGCCGCTCGCTGAAGGGCCTCGCGAAAGAGCTGCAGTGCCCGGTGATCGCGCTCTCGCAGCTCTCTCGCGCGCCCGAAGCACGCCAGGACCGCCGCCCGCAACTCTCTGACCTGCGCGAAAGCGGCGCGATCGAGCAGGACGCGGATATCGTCATGTTCATCTACCGGGAAGAGGAGCACAAGCCCACCGTCGAGAACCGCGGCGTAGCGGAGATCATCGTCGGCAAGCAGCGCAACGGTCCCACCGGCAGCGTCAGGCTCCAATTCATCCGGGAGTGGACTCGCTTCGAAAATCGGGCTGCTGAATGGCAGCAGAAATAAATCGGGCTGAGGCGCGGGTCGACCTCGGGCGCCTGCGCAGGAACTACCGCGCTGTCGCCGCGGTCGCCGCGCGCCCCGTGATGCCGGTCGTCAAGGCCGACGCCTACGGCCACGGCGCCGCGCGGATCGCCCGGGAGCTCGAAGCCCTGGGCGCGCCGATGCTGGCCGTGGCGTATCCGGAGGAGGGCGTCTTGCTGCGCCGTGCCGGTGTGCGGATCCCGATCCTGGTGATCGCCGGGTGCAGGCCCGGGGAGGCATCGCTGTTCGTTGCCGAGCAGCTGACGCCCGCAGTCTCCAGCCCAGCCACCCTGGATGGCGCGGTGCTCGCGGCGCGGCTCAGGCCGGGGCTCGCCGTGCACCTGAAGGTCGACACCGGCATGTCGCGCCTGGGCTTTCCGGCCGAGGCCGCGACGCACGTGGCCGACCGGCTCGCCGAGGTCGGCATCGAGTTGGATGGCCTGATGACCCACCTTGCCTGTGCGGACGAGGACGCGGCCGCGACGGCTGCCCAGCTCGACCGCTTCGACAGAGTGCTTTCGGACCTCGCCGGACGGGGTCATCGGCCACGATGGGTGCATGCGGCCAACAGCGCCGGGCTGGCTTGCCTACGACCCAGCCACACGCTCGTCCGGCCTGGCCTTCTTCTCTATGGGCTGCGCCCGCGCCCGCACGGTCCAGCCATCGAGGTCGAGCCGGTGATGACGCTCGCGACGCGCGTGGCCCTGGTTCATGCTGTCACCGCGGGAACGCCGGTTTCGTACGGCGGGCGCTGGGTCGCCGAACGCGCCTCGCGAATCGCGACACTCTCCATTGGCTACGCCGACGGCGTTCCGCGCACCGACCTGATGGCCGAGACCGGGTACGTGACGATCCGCGGCCAGCGGGCGAAGCTGGCGGGCACGGTCTGCATGGATTTTGTGATGGCCGACGTCACCGAGCTGACCGAGGCCGGAGCCGGCGACGAGGCCATCGTTTTTGGCGACGCGCCATCGGCCTGGGACCTCGCCTCGCGCGCCGGCACGAACGCCAGGCAGATCCTCACGGGCATCGGGCCGCGCGTGCCCCGTGTCTACTCCGACGACTAGGTCGAGTTGACCGCTCGGGCGCATCTCGGCGTCTCCGTGTGAGCAAGCTCAAGCTCGTCTTCGCCTGCCAGGCCTGCGGCTTCGAGAGCTCGAAGTGGCTCGGCCGCTGTCCCGACTGCGGCGAGTGGAACAGCTTCGTCGAAGAGCGCCAGGAGACGCTTTCCCCGGGCAAGGGCCGGCCCTCGATGCCGGGCGCCGTGACGGCATCGAAGCCGCGCCCTTACGACCTGGTCGATAGCGCCGAGGCGGCCCGCATGCCCTCCGGCATCGGCGAGTTCGACCGCGTGCTCGGCGGCGGCATCGTACCCGGGTCGATGGTCTTGATCGGAGGCGAGCCGGGCATCGGCAAGAGCACGCTGCTCCTGCAGGTCGCCCACCTGCTAGCGCGCAGCGGCGGCCCGGTGCTGTACGTCTCCGGCGAGGAGTCCGAGCGGCAGATCAAGCTGCGGGGCGAGCGGCTCGGCATCGCGGGCGGCGCACTGTTTCTGGTGGGGGAGACCTCGCTCGAGCGGATCCTCGAACACGTCGACGACCTGAAGCCGGCGGCCCTCGTCGTGGACTCGGTGCAAACGATCTACTCGTCGAAGTTCCCCTCGGCGCCCGGCAGCATCAGCCAGGTGCGCGAGGTGGCGACGCAGCTGCTGTTCGTCTCGAAGGGCCGCGGCATCACCAGCTTCCTGATCGGGCACGTGACCAAGGACGGCAACCTCGCCGGGCCGAAGTCGCTCGAGCACATCGTGGACACCGTGCTCTATTTCGAAGGTGAGAAGCACCTGCATCACCGCATCGTTCGCGCGGTCAAGAATCGCTTCGGCGCGGTCAGCGAGATGGGCGTCTTCGAGATGACCGGCGCGGGCCTGATCCCCGTCGCGAACCCGTCCGCGCTGTTTCTGGCCGAACGCCTCGAAGGCTCGCCCGGCTCGACTGTGGTCGCCACCATCGAAGGCACCCGGCCGATGCTGGTCGAGGTTCAAGCACTGGTGTCGCCAACATCGTTCGGCACGCCGCGCCGCAGCTCCCTGGGCATCGACTCGAACCGCACCAACCTGCTGCTCGCGGTCCTCGAGAAGCGCGTTGGCCTGGAGTTGCTCGGCGATGACGTGTTCGTGAGCATCGCGGGCGGGCTCGAGGTTCCAGAGCCCGCCGCCGACCTCGGTGTGGCTGCCGCGATCGCTTCGTCCTTCCGCAATCTGCCCGTCCCCATGGGTACCGCACTGTTCGGTGAGGTCGGCCTGGGTGGGGAAATCCGCGGCGTCGGCCAAGCAGGCCTGCGTATCCGCGAGGCCGCTCAGATGGGCTTTACACGCTGCATCCTGCCCGCCCGCAACGTGCCTCCGGATGCCACGGGCATCGAGCTCATCGGTGTCGACACGCTCGGCGACGCGCTCGAGAAGCTGCTCTCATAGCCGTTCCGGTCCCAGGGGGATGGCGTGGAGCTCGTCACAGGTTATGATTTCCCCCGGCCGCTTCATCCGATCGTGCATCGCGGGCGCCCCGCGGCCGGGACCCGAGGGTTCATAGACTCATGTGGCTCGTCTTCTTCCGTCTCTTCGTGCTGTTCATCCTGATCAATGCCGGCTATTTCTACATCCCGAACCCCTTCGGCCCGCTACTAGGCGCGGCCCTCGGGGCCTTCGCCGGCCTCGTGGTCATCGGTCTCGAAGTCAAGACCCGCACGGTGCCCGGCCACCAGCTCGTGGGGGCGCTGGTCGGCGGAGTCACGGGCCTGATCGGCGCGCACCTGACCTGGGGCGCGCTACGGGGGGTCGAACTTTTCGGCGAGCACTTCTTCCACGTGCTGCTGGTGGTGATCCTGATCTACATGGGCATCACCATCGGGGCACAGCACGGGGGGTGGTTCGAGCCGGCGCGGGTGATCGCGGCTTTCCGCGATTCGTCGCGCCTGCACCAGTACAAGATCCTCGATACTTCGGTGATCATCGATGGCCGGATCGCCGACATCTGCGAAACCGGTTTCATCGAAGGCACGCTCGTGGCGCCGCAGTTCGTGCTTCGCGAGCTGCAACAGGTGGCGGACTCGACGGATTCGATGAAGCGCAACCGAGGCCGGCGTGGGCTCGACATCCTGCAGAAGATCCAGAAGATGGGCAACGTCCACGTGCAGATCGTGGAGACCGACTTCCCCGAGGTGCGCGAGGTCGACCTGAAGCTGATCGAGCTCGCCCGCAAGATGAGCGGCAAGATCGTGACCACCGATTTCAACCTCAACAAGGTGGCGCAACTGCGCGGCGTCTCCGTCCTGAACATCAACGAACTCGCGAATTCTCTGAAGCCCGTCGTGCTGCCCGGCGAAGTGATGCGCGTGTTCATCCTGAAGGAAGGCAAGGAGCCGGGCCAGGGCGTCGGGTACCTCGACGACGGGACGATGGTCGTCGTGGACCAGGGTAAGAAGGCGCTGGGCCGGACCATCGAGGTCTCGGTGACGAGCGTCCTGCAAACGACGGCCGGCAAGATGATCTTCTGTCGCTGGCCAGAGGCCGGCCCCGCGGAAAGTGATTCGGGACGCTTCCGGATCGCCGACCGCACCGATCGCCTGCGCGACCCGCGCTCTCGCACAGACCGCTTCGCAGCGCTGAACGCCGCCGCCGGGTCCTCGACCTCGGCCGTGGAGCCGCCTGACACGCCGCCCGCGGCCGCCGCCGATGGGGAGGCCGAAGAGAACGTCGAGGCCGCGCCCAAGGTCGCCGACTAGTCAGGCATCGGTGCCGGCCTGAGAGCGCTGCTCGCTGTTCCGGTCATTGCGCTGGCTACCCTGATCCTGGGTGGGCCGGCCCTGCTGCTGGGGTTGGTCGAGCGCAGCGGTCGCGCCGCGCACTTCATCGCCCGGCACTGGGCGGGGTTGCTCCTGCTGAGCTGTGGGGTGCGCGTGATCGTGGAGGGAGCCGAGAATCTGCCCACGCTCCCCGCGGTCTACGCCGCGAACCACTGCAGCGCGCTCGACATCCCGATCCTGTTCGGCTACCTTCCCGTTTCGTTCCGCATCATCTACAAGAGGTCGCTGAACCTGGTCCCGTTCCTGGGCTGGCATCTGCTTCTCGGGGGTCACGTCTCGATCGACCGGAGCAATCCCTTCAAGGCGCGCCGTAGCCTCGAGCGCGCGGTGCAGCGCATCGGGCAGGGGACGCCGGTGGCGGTTTTTCCAGAGGGCACTCGCAGCGCGTCGGCTGAGGTCGGCCACTTCAAGCGTGGCAGCCTGGTGCTGGCGATCCAGGCGGGCGTGCCCGTGGTCCCCGTCTCGCTCGTGGGCGTCAAACAGCTCGTCCCGCACGGGATCAAGACGCTGCGGCCCGGCACCGTGCGGCTGCGGATCCATCCGCCGATTTCAACCGCGGGCCTCGAGGCGGCGCGCGCCGACATCTTCGCCGAGCAGGTGCGTCAGATCGTGGTGCGGGGCTGCGCCTC
The DNA here is from genome assembly GCA_032127875.1 of Acidobacteriota bacterium. Taxonomy (GTDB): domain Bacteria; phylum Acidobacteriota; class Vicinamibacteria; order Fen-336; family Fen-336; genus CADEEV01. The sequence continues at coordinate 23,545 of JAQBHI010000162.1, forward strand.
GGACACCGCATGAAGCGCATCGCTGGGCTGCTCGTGCTCTTGATCGTCTCGGTGCCGGCCGAGACCGCCGAGCCGGACCCGGCCAGGCTCAAGCGCGCCGTCGACCGAATCCTGGACCAGCCGGCTTTCGCGCCGGCGTTCTGGGCCGCCGAGATCCGCAGCCTCAGGACCGGCCGCGTGCTCTACGAGCGCAACGCGCGCAAGAACATGACGCCTGCGTCCACGATGAAGCTTCTGACCACCGCGGCCGCCCTCGATGCGTTCGGGCCGGACTACCGGATCCGCACGACGCTCGAAACAGCGGCTCGCCTCGATGGCGCTGGCCGGGTGCTCGGCGACGTGTTCCTGGTCGGACGCGGCGATCCCGTGCTCTCCGAGAAAGGGCCCGACGGGCAAACGGCCTTCGACAGCTTCGCGACCGCGCTCCTGGCGGCGGGTGTCCGTCGCATCGAGGGGCGGCTGGTCGGCCATGAGGGCCTGTTCAAGGACCGCCGCCCCGAGGACTGGGAATGGTCGGACCTCGTCTGGTCCTACGGAGCCGAGGTCTCCGCGCTGGCCTGGAACGACAACTGCGCGACGCTCACGGTCACGGCGGGCGAGCGCCTCGGCGAACCGGCCGTCGTCGAACGTACACCGCTCTCGGACTACTACTCGCTCGTGTCCGACGCGACGACTTCGGCGGCCGGCACGCAGAGCGACCTCAAGCTGGTCCGCGAGCTCGGCTCAAACACGATCCGCCTCTCCGGCACACGGCCGATCGGAGCGCAGGCCGAAGTACTCGACGTCGCCCTCGAGGATCCGGCGCGTTACGCTGCCACCGTGCTCGCCGAGGTGCTCGAGGCGCGCGGCATCCGCGTCAGCGGCGGCGTGGCGACGTCCTCGGACTCCCTCGCGCCCGGCCTGCGCGAGTTGGCGGCGCACGAGAGCCCGCCGCTGGCGGAAATCCTGAAGGGCGTCAACAAACCCAGCAACAACCTGCACGCGGAGACGCTGCGGCGCCTGGTCGGGGCCCGCGTCGAGGGTGAGGGCAGCCTCACGGCGAGCCTGGAGGCGCTGCGCCAGTTCGGCGTTCGCATCGGCGCCCCGGAGCTGGCAGCTTCGCTGCATGATGGCTCGGGTCTGGCGCGCACGAACCTGCTCCGGCCGCACGACATCGTCGGGCTGTTGGTCGCGATGGATCGCCACGCCTACGCCGCGGCCTTCCGCGACAGCCTGCCCGTTGCCGGCGTCGACGGCACGCTCGAGCACCGGCTGCGGGGCAGCGCTGCCGAGCGGCGCGTGCAGGCCAAGACCGGCACGCTGCGCCAGACCAATGCCCTGGCTGGCTACGTCACCAACAAGGCCGGCGACCGCTTCGTGTTTTCGATCGTCCTGAACCACAACACGCTCACCGGCCGCGAGGCGGTGAACGCGATCGACCAGGTCGTGACGCTGCTGGCTCGTTAGCGCTGCGGCTGTAGTGCTTCGAGTTGCCGGCCCAGCTCCTCGACCAGAGAGGCGAGCTGCGGGCTAGGCGCAACGTCGGCGGCCTGCAGCATGTCGTACAGCGACGCGAGCTTGTCGAGCAGGGCCTCGAGGGCCTCCTCGGCCTTCTCTCGAGCCTCGCCTGCGGGCAGCGCCCGCGCCTGGTCCAGCGCGGCCCGCGCGTTTCCCACGACCCGGGTCACTTCCATCGAGCGATCGAACTGCTCGCGCAAGCCCTGGGCGGGCGTCTGGACGCGCGGGTCCATCGTGACCAGCAGAGGTTGGGTGCTCGTCACGCCATTCGCCGCGAGCCGCACGCTGTAGCGCCCCGGCAACGCCCAGGGTCCGAGGGGAGCGCGGGGCGTGTCGCCGTAGATCGCTGCGATCGGATAGCCCGGCTCGAGCACCGGCGGCGCTGGATAACGCAGGTCCCATACGAAGCGGTGCAAGCCGGCCGCGGCGGAAAGCCGCTGCGGGGGGCGAAGCCAGTAGTCGGGAACGTTGCGGCCCGGCAGCGGTGGTTCGGGTGCGTCGTCGCTCGAGAAGCGGCGCACGACCCCTCCGCTGGCGTCGAGGATCTCCAGAACCACGGCCTGGAGCGCGCTGCTTTCGAGGAAGTAGTGAAGGATCGCGCCCTCGGGCGGGTTCTGGCCGGCGGGTTCCTCCTGCGGCAGCGGCGTATCGGTGTTCTTGTTGGAGCGCCATCGGATCGCCTGCTGGGGCGCGAACAGGAACGCCGGCTTGCTGAGCTCCGCCGCGTCGAGCGCCCGCAGCGGCGTCACGTCGTCGAGGATCCAGAAGGAACGGCCGTGGGTGCCGACCACGAGGTCGTCGCCCTTGACGACGAGGTCGCGGATCGAGGTCGCGGGCATGTTGAGACGCAGCGACTGCCAATGATCGCCATCGTCGAAGGAGACGTAGACCGCCTGCTCGGTTCCGGCGTAGAGCAGCCCGCGCCGCTTCGGGTCCTCGCGCACCACGTTCACGATCCCGCCGTCCGGGATGCCGGCGGTGATGTGGGTCCAACCCTTGCCGCCATCGCGGGTGCGGTAGAGGTGGGGCCGCAGGTCGTCGAGCCGGAACGTGTTGATCGCCGCGTAGGCCGTGAGCGGGTCGAAGTGCGAGGCGTCCATCAGCGAGACCTTGGCCCACGGCTGAAGCTCGCTCGGCGTCACGTCCGTCCAGTTCTTGCCGGCGTCGCTCGTGACGTGGATCAGGCCGTCGTCGGTGCCGGCCCAGAGCCGGTTGGCGTCGAGCGGCGACGGCGCCAGCGTGTAGACGACGCCGCGCCGCGTGGCCTTGGCCTCCGGCGAATCCCTGTAGGCGCCCACGCTTGTGGGCGGCGTCCAGCTCTCGCGCGTCAGGTCGGGACTGATCGCTTCCCAGTGCTGGCCTCCGTCATGCGTCTTCCAGACCCGCTCGGAGGCGAAGTAGAGCAGGCTGGGGTCGAGAGGCGAAAACAACACGGGCTGCGTGCGAAGCACACGGTATCCGTCACCCCGCAGCGGTTTCGGCGCGACGTTCACCGACTGGCCCGTGCGGCGATCGAAGCGCGTGAGCTTGCCGCCGTACAGGATGTCAGGGTCGCGTGGGTCCGGCGCGACGTAGCCGTACTCCTCGACACCGATCGCATGCCAGTCGCGAAAGGTGATCTGGCCGTGCTCCCCGCGGCTCGCGACGCAGGCCGAGCCGCTCTCCTGCTGGCCGCCGCAGACGCGGTACGGAAACGCGCTGTCCGCGATCACGTGGTAGAACTGCGCGGTCGGCTGGTTGTACCAGGAGCTCCATGTCTCGCCGCCGTTGACCGTGACGATGGCGCCCTGGTCGCCCGCCAGGATCAGGGTCCGGGGGTCCCTGGGATTGATCCAGAAACGGTGCGGGTCGTCACCACCCGGCGCGCCGCGGAAGCCGCCGAACGTCTTCCCGCCGTCCGTCGACTTCCACGCGACGACGTTCGCGACGTAGACCACGTCGGCGTTCCCCGGGTCGGCCTTGACCTCGTTGAAGTCGCCGTCGCGGCCGGCGAGACGCTGGTCGTCGTTGATACGCCGCCAGCTCTCGCCGGCGTCGTCGGAACGGTAAAGCCCGCTCAGATCCTTTGCGCCGACAACGGCGTAGAGGCGCTTGGGATCGCTGTCGCAGGTGCCCAGCCCGATACGTCCCAACTCCTCGCTGGCGTCCGGCAAGCCCTGCGTCAGCGGCCGCCAGCTGGTGCCTCCGTCGCTCGACTTGTAGAGGCCGCTGCCCGGGCCCTTGAAATACGCGTTCTCCCAGGGGCCTTGCTGCGCCTGCCAGAGAACCGCGTACACGACCTCGGGGTTGCCGGGCTCGAAGGCCAGATCCATGCCGCCGGTGTATTCGTCGCGGTAGAGAACCCTCTCGAAGCTGCGGCCGCCGTCCTTCGAACGGAAGATCCCGCGTTCGGCGTTCGGGCCGTAGGGATGGCCAAGGACCGCGACGAAGAGACGGTTCTCGTCACGGGGATCGACCACGATCGCTGGGATCTGCTGGCCATCGCGCAGCCCGAGATGCATCCAGGTCTTGCCGGCGTCGCTCGAGCGATAGATCCCGTCGCCCGTCGAGAGGTCCGGGCGCTGCAGGCCTTCGCCGCTACCCACGTACACGACATCGGGATTGGAAGTGGCGATGGCGATCGCGCCGATCGAACCCGTGGGCTGCGCGTCGAAGATCGGCGTCCACACCCGGCCGTAGTCGGTCGTCTTCCAGACCCCGCCGTTGTTGACACCGACGTAGAAGACGCTCGGCTGCTCGGCGATGCCGACAGCCGCGACCGTGCGCCCGCCGCGATGCGGGCCGATCATCCGCCATTGCAGTTCGCGGAATAGCGTGGGATCGAAGCCGGTGTCGGCCGCCGCGCTGGAGCCGGCCAGGGCGACGAGAAACAAAGCGCACGACAGGGGGCGCAGGTGCATCGCGTTCACCAACCTTTGCTGAAACCGGCCCGCGAGTCTAGCAGGATCCTGCGTTCGGGCTAGAATGCCCGCGTCTGCACATGAGTGGCTTGGGCGCCGCGGTCTTGCTGGCAGGCGCCGTTTCGCAAGGCGCGTATCTCGGTGACCTGACCTGGCCCGAGGCCGAGGCGCGGCTCGCGCAGGCGCCGCTGGTGGTGCTGGCCTTCGGGCCTGAGGCCAAAGAGCACGGGCCGCACCTGCCGCTCAACTCCGACGCTACCGTCGCGGACTATCTGTGCGCTCGCGCCGTCGAGGCATTGCCGGTGATCGTCGCGCCGCCGATCCGGCACGGCTGGCTCCCGGCGTTTCGCGCCTTTCCCGGTACCGAGATCGAGGACGCGACCGTCTTCATCAAGTACGTCGACGCCGTGGCGCGTTCGCTGATCCGCAGCGGTGCGCGCCGCATCGTGTTCCTGAACACCAGCATTTCGAAAGCAGGGGGCCTGCCGCTCTCGATCGTGGCCCGCGAGATCCGCCAGCAGACCGGCACGCCCACGCTCGTCGTGTCGTGGGACGACCTCGAGACCGACGAGCTGCGTGCCCTCGAAACCCAGGTCCAGGGCGGGCATGCCGACGAGATCGAGACCTCGATCCACCTCTTTCTCGACCCTCAGCGGGTGCACATGGACAAGGCCGTGACCGACTACGGCCGGGATCCTGCGAAGGGCTATCCTGGCTACCAGCCGGGGCTGTTCTCGCGCGACCCGCGCGATCCGGCCTACTCCGAGACGGGCGTGTTCGGCGACCCTACGCGCGCGACGGCGGAGAAGGGCCAGAAGGCTCTCGCGATTCTCACAACGCAATGGCTACTGGCCCTGCGCGGCTTCTCCTCGACGCCGCTTCGGTCTCGCTGAGCGCTCGCCGATGACGCCGCCCCCGCCAGCGCCGGCCGTGAAGGGGCTGCTCGATCTCTCGGGCCAGGTGACCCTCGTCACCGGCGCCGGCAGAGGCCTCGGCGGGACGATCGCCCGGCGTTTCGCCGCCGCGGGAGCGCGCGTCGGCGTGCACTACCGCCGTAGCCGCGAAGGAGCCGAGCGGGTCGTGCGAGAGATCCGCGGGGCCGGCGGTGAAGCCCGGGCGGTCGCGGGCGATCTCACGCTCGATGGCGAGGCGAAGCGCGTCGTCGAGGAGACAGTCGAGGCGTTCGGCCGGCTGGACGTGCTCGTCAACAACGCTGGCGCCTATCCGCTCGTTGGCCTGCTCGAGATCAGCGCGGCGCACTGGGACGAGGTGCTCGCGGCCAATCTCAAGAGCGCCCTGCTCTGCCTTCAAGCCGCGGCCCGCCGCATGACGGCCTCCGGTGGTGGAGCGATCGTGAACGTGACGTCGATTCAGGCGTTTCGCCCCGCGCTGCAGCTGGCTCACTACAGCGCGGCCAAGGCCGGGCTCGAAATGCTGACGCGCTCGGCGGCGGTGGAGCTCGGGCCCGCGGGGATCCGCGTCAACGCGGTGGCCCCCGGGGTCACCTGGCGCGAGGGCATCGAGAGCGCCTGGCCTGAGGGCGTCGCGCGCTATCGGACCGCGGCGCCGCTCGGCCGCATCGGCCAACCGGAGGAGGTCGCCGATGCGTGTCTGTTTCTGGCCTCGCCGGCGGCCCGCTTCATCACCGGCGTGAGCCTCGCCGTGGATGGCGGTGTGCTCGCGAGCACGGCCTTCTGACGATACAGCTCTGGCGGCCTATCGTATGATCGACCCGGCCCGAGGGTGCCGCCCTTCGCGGGCGGCAAGTGAGGCGTCAGCGATGCAGCCACGAGTCGCCGTGTTCACGTTGTTCGTGCTCGCAGCCCTGGCGCCGATCGAGGCGGCCGGCTCGCCCGCGGAACTCCGGCGCCTGGCTACCGAGTATTACCGCTGGAGGAACGAGCAGTATCCGGTAGCGACCAGCGACCAGGGCCTGCACGCCTGGGACGAGCGCCTCACCGACTACTCGGCCGCGGCGATTCAGGCACGCCGGGCACGAGTTTCCCTACTGGCCGAGCGCGTGCGAGCGCTTCCGGAAGGGGACTGGTCGAAGGACGACCACGTCGACCGCGTGCTCTTCCTGGCCCAGCTCGAGGCCGCGGACTTCTTCGATCGCAGTCTGGCACACGGCGAAACCGACCCGCAGCTCTACGTGAACGAGTGCTCGAGCGGGATCTTTTCGCTGCTCAAGAAGGAATACGCGCCGAAGCGGGTCCGGGCGCTGGCGGCGACGGCCCGCCTGCGCGCCATGCCGGCGATGCTGGATCAGGGCAGGCACGCGCTCAGCAAGCCCTACGCGTTGTATGCGCGCCTCGCCATCGAATCGGCGCGCTCGATGGATTCGCTCTTCGGCCACAGCCTGATGACACTCGCCAGCGATCTGCAGCCTTCGGAAGAGGCCGCGCTCGTGAGCGCCCGCGACGCGGCCCTCGCGGCGCTGCGCGATTTCGCGGGATGGCTCGAGGCTCGCCTGCCGCAGATGCCGGAGTTCGTGCCGATGGGCCGCCAACAATACGACTGGATGCTCCGGCATGTCTATCTGCTGCCCCTCGATGCGACCCAGCTAGCGATGCTCGGAGAAGCCGAGCTTGCTCGTTACCGCGGCCTCGAGTCGCTGCTGCCGAACCCGAAGCTGGCCGACCCGGACCCGTCGCGCGCCGCCAGCATCCCGAAGGACCAGCAGGCGTTCCTCGTTGCGTATGAGAGCCGACAGCAGGAGATGATCCGCTTCCTCGAGCAGCGCCATCTCGTCAGCCTGCCGGCGAGTCTCGGCCCGTTCTTGATCCGGCAGCTTCCCGAGGCCTTCAAGCCCACCTCGCCGGGCGGCTTCATGAATGCGCCGGGGCTCTACGACAGCGACGCCAGCGGCTTCTACTTCATCCCAACCTACGACCCGAAGAGCCGCAACTTCTACATCCGCGCCGCCATAGAGGACCCGCGGCCGATCCTGGGCCACGAGGGCATCCCCGGTCATTTCCTGCAGATCTCGATCGCGAACGGCCTGACGAACGAGATCCGCCGCGAGCACGGCGACGGCGTCTTCGTCGAAGGCTGGGCGCTCTACACCGAGGAGATGCTGATGCGAACGGGCCTGTATCCCGAAGGCTCGGCCGCCCAGGGCCAGATCCTGCGGCTCTCGCGATACCGCGCGGCGCGCATCGGCGTGGACGTGAACCTGCACACGGGCCGCTGGAGCTTCGAGGAGGCGGTGAAGTACTTCATGGAGGCGGGCGGTCTCGACCGCGAGTCGGCCGAGGGCGAAGCCGCCGGGGCCGCCGCATCGCCCTCGCAGAAGATCACGTACATGGTGGGCAAGTGGCAGATCCTGAGGCTGCTCGGGAAGTACCGTGATCGCCAGGGCGACGGCTTCCGCCTGGGCGCTTTCCACGATGCGCTGCTCGCAAACGGCAGCCTGCCGCTGTCGGTGGTCGAGTGGCTGATGCTCGACGACCGCTCGTCCCTCGACCTTGCTGAGCGATAGCATCGGCCAGCGTCAGGCCGCAACAAGCATTTCGACCCCGGAGGCAGCCATGCGAAGGCGCGGGACGCTTCGATTCCTCCGACAGCACCTTTGATCCAACTTTGGTCCACCTTTGATCTTGACGCTCTCCCCAAGAGGGGGGTAGGGTCTTCGTCAAGCCAAGGTCCGGAGGCATAGAGCAGTGCTGCTCGGGAAAGGCAGGGATGTCGCTGCGTCCTTGACGTGGTCTTTCTTCGTCTGCCTCTTCCCCCCGACCGCCGTGCACGCCCAGGAGCAGCCCAGGCTGCTGAATCCGTTCGCGGGCGATCCCGAGGCGGTCAAGGAGGGACGCAAGCTCTGGCTTTCCCTTGGCTGCTCGGGCTGTCACGGCCTGATGGGCGGGGGCGGGATGGGCGCGCCAGTCCTCGACGACACCTGGCGGTTCGGGAGCGACGACGAGACCCTCTACAAGCTGATCAAGGGACAGATCCCCGAGCAGACGATGGTGACCTATGCAATCGTGCCCGACGAGCACGTGTGGAAGGTGCTTACCTACGCCCGCTCGCTCTACAAGGGCGACCCAGCCCTCATCAACTGGGGGCTGACGCCGCCGCCGGATGCGGCCGCCACGATTTCCGCCTCGCCGCCGCCGGGTGCGGCCGCAACGACTGCGGCCCCGTCGCGGTCGGCCATCACGCCATCCATGGGCCTGCAGCACAAGAAGATTCCCGTCCCTTCCGACAAGCCTATTCCGAAGACCACCCAGGCCATTTATGACGCCCAATGCTCCCTATGTCACGGTACGGCGGGCGCTGGCGATGGCCCGCTGGCGCAGCAACTCAAGGACGAGCCGAGTAACTGGACGGCGGGTGGCGGCGGCCTGCAGGGCATGGACGACCAGAGGATCTTCGACGTGATCGCCAAGGGGGGGATGGCGATCGGCAGATCGACAGCGATGCCAGCCGGCTCAACGCTCTCCGAGGCAGAGGTCTGGAATCTCGTTGCGCACGTAAAGAGCCTGATTGGGGAACTCGAAGGGGTCACGCCGCAGCCCGTGAGCGCATCCGAGCCTCGGCCGGCCGGCGGAGAGCCTCTCAGATGGGGGAGCGCGCTCGACTGGGCGATCGTACTCACCATCGGCGTCTCGGTTCTGATCCTCATCTGCATCCTGTGGTCCCTGGTCGTGTACCGGGGCCGCCAGACGGAGGGCACCGCGCTCTGGTTGCACCTTCTTTCTCTCGGCATCTTCCCCGTCCTGCTCCTGGGGGTCGGCAATTTTTCCGTCCTCGAGTACGCCAAGGAGGAGCGTTTCTGCGGCACCTGTCACCTGGCGATGAAGCCGTACATCGACGACCTGCACAATGGCAAGAGCCGATCCCTGGCGGCACTCCACTTCCAGCACCGCTTCGCGCGGGGGACCGAGTGCTACTCGTGTCACGCCAATTACGGAGTCCACGGGACCTTCGAGGCCAAGATGCGGGGGCTCCAAGACGTCTACAAGTACGTGACCCGCACGTACCACCTCCCGGTCAAGATGCGGGCGCCCTACGAGAACGCACTCTGTCTCAAGTGCCACAGCGAGGCCAAGCGTTACGTGGCAGCGTTTGGAGGGGTCCATCTGAAGCTGTCCGACCAGCTCCGGACGGGACTGATCACCTGCGTGGGGTGTCACAAGCTCGCCCATGACATTCCGAAGGTCGAGCAGGCCGCACGGCTTGGGGAGGCGGACTGATGTTCGGCCGCACATGGAAGGTGCTCCCGGGACTGCGACGCGGGGATTGGCGGTCAAAGCTGATCGCGATCGCCCAGATCGCCGTCGGATTCGTTGCGCTGCTGAGCATCCTGGGCATGCTGACCCGGGATCCGGTCCTGCTCCTCGGCTTCACGGCGGCGCAAGGACTGCTCCTCCTGGGTGTCGTCCTCTTTGTGGTCGTCGCGATCCTTTCCCAGCGGACCATGGTCGTGGAGGAGTTCGGTCCGGGCGAGGTGATCTTCCACGAGGGGGACCCGGGCCGGCACGTGTACGTGATCCGGACCGGGAACGTCGAGGTCCTCGCGAAGCGCCCGGACGGCTCCCGGGAGGTGATTGTCCGTCTGTACCCGGGCGATCATTTCGGAGAGCTGGCGCTGCTCCGCGACGCTCCGCGGACGGCGACGATCCGGACCGTAACGGCGGTACAGCTCTTGAAGATGAGCCCCAGCAACTTCCTCGCCCTCTATTTCAGCCTGCCGGGATTCAGAGACAACGTTGGCGAGATCATGAAGTCTCGCCTCAAAGAGCTGGAGGCTCGTTCCCATTCCGAGGTGGAGCGAGGTGAATCGTCGTCTCGCTGATCGCTTCAGACTTCCTCGGGGCCTGCGATCGAAACGAAGCGCTCTTAGTCACCGAAGAGCCGCACACGCTTGACAATGGGACCGCGTCGGCGTGAGATCCGCGCTGGATCTCAGTGGAGTGAACGATGCTCGCATTCAGGCCGGGTCGTTGGGTCGTCGGAAGCGCGCTGTGTGCGCTCGCGTACGTCATGGGGGTCTTGTTCGGCGGTACGCTGCAAGCGGCGGGACCCGTGCCGAAGGGCGGGCAAGGAACGCTCACGGGCAAGGTCTACTTCACAGGGACGGTCCCGCCGGCCCAGAAGAGGAAGCTCATAGAAGATCCCACCTGCGCCGCGATGCATAAGGACGGGCTGGAACTCCAGAGCGTCCGCGTGAAGGACGACGGTGTGGCGGAGGTCCTTGTTTACGTCAAGACCGGCCTCACCGTTCAGTACGCTCCTCCTGCCGAGTCCGTGCTCATAGACCAGAGGGGCTGCCAGTGGTTTCCGCGCATGGTCGCCGTCATGGCGGGCCAGCCCCTGAAGATTCGCAATAGCGATGACACCTCCCACAACGTCCACCCGCTTCCCAGGATCAACAAGGAGTTCAACATCATGCAGCCACGCAAGGGCATGGAGTCCACGAAGACGTTCGACAAGCCCGAGCTGATGATTCCCCTCGGTTGCGCCGCGCATCCCTGGATGGAGGCCTACATCTCGGTGCTGGCGCATCCCTTCTTCTTCGTCACCGGAGAGGACGGGCGTTTCGAGATCAAGGGGCTTCCCGACGGGGAGTACGAGATCGAGGCGGTCCACGGCGAGCTAAAGAGCCTCACCGGCAGGGTCACCGTGAAGGGCGCTGCACCGGCGAAGCTCGACCTCAGCTACGCACCGAAGTAAGTCAGCCAGCCCTGGAACAGGGGCGAACAGCCACTGGCCGAGGAGGCGCATGAACGGCGGCACCGCCCGGAGCTTCGTTAGTGGGACTGCGCCGGGGACGAGACGGGGGCGCTGACGCCCGCGTCGAAGCGCAAGGACCCGAAGATCCGCTCGTAATCCTCATCGGGTGCGGCGAGATCCTTGGCATCGGTGTAGAGCGCGAGGCTGACGTAGAGGTCCTCGTGTTGGGCACAAAGGATCCGCCTCCGCACCCGCTCTCCGTTGGCGGCCGTTTCGGCCTCCTGCACGAGGCCGCTCCAGCCGACACCTTCAATGGCGCGGGCGGGGCCGAGCGGTTTGAAGATCTCCGGCTGCGCGCCGAACTTCAGCTCGGCGAACTCCCCCAACGTGCCACCCTGCATGATGAAGGCCGACAAGAACAGATGCACCGGCTTCGTCGGGTGCACGATGTGGATCGAGATGACCTGCTTTTCGCTGACCACGCTCCAATCCGGGGGGTGCTCCACGCTGAAGTTCGCGGTCTTGTGGTGATACTTCACCCAGCCACCCTCCACGACGGTCGGCGCAGGCCGGTGGTGGGCGTGGGGGTCCTGCCCCTGCGCGAGCGCTGCCAAGAGCGCGGTCGTCGTCCAGAAGTGGCCCAATGCCGTCTCTCCCCTCGTTTGTTTCCTACGGCTCCCGAATGCCCAAGCATACGCGACAAACGCGGACGCCGGGCCATATCCCCGGGCAAGCAGGTTCAAGGATCCCGCAGCACATCAAAGGCCCCGCCACTTCCCGCGCATGTTGCGCACAGGGAGGCTGTCTTGAGTGCCACCACGCTCGGGTGTAACCTGCGCGCGCCTCAGCTCTCCGAGAGCACCTTGACGGATCGCGGAGATGCGGTCCGTCGAGCACGATTTTTGTCGGCGTACCGATAGGTTTCGAGCGCCTGCCGGGCGGTAGGCGCCAGGCCATGAGCCTTTTCCCCGGGATCAAACTCGGCGCGTACGAGATCGTTGCCCCGCTCGGCGCCGGCGGGATGGGTGAGGTCTATCGAGCTCGCGACTCGAAGCTCAAGCGTGAGGTCGCGATCAAGGTGCTTCCGGACGAACTCGCCAAGGACCCGCAGGCCCGCGCCCGTTTCGAACGCGAAGCACAGGCCGTGGCTGCGCTATCTCACCCGAACATCCTCTCGATCCACGACTTCGGCAGCGACGGCGGCGTCGCCTACGCGGTCATGGAGCTGCTCGAGGGCGAGACCCTGCGCGCAAAGCTGGCGGCGGGGCCGCTCCCTCAGAAGTTGGCCATGGACTACGCGCTTCAGATTGCCAGGGGCCTCTCTGCTGCACACGAGAAGCGAGTGATCCACCGAGACCTGAAGCCCGAGAACGTGTTCGTCGACAAAGACGGGCACGTGAAGATCCTCGACTTTGGCCTGGCCAAGAGGACGGCGCCTGAGGCAGCCGACGACGTGACGAGTGCGCTCACAGCATCGACACAGACCGGGCCCGGCACCGTGATGGGGACGCTGGGCTACATGTCGCCGGAGCAGGTGCGGGGACGGGACGTCGATCACCGCTCGGACATCTTCTCCTTCGGGGCGATGCTGTACGAGCTGCTGTCGGGGAAGAGGGCGTTCAAGCGGGACTCGGCGGCCGACACGATGGCGGCGATTCTGAACGAGGAGCCGCCGGCCCTTTCGGAATCGGGTCGGAGCATCCCGCTGGCGCTCGAGCAGATCGTCAAGCACTGCCTGGAGAAGAGCGCCGGGCAGCGCTTCCAATCGGCGCGGGATGTAGCGTTCGCGCTCGAAACGCTTTCGTCGCCCCTTCCCTCGACTCCGGCCCCTATAGCACCTCGCGCCTGGAAGTGGAGCCGCCTCATCCTCGTCGCGGCCGGCTTCCTCTTGCTCCTCGGCGTCGGGGTGGCCGTCCTGCTCCAGCGTCGTGCCCCGAAGGTCGCGACCGCCCCGCCCACGGCGGCCAGTCCCTCGATCGCCGTCCTGCCGTTCACCAACATGAGCTCCGACAAGGACCAGGAGTACTTCTCCGACGGCCTATCGGACGAGCTCATCAGCCTCCTCGCCAAGGTGAAGGACCTGCACGTGGCGGGACGGACGTCCTCTTTCGTGTTCAAGGGCAAGACCGAGGACCTGCCAACGATCGGCAAGAAGCTGAACGTCGCGTCGGTCCTGGAAGGGAGCGTGCGGCGTTCCGGCGATCAGCTCCGGGTCTCGATAAGGCTCCTCAACGTGGCCGACGGCTATCAGCTCTGGGCCGAGACATACGACCGCCGGATGACTGACGTCTTCGCGCTGCAAGACGAGATAGCGGCCGCCGTGGTGGCGGCGCTGAAGGTCGAGCTGCTGCCCGACCAGCCACCCGTGATTTCCCAGCACCGGACGTCGAATCTCGAGGCCTACAATCAGTACCTGCTGGGTTGGCAGTTCTCCTCCCTCGCCAGCTTGGACGGCTGGCGGCGGGGGGCCGCCCTCTACGAGAAGGCGATCGCTCTCGATCCGAGCTACGCCGCGGCCTACGCCCAGCTCTCTAGAGTCCTCAATCAGCAGGTGGATTTCGCGGGTTCTGCGGACGAGCAGGCGGCGAATCGGCGAAGGGCACTCTGGGCGGCGGAGAAGGCCGTGGCGCTCGATGCGACCCTGGCGGACGGTTATGCAGCCCGGGCCAATGCGCGCACGTACAGCGGCTATGACTGGGCCGGGGCGCAAGCGGACTTCGAGCGGGCGCTCTCGCTCCACCCGGGAGACCCCGTGACACACATGTTCTACGCACGCCTCCTCGCCCGACTCGGCCGGCTACCGGAGGCGATTGCCGAGGCGACGAAGGCGATCGAGATCGACCCCTTGTGGGCCGGGGCGCACAACGTCCTCGGCTGCTACCTCTACTCTAGCGGACGGCTCCCGGAGGCGCGCAAGGTGCTCACCCGGGCTCTCGAGATCAGCCCCAACAACGAGTGGGGTCATTTCTTCTTCGGTGTGACCGCTCTCTTGGAACGCAACCCCAAGGCGGCGCTTGCGGGGCTCGCGCCGTTCACAACGCCCCACCGCAAGACGATCCTGGCGCTTGCCGAGCACGACCTGGGTCACGCGAGGGAGTCGCAGCGGGCGCTCGACGAGCTGATCGCCGAACACGGAGAGACCGCGGCGTACCACATCGCCAGGGTCTACGCGTGGAGCGGGGACGCGGATCGAGCGTTCGAGTGGCTCGACCGCGCTCATGCGCAACGCGACACACAACTCCCGACGCTCACGTTTGATCCGCTCGTTGCCGGGCTGCGCGGGGACCCGCGCTACAAGGCCATGGTAAAGAAGCTGAACCTGCCGGAGGCCAGGTGAGGACTCTAGGCACCAGGGCTTTCCACGACGCGCTGCTCGCAAGCGGTAGCCTGCCGCTGTCCGTGGTCGAGTGGCTGCAACTCGACGAGCACTCGTCCGTGGGCGCTGCCGAGCGATAGCATCGGCTATCATCGGGCCGCAACACCCACGTTTGCCTTGGAGGCAGTCATGCGCCGGCGCGGCACGCTTCGGTTTTTCGTTCTGATCCTGGTCTGCTTCGGCTGGGGAGGTGATGAGATGGCGGCGGCCAAGACTGCCAAACCGGTGCTCCACGGACGCCACTGGGTGGCGATCACAGGCAAGCCGCTCGCCGCCACGGCCGGCTCGATGATGTATCAGAAGGGCGGCAATGCCGTCGACGCCGCGTGCGCGATGCTGGCCGCGACGGCGACGATGTGGGACGTTTTGTCCTGGGGCGGCGAGACGCAGGCGCTCGTCTACAACCCGCACATGAAGAAGGTCGTCGCCGTGAACGCTCTCGGCGTCGCGCCCACCGGCGCAACGCCGGAGTTCTTCGAGCAAAGGGGCATGAGCTACCCGCCCGCATACGGGCCGCTCGCGGCGGTGACGCCGGGCACACCGGCCGGTCTGATCGCGATGCTCGCCGAGTGGGGGAAACTCAGCCTCGAGGACGTGCTCGAGCCGGCGATCCAGCTGGCCGACGGGTATCCGATCGAAGCCGAGCTTTCGGCGTCCATCGAGCGCGAGAAGGCACGTCTCAAGGAGTGGCCGTACTCGAAGGCAGTCATGCTTCCGCACCTCGGCGAGCCCTACGAGGCGCCGCACCCCGGCGAGATCTTCCGCCAGCCGGAGCTCGCGGCCACGCTGCGCAAGCTGGTCGAGGCCGAACAGCAGGCCAGCAAAGCCGGCAAGCGCCGGCGCGAGGCGCTCTTCGCCGCCTACGACCGCTTCTACAAGGGTGATATCGCCAAGGAGTTCGTGCGCGGCGTGCAGGAGCAGGGCGGCTTGATCACACTCGAGGACCTGGCCCGTTGGAAGTGGCGCTTCGAGGAACCGGTGATGACGACCTACAAGGGCATCGAGGTCTACAAGCTCGATCGCTGGACGCAGGGGCCGGTGCTGCTGCAGGCCCTGAACATCCTCGAGAACGCCGACCTCAAGGCGATGGGCTACAATAGTACGCGCTACATCCACATGCTCTACCAGGCGATGAACCTCGCCTTCGCCGACCGCGATTTCTACTACGGCGATCCTGACTTCCCACCGAACGAGCCGATCAAGGGCCTGCTCTCCAAGGAATATGCGAAGCAGCGTTTCGCCCAGATTCGCTGGGACAAGAACGATCCCGACGTGCGCCCGGGCGACCCGTACCCGTTCCAGGGCGGCACCAACCCGTTCACAGCGCTTCTTGGGCATTGGCGCACGGACGGGGGCCCGCGTGCCAGCGGCAAGGCAGAGCGCCCGTTCGCGGAGTCGTTCCGGGCCGGCACGACATCGATCGAGGCCGCGGACGAAGAAGGCTGGGTCGTCTCGGTCACGCCGTCGGGCGGTTGGGTGCCCGGCGTGATCGCGGGGCACACCGGCGTCGGCCTCAGTCAACGCATGCAGAGCTTCGTCCTCGACGAGGCCGAGAATCCGTTCAACGTCCTTGTCCCCGGCAAGCGGCCGCGCGTCACGCTGACGCCGAGCCTCGCCATGAAGGACGGCCAGCCGTTCCTCGCCTTCGCCGTACAGGGCGGAGACACGCAGGACCAGAACCTGTTGCAGTTCTTCCTGAACGTCGTCGAGTTCGACATGAACGTGCAGGAGGCGTGCGAGGCCGCCAACATCACGAGCTATCAGCTGCGCGATTCGTTCGACAACCACGAGTCGAAGCCGGGCCAGCTGACGCTGAATGAATCCGTGCCTGAGTGGGTGCGCACCGATCTGGTGAAGATGGGCTACAAGCTCGACTTCGACCGGCGCACCTCTGGCCCGCTCAACGCCATCCTGTTCGACCGCGCGCACGGCAGCTTCTGGGGCGGCTCCAGCAATCATGGCGACGACTACGGCATCGCCTGGTAGGGCCGAGCCGCCATCGCCCTGAGCGCTGGCACCCGGACTCCGACGGGTCTTCAGGGCGCCGGCGAAGAGTGCTATGGTGTCGCCTTCCTGAAACGCCGCGACGCGCACCTGAGCTGGGGGCTTTGTGCGAATCCTGTTGGTGACCGGTCTTGCCATCGCGCTGTTGCCCCGCTCCGCGCCTGCGGCGGCGACCGAATCGGCCAGCCTGGTGCTCACCGGCGGACGCATCTGGACCGGCAATCCGGCGCAACCCTGGGCCGAGGCTGCGGCCGTGGCAGGCGAGCGGATCCTCGCGATAGGCACGAACCAGGAAGTTCAGGCGCGCGCCAGCGACGCGGCTTCGCGCATCGACCTTGCGGGCCGCTTCGCCATGCCCGGCATCAACGACGCCCACATCCACTTCCTGCGCGGCTGCTCGCGCTTGTCGCAGGTGGATCTGAACGGCGCCGGGTCTCTCGAGGAAATGCAACGGCGCATCGTTCAGTACGCGAAGCAGCATCCTGCCAGCTCGCCGGAAGACACCTGGGTGCAGGGTTATGGCTGGCAGTATTCGGCGCTGCCGGGTCAGCGCTTGCCCACGCGGCAGGATCTCGACGCGGTGCTTGCGGAGCGTCCGGTGTTTCTCGCCGCCTACGACGGCCACACCGCGTGGACGAACAGCGAAGCCCTGGCCCTGGCGGGCGTCAGCCGGGAGACCAGCTATTCAGGCTGGGGCGAGATCGTGCGCGACGCCACGACGGGAGAGGCCACCGGGGTCTTCAAGGAACAGGCTCAGCGGCTGATCACGGACAAGATCCCGGCGCCACCCCGCGAGCGCCAGCTCGAGGCCTTGCGAGGCGGGCTGGCCCTGGCGGCGTCGCTGGGCATCACCAGCATCCAGAACGCTCACGGCACGCCCGAGGAGGTGGAGCTGTTCCGCGAGGCGCGCGAGCGCGGCGAGTTGACGCTGCGCGTCGGCGTGGCCCGGACGCTGCGTCCGCCGGTGACCCCGAAACAAGTCGAGGAGATTCGCGCGTTGGCGGATCGCTACCGGAGCGGACCGCTGCGCGTGGGCGCGGTCAAGCTCGTCGTGGACGGCGTGATCGAGACCCACACGGCGGCGCTGCTCGCCCCGTACTCCGACGAGCCGGCCACGCGCGGCCTGCCGGCCTGGAGCCAGGAACACTTGAACGAGGTCGTGAGCTGGATCGACCGCGCCGGCTTGCAGAGCTACGTCCACGCCATCGGCGACGGCGGGGTGCGCATGACCCTCGACGCCTACGAGCAGGCCCAGCGCGCGAACGGCCGGCGCGACGCGCGCCACCGCGTCGAGCACATCGAGACGATCGATGCCGCGGACGTGCCCCGCTTCCAGAAGCTCGGCGTGCTCGCGTCCATGATGCCGATTCACGCGGACCCTGACGGCATCGATGTCTGGGGCACGGCCATCGGGCGCGAGCGTGCGGGCCGCGGTTTCGCCTGGCGCTGGCTCCAGCAGGCGGGTGCTTACCTGGTCTTCAGCAGCGACTGGCCTTCGACGCTGACGCTCGATCCCTGGCGCGGCCTGCACTGCGCGGTCAACCGCCAGACCGCCGACGGCCAGCCCCCGGCGGGCTGGTTCCCGGAGCACCGAGTGTCGGTTGAAACCACACTCGCGGCCTACACCCGGGCGGGCGCCTACGCGGAGTTTCAGGAGAAGGAAAAAGGAACGTTGGAGCCCGGCAAGTTTGCGGACATCGTGGTACTGAACGCCAACCCTTTCGAGCTCCCGGCCAAGGATCTCCATACCCTTCGCGTCCAGCAAACACTGCTGGGCGGGCGCGTCATCTACCAGGCGAAGTGATGCGCAACTATGACATGGCTGTGACACAAGGGTTTGGGCGTTGCGTCTAGACTCTCCCTTGTCCATGCTCGATCAACCTGAACCTGCCATTGAGCAAGAGGCGCTCGCCCAGTCGCCGTTGCGGCCCCTGGTGACGCCCTTTGCGCAGGCCGACGATCGTCGCGCGTGGTTCCAGCTCGTGACGACAGGCGGCCTGTTCATCGCGGGTTGGAGCGCCATGGCGCTCGGCGTTCGACTCCAATGGAACTACGGCCTCGTGCTGCTGTTGTTGCCGCCGGTCGCAGGCTTGTACGTGCGCCTCTTCATCCTGCAACACGACTGCGGCCATGGCTCGTTCTTCAGCAGCCCGCGCCTGAACGACGCCGTCGGCCGCGTGATCGGCGTCGTGACGCTGATGCCGTACTCGTATTGGCGCAGCACCCACGCCATCCACCACGCGACCTCGGGTAACCTCGACCGCCGTGGCTTCGGGGACATCGAGACGCTGAGCGTGGGCGAGTACCGGGCGGCCCCCTGGTGGCAACGGCTCGCATATCGCTTCTACCGGAGCACCCCCGTGCTGCTGGGCATCGGCCCGTTGTTCCAGTTCGTGCTGAAGCATCGCCTGCCGCTCGACCTGCCACGCTCGTTCCGGAGGGAATGGGCGAGTGTCTGGGTCAACAACGGCGTGCTCGTTGTCGTCATCCTTGGCCTCTGGCTGGCGCTGGGCTGGCGCCCGCTGCTGCTCGTGCACCTGCCGGTTCTGTTCCTGGCCGGAGCTGCCGGCGTCTGGCTCTTCTACGTGCAGCACCAGTTCGAAAGCACCTACTGGGCCCACGACGCCGCGTGGAATGTCGAGCAGTCGGCCTTCGAGGGCAGCTCCTACTACGATCTGCCGAAGGTCCTCCACTGGTTCAGCGGCAACATCGGCTATCACCACTTGCACCACCTTGCGAGCCGTGTGCCGAATTACCGGCTGCGCGAGTGTTTCGACTCGCACCCGCGCCTGCAGCAGGCGCCGCGCCTGACGCTGCGCAGCAGCCTGCGCTCGGCGCGCCTACGGCTGTGGGACGAGCAGGCCCAGCGCCTGGTTCCGTTCTCGGCCGCTGCCGCGACTCACAACCCGCCGGCCTGACGCTTCGGCGCTTCGCTGGAACGCCAGCGAGTTGAGATGGGCACCGCATCGCGGCGAACATGATGCGGAGGATCGATGTTCAAGAGACTGAACCGGTGCACCTCGCTGACTTTTCTCGTGCTCCTGAGCGCCGTGAGTTGTTCGGGGGACGGCAAGCCTGCCAACCCGAGCGCGCCGCTGCCGCTTGCGAGCCCGCTCCCGCCGGGCGCCGATCGCGCGCTCTTCGTGGGCAACTCCCTGACCGAGGCGAACGAACTGCCACTGATCGTCGAAGCGCTTTCAGCCGCGGGAGGTCATCCGCTGTTTGCCGAATCGGTCACCTACGGCGGTGTTTCGCTCGAGGATCATTGGGGCCTCGGAACGCAGAACCGCATCGCCGCCGGCGGCTGGCGCTGGGTCGTACTCCAGCAGGGACCCTCGGCGCTGCTCTCGAGCCGCGTCAACCTGCGCGAGTGGACGCGCCGCTTCGACTCCGTGATCCGCCAGGCGGGCGCTCTCACTGCTCTGTACATGGTCTGGCCCGAGGCTTCGCGCCGCAACGCGTTTGCAGACGTCAGCGCTTCCTACCGCCTCGCCGCGCAGGACGTGGGCGGGATCCTCTTGCCGGCAGGCGACGCCTGGCTCGCGGCCTGGCGCCTCGATGCGGCGTTGTCACTCTACGGATCCGACGGCTTTCATCCCACCGTCCCCGGGTCGTATCTCGCCGCGCTCACGATCTATGGCGGTCTCACCGGCAACTCGACGCTGGGATTGCCCGCGCGCCTGCGCTTGCGCAGCGGCACGGGCCTCGACGTGGATCCAATGATCGCGCCCCGGCTCCAAGCGGCGGCCGACGAAGCCTCGGGGCGATAGACCTCGGCGCGTCACTCGAGCCGGGCGTCCAGAGCGCCGCGCAGGGTGCCTTTGGGCCGACGTGCGGGGCCGTCGAGCGAGCGCGGGCGTGGCCTGAACATATGATCCCGCGTCCCACCACACGAGCGAACCGCAACGGTCGAGCGCGCTGGAGGGCTTGACTCACGAGGTCGGATGCCATGACCAGGCTTCGCTGCGCTCCGCTGATCCTCGCCGTGCTGGCCGCCTGCAGCGGGCGACCCGGCTCGAGCGCCGTCACGATCCGCCTGGCCGATCTCTACAAGCCTGACATGCTCGAGGGTGGTTCGTCCGGACTAGCGCCGGCCTTGCCGCGCACTGAGATCCGCTTCGACACCCCGGTTCCCGGCGCGGACAAGCTCGCGGCGACGCACGCGTTCAAGGCGGGCCCGGGCATCGCGAGCCTCGCGCTCCGGGAAGGCCGGCTCGCCGGCCAGACGACCGAGGACGTCGCCATCCTGGATCTCGAGCGCACGACCGGGCTCGAAGACCGCGACGTGATCGACTCCGTCGAGATCCGTGCGCGCGTGTCGGCAGGCAGCGAGCTCTCCCTCACGTTTCGGGAGAGCGAGAAGATCGATCTCGCGGAGCTCGCCAGGCAGACCCATGACGCGCCCTGGCGAGTGAAGCTGCCTCTCACGCCCGGCCCGGACATCAAGAGCTACGTGTTTCCCAGCCGCATGTTCACGAGGCCCCCTGCCGCTGCCGAGTTTCGCCACATCCTGATCCGCCCCAGCGACGTGAAGGGCTCGCGCTTCGAGATCGAGTCGGTGCGTCTGGTGATGCGGCGCGAGCGCCTCGCGGAAATCCCTGCGGGGGTGTCCTGGCAGGGCCTCTCCGAGATCTACCGCGAGACGCTGGTGGCGCGCTCTCCCGAAGTGATCAAGATCAAGCTTCGCCTGCCGAAGAGGCCGCTGCTCGATCTCGGCATAGGCACGATCGAGGCGGGTCCGGTCACCTTCCGCGTGGGCGTGAGCCGGGACGGCGCGCCGCCGGCATGGCTCGTCGAGCGGACGCTGACCACGCCCCAGCGCTGGGAAGAAGCCCCCGTGGACCTGACCCGCTTCGCGGGGCAGAACGTGACACTGTCGCTTGCGCTCGTATCCGAAAGGCCGGGCGCCCTCGGCTTCTGGGGAGCGCCGGCGATTCGCAACCTCGGCGCCATGCCGACGCCGGCCTCGCCGGCACAGGCGTCGGCGGATCCGCCACAAGGCGTGATCCTGATCTGGTCCGACACGACACGCCGCGATCACCTGAGCGCGTACGGCTACGAACGCGACACGACGCCAGTGCTGCGCCGCATGGCGCAAGAGGGCGCGCTCTTCAAGGATTGCCTGAGTCAGGCCACCTGGACGAAGGTGGCGACGCCGACGCTGCTCACCTCCCTCTATCCGCTCTCCCACGGCGTGCATGACTTCTCCGACCGCATCCCCAGCTCCGCCGTGACGCTGGCTGAGGTCTTCCAAGACGCCGGCTACGCGACGCTATCACTGTCGTCGATCCTGTTCACGGGCCGCTTCACGAACCTGCACCAGGGCTTCGAACAGGTGCACGAAGATGGCTCGCTGCCCGACAAGGAGTCGAGCAAGACCGCGCGTGTCTACGTCGATCGCCTGCTGCCCTGGCTCGAGGCCCATCGCGAGGTGCCGTTCTTCGTCTTCCTGCACGTGAGCGATCCGCACGATCCCTACCGGCCCTATCCGCCCTACGACACGCTCTGGGCCGATCCCGCCCAGCGCGAGGAGCACGAAAGGCAGTTGAAGGAGGCGAAGAAGGTCATCACCGCTCCGCTGCTCAAGCTCTTCGGGATGCCGAACCGCGAAGAAATGAAGAAGGCCGGTATCGACCCCGACGCCTACGTCGCTCATGACCTGGACTGGTACGATGGCTCGATCCGCGGCATGGACGTGGAGATCGGCCGGTTGTTCGAGAGCCTCGAGGGGCTTGGGCTCGGCAGGAAGACGCTCGTCGTCTACACGAGCGATCATGGCGAGGAGTTCCTCGAGCACGGTCGCACCTTCCACGGTCAGACGACCTACGGCGAACTGAGCGACGTTCCCCTGATACTCTGGCGTCCCGGGTCGGTGCCGAAGGGGGCGGTCATTTCCGAGACCGTCGAGACGATCGATCTGATGCCGACGATCCTCGAGCTCAGCCGCTTGCCACTGCCTGCCGGGATTCAGGGTCAGAGTTTCCTGCCGCTGCTCGCCGGACCACCCGCGTCCGGAGTGGCCCACGCCGCCATCGGCTGGAGAGAGCGGCCGGCCCTCACCGAGAAGGCCGTGACCCTCGAGCCGGTGGGCGCCCCTCCGCCGCAGGACACCGAGTCCTACGCGATCGTCTCCGGGGGCTTCAAGCTCATCCACAACACCAAGAGACCCGCGGGCAGCCCCGAGTTCGAGCTTTACGACCATCGCCACGACACTCTGGACAAGAGCGACGTCGCCGACCAGCATCCCGAGATCGTCGCGAAGCTCGCCAAGCAGATCGCCGCCTGGCAGACGCGCGCCGAGTCCGAGCGGCTCAAGCCCGACGCCGCGTCCACGGAAAAGATGAGCCCGGAGCAGCTGGATCGACTGCGAGCCCTGGGATACATCCAATAGCGCCAACCAGCCACGCGTGGCGGCTGTAGAATGGCGGCCATGTTGGCTCGGTCCGCGGACACCGATCCCGAAGCCGAGAAAGTACAGATCGACATGCTACGGCGCGCGGCCCCTGGTCGCCGGGCGCAGCTGGCGCTCTCGCTCAGCGGCGAGGTGATCGGTCTGGCGAGACGGGCCATCGAGCGATCGTTGCCCGATGCGAGCCCGCTGGAAGTGCAGCTGCGTTTCGTTGAGCTCCAGTACGGGCGGGAGCGGTCGACGCAGCCTGGCCTCTATCTCGCCGCTCGCGCTTGGTGACTGCTTCGGACCTGCTCTCGGCGCTGGCGCTCTCGGTTTCAGGCATCCTCGCGCGCGCAAGAACCGAGGTGGACGCCTAGCTGGCTCCTGGAGCATTCGTGAGTAACCCCGGGGCCCGGTTAAGATGATGGACGCCGCCTGCCCGACGCGCGGGGGCGATTCCCAGGAGACACGAATGTCCGCTACTACCAGTACCCCGAGCCAGACCTTCATCGACCAGGAAGAGCGCTTCGGCGCGCACAACTACCACCCGCTCGACGTGGTCGCGACGCGGGGCGAGGGCGTTTTCCTGGAGGACGTGGAAGGCAAGCGGTTCATGGACTTCCTCGCGGCCTATTCGGCCGTGAACCAGGGCCACAACCATCCGCGCATCGTGCGCGCCATGCTCGAGCAGTGCGAGCGCCTCGCCCTCACCTCGCGCGCGTTCCGCAACGACCGCTTCCCGCCGCTGCTCGAGAAGCTGTGCAAGCTCACGGGTTTCGAGAAGGCGCTCCTGATGAACAGCGGCGCCGAGGCCGTCGAAACCGCTCTCAAGGCCGCGCGCAAGTGGGCCTACGACGTGAAGAAGGTTCCGTATCCCGAGGCCGAAATCATCGTCTGCGAGGGTAACTTCCACGGCCGCACCACCACCATCGTCGGCTTCTCGACCGACCCCGACAGCACCACAGGCTTCGGCCCGTTCACGCCCGGCTTCAAGATCGTGCCCTACGGCGAGCTTGCGGAGATGCGGGCGGCCATCACCCCGCGCACGGCGGCGATCTTCGTCGAGCCGATCCAGGGCGAGGCGGGCGTGGTGATTCCGCCGGCAGGCTACCTGAAGGGCCTGCGTCAGCTCGCCGACGAGAACGGCTGCCTGCTGATCCTCGACGAGATCCAGTCGGGCCTCGGCCGCACCGGGAAGATGTTCGCGTTCGAGCACGAGGGCATCCGCCCCGACGGCGTCACGATCGGCAAGGCGCTCTCCGGCGGTCTCTACCCCGTGAGCGCGTTCCTGGCCTCGAGCCCCGTCATGGACGTGTTCACGCCGGGAGTGCACGGCTCCACCTACGGCGGCAACCCGCTTGCCTGCGCCGTCGCGAGCGCCGCCCTCGACGTCCTCGTGGACGAGAAACTGGTCGAGAAGGCAGCCAGCCTCGGCGCCCACCTCGAGGCGCGCCTCCTGGGTATGAAGACCGACAAGCTCGCCGAAGTGCGCTGCATCGGGCTGTGGGCCGGCGTGCAGCTCAAGCCCTCGGCCGGTGGCGCGCGCAAGTACTGCTACAAGCTCAAGGACCGCGGCATGCTCTGCAAGGACACCCACGTGGACACGATCCGGCTGGCACCGCCGCTCGTGATCACTCGCGAGCAGATCGATTGGGCCGTGGACCAGCTCGAAGCCGTCCTGGCAGAGGCGTAAGGGATGCTCAAAGGCAAGCGCCTCGCGATCCTCGGCGCAGGCACGATGGGTCGCACGATCGCGGGTGGCCTCGTGCGCTCGGGCAAGATGAAGCCCGCACAAATCACGGCGACCACGCGCACGAAGGCTTCCGCCGAGCGCCTCGCGACGGACCTGAAGATAGCGACCGGCACCGACAACGTGGCCGCGGCGAAGCACGCCGACATCGTGCTGCTCTGCGTCAAGCCCAAGGACGTGGGCCCGACTCTTTCGCTGCTGCGCAAGAAGGGCGCCTTGAAGCACCGGCCGCTGCTCATCTCGATCGCCGCCGGCACCAGCACGAAGTACATCGAGGCTGAGGCCGGCGCGAGCGTCCCAGTGCTGCGCGCGATGCCCAACACGCCCTGCTTGATCAACTGCGGCATGACCGTCGTCGCGAAGGGCACCAAGGCGACCGACGCCCAGGTCGAGGTCGCCCGTGAGATCTTCACACCCCTCGGCCGCTTCATGGAGCTCGAAGAGAAGCACATGGACACCGTCACGGGCCTGAGCGCCTCCGGCCCGGCGTTCATGTACGTGATCCTCGAGGCGCTGGCCGACGGCGGCGTGATGCGCGGTCTGCCACGCGGCGTCGCCAACGAGCTCGTGGCGCAGATGACGCTGGGCGCCGCCAGGATGGTGCTCGAGACGGGTCGCCACCCGGCGGCCCTCAAGGACGACGTCACGACCCCGGCGGGCTGCACCATCGCCGGCATCCTCGCCCTCGAGGACGGTCGAATCCGCTCGGTGCTGGCGCGCTGCGTCGAGATCACCGCCCGCGTCGCAGGGGAACTCGGAAAATAGGGAAAGGCCCACGCCGGCGCTGATTCTTGCGTTTCTGGACGATGCCATCCGACGCTCGCTCTGAGGTCCTCGATCTGGAGCGGGGGTTGCCTACGACTCGTGAGGACGTCGCCGCCCTGAAGCGGCTGCGGCAGCAAAGGCCGGTGTCCACGCCGGAGTTCCTGCGCTTTCTCGGCGGGCTCCCGGCTCCGACACGCGAAGCGCTCCGCTCGCGTCGCGGACCCCACGGCGAGGAGCCTTTTCGTCTCTAGTCCGGGCTCGCCGACCACGTTCATCACGTTCATAAGGATAGAATGCCGCCGGTTTGCTCTCCCCTCAGGTTCGGGGAGCGTGGAGGGTTGATGGCGCTGGCCAGCGGTACACGTCTGGGTCCCTATGAAATTCTGGACCCTCTCGGCGCGGGCGGGATGGGCGAGGTGTACCGTGCGAAGGACACGCGTCTCGACCGCACCGTGGCGGTCAAGGTGCTGCCCTCGCATGTGGCCAGCGACGTGCAACTGCGGCAGCGCTTCGAGCGCGAGGCCAAGGCGCTGTCGAGCCTCTCGCACGCCCACATCTGCAGCCTCTTCGACATCGGCCAGCAGGAGACGGCCCAGGGGCCGATCGACTACCTGGTCATGGAGCACCTCGAGGGCGAGAGCCTCGCGCAGCGCCTGACCGCCGGGCCCCTGGCCTCGGACGAACTGCTCCGCTACTCGACCCAGATCGCCGACGCCCTCGACAAGGCGCATCGGCGCGGTGTTTTGCACCGCGACCTCAAGCCCGCGAACATCATGCTGACGAAGGGCGGCGCGAAGCTCGTCGACTTCGGGCTCGCCAAGGCCGAGAGCCCTGCCACGACGCAGGGCGAGCTCACCTCCTCGCCGACGATGAGTCGCTCGCCGCTCACTGCCGAGGGCACTATCCTCGGAACCTACCAATACATGGCCCCCGAACAGCTCGAGGGCAAGCTGGCCGACGCGCGCAGCGACATCTTCTCGCTGGGCGCGGTCTTCCACGAGATGGCCACCGGCCAGAAGGCGTTCTCCGGGAAGAGCCAGGCCAGCCTGATCGCCTCGATCATGCACGACGTGCCGCCGACGATCTCGACGCTCCAGCCTCTCTCGCCTCCGGCCTACGACCGTGTCGTGCACGCCTGCCTGGCGAAGGACCCCGAGGAGCGTCTGCAGACCGCCCACGACGTGCTACTCCAATTGCAGTGGATCTCGGAGGCGGGCTCGCAGGCCGGCGTTCCGGCGCCGGTGGCCGCGCGCCGCCGCTCTCGCGAGCGTCTGGCCTGGGCGGCGTTCTGTGTCACGCTCGTCGCCGCCACGGCGCTCGGCGTGGGCTTCGTTCGCCGCGCCCCGAAGCCGGCGCCCATCGTTCGCTTCCAGGTCCCGGCCCCCGACGGTTTCACGTTCATCGGATCGCCCAGCCTCTCGCCCGATGGTCGCCTGTTGGCCTTCGACGGGCGCGCCGCCACGGGCGTAACCCAGGTATGGATTCGCGCCCTGGACGCTCTGACACCGCGCGCCCTGCAGGGAACCGAGGGAGCCTCACGCCCGTTCTGGTCGCCGGACAGCCGCTTCGTCGGATTCGTCGCCGGGGGCAAGCTGAAGAAGGTCGAGGTGGCGGGCGGGCCCGCGCAGACGCTCGCCGATCTGCCGAGCGGTTCCGATGGAACCTGGAGCGCCCAGGATGTGATCCTCATCGACGGTCGCGCCAATGATCCGATCCTCCGGCTACCCGCGGCTGGCGGAGCGCCCAAACCGGAGGTGAAACCCGATCTCGAACACGGTGTCGCGAGTGTCGGGTGGCCGCAGTTTCTTCCCGATGGCCGGCACTACCTCTACCTGGCCGGGGGAGCCGCGCTCGCGGATAGCCAGCTCATGGTGAGGGCCCTGGACGCCCCAGAAGGCAAGTCGATTCTGAAAACGGCGTCGCGGGTCCAGTACGTGGCGCCGGGATACCTGCTCTTCGTCCGCGAGGAAACGCTCGTGGTCCAGCGTTTCGATGCGAAACGATTCGAGCTCCAGGGCGAGGCCGTGCCGCTGTCGGAAGGCCTCGGCGTGGATGCCGTGGGCCTCGCGCACTTCTCGGCGTCCGACACGGGTGTCCTCAGCTATCGCGCCGGACAGACCCGGAATCGGCAGCTGACCTGGGTGGATCGCAACGGCAAGGAGCTGGCGGCCGAAGGCCCAGTGGGCGAGTTCGGCGATTTCTGGTTCTCGCCCGATGCCAAGCGTCTGGTGGTCGATCAAGGGGAGCGGACGGGCGCATCCGATCTGTGGATACGCGACCTCGCGCGCGGCGTTACGTCACGCTTCACGTTCGATCCGGCCAACGACCGCTTTCCGGTCTGGTCGCCAGACGGTCGCCGCATCGCGTTCTCGTCCGACCGCAAGGGCATCTTCGACCTGTACGTGAAAGACGCCTCCGGCGCTGGCGAGGAGCAGGAATTCTTCGTGAGCGACGAGACCAAGATCGTGACCGACTGGTCTCGTGATGGCCGCTTCGTGTTGTTCTACAGCCTGGGTAAAGAGACGAACTGGGACGTCTGGGCCCTGCCCATGGAGGGCGAGCACAAGCCCCTTCCGCTGGTGCGCACCCGCTTTGCCGAATTGCGGCCGGTGCTCTCGCCCGACTCGCGCTACTTCGCCTATCAATCCGACGAATCGGGGCGATCCGAGATCTACGTCCTCGAGTTCCCGACGCCGAAAAGCAAATGGCAGGTGTCGACCGAAGGTGGCCGGCAGCCTTACTGGAGCGCCTCGGGCCGCGAGATCTTCTACCTGACGCTCGATAACACCGTCATGTCTGTGCCGGTGGAGGCCGGCGCGAATTTCTCCGCGGGAACGCCGAAGGCGCTCTTTCAGGCGCGCCTGCAGCCGCTCAATAGCCGCGCCCAATACCGGCCGTCATCCGACGGCCAGCGCTTCTTGCTGCTCTCGCCGCTCGGGCGCGAGGCGATCACGCCCACGACCGTCATCCTCAACTGGCCGGCCGGCCTCAGGAACTAGAGGCTGGTGATACTGTGAAGCCATGAAAAGGGTTGCCATTTCACTGCCCGCGGAGGCTGATGGCCGGGCGTGCGTCAAGACGGCCGAAAGCGACAGTTCAGTGAGCGCCCGCGAAGGCTCGGAATTCGCGCGTCGCAAGCGGCTACAGGCGGACGTGCTCGGCTCGATCCGGACCTTCCGAGCTGGGAAGCGCCTGACGCGGGACGCCGTGCACGCTCGTCGCGGCTCGCGCTATGAGCAGCGTGCGCTTCGCTCATAGCTCGCTTCTCTATGCTGCGAGCGCGCTTCTCGCCCTCTCGTGCGGGGCGTGTGCCGCGAGTCCCTCGCCGGTCGGGCCGCTCGAGGTCGGCGACTGGGGCGGCGATCACGTGCTCGTGAGCGTGAGCAGCGTGAGCGCCGCCTTCGAGTTCGATTGCGCCCACGGCCAAACGGACGCCCCGATCGTGATCGACGCGCAGGGCCATTTCCGAGCGCCCGGTGTCCTGGTCAACGAGGGCGGGCCGGTGCGTGAGCCTCCCGAACCGGGATCGCGGGTCGTCTATGAGGGCGACCGCAATGGCCGGCGACTCGACTTCACCCT
Source organism: Acidobacteriota bacterium (assembly GCA_032127875.1). Taxonomy (GTDB): domain Bacteria; phylum Acidobacteriota; class Vicinamibacteria; order Fen-336; family Fen-336; genus CADEEV01. The sequence goes on from JAQBHI010000162.1 coordinate 52,479, forward strand.
GTCGAGGGCGTCGCAGCCGATCGGGACCTTTAGGGCGGTGCTGGGGACGCCGCCCCGATTGTTCAAGTGTCTCTAACGACTGCGGCGAGCAGCGGAGGGACTTTGATCACGCTGGCAGCGGGGAATCGCCTTGCCCCTACCAGACCGAGGCCGCCTGGCCCGTGACTGAAGAACGGCCGGGACGAAGCCGGGTAGTGTATCGTCGTCATGCCAATGGATATCTCGATCGCCTCTGAACTCACCGGCCGCGTCCGACTCGGCATCCTCGCGCTGGACGGCGTCAGCGTCCGCGAAGCCGACGCCACGCTGGCGGCGGAAGTCGACGCCTATTGCAAGGAGTTGCGCGACCGCTTCGGCGACGGCAAGAGCGCCGAGATCCCGGGGGCGGCCGACGCCCGTTCGCTCTACAAGGCCCTCGGCCTCGACCCGACGAAAACCCGCCCAGCAAGCGAGGCCTTGGCGCGCCGCGCCCTGAAGGGCGAAACCCTGTACCGCATCAACACCCTCGTCGATGCGCTGAACCTGTGCTCGATACGCGCTCAACTGCCCTTTGGCCTCTACGACCTCGATCGCATCGAGCCGCCGGTCGTCCTGCGCAAGGGCAGCGCCGGCGAGAGCTACGAAGGCATTCGCAAGGGCCCGGTCAACGTCGACGACCGCCCGGTTCTGAGCGATGCTCGGGGCCCCTTCGGCAACCCGACCTCGGACTCGGCCAGAACCCGCATCACCCTCGCCGCCCGAAGAGCTCTGGTCACGGTTTATGCGCCCTTTTCGTTCCCAACGTCACGCCTGAACAGTGTCCTGGATGCGACCGAAGCGACCCTGACGCGCCACTGCGGCGGCACGAGTACCGATCGCAGCATCGTGCCCGCTGGCTGATCGGACCTTCGCCGGCAGTCCTTCCGCCTAGAATCGCGGAGTGACGTCGGCCGAACTGATTCCCGCCACCGAAGAGCGCATCCTCGAAGGCCTGAGCGCGGCGCAGCGCGACGCTGTGCTCCATGGCGACGGCCCATTGCTGATCATCGCGGGCGCCGGCACCGGCAAGACTACGGTCCTGACGCGCCGCATCGCGCACCTGATCTCGAGCAAGCGTGCCCGCCCGGAAGAGATCCTGGCCCTCACCTTTACCGAGAAGGCCGCGGTCGAAATGGCCGAGCGCGTCGATCAGTTGATTCCGTACGGCTATGCCGAAACCTGGATCGGCACCTTCCACGCCTTCGGCGATCACATCCTGCGCGAGGCGGCGCTCGAAGCCGGAATCAATCCCGAGTTCCGCGTCCTGACCAAGCCCGAGCAGATCATCTTCCTGCGCGAACGCCTGTTCCGCCTGCCGCTGGCGCGCTTCCGGCCGCTGGGCGATCCCACTCGGCATCTCGATGCGCTCTTGACGTTCGTCAGCCGCGCGAAAGACGAGGATGTCTCGCCAGCGGCGTATCAAGCGTTCGCCGACGCCCTGGCTACGGCCGCGAAGACGCCGGAGGACGAACAAGAGGCCGAGAAGCAACGCGAGCTGGCGGCGTTCTACGAAAGCTGCCAGACGCTGCTGGCCGAAGCCGGCGTCGTCGACTTCGGCGATCAGATCTTCCGGACGCTGACGCTGCTGCGCCAGAACCCCACACGGGTGGCGAAGCTGCGCGAGCGCTATCGCTACATCCTCGTCGACGAGTTCCAGGACACCAATCACGTCCAGCTCGAGATGGTACGGCTGCTTGCCGGACAGGAGTCGCCCAACATCACCGTCGTCGGGGACGACGACCAGGCCATCTATCGCTGGCGCGGCGCGGCGACCGCCAACCTGCTCGCGTTTCGCGAGGTGTATCCGGGCTGCCGGGAGGTGGTGCTGGTCGAGAACCACCGTTCCACCCAGCCGATCCTGGACGCGTCGGCCCGTCTCATCTCCTATAACAACCCCTATCGTCTCGAGGTGGTGGCGAAGATCGACAAACGGCTGCGGGCGCAGCGGCCCGGCGGCGTCGCTGTGCGGCACGTCCATTACGATACGGGCTCCGCCGAGGCCGATGGCGTGGCGTCACTGATCGACGAGCGGCTGCGCCAGCGCTTCCGGCCGCGCGATGTGGCCGTTCTCGTGCGCACCAACAACGACGCCGACGCGGTGTTGCGCGCCCTCAACGTCAAGGGCATTCCGCATCGCTTCAGCGGCAGCCGCGGCCTGTACGCGCGCGAGGAGGTACGGCTTCTCGTCTCGTTCCTGAGGGCCCTGGCGAACCCTGACGACTCGGTGCCGGTCTTCTATCTCGCCGCGTCGGACCTGTATCAGGTTCCGGAAACCGAGCTGCTGCGCCTCAACCAGTATGCGCGGCGCAAGTCACGCCCGCTGCTCGAAGTCCTGCGCCGTCTGCCCAACAACGAGGACCTGGTCGGTGTCGGCGGCGCCACCCGCGAAGCCGCGGTGCGGCTACTCACCGACATCGACCGCGCGGCGGCCGACGTGCCGCGATTGCGCACGGGCGAGGTGCTCTACAAGTTCCTGCAGGAATCCGGCCTGCTCGCCGGGCTCTCGCGCGAGGCGACGCCCGTGGCCGAGGCCCGCGTCAAGAACATCGCGCGCTTCTTCGAGATCGTGAAGGGCTACGGCGACGTCGCCGAGCACGATCGCGTGACGTCGTTCGTGACGCATCTCGACCTGCTGCGCGACGCCGGCGACGACCCGGCGGTGGCCGAAGCCGATCTGGACGAGGACGCGGTCCACGTCCTGACGGTGCACAAGGCCAAGGGCCTGGAGTTTCCGGTCGTCTTTCTCGTGGGCTGCGCCGAACAGAAGTTCCCGGTCCAGCGCCGTCGCGATCCGATCCCGCTGCCCGAAGCGCTGGTGCGCGAGATACTGGCTCCGGCCGATGCGCATCTGCACGAAGAGCGGCGGCTGTTCTACGTGGCGATGACGCGCGCCAAGGACGAGCTGATCCTGACCTCGGCCGCCGACTACGGCACGACCCGGGCCCGTAAAGTCTCGCGCTTCGTGATCGAGGCGCTCGATCTCGCCTCGGCAGCGCCCCTTCCGCGCAAGAGCCAGGCGCGCGAAGCGCTGGCCCGGCATCAACCGGCGACGGAGCCGTTGCCGCCGGTCGAAGGGCCGATCCCGGAAGAAGAAACGCTGCGGCTGTCGGCGACGCAGCTCGACGACTACCGCACCTGCCCGCTCAAGTATCGCTACGTCCACATCCTGCGCGTGCCGCTGCTCACACACCATCGCATCATCTATGGAAGTGCCATGCACAAGGCGGTGCAGCAGATGTTCGAGGCGCGCCTCGCTGGCCTTGGGTTTTCCGAGGACGAGCTGGTGGCCGCGTTCCGCCGGTCCTGGGTGTCGGAGGGCTTCCTGTCCCGCGAGCACGAGGAGCGGCGCCTCGCGGCGGGGGAGGAGACGCTGCGAGGCTTCTACAAGGGTGAGGCGGCGCATCCCTGGACGCCGAGCGCGGTCGAGAAGGACTTCATTTTCTACGTCGACCATTCCAAGGTGCAGGGCCGCTACGACCTGGTGATCGAGAAAGACGGCCACGTCACGATCCTCGACTTCAAGACTGGCGCCGTGGACGACTCGAAGAAGGCCAGGGAGCGCGCGCAGGACAGCCTCCAACTCGACGTCTACGCGCTGGCGCACCTCAAGACTGCGGGCCGCTTGCCCGACTGGGTCGAGCTGCGCTTTCTCGAATCCGGAATCGCGGGTGGCAAGCAACCGACCCTCGAGCAGGCGCAGGAGACCGAAGCCCTGATCCGCGACGTCTCACGACAGATCCGGCGTCGCGAGTTTTCGGCGACGCCCTCCTGGAACGCGTGTAGCTACTGCGCCTTCCGTGATATTTGTCCGTTCACGGCACGCGGGCCGGAACTGGAGGGCTGATGGAGCAGAAGCGAATCGGATTTGCAGGCCTCGGGTTGATGGGCGGCCGCATGGCGCGCCACTTTCTCGACAAGGGCTTCACGCTCACGGTCTGGAACCGGACGGCCGAGCGCTGCGCTCCGCTCGCGGACGCGGGTGCGAAGGTAGCCGCCACTCCGAAGGCCCTGGCCGAGTCCTCCGACATCGTCGTTTCCTGCGTCGCCGATCCCGCCGCCGTAGAGCGGCTGGTCTTCGCCGAGGACGGTTTGCTCGCGGGCGCGCGGCCCGGCTTTCGGCTGCTCGACACCTCGACCATCTCGCCGGAGTTGGCGCGCCGCGTGGCGGAGGCCCTGCGCTCCAAGGGCGGCGACGCGCTCGAGGCCCCGGTTACGGGCTCCAAGCTGGGAGCGGAGAAAGGCACGCTGTTGATGATGACCGGCGGCCGCCGCGAGACCCACGACGAGCTGATGCCCGTGATGATGGTCTTCGGCTCGAAGGCGATTTACTGTGGCGAGACGGGCCAGGCCGCGCTCATGAAGCTGATCGGCAACACGCTCATCTCGTTCATGCTCGAGGGCCTGTGCGAGGGGCTCGTGGTCGGGCAGAAGGCAGGGCTTGGCATCGAGACGATGCTCGAGGTGATCATGGCCGCCGGCTTCGCCTCGCCCTACTTTGCCTTCAAGGGTAGTGCGATCGCCCGCCGCGACTTCGAGCAGCACTTCTCGATCGACCTGCTCGTGAAGGACCAGACACTGATGCTGGCCGAGGCCGCCAAGCAGAAGACGCCGATGCCGGGGCTCGCCGCCATCCGCGAGGTGCACCAGGCCGCCCGCGCCCAGGGCCTGGGCCAGGAGGACATCGCCGCGGTCGTGAAGGCCCTGGAGCACGCCGCCGGGTTGTAGGCCACCCGCCATTCGGACCTGCTGCGACCGGACCCTATGGCACAGTGCCCGAGGCTAGGAGCGGAGTCTCATGGAGCTGGTCATTGGGCTGCTGGCGGTGGCGATCGTCGTGGCGGCGGTGCTGCTGGCGCGCAGGCCCGCGCAGGATCCTGCCGCACTGCGGACGCTCGAAGCCGTATCCCGCAACCTCGGCCAGATCCACTCAGAGCTGGCACGGGCTTCGCGGACCCAGGACGAACTCAAGCGCGACGTGCAGCAAAGCCGTGAGTCCTCGCTGAAGCAGATCCATGAAGCGACGCTCGGGCTCAAGGGCGAGATCGGCGCGGCGCAGAAGGCGCTGGCCGAGATGAAGGCCCTCGAGCAGGGTCGCGCGCGTCAGATGGAACAGGCCGGGTTGGCCCTCCAGCGGCTCGAGGCCGTGGTCGCCGGGTCGTCCTCGCGCGGGGTCGCGGGCGAGAACATCCTGGCGAAGGCCCTTACCCAACTGCCTCCCGACCTGCTCGAGATCAACGTCGCTTTTGGCAGCAAGATCGTCGAATACGCGCTGCGGCTGCCTGGCGGGCGGCTGCTTCCCATCGACAGCAAGTGGCCGTCTGCTGCGGCCCTGCAGCGCCTGGCCGAGACCGTGGATACGGAGGAGCGACGCCGTCTGCAGGAGCAGGTCGCGAACGATCTGCGCAGGCGCGCGCGAGAGATGTCGAAGTACCTCGACCCGGAGCGCACGCTCTCGATCGGGGTGCTGGCTGTGCCCGACGCTGCCTACACTGCCGCGCCCGAGATCCATGGCGAGGCGTATCGCGACGGCGTGCTGGTCGTGCCGTATTCGCTGGCGCTCCCGTACGTGCTGGCGCTGTATCGCTTGACGCTTCGCTTCGGAGCGAGCATCGACGCCGATCAGTTGACGGCGCGGCTGCGGGCCCTCGACGAGTCGCTGCGCCGCATTGGCGACGAAGTCGAAAGCCGCCTGTCGCGCGGCCTCGTCCAGATGCAAAACGCCCGTGACGCGATTCGTGGCCACGTGCTCGAGGCCCAGAACACGGCCACCCGACTGCTCCATTCCGCCGAGAATGACGGCATCGCCGACGTCACAGGCCGGCTCATTCCAGAACCTCTGCCAGAGACCGTCGGCGAGCCGGATTGACCTCGCGGGAGGGAGCCTTTAGGCTCTCCCCACGCGCCTCCTCGCGGAGGCGCTTCTTTATGAATGGCCTCGCCATCCTCGTCGCAGCAGGTCGCGGCGAACGCATGGGCGCCGCAGGCCCGAAAGCCTTCTTGCCGCTTGCCGGACGCTCGCTGCTCTCCCGCAGCGCCGAACCCTTCCAGGCGGCGACATCGGTCGCAGCGATCGTCGCGGTCGTGCCCGTGGAAGAAATCGAGAAGGCGCGTGCGATGTTGGGCGGACTCAGCAAGTTGCGCGCGGTGGTCGCCGGCGGCGTGCGTCGCCAGGACTCGGTGCTCGAGGGCCTGAAACAGGCACCGGACGCCTTTGTGGGCGTGGTGCTGGTTCACGACGCGGCGCGGCCCTTCGTCGAGCCGGCCCTGATCGACGCCGTGGCCCAGGCGGCCGAGGTCCACGGCGCGGCACTGCCGGTGCTGCCCGTCGTCGATACCCTGAAGCGCCTGCGCGACGACCGCGTCGTCGAGACGATCGACCGCGCCGAGTTCGGCGCCGCGCAGACGCCGCAAGGCTTTCGCTTCGAGCTGCTGACGCGCGCCTACGCGCAGGCCTTCCGCGAGGGCGTCACCGTGACCGACGAGGCGATGGCCGTGGAGCGCTTGGGCGAGCCCGTCGTGCTAGTGCCCGGCTCGCCGCGCAACCGCAAACTGACGACGCCCGAGGACATGGCCTGGGCCGAGGCGCTCTTGCGCGAAGAGGCGCGGGCGTGAGCGGCCACTTCCGCATCGGTAGTGGCTTCGATACGCATCGGCTCGTTGCCGGCCGCCCGCTGATGCTCGGCGGCGTGCGGGTCGCGTACGAGCGTGGCCTCGAGGGCCACTCCGACGGCGACTGCGTCATCCACGCCATCTGCGACGCGCTATTGGGTGCCGCGGCAGCGGGCGACATGGGCAGCCACTTCCCGAGCGGCGACGAGCGCTGGCAAGGCGTCGCGAGCCGCGTCTTTCTCCTGGAAAGCGCGCGCCTCGTCGCCGAAAAGGCCTTCGAAATCGAGAACGTCGACGCGACCATCATCGCCGAGGCGCCAGCCCTCGCGCCCTACTCCGATCAGATGTGCCGCGCCGTGAGCAGCGCGCTCGGCATCGGCGTCGCGGACGTCTCCATCAAGGCCAAGAGCAGCGACGGGCTCGGCGCGCTCGGCCGAGGTGACGGCATCGCCGCCCTCGCGACCGCCCTTCTGCGACGAAAAGGATAGCCACTGCCATGAACCTCATCTGCGGCATCAACCCCGTTCTCGAAGCTCTGGGCGCGGGTGCGCGCCACTTCGACCGCCTGCTGGTCGTGAAGGGCATTCGCAACCGGCGCGTGAACGAGGCCATCACGCGCGCCAGCCAGCAGGGCGTCCCCCTGCGCTTCGAGACGCGCGAGACCCTCGACCGCATGTCCGGCGGCGTGCCGCACCAGGGCGTGATCGCGGTGGTTTCGCCCAAGCCGGTGATCTCCCTTGAGCAGCTCGTGGCCGAGGCGCGCCAGCCAGCGCTGGTCGTGGTACTGGACGGGGTCGAGGATCCGCGCAACCTCGGGGCCGTGCTACGCACCGTCGAATGTTCGGGGGCCGACGGCGTCGTGCTGCCGGAGCGGCACAGCGCCGGCTTGTCCGAAAGCGTCGCGCGCTCGTCCGCGGGGGCGCTCGAATACGTGAAGGTCGCGCGCGTCGGCAACGTGGCGCAGGCCATCGAGGAGCTCAAGGCGAAGGGCCTGTGGGTCGTCGGGTTCGATGCCGAAGGCACGGAGCGTTGGGACGCCGTCGACCTGAAGCAGCCGACGGCGCTCGTGCTCGGCGGGGAAGGTCGCGGCATCCGCCGCCTGGTGCGCGAGCGTTGCGATCACCTGGTTTCGCTGCCGATGTTCGGGCACGTGACGTCGCTGAACGTCTCGGTGGCCGCAGGCATCGCGCTCTACGAGGTCGTGAGGCAACGCGGTACGTCGCCCAGCCACGTGAAGCCGATCCCGATGAAACGCTGGAACGCGCCGGAACCGATCGTCGGCCCTGCCGCCGACGACGCCGAGCACGACCCCGGCGCTCGCGTGGTGCGGCCGCATCCCTTGCACGAGATCGAGGGAGAAGAGGACATCGACGACGCCCCAACGAAAGGTCTTATCGACATCCACGAGGAGGCAGCGTGGGGTGGGGCGACGGTCGTGAAACATCGCGACCACGATCGGCGAGACAACCGGCGCGGCGGCCCGCATCATCGTCGCGACGACCACGGCCCGCGACGCGAAGGGCCGGCCCGCGAAAACACGCCGCCGGCGGCAGGGAGCAGCCAAGCTCCGGCGTCCGGCGGCGAGGCTCCTGCCGGAAAGGGCGGCCGCCGCAACCGCCGCCGCCGCGGTCACGGGCGTCCCCAGGGTCAAGGCGGTCCGCGTCCGGCTGGTCCTGAGGCCCAGAGCGGGGCGGGAGCGAAGCCTGAACCTGACGCGCACGGCGCGCCTCCCGAGGCGGGCGCCCGCTCCGGCGAAGGCTCGGGAAGCGCCGGCCAGGGCCGCAGCCGTCGCCGTCGCCGTCGCCACTGAAATTTTCTGAAGGCATCCCCCTTGCATAGCCTTGAACCGTTTGGTACAGTCGGCGTTTGTCGCTGGCGTAGCTCAGCGGTAGAGCGGCTGATTTGTAATCAGCGGGTCGGGGGTTCAATTCCCTCCGCCAGCTCCAACCGAGGGGACCGAACCAGCGATAAGGGCGGGGAGGTAGCGAAGCGGTCAAACGCAACAGACTGTAAATCTGTCGCCCCTGGGGCTTCGAAGGTTCGAATCCTTCCCTCCCCACCATCGATCGATCGGGCAACCGGGACCAGGATTCGTGACTAGGGCGGGTGTAGCTCAGCTGGTAGAGCTCCAGCCTTCCAAGCTGGACGTCGCGGGTTCGAACCCCGTCGCCCGCTCCAACTGGATGAAGACTCTTGGGGAGATGGAGAACTTGGCCCACGTAGCTCAGTCGGTAGAGCGCGTCCTTGGTAAGGACGAGGTCACCAGTTCGATCCTGGTCGTGGGCTCCAGATCGGCAGGCCAGGACGTAGAGCGGCTAAGGCGCTAGCGAGGAGTTCGAGGAAGAGCATGTCTAAGGAGAAGTTCGACCGGTCGAAGCCGCACGTGAACATTGGAACGATCGGGCACGTGGATCACGGGAAGACGTCGCTGACGGCGGCGATCACGAAGATTTTGTCGATGTCGAACCCGAAGGTGCAGTTTAGGGCGTACGACCAGATCGACAACGCGCCTGAGGAGCGGGAGCGTGGTGTGACGATCAACGCCTCGCACGTGGAGTACGAGACGGGGAAGCGTCACTACGCGCACGTGGACTGCCCTGGGCACGCGGACTACATCAAGAACATGATCACGGGCGCGGCGCAGATGGACGGGTCGATTCTGGTGGTGTCGGCGGCGGACGGGCCGATGCCGCAGACGCGGGAGCACATTCTGCTGGCGCGTCAGGTTGGGGTTCCGTACATCGTGGTGTTCCTGAACAAGTGCGACACGGTGGACGACCCGGAGCTTCTGGACCTGGTGGAGTTGGAGGTTCGGGAGCTTCTGAAGACCTACAAGTTCCCTGGCGACGACATCCCCGTGATCCGGGGCTCGGCGCTGAAGGCTCTGGAAGGGGACGGTAAGGACGACTGGGCGAAGAAGATCCTGGCGCTGATGGAGGCGGTGGACAGCTATATTCCGCTGCCGCAGCGCGAGGTGGACAAGCCGTTTCTGATGCCGATCGAGGACATCTTCACGATTTCGGGGCGCGGCACGGTGGCGACGGGGCGAGTCGAACGTGGGCGAGTGAAGGTTGGGGAAGAGATCGAGATCGTGGGCTTGCAGAAGGAGACGCCGAAGAAGGTCGTGACCGGGATCGAGATGTTCAAGAAGCTGCTCGACGAGGGTCAGGCTGGGGACAACGTGGGTGTTTTGCTGCGGGGTACGGAGCGCAAGGACATCGAGCGGGGGATGGTTCTGGCGAAGCCTGGATCGATCACGCCGCACACGAAGTTCAAGGGCGAGGTGTACGTCTTGACGAAGGAAGAGGGCGGACGTCACACGCCGTTCTTCACGGGCTACCGGCCGCGGTTCTACTTCCGGACGACGGACGTGACGGGAGTGGCGACGCTGCCCGAGGGCGTCGAGATGGTGATGCCCGGAGACAACACGCAGATGACGGTGGAACTGATCATGCCGATCGCGATGGAGAAGGGGCTGCGCTTCGCGATCCGCGAAGGCGGTCGCACCGTCGGCGCCGGCACCGTCTCGGAAATCGTCGAGTA
>JAQBHI010000163.1:0-17658 GCA_032127875.1 Acidobacteriota bacterium
GCGTAGCGGCGGGACAGCATCGTGGCATCGGGTGTCATACTCTCCTCCAAGGTCGCTTGAAGGTCCGGCGCGACCGGAGGAAGCTTGTGCCACAGAGGATGCCGGACTACGCGGCCGCCGCGTAGCGGCTGAGTTCAACAACGCGTTGAAGCTGACGCGCGGCCCAAGGGGGCTCGCACCGAGGCGCGCTCGGCTAATCAGCTCGCGCGCCTCCTCGTGCTCGCGGCGTCATTGTGGGGCCGCGCGCAGCTTAACGCGGTGTTCGACGTCGTAAGAGGTGATGAATGCCGTTTCTCGCGCAGATGGTTGCCGGTGTAATCGGGGGCGCTCTCAACGCCGCCCTGGTAGCCATGCGCCCGGCAGGCAATCGGGGCACCTCTCTTGCCACCCTCCTAGGTGTGGCAGCAGGAATCTATGTGGGTTTCGGCCTGCAGGACGGACGGCCGAAGCATGCGTTCACGGAAGTACTGGTTGCCCTTCCCTTCATTGCAGCGGCCATATGGTGGCCTCATGCGGTTCGCGTTCTGGCCATAGCGTGGCTCGCGCATGGACTCGTGGATGGCCTTCACCTGCTGGGGGTCGTCGGAACTCGGGTCCCCTACTGGTATCCGGGTGCGTGCCTCGGCTGGGACGTTGTCCTTGGGCTCGCAGGGTTGCACTGGGCGAATGCTCTGGGCCGTGCGGACGCGCCGCAAAGAGCCGGAGGCGACGTCGAACAGGCGGATGCAGCTGAGCGTGGCTAGACTTGGAGGAGGGTGCCCAGACCGACCTCTCTTCTTTGACTCGCGCTTCGCAGCTGATCGGCGCTGTTGGGCGGACCGAGAGTCGGAAGGGAGCCCTTGAGGTAGGCATGCGCAGGCACAGCGGCGGCACTCTCGCCCTTCTGTTCACGCTCGCCTGGTCTGGCTGCGGCGTCACTTCGCCAAGCGAACCAAGCCCCACGCCCTCGCCAAGCTTCATCCCCAGCCCAGCCCACTGGCGGATCAGCCTCATGAACGTGGATCAAGTGTCCTTTGCTCTCCGCATCCGCCTCGACGGCGAGCAGATCTACTTCGACCGCTCCACCTCAGCGGCCTCCCACGTCGTTGAACTCGAGCGCCCCTATGTTCCCGACTCTCACGAGATTCAGTTTGAGATTCCTAAAGCGACGCGGCGTCGGAGCACCTTCCAGGCGCATCTCACGTTCAGCGTGAGCTGCTCGCCGACGGCCAAGGTTGTCGGGACGCCCAGCGCAGAGAAGGACGGACCCATTGGCGTAGCCCAGACCGTGGTCATATGACCGTCGCGGTCCTTCCAGCCACGGTGGAGCCGCGGTGCCATCCCTTTCCTACTCGCGAACGGTGAATCGCTAGAGTCGCTTGGAGATAACCTGGACCCTAACGGGGCCGCCTTCCAGCCAAGTCGGAGGCTGGCCACAATGAAACTAGGTTCCTGCGGATGGTCTCGGAGCGGGGCGATCTCGAGACGGCGTCGCGGTATCTTCTCCGTGCCGCTTCGATCTTGCTGTTGAGGCAATGATTCTCGATACCGAGTCCGCTCTTCCCCCCGTTCGGTGCCGAGAGCGTTGTTGTTGCAACGCGGGGTGAACCTCGCCTGACGAAACTCGAGAACGGAGGACCAAAGCGTGATGCACCTCGACGCCGCCTTGCTTGCCTGGTTGCTTCTTATCGGGGCACCCGAACAGGCGCCTGCTGCTGCACCGTCCGTGAAGTACCTCTCCGCCAGCGACGTCGCCAAGGCGATTCAGGCGGCGCCGGGCACGCTGCTGGGCGCCGCCGCGCTCGCGGAGGCTCCGGAGTATCGCGTGCTCGGGGTTCGGCGTGCCGCGGTTGGAGAGGCCGAGATCCACGAACGCGAGACCGACATCTGGTACGTGATCGCCGGGCGCGGCAGCCTCGTGACCGGCGGGAGCATGCCCGGTTCCAAGATCACGGGCCCCGGCGAGCTTCGCAGCTCCGCGATTCAGGGAGGACAGCGTCGTGAAGTGGGTCCGGGCGACGTCGTGACGATCGCCGCGGGAGTCCCCCACTGGCTGGGTCGCGTGGACGGCGAGATTCAGTACTTGGTCATCAAGGTAGCGGCAGCACGGCCGTAACGACCTGCACGAACCGGAAGGCGGGCTATCCGGCCTCGCCCCAGAGCGGCGCCAGGTCGAGCTCGACGGCATCGAATGGCTCTGCACGGACGCGTGCAGCTCCCTCGTAGGTCGCGAGCAGCAGCCATCGGCCTTCTGCCAGGCGATACACCTCGAGCGTCTGCGCCAGCGGATTCACGAGCCAGAGATGCGAGACGTTTTCCCGGGCGTAGACTGGCATCTTCTTGGCGCGGTCCAGCCGCTCGGTGCCCGGCGACACCACCTCGCAAACCCAGTCCGGAGCGAGGGTGAAGGCGGCCGTGTCAGGGAACTCCGGCATGCGCTCGCGCCGCCACCCGGCGAGATCGGGCACGAGCACGTCCTCGCCAAGGTGCAGTTCCGGCTCGTCGAGGATCCACCAGCCGCCGGGTCCGCCACGCCCGCGATCGAACGGTGGCCCCAATTCCGAGCCCAATCTCGAGCTGGCGAGCGCGTGTCGCGACGCCGGCCGTGGGGAGACGTGCAGGTCGCCGTCCAGAATCTCGGCCACCCGGTGGGGCGGGACCTGCGACAGATCCTCCTGAGTCGCGCGGCGCTTGACAGGCGAGGCCATGAGGCCAGTAGCTTACCACCGCGATCTCACGCTGCACGGCGCCCTACAGGTCGTCGTAGCGCGGGCCGCCGCCGCCTTCGGGTGTGACCCAGGTGATGATCTGGTAGGGATCCATCACGTCGCAGGTCTTGCAGTGGACGCAGTTCGAGAAGTTGATCTGGAGGCGCAGGTCTTTCGGGCTATCGCCCTTGGGGACCATCTCGTAGACCGCCGCCGGGCAGAATTTCTCGCAAGGGTTGCCGTATTCTTCCTTGCACTTTGTCTCGCAGACCGTGGTGTCGGCGACGTGCAAGTGAGCGGGCTGGTCTTCCTCGTGCCGGGTGCCTGAGTTGTAGACGTCGGTCAGGCGATCGAAGGTCAGCGCCCCGTCCATCTTCTTGCGCTCGAAGCCGTCGCGGGTGGCGCCCTCGCCGTAGCGATCGGCGAGGCTTTCGATCTCCGCGTAGCCCTTCGACGGGGCCATCGGGTCGAACAGGCCGCGGCCGCCCGTGAACATCTGCAGGCCGCTGTGGATCAGGCCGGCGACGAGGCCGTGCTTGAAGCCTTGGTGGAAGTTGCGGACCTTCCACAGCTCCCGCTTCACGTACGAGCCGGCGACCTTGTCCTCGTAGCCCTTGAGCTTCGCGGCGGACGTGTCGTCGGCGAGCAGCGCCTCGAGGGCCGTCTCTGCCGCGAGCATGCCGGTCTTGATGCCGAGGTGAATGCCCTTCAGGCGCATCGCGTTCAGGTAGCCGGCCGACTCGCCCACCAGCATCACGCCATCGGCATACGGCCGGGGAATCGAGTACCAACCGCCCTCGGTGATGGTGCGAGCGCCGTAACGAAGCAGCTTGCCTCCCTCGAGCAGGCGGCGAAGCATCGGATGCTCCTTGTACTTCTGGAACAGCGCGTGCGGATCCAGGAAGGGATCGCGATAGTCGAGACCCACGACCAGGCCAATCGAGATGCGTTCCTCGGTGAAGCCGTAGATGAAGCCGCCGCCAAAGGTTTCGGTGCCGAGCGGGAAGCCCATGCTGTGGAGGACCGCGCCCTTCGCCAGGCGGCCTTTGGGCACCTCCCAGAGTTCCTTGATGCCGATGGTGTAGACCTGCGGGAACTTGCCGGCATCGAGCCCGAGCCGCGGCACGAGCTGCTTCGTCAGGCTGCCGCGCGCGCCTTCGGCCAGGATCGTGATCTTGGCACGCAGCTCGACGCCTGCCTCGAAGTTGTTTTTTTGCTTGCCGTGCTTGTCGATGCCCTTGTCCCCGGTGCGCACTCCCACGACGCGGTCGCCTTCAAAGAGCAGTTCGGCCGCCGGGAAGCCGGCCAGGACGTCGATGCCTCGAGCCTCGGCCTGTGAGCCGAGCCACTTCACGAGCTGGTTCAGGCTGATCACGTAGTTGCCGTGGTTCTGGAGCGGGGGCGGGACGATCGGCAGACGGAACTGGCCGCCGGCGCTGAGCATGTAGACGTGGTCTTCGCTGACCTGCGTCGTGACCGGCGCGCCCTTCTCCTCGAAGTCGGGCATCAACTCCTGCAGCCCGATCGGGTCCAGAACGGCGCCGGAGAGGCAGTGGGCGCCGATCTCCGCGGCCTTCTCTACGAGCATGACCGAGGCCTGGAGCTTTTTCGGGGCTGTCTCGTTGTGGGCGTCGAGCAGGTCCTTGAAGCGGATCGCCGCGGCGAGGCCGGCCGGCCCACCGCCCACGACTAGCACGTCCGTTTCGAGGACTTCCCGCTCCGGCATCTACCCCTTCGCGGCGAAGTAGGCCTTGGCCGCCTGGGTCAACTTGGGCATCACCTCGAAGGCGTCGCCGAGAATCCCATAGTTCGCGACCTTGAAGATCGGCGCGTCGCCGTCCTTGTTGATCGCCACGATCACCTTCGAGGAGGACATGCCGGCCAGGTGCTGGATCGCGCCGCTGATGCCGCAGGCGATGTAGAGGGCGGGCGACACGGTCTTGCCCGTCTGGCCGACCTGCATCTGATGATCGACCCAGCCTGCGTCGACCACCGCGCGCGAGGCGCCGACCGCCGCGCCGAAGGCGTCGCCCAGTTCCTGAACGAGGTGGAAGTGTTCCGGGCCCTTGAGGCCGCGGCCGCCCGAAACGACCACCTGCGCCTCCGAAAGCTCGAGCTTGCCCTCGGCCGTTGCCTTCACCGCCGTCACCTTCGCGCGCGCCGACGCATCGACCGATTCCTTCACGACCTCGGCGCTCCTGCCAATGTCGGCCGCGCCCAGCGTAAACACGTTCGGCCGAAGCGTCGCCATCTGCGGCTCGCCCTCCCAGCGAACGCTGGCGAAGGCCTTGCCCGCGTACATCGGCCGGCGCGCTTCGAGGCGGCCGTCCTTTACGGCCAGCGATACGCAGTCCGAGACCAGGCCGGCCCCGATCTTCGCGGCCAGGCGGGGCGCCAGATCCTTGCCCAGCGCCGTGAAGGGAACCAGCACCACCGTGGGCTTGAGCGCGCCGACGACCTGCGCCAGTGCCCGCGCCCAGACCTCGGTCGCATAGCCGGCCAGGCCCGCATCGTCGAAGACATGGACCTTCGCGGCGCCGTAATGCCCGAGTTCGGCGGCAAGGCCCGAGACACCCGAGCCGATCACCACTGAGGCGACGCTCGCCCCGAGAGAGCCGGCCAGCCGGCTCGCCTCGGCGACGGCCTCCAGCGAGGCACGACGCAGCTTGCCGTCACGATGCTCTGCGAACGTGAGGATGACAGCCATCGCTAGATCACCTTCGCTTCTTCGTGGAGCAGCCGGAGCAACTCCTTCGCCTGGGTCTCCGGATCCCCTTCGAGCATCTTGACGGGGGTGCGCGCGGGCGGCAGCTCCATCGCCACGACCTTCGTCCTGGGCGCAAGGGCGCCGGCGTCCAAGCCCAGCGCGGCCGCGTCCTTCACGTCGATCGTCTTCTTCTTCGCCGCCATGATGCCCTTCAGGCTCGCATAGCGGGGCTCGTTCATGCCCTTCTGGGCCGAGATCACGGTGGGAAGCGAGCTTTCCCAGGTCTCGCGCGCCCCCTCGATCTCGCGCTCGACGACCGCCTTGCCGTCGGCGATCTCGAGCTTCACCGCCACGCTCACCTGCGGCAGGTCGAGGAACTCGGCCAGCAGGCCGGGGATCTGGCTGTGGTCGCCACCCACCCCCTGCTGGCCGGTGAGCACCAGGTCGAAGGGCGCCAGGCCCTGGATCGCGGCGGCCAGCGCGCGGGCCGTGCCCAGCGTGTCAGTGGTTTCGAACAGCGGGTCCTTCACGTGCACCGCCGAGTCCGCTCCCATGGCGAGACCGTTGCGGAGAACGGAAAGGGCTCGCTCGGGGCCGACCGAGACGAGGATCACTTCGCCTCCTTTCGCCTCCCTGATGCGCAGCGCCTCCTCGATCGCGAACTCGTCGAATGGCGAAACGATCCAGTTCACGTCGGCCTCTGCGATGGCATTGCCTTCCGGGGCGATCTTGATGCGGGCCTCGGTGTCCGGGACCTGTTTGACGCAGACGATGATCTTCATCGACCCCCCACCCCTATCCCCTCCCCACGCTCGGGGGAGGGGAAATCGTAGGGGCGAACGCTGGCCCCACGAGCCGTCATGCCTCGAACTGCTTCAGGAGCAGCGCGCCGTTCGTGCCGCCGAAGCCGAACGAGTTCGAGAGCGCGTAGCGGACCCGGGTCTTGCGCGCCAGGTTCGGCACCGTGTCGAGGTCGCACGCGGGATCGGGATTGGCCTGGTTGATGGTCGGTGGCAGGATCTGGTCCCGAATGGCGAGCGCCGCGACACCCGCCTCGAGACCTCCAGCGGCGCCCAGCAAATGGCCGGTCATCGACTTCGTGGACGAGATTGCGAGCTTGTGCGCGTGCGCGCCGAAGACGGCCTTGATGGCCATGACTTCCTGCGGGTCTCCTACCGGCGTCGAAGTTCCGTGGCAGTTGACGTAATCGACGACGCCCGGCTCGACCCCCGCATCCTTCAGGGTCTTCTGCATGACGCGCCTCGCGCCGTCACCATCGACGCAAGGCGCCGTGATGTGGTACGCGTCGCCGGACATGCCGTAGCCGACGATCTCGCAGTAGATCTTGGCGCCCCGGCGCCGGGCCAGCTCCAGCTCCTCGAGGATCAGGATCCCCGAGCCCTCGCCGATCACGAAGCCGTCGCGACCCTTGTCGAACGGCCGCGACGCACCTTTCGGATCTTCGTTGCGGGTCGAGAGGGCTCGCATGCTCGCGAAACCCGCTACGGCCAGCGGCGAGATGGCCGCTTCGCTGCCGCCCGCAATCATCGCGTCGGCATCGCCCCGCTCGATGATCCGAAACGAATCCCCGATGGCGTGAGCGCCAGAGGTGCAGGCGGTGGTGGTGCAGGAATTCGGCCCCTTGGCGCCGGCGCGGATCGAAACCCAGCCAGACGCCAGGTTGCCGATCGCGGAGGGGATGAAGAACGGACTGACCCGCCGCGGCCCGCCTTTCATGAGCTCCGTGTGCTCGCGCTCGATGGTAGCGAAGCCACCGATGCCGCTGCCGATGTAGACGCCCACTTGCTCGTCGTTCGCCGCATCGATCACGAGGCCGGAGTCTGCGAGCGCCAGATCCGCCGCGGCGATCGCGAACTGGATGAAGCGGTCGATCTTCTTGACGTCCTTCTTGTCGACCCAGTCGAGAGCATCGAAGTTCTTCACCTCGGCGGCGAAGCGAACCGAATACAAGGAGGTGTCGAAGAGCGTGATGTCGGCGGCTCCGGATTCGCCGGCGAGCAGCGCTTTCCACGTGCTCTCGGTATCGTTGCCCACGGGAGACACGAGTCCGAGCCCCGTGACGACGACCCTGCGCTTGCCTGTCACTCCTACTTCTTGGCTCCGTGCTTCTCGATGTAGTCGACGGCTTCCTTGACCCGCGTGATCTTCTCGGCGTCCTCGTCGGGAATCTCGACGCCGAACTCCTCCTCGAGCGCCATCACCAGCTCGACCGTGTCGAGGCTGTCGGCGCCCAGGTCGTCCACGAAGGACGCCTCGGAGGTGACGAGCTCCTCCTCGACTCCGAGCTGGTCCACGATGATCTTCTTCACACGATCGGCAACAGGCTCCATCAGGCTCCTCCGAAGGATGCGACGCTAGTTCAAGGTCCGGCTCACAAGCCGAATCATTCTACATGTGGAAGCCGCCGTCCACGGCCAGGACCTGGCCGGTGACGTAGGCGGCTGCGTCCGAGACGAGAAAGCTCACGGCCCCGGCCACGTCGTCGGCACTTCCCACGCGGCCCAGGGGAATCGCTGCGGCCATCGCCTCCTTCGCCTTGTCGGTCATCGCGGCCGTCATGTCGGTTTCGATGAAGCCGGGGGCCACGGCGTTCACGGTGATGTTGCGGGATGCCACTTCGCGCGCCACCGCCTTGGTGAAGCCGATCAGCCCGGCCTTGCTGGCCGCATAGTTGGTCTGGCCTGCGTTGCCCGTGAGGCCCACCACCGAAGTGATGTTCACGATGCGCCCGGCGCGCTGCTTCAACATCGGCTTGAGGGCCGCCTGCGTACAGCGGAAGGCGCCGGTCAGGTTGGTGTCCAGCACCTCCGACCACTGCTCGGGTTTCATGCGCAGCAACAGCGTATCGCGGGTGATGCCGGCGTTGTTGATCAGGCAGTCGAGCCGACCGTGCGCCGCCAGCAGCCTCTCGAAGGCCGCCCCGACCGAATCGGCGCGGGCCACGTCCAGGGCGAGCGCTTCGGCCTTGCCCCCCGACGCCGTGATGGCGGCGACCGCCTCCTGGAGCTTGCCTTCGTCCCGGGCGCCGAGCACCACCAAGGCGCCTTCGGCCGCGAGGCGCTGCGCGATCGCCCGGCCGATGCCGCGCGAGGCCCCGGTGACGAGGGCGAGCTTGCCCTCGAGGCGGCCGTTCACTGCCCCGCCCGCGGCGTGCCCAAGGCTGCCAGCGTCCTCTCGAGCGAGGCGGGGTCCTCGACGTGCATGGTCCGCGACTCCTTGGCGATCTTCTTGATCAGCCCGCACAGCACCGTCCCTGGGCCGACCTCGACGAAGCTCTCGACTCCCTCTCGGGCAAGCTTCTCGACGCCGTCCTGCCAGCGTACGGCGCCGGCCACCTGCCGAAGCAGCCCGTCGCGGCACTCGGCCGCACTGCGCACGAGACGCGCATCGACGTTGTTCATGAGCGGCACCGCGGGATCTCGAAAGGCGAGGCTCGCGAAGTCGGTTTCGAGGCGCGCGCGGGCTGGTTCCATGAGGGCGCAGTGGAAGGGTGCCGACACCGACAACGGCACGCTGCGCCTGGCCCCGGCGACCTTGCACCGCTCGCAGGCGCGCTCGACTGCGGCCGCATGTCCGGCGATCACGACCTGCCCGGGCGCGTTGATATTCGCCGGCGCCACGATCTCGCCCTGGGCGGCCGCGTGACACTCCCTCTCGACGACCGCCAGCGGCAGGCCGAGAATCGCAGCCATCGCGCCGGCGCCCACCGGCACCGCCTCTTGCATGTACTGACCGCGTCTGCGTACGGCCATGAGGGCATCGCTGAGCGTCAGCGCTCCAGCCGCCACCAGCGCCGAGTACTCCCCCAGGCTGTGGCCAGCCACGCGTTCAGGGCCGATACCCCTGGCCTCGAGCACACGCCACGCGGCAACGCTTGTCGCGAGGATCGCCGGTTGGGTGTTCGCTGTGAGCTGCAACTCGGCCTCGGGGCCTTCGAAGCATAGCGAGGAGAGCGAGAAGCCCAGCGCGGCGTCGGCCTCCGCGAAGACCGCCCGGCTCTCCGGGAAGGCGTCGTGCAGCGCTTTGCCCATGCCGACTTTCTGCGAGCCCTGGCCGGGGAAGACGAAGGCGAGCATCAAGCACCCCCTGCCGGCTGGGCTTCCTTGCGGAGGCTGAGGGCGCGCAATTCGATCTCGATCTTCTGGTTGACGCCGCTCGAATGGAGTTCGGCTGCAGCGCGGATGCCGTGCTTGACGGCGAGCGCATTCGACTTGCCGTGTCCGATCACGCAGCAACCCTTGACACCCAGCAGCGGAGCGCCACCGAACTCAGACGGGTCGGTGCGGCGCTTCACTGCCCGAAACGCCCCGCGCGAGAGCACGGCGCCGAGCCGGCGCAGCGGCGTCCTCTGCAATTCTTCCTTGAGCAGGTGCAGCATCGACTCCGCCAGCGTCTCACTGGCTTTCAACACCACGTTGCCCGTGAAGCCGTCCATCACGATCACGTCCACCTTGCCCGTGAACAGGTCGTGGCCCTCGACGTTGCCGACGAAGTTGAGCGTCGAGGCCTTCAGAACCTCGTGTACTTCCTTCACGAGGTCGTTGCCCTTGGTCTCTTCCTCGCCCATGCTCATGAGCCCGACGCGCGGGTTGCGAGTGTGCAGCACGGCGCCCGTGTAGACCTTGCCCATCACGGCGAATTCCTCGAGCTGGCGCGCCTTGCACGAGGCATTGGCGCCGACGTCGAGCAGCACGGTCATGCCGCTGGCGTTCGGGACGAGCGCGGCGAGCGCCGGCCGATCCACCTCTTCCAGCGTGCCGAGCACCAGCTTGGCGATCGTCCAGCAGGCGGCCGTGTTGCCCGCCGAGAAGAACGCGTCGGCCGCTCCGCCGCGGAGCAGCTCTACCGCCACCTGGATCGAGGAGCGCTTCTTGAGGGTCGCGCGGCTGACTTTCTCGCCCATCCCGACGGCATCGGGGGCATCCACCAGCTCGATCGCCGGGGCCTCGCCCCCGGCGCGGCGCACCTCCTCGGCCAGGATCGCCTGGGGTCCGACGAGCAGAACCCGAACCCCCAGCTCGCGGCAAGCCTGCACGGCGCCCGCGATGACGACCCGCGGCCCGTGATCGCCCCCCATCGCGTCCACGGCGACGCGGGGCGACCCAGGAAGGGCGCTCAGGCTTCCCCGACTCCAATCGCCGGCCTGCCCTTGTACTGCCCGCACTTCAGGCACACGCGATGCGGGAGCTTGGGTTCGTGGCAGTTGGGGCAGACCGAGAGGCCGGGGGCCTTCAGGTGGTCGTGGGCCCTGCGAGAGTCGCGGCGAGCCTTGGAGTGACGGCGCTTGGGATTCGGCATCGGAAAGCTCCTTTAGGAGTTCGGTCCCTTCAGCGCCAGTTTAGCGAAGGGAGAGACGTGTTCGTCTTCGGGCACGCATTGGCAAGAGCTGGCGTTGCGGTCCATGCCGCACGACGGACACAGCCCCCGGCAGGCCTCGCCACACAGCCGCTTCATCGGCAGGCCCAGGAAGAGCTGCTCGCGGATCATCTCGCCGAGATCGATCTTCGCGCCGTCATAGTACGCGACTACGAGCTCGCGGTCGGACAGCTCGGCGTCCTCTTCGGAATCGAGGCCGGCCACTCGCGGCAGGTAGAAGAGGTCCAGCTCCTGCGCCACGGGATAGGAGAAGCTCTCGAGGCATCGCGAGCACTCGACACCGAGCTGGGCCGTCAGGCGGCCCCGGACATGGACCGACTCCCCGTCGCCCTTCTCGACGCGGCAGCAGAGGCGGCCGCCCGCTTCGAGGGCAAACGAGTCCTCACCCTGCACGTGGACTTCTCCAGCGGTCAGGGGCGAATCGACGTCCTGCCCTTCGGGCGTGATCTTCGTGACGTCAAGGACGAGCATCTGGCGGTCGCTCAAACCCCCAAATTATAGCGATTTAGCCGAATCCGTCAAGGACATGGGCGCGGCTCGTTGCGGCTAAAGCTCTCTTAGGAATGAAGTTCCAGCGGCAAGTGGGCCGACCCCGAAGTTCTCCGCGAGGCTCGCCCCGAGGTCTGCGAAGCTCGCTCTCACGCCCAGCTTCGTTCCCGGCCTGACGTCTCGGCCCCAGACCAGAAGCGGCACGTGTTCGCGGGTGTGGTCCGTCGAGGCGTCGGATGGGTCACAGCCATGGTCCGCGGTCAGCAGGCATACGTCGTCGTCGCGCATGCGGCGGCGAAGCTCGGGGATGCGGGCGTCGAAGGCCTCCAGGTTCGCGGCATAGCCGGCCACGTCGTTGCGGTGGCCGTAGAGCGTGTCGAAGTCCACCAGGTTGGTGAAGATCAGGCCCCGGTCGATGCGTTCCATGGCCTGAAGCGTCTCGTCGACGCCGTGGGCGTCGGAGCGCGTGTGCACCGCCTCCCCAACGCCCCGGCCCGTGAAGATGTCCTCGATCTTGCCGACGCCGAAGACCGGGAAGCCCGCGCGAGACAGGTGATCGAGCAGCGTATCGGCCGCGGGCGGCACCGGAAAGTCGCGACGGTTCGGAGTGCGCTTGAAGTCGCCCGCCCGGCTCCCCACGAAAGGCCGTGCGATCACCCGACAAACGCCGAACTGCAGGCACGCGATCTCGTACCCGGCGCGGCAGATGCGGTACAGCTCGTCGACGGGAATGACGCTCTCGTGGGCTGCGAGCTGGAACACGCTGTCGCCTGAGGTATACAGGATCGGCCGTCCGGTCCGAAGGTGCTCTTCGCCGAGTTCCTTCAGGATCTCGGTCCCTGAAGCCGACTTGTTGCCGAGCACCCTGCGTCCGATGCCCTCCTCGAACGGCCGGATCAGCTCGGCTGGAAAGCCATCGGGGTAGGTCTTGAAGGGAGTCGTCGTGACCAGCCCGGTCATCTCCCAATGGCCGGTGGCGGTGTCCTTGCCGGCGCTGAGCTCGGCCATCTTGCCAAAGGCTCCGTCGGGCCGCGGGTTACGCGCACCCGCGAAGCTCGGGGGCAGATTGCCCAGGCCCAGTGCCGTGAGATTGGGAATGCTCACCTTGCGCGAGGCCAGAACGTGACCAAGCGTGTCGCTGCCCGTGTCGCCAAAGGCCGCCGCGTCGGGCGCCTCGCCCACGCCCAGCCCATCACAGACGATCACGATGGCGCGCCGAAACCGCGCGCTCACGCTGGCCCTGCGAGCCACGCCTGGGCGGCTGCGCCCAGGCTCGCGGCGTCCTCGAACCAGCTCACCTCGGCCTGGTGACGGAACCAGGTTCTCTGTCGCTTCGCGTACTGCATGGTCTGCGTGACGATAGCACGCTGCGCCGACGCCGGATCCATCTCGCCGCGGACTATTGCGACGGCTTGTCGGTAACCGATCGCGCGCAGGGGACGCACTTCTGGCGGCAGGCCCGCAGCGAGCAGTCCGCGCACCTCCTGCACGAGGCCGTTCGCGAGCATCGCCGCCGTCCGGGCTTCCACCCGATCGCGCAGGCGTTCGGGCGGCGGAGACAGTCCGAAGAGACGGGAGCGATAGCCGGGCAGTCCCGGCTGGGTGGCGTCGAAATGAGAGGAGAGCGGTTTGCGTGTCGCGCGATAGACCTCGATCGCGCGGATCACGCGCACCAGATCCGCAGGGGCTACGCGCCCGGCGGCCCCGGGATCGATGCCGAGCAACAAGCGATGCAGCCGTTCACGCCCATACCGTTCCGCAAGGCCCTCCAGACGACTTCGCAAGGCCTCGTCGCGCGCGGGTCCTTCGAACAAGCCGTGCAGGAGCGCCCGCAGGTAAAGTCCGGTGCCGCCGACCACGATCGGCACGCGCCCGTTCTGGACGATGCCGGCAATCGCGCCTCGTGCCAGGCGCACCCACTCGGCAGCCGAGAACGGCTCACCCGGATCCACCACGTCCAACAGGTGATGGGGAACGCCCCGCCGCTCGGCGAGCGAAGGCTTGGCACTACCGATGTCGAGGCCGCGGTAGACCTGCAGGCTGTCGCACGAGACGATTTCGCCGCCTGCCGCCAGCGCCAGCGCCACCGCGGTGGCGCTCTTCCCCGCGGCCGTGGGGCCGACGATCGCGATCAGCGCAGGCGCAGCAGCCGCCATGCCGTGTAGAAGAGCATCAGCGTCAGCAGGATTGCCGCGCCGCGGATTTGTGCGCGAGTGGGCGGACTCAGCGGTCCCGGAGGGCCTTGATGATGGCCGCTTCGTGCTCGGCGCCGAGCGTGCGTTTGACGGCGAGCAGCTCCGCGTAGAGCAACTCGTTGAGCCCGTCGACCAGCAGCCCGCGTCGGCCGTCCTCGGGGAAGCGGTTCAGGTTCCGCTCGAGCACGGCGGGGTCGAGCGTGCCATCCTTCTGCAGCTTGACGCCCGCGAAGATCTCCTTGCGCGTCTCGCGCAGCCCGCCCAGGTATTTCTCGAGCACGTTCTCGGCGATCGGCCCCACCTCTCGCACCAGGTAGCGGAACACGTAGGCGTACATCTGGTTGAACGAGCTGAGCACTGCGTGGATGGTGTCCTCGGGAACGAAGTCCTGGTCCAGGGCGTGGACCTTCTTGCCCTTGATGCGCAGCAGGCCCGCACACAGCAAGGCATACAGCACCTTCAGCGTCTCGTTGTCGCCGATCTCGCTCTCGCGGCACACCTCGAGGGCACTGCGCTCGCCGTCGGCGAGGTGCAGGACGTGCCCTTCATACGGCTCGAGGTACGGGGGATCCGGATCGCCCGTGGGCTCGAGGACCGCATCCCCCGTCGGATAGCGCGCCTGGATCGGGCCATTTGCGTCGATGCGGCGGAGCCCAGCGAGGAGCAGTTCCAGCACGTCGACGTCGACCGTGATGCGCTCCTTCTCGGGAAGTGCTGACTCCTCGAAGTGAAACTGGCCTTCTTCCCAATGGAAGATGCTGTAGACGATCTCGCGGACCTGGAACTGGATGCCTTCCCACAGGTCCTTCGGCGACAAAGCACCCAGCTCGACGAGCGCCCTGCCCTGACGTCTGCCTCTGGAGATGGCCTTGATCGAGGTGTCGTATTCTTCGACGGTGATCTTGCCCTCGCGGATCAGGATCTCGCCGAGCCGATCGTTCGGGAGATTGCTCGAAGCGAAGACCACGCGGCCTCGCATGAGATAGAGCGCTTTGCGGGCGCCGCCGGAGACGAGCGACAGGATCCCGGTGGCGGCAGAGACACGGAGGTATTGGAGGATGTCCGGAAGGGGTAGCTGGGACAGCTGCCCCTTGAGGCCCCCGGGAACCGCGAACGCCCCGAACCCTTTTGGAAGCGTCGTAGCCACCTGGATCTCCAAGACCCTGTGGATTTTACGAGCACGCCCCCGCCCCTGTCAAAGAACCAGGCAGGAGCCCTTGGGCTTCAGTAGGCGCGGTCCAGGCTGATGTCGGAGTAGTAGTGCTTCAGGATCTGCTCGTAGCTCGAGCCGGCCTGTGCCATGCCGAAGGCGCCGACCTGGCACAGCCCGACGCCGTGACCCCAGCCCTTGCCGATGAACACGAAGCGCCCGACCTCGCCCTTTTCGTCGCGCTCGCGTTCGATCACGAACAGGTTCTCGCGCAAACCCAGCGCCCAGCGGATCTTCAGACGTTTGAGCGTCAGCTTCCCGGCGCTTCCCGTGACAGCCAGCTCCACGACGCGACCGGAGACCCCCAGGCGCACGGCCGCGATATCGCGCACCTGGCCGACGCTGCCGTAACGCGCGAGCGACTTCTCCACTTCGGCCGGGGTCAGCCGGACTTCCCAGCGGAAGTAGCGGGAGCTGCGATCGGCGGAGGGTCCGAGCCGGCTCTGATCGGCCTCGAGGAACGTTATGTTGCCGTCCTCGGCGACGAAATGGACCCTGTCCCCTGCTGTCAGGTTCAACTCCGAAGCGGCCGAGCGCGAGCCGTCCAGAGAGCGGAACAGCCGCACTGCGGGATCGACGCGGAAGCTCTCGGCCTCCGCCCCGCGCTTGATGCGCAGCTCGCCCGGCGTGAGCGATTGCAGCTCGGCGTGGAGGAAGGCGGGCGCCCCGGCCTTCTCCGCGAGGCTCGCCAGCAGCCGAATCGCCTGCGAGCGCGCGAGCTTCTCTCCGCCTCGCAGCGTGTTGTCGGGGAACGGGCTCAAGACGCCCTCCTGCATCAGCACGGCCGCCGCCTGGCGCTCCCTCGCCGAAGGCAGCGTCGCCGCGTCTTCGACCTGCAGCAGATAGTCGGTGTCCTCGGGGGCCATGAGCCGCTCGGCGCGCTGGTTCCAGCACAGCGAGCTGACGATGAACTCGAAGGCAGCCGCTCGGCGCGAAACGGCCTCGAGTTCGCTGTCGCAACCCTTCCGGCGCAGCGCCGCCAGCAGCCGGGCCGTCCAGTCGCGGACCTCGCCATCGCTCGCCGCCTGTTTCAACGCCGCCGGACTGAGCAGCTTCGCGTCGACCACGTCGAGCCCAATCAGCAGTGCCGCGTCGCGGTAGAGGCCCTCCGCATCTCCAAGCCCCTTGGCCGAGGCCGTGGTCTTTAGTTCGACGGTGGCCGAGCGCTCCGGCAGGCACGCGACGCCCTTGAGGTAGGGCGTCGGCGTGCCCTCGAAGATGTTTGCGCCGTCTTCGGTGTGGCCGCCGCAGGTCGAGGTGTAGAGCGCGTTGATCGGCTCGCCCTGATAGCGGGCCACCAGGCCGCGGGTGCCGGACACCGCCTGGTCCGAGAGCGCGCTCTCCGTGGAGCGTCCCCGGTAAACCTGGCAGGCCGGCGTGGCGCACAGGTCGTAGCCCTTCGTCTGGAACTGGCCGCGGTTCCGCAGCGCATAGGTACGCGCCGCGACTGCCTGGGCCTTGAGGGCTTCGATCTGTGGGAACGCCTGTGGCGAGAGCTCGTTCGGGACGACGCCGCGCAGGTAGTCCTCCATGTTGAGGACGTTCACGACCGTCAGCGCGCCGCCGTCGCCTGGTCGAATCTCGAGCAGCCCACGATAGGACATCGAATCGACCAGCAGCGGCTCCCCCGCCCGTTCCGGAACGATCGTCGCGAACACCAGCTCCTCGCCCGTCTCGAGAAGTTGCAGGGTGGGCCCGAGCGCGGCACTTTCCTCCTCGACCACGAAACTCCCGCGGAAGCCCGCCTCGGAGAGCCTGCGGGAAAGGGCTGCGGCCCCCTCGCGGGCCGGAAAGGCGCCCAGGCGAACCTGGTAGGTGGCCGTGTCGCGATTCCAGGCCACCGTGGGCGGCAGCTTCGAGGCGTCGCTCGCGCCGTCCGCCGCTCGGCGCGCCGCTTGTTCGTCGCCGAGGCTCGCCACCTGGGCTCGAAACACGCGCGGCCCGGCAGTGCTGGCCCCGGTTCTGCGAAAGGTCGCGACCTCGAGCCCGACTCGGCGCGGCGTTGCGCTGCCGGTCCGGCCGATCCAGACCGCGACGCCGGAGTCGGCGCCGATCGAAACCTTGCCGGCGTCCGTCACGATCCCGATGCGGATCACCGGCGCTTCGACCAGGGTGTCCGCGCTGAACGAGGGCGGCAACACCACCGGCGCTGCCCGAGGCAGGCTCCGACAGCTGGTCAAAGCGGCAATCGTCACCGCCGCGGCGGCGGCCAGGGCCGTGCCACCCTCACCCTGCAGGCTGAAGCGTCTCACGACCGCTCGGGCGCCTCGTTGTAGAAGAACGTGACCTGCATCGTCACGCTGTCGGGCGCGTAATCACTGGGGAGCCGCATTGGCTGGCTCCCCAGAAGCGCGTTCTGTGCAGCGCGATCGAGGGCGGGCGTGCCCGAAGACTTCAGCAGGCGCACTCCGGACATGCTGCCGTCGCGTGCGATCGTGAACTCGAGGTCCACGTGACCGCGAAAGCCCATCAGGGCCGGCTGCGGCACGATCCAGTTCCGATAGACCTCGTTCTTGAAATGGTTGAGCCAGACCGTGAAATCGGCGCCCTGGGGATCGAAGAAGAAGGGCCCCATCTGCTGCCCAGTCCCAGAAGCGAGCCCGATCGCACCTTGCGGCGCGGACTGGAGGCGCTGCTCGAAGTTACGCAGCGACGAGGTGATGGACGGCTCCTGAGCGCCTGGCTTCAGGCGTGAACCCTCGTCGCCCCGTGGAGCCTGCCCGACACCGAGCGGACGTCGCTGGCCCGGCGCGCCGGCCACTTCGGGTCCACCGGCGACCCGAGCCGCCTGCTCGGGCTGCGCTGGCGGAGGCGTCGGCTCGGCCTTTGGGACGGCTTCGGGCCGGCCCTTGGCGACCTTCGTCAAGTCGTCCTCTCGCCGCAGTTCTCGCCGCTGCTGATGGGCGGATACGCGCGGGCGATCGAGGCTGCCCGGGCGGAGCTCGGCAACCAGGCGCCGCTGGTGGACGTGGC
>JAQBHI010000164.1:0-11631 GCA_032127875.1 Acidobacteriota bacterium
TGGACGACCCGCGTGAATCCAACACCGAGGGCGGCATCTTCCCGGCGATCTTCGGGACCGTGATGATGGTGATCCTGATGAGCATCATCGTCGTGCCCCTCGGCGTCCTGGCGGCCCTCTACATCCGCGAGTACGCGAGGCAGGGGGCGCTGGTCCGGATCGTGCGTGTTGCCGTCAACAACCTGGCCGGCGTGCCCTCGATCGTCTTCGGCGTCTTCGGTCTCGGTTTCTTCGTCTACTTCGTGGGCGGGAGCATCGACCAGCTGTTCTTCGCGGAGTCGCTGCCAACGCCCACCTTCGGCACTGGCGGCATCCTGTGGGCCTCGCTCACGCTGGCGCTGCTCACGGTCCCGGTCGTGATCGTCGCTTCCGAGGAGGCGCTCGCGGCGGTGCCCCGCTCGATGCGCGAGGCCTCGCTCGCGATGGGCGCCACCAAGTTCCAGACGATCCTGCGAGTGGTGCTGCCGGCCGCCGCGCCGGGCATTCTCACGGGGTTGATTCTGGCCATGGCGCGCGGTGCCGGCGAGGTGGCGCCTTTGATGCTCACCGGCGTCGTCAAGCTCGCTCCGCAGCTGCCGGTCGACGGCTACTTTCCGTTCTTCCACTTCGATCGCAAGTTCATGCACCTGGGCTTCCACATCTACGATGTGGGCTTCCAGAGCCCGAACGTCGAGGCTGCCAAGCCCATGGTCTACACGACGACGATCGTCCTGCTGCTGATCGTCGTGATGCTGAACCTCACGGCCATCGTCGTGCGCAACCGGCTGCGTGAGAAGTACAAGACGGGCGCCTTTTGAGGAACGAAGACATGTCCGAGCAGCTCCAGGAGGCCCCGGCCGTGGCGAAAGACAGCGGTCTGCGCATCCGCACGCAGGTGAGGCCTGGCGGGGCAGCGCCCGTCGAGCCTCGCGAAGCCGAGATCGTCATCGAGAACTGCAACCTGAGCTACGGCGACAACCACGTTCTGCACGACATCACGATGGACATCGACGACCGCCGTGTCACCGCCTTCATCGGCCCTTCCGGCTGCGGCAAATCGACGCTGCTGCGCTGCCTCAACCGCATGAACGACCTGATCGACAACGTGAAGATCACCGGCAAGGTGCTGGTCAAGGGCATCGACGTCAACGCGCCTGCGACCGACGTGATCGAGGTGCGCCGGCGCATTGGGATGGTGTTCCAGAAGTCGAACCCTTTCCCCAAGTCGATCTACGAGAACGTAGTCTACGGTCTGCGCATCGCGGGCATCAACGACAAGGCGACCCTCGATTTGGCCTGCGAGAGCAGCCTCAGGGGCGCCGCGCTGTGGGACGAGGTGAAGGATCGGCTCGCCGAGAGCGGCCTCGGCCTCTCGGGGGGGCAGATGCAGCGACTTTGCATCGCCCGTGCCATGGCCGTGGAGCCCGAGATCATCCTGATGGACGAACCCTGTTCAGCCCTCGACCCGATCGCGACACTCAAGATCGAGGAGCTGATCTACTCGCTCAAGGACAAGTACACGATCGTGATCGTGACCCACAACCTGCAACAGGCGGCGCGCGTCTCGGACAAGACGGCGTTCTTCTGGCTCGGACGGCTGGTGGAGTACGGACCCACCGCCGACATGTTCACGAAGCCGGGAGACAAGTTGACGGAGGACTACATTACGGGCCGGTTCGGCTAGACCCCGTTTAGGAACCTGAATGGAACGCCATCATTTCGAGCAAGACCTCCAGACCCTGAAACAGCGCCTGCTGACGATGGGTGCGCTCGTCGAGGAGCGTGCGCACAGCGCGATCGGCGCGCTGATTCACCGTCGCCTGGACGAGGCCGAGCTGATCATCAAGTCCGACAAGGAAGTCAACGACCTCCAGATCGAGATCGACGATCGCTGCCTGAAGCTGCTGGCACTGCAGCAGCCGATGGCCACGGACCTGCGGCTGATCACGTCGGCCATGAAGATCAACGCCGACCTGGAGCGGATCGGCGACCAGGCCGTGAACATCGCCGAGAACACCATCAAGCTGTTGCCCCAGCCCCCGCTCAAGCCGCTCATCGACATCCCGCGCATGGCCGACATCGCGGAGAAGATGACGCGGGACTCGCTCGATGCCTTCGTCAAGAAAGACGCGGAGCTCGCCCGCAGCGTGCTCCGGCGGGACGACGAGGTGGATCAGCTCAAGGACCAGGTGTTCCGGGAGCTGCTGACCTACATGATGGCGGATCCGGGCACGATCCAGCGGGCGCTCGCGCTGATCCTGATCAGCCGCAACGTGGAACGCATCGCCGATCACGCCACGAACATCGCCGAGGGCGTGATCTTCCTGGTCGAGGCCAAGGACGTGCGCCACGGTCGTGAAGCCGCGGAGATCGAAGGTTGAAGAACATCCCGGACACGCGCCGCCGCGTCGTGCTGATCGAGGACGACAACGACATCGCCGAGGCGATCAGCTACAACCTCGAGAAGGCCGGCCTGCACGTGAAGGTGGCGCGCACCGGCGAGGAGGGCCTCGACGCCGTTCGCAAGGGTGTCGACCTGGTGCTTCTCGACCTCAATCTGCCGGGCATGGACGGCCTCGAGGTGTGCCGGCTGATCCGACGCCAGGCCACCACCGCGCACGTTCCCATCATCATCGTGTCTGCGCGAGCGGACGAGGTCGATCGCGTTCTCGGGCTCGAGATGGGCGCCGACGACTACGTCGTGAAGCCCTTCAGTCTGAAGGAGCTCGCCGCCCGCTGCCGCGTCGCGTTGCGCCGCGCCGAGGGTGGGGGCGAGGCGCCGCAGGGCTATCGCGACGAGAACTTCGAGGTCGAGTTCGAGGCCTTCAGCGTACGCTACCGTGGCGGCGAACTGCGTCTGACGGCGAAGGAGTTCGAGCTGTTCCGTTGCATGCTCGAGCGTGCCGGACGGGTGCTCACGCGTGAGCGGCTGCTCGAGCGGGTCTGGGGCTACGAGAGCGAGGTCGAGACGCGCAGCATAGACGCCCACATCCGCCGCCTGCGCATGAAGCTCGGCCCTGCGCGTCACCACGTCGAGACCGTGGTCGGCATCGGCTATCGCTTCGTCAAGGAACCGGCGGGGAACGCCGTGCGCTCGGCCTAGGCCGCACTTCGTCTAAGCTCTGGCGCGTGAGGGCTCGCGCGCTCGGCGTGCTGCTGTTCCTGCCCGTCCCGCTGGTGTTGTGGCTGTTCACACAGATGCCCCTGGGGCCGCTGCCGTCGCTCGGCCTCGGCATCCTGCTCGTGGCCACTCACCGGCTCTACGCGCGGCCCTTCGCTTTGGCGCGCGCCGGGCGCCATTGCCTGTGGTGTGGGGCGCAGGCGGTGCAGGGTCCGGAGCTGCTCGTCGAGGAACCACTGGTGGTCACGCGCTGGCGCGCTTGCAGCGCCTTGCACGCGGGCGGGCTCGGTCGGGTGTTCGGATTCGCAGCTTCCTACGCGACGTTCCTGCGCATCGGGATCCTCGGCACGCTCCTGCTGTTCCTGCTGGTGGCGCTCGGCTCCGGGCTTGGGTGGCTCTGGTCCGGGGCTGCGACCGATGCCGTTGCCGTCTTCCGCCTGGGCGTCGCCGTGAGCGTGCTGCCGCTGGGCTGGCTGTCTGCCGCGCTCGGGGTCGCGAGCGTCGGTCCTTGCAAGGCGCCTTTCCCGCTGCACATCCAGGCCCTGATCGGAACGGCCGCGGTACTCCGGCTGTTTCGCCTTGTCGGACTGGCGTGGCTCGCGCTGGGGGTGATCCACATCGCCCGGCGGATCGGCCTCGGACCCGTATAATCAGGGCTTGAGCTTTTCCAGATCCTGCGTGTTCGCGATCGCACTTCGGGCTGCGCAAGCGCCGTTCACGCTTTCCGCGGCCGAGCCCCGGCTCGCGGTGGCGCTGCCGCCGGGGGTTCCTGACGGCGCCCAGTTGGGTTGGGAAAGGATCACCGGTGAGTTTGCCAGCGCCACCGAATCGCTCGTCTACACCTTCTTCGTGAACCCCGCTCGGCAGGCGATCTACGAGGTCGCACAGTACCGGTCCGTTCGCGTCGAGGGGCGAACCCGGACGCCGCTCACGGAGAAGCTCGTCTGGAACCAGTATCCGAGCGGCGGGAAGGGCCCGCAGTGCTTCTCGCTCGAGGCCTCGGGGCAGTGGCGCACACTCGAGCGCGGCTCGGACGAGTACCGCAGCGAGATGGGCATGACGATGCACGTTTACGGCGTGCACCGAGAGGCCGCGCTAGCGCGCTGAGGCGGCTAGCCCAGCTCGCGCAACGCGGCCGGCGACCACGCCCCCAGCAGGCTGCCGCCCGCGGCGATGGCGCCAGGCAGATCGACGAGGGCGACACCGCCCTTCTTGAAAGCGAAGCCTTCGGAGCGTTTGCTGCCGAGCATGCGGGCGAGCAGCATCGAGAGGTGCGGCTCGTGGCCGACCAGCGCGACGAGATCGATCGCGCCGAGTCGAGCCACGGCCGCCTCCCAGTCGGCGAAGTGGCCGGTGGCCAGTGCCGGCTCGGCCTGCGCGCGGAGCCGACCCCAGGCCGCCGCCGCGATCTCGGCGGTTCGCAACGCTCGCGGCAGGGGGCTCGAGAGGATCGCGTCCGGCTGTGGCACGAGGCGCACCAGGCCGCGGGCGGCCTTTCGAAAGCGCTTTTCCCCTTCCGCAGTCAACGCCCGCTCGTCGTCAGGGATGCCAGGGGTTCCCGACGGAACCGCGATCGCGTGCCGAATCAGCAGCCACTGCACGCGGCTTCAGGCCGCGGAGCGCGACGGGATCATCACCGCCAGCGCGCGCGTCAGCACTGCCCTCGGCTCCATCGCGAGAAAGGCCCGGTGCAGCTGCTGACACCTGGCGACGACAAATTCCTGCTCGCGCCGGGCCGTCTGGGCCAGCGCCTGCCGGCCGCGGGTCGCGGCCTTCGCCGCTTCGCCTTCGAGCCAGCAGCCGAGCACGTGCGCGTCCTGGAGCCGCCCGAGCGACTCCTGCAGCTTGCGCAACGCGGCAGGAGCCGCGGACTCCTGATCGCGGACCTCATCCAGGATCTCGGCCACGTAACGCAAGCGCCGGCAACCGATCCGGACCCGGTGGAGCCCCGCGGCGTCGAAGCTCTCGCCGATCGCGTCGAGCTGCGTGACGAGGGCCAGGTGGCCCTTCTCCGCTCGCTTGCGCAGCCGCACGAAGACCGTGAACACCGGCTCGCCGCCGTGGGCCTGGATCGCGCTCAACTGTCGCCGCAGGCTCGCGATCTCGACGTCGAGCAGCGCCTCGGGCAACAGCCGGCGGCTGCGATTGCGCGCCCCGGCCAAAGACCGCCGGAGGGACTTGCGCTCTGGCGTGGCCGCGCCTGCCTCGTGCAGCCGTTCGTCGAAGAGCATCAGGCTGACGTCGAGGTCGCGGCTGCCCCCCCCCGCACGGGTCACGTCCCGCAGCACGCCCAGGGCCCGCCGCACGCGTTTGCCGCGCGGCTTGCGGGCCAGCAGCCGCAGCGCCACCCGCAGCCGGCGTGCCGCCACCCGCATCTGGTGGATCTGCAGCTCGTCGCCGGCCAGCGCCTTGGGCAGATGGCGGAAGATCCCGCGCGTTCGCTGCTTGAGGATCTGTGTGGCGGGATCAGGCATGGTTCTTAGGGCAGTCGTCATCGGAACGGTTCCCCGGGGGCGGAGAGGCTACCACGCTCCGGGGGATCTCGACAATGGGGGCGACCGCAGCGTGACAATGGTGTGAGAAGGCCTCCCTAAGCGTCGCCGGAACCTAGAAAAGCGGCGCGAGGCGGCATTTCGGTAGAATGTCGCTGCCTCCATGAAGATCGCGGCCATCGACCTCGGCAGCAACTCCTTCCACATGATCATCGTGGAGGTGAGCGCCTCGGGAACCTTCCAGGTCATCGATCGCGAGAAGGAGATGGTCCGGCTCGGCGCGGACACGCTCTCGAGCGGTCGGCTGCCGGCGGCGGCGATGAAACGGGGGCTGGCCGCGCTCTCGAAGTACAAGCGGCTCGCCCAGACCCATGGCGTCGACAAGATCCTGGCCGTTGCCACCTCGGCGATCCGAGAGGCGCGCAACGGAGAAGACTTTCTCGAACGCGTCGGCCGCGAGATCGGCTTCTGGCCTCGCGTCGTCTCCGGCGAACAAGAGGGTCGGCTGATTTATCTCGCCGCGCTCCACAGCGTCCACCTCGAAGGCAAGCGGGCCCTGGTGATCGACCTCGGCGGCGGCAGCGTCGAGATGGCACTGGGCGAGGGCAGCCGGCTCGAGCGCGTGCTCTCGGAGAAGCTCGGCGTGCTGCGCATGACCGAACGCTTCGTGAAGTCGGACCCGCTCTCCGCGAAGGACGAGGGCAAACTCGTCGCCCACGTCGAAGAGACGCTGGCGGGCAAGCTCGAGAAACTGCGCGAGGCCGGTTTCGAGCGGGTCGTGGGCAGCTCGGGGACGATCCTCGCCCTGGCCAGCCTGGCCCTCGAAGAACAAGGTGAAAAGCCCCCGGAGACCCTGCACCACGCCAGCGTGAGCGCCGCCGCCCTGCGCGCAGTGCGCAAGCGGCTGGTAGCCTCGCAGTTCCGCGAGCGCGTCAAGATGGCCGGCATGGACGAGCGCCGTGCCGACATCATCGTCGCCGGGGCCGTGGTGTTCGACGAGATCGCCAGGCGCCTCGGCGTTTCCGAGCTGACGCTCAGCGAGTGGTCGCTGCGCGAGGGGATCCTGCTCAACTACATCCATGGACACCCGCGCTCGCTGGCGCGGGCCGAGGCCTATCCGGACATCCGCCGCCGCAGCGTCTTCGACCTGGCGGAGCGTTGCCTCTACGACGAGCCCCACGCGCGACACGCCGCGGCCCTCGCGGTCCAGGTTTTCGACGCGACGCGGCGCCTGCACGGCCTGGGCGATGGCGAGCGCGTGCTGCTCGAGAACGCCGCGCTGCTTCACGACATCGGCCACCACATCTCCTACCCGGGCCACCATCGCCACACCTACTACCTGATCAAGAACGGCGATCTGCGCGGCTTCGCGCCCACCGAGATCGAGGTGATCGCCAACGTGGCGCGCTATCACCGCCGTGGCCACCCGCGCAGGGGGCACGCCGGCTTCGGTGCTCTGCCGAAGCAGGCGCGCCGCAGCGTGCGCGTGCTGGCGGGCATCCTGCGCATCGTGGACGCGCTCGACCGCAGCCACCGGCAAGTGATCCGCTCCGTGCAGGTCTCCGAGCGCGGCGGCGTGCTGCGCCTGCGCTGCGCGTCCGAAGGCAATTGCGACCTGGAGCTGTGGGGCGTGCCGCGCCGCACCCAGCTGCTCGAAGAGGCGCTGGGCCAGAGCGTGCGGGTGGAGACCTTCGAGCGGGAGACCCAGACGGGCGTGGCCCGGCGCGCGAAGGCCTGATGCCGAAGCCCAGGAAGCGCACGCTCACGCGCAAGCCGGCGCCCGGCGCGCCGCCCCCGCCCCCCGAGCCGGTTCGGCCCGTGGGTGTCGTCGACATCGGGGCGAGCGCCGTGCGCCTCACCGTCGCCGACGCGCGAGCTGGCGAGGCCATCCAGATCCTCGAGGAGGCCTCGCGAGGCGTGCTGCTGGGCAAGGACGTCTTCACGCACGGCCGGCTCGGCGCAGCGACGATCGAGGCGGCGCTCAAGACGCTCGAGGGCTTCCGCCGCATCATGGACACTTACGGTGTGGTGCGCTATCGCGCCGTCGCGACGAGTGCCGTACGCGAGGCGCAGAACCACGAGACGTTCCTCGACCGCGTGCGCCTGCGCACGGGCATCGATGTCGAGACCATCGACGGTTCCGAGGAGAATCGGCTCACCTACCTCGCGGTGCGCGACCGGCTGCGCGGCCACGAGGCGGTGAGCGCGGCAGACGCGGTGCTGGTCGAGATAGGCGGTGGCAGCGCCGACATCTCGTTCCTGCGCAAGGGCCAGCCGATCTACTCGGGCACCTACGCGCTGGGGTCGATCAGGATGCGGCAGAACCTCGCCTCCTGGCAGAGCAGCCGCGAGCAATGGGTGCGCCTGCTGCGGCGCCACATCCACAACGTGGTCGGCGACATCCGGCGCGAGATGCCGCTGCGCGAGGCGACCCACTTCATCGCTCTGGGCGGCGACGTGCGCTTCGCGGCGGAGCGCATCCTGGGCGCCGAGATGCCCGAGGATCTCGCGGTGCTGGAAAAGGCGCCGTTCCTCGCCTTTTGCGAGCAACTGCTCGCCGACGAGGTGGAGGGCCTCGTCGAGGACTATCGGCTCACCCAGGCGGACGCTGAAACGCTGGTTCCGGCGCTGCTCGCCTACCGTGAGCTGCTGGCGGAGACCAGCGCCGAGCGCGTGCTCGTCCCGGACGCCTCGTTGCGTGCCGGGCTGCTGCTCGACCTCGCCCGCGGCGACGAGAGCCACGAGATCGAGGACTTCAGCCGGCAGGTGCTCGCGAGCGCCCAGGCGCTGGGCGAGAAGTACCGCTACGACGCCTCGCACGCGAAGAACGTGGCGCAGCTCGCGACGCGGCTCTTCGACGAGCTCGGGTCCGAGCACGGCCTGAGCCCGCGCGACCGGCTGTTGCTGGAGGTGGCGGCTCTGCTCCACGACATAGGCATCTATGTGAACCTGCGCGGCCACCACAAGCACACCCAGTACGTGCTCTCGGTCGCCGAGATCTTCGGATTGTCGCGCGACGACATGGCGATCGTCTCCAACGTCGCGCGCTATCACCGGCGGGCGACACCGCAGAAGTCCCACCTGCCCTACATGGCGCTCGACAGTGATGCACGGGTGCAGGTCAACAAGCTGGCCGCAATCCTGCGCGTTGCCAACGCGCTCGACGCCGATCATCTGCAGAAAGTGAAAGACCTGCGCGTGGTCGTGGAGAACGAGGCCTGGGCGCTCGAGGTCGAAGGTGCGGGGGATCTCACCATGGAGCGACTCGCGACGCTCGCCCGCTCGGACTTCCTGACCGAGGTCTTCGGGCGCAAGCTGTCGTTCCGGGAAGCGCCGGGGAAGCCGTGACCGACAAGAAGCTCCGGCGCAAGGAGCCCGAGCTGTTCCTGAACCGCGAGCTGTCGTGGCTTGCCTTCAACGGCCGCGTCCTCGAGGAGGCGACCGACGCTTCGAACCCGCTTCTCGAACGCCTCAAGTTCGCGACCATCACGGCTTCGAACCTCGACGAGTTCTTCATGGTGCGGGTCGCGGCCCTGAAGAACGCCGTGGCCGAACGGGATACGGCGCCGGACCTGGCCGGTCTCACGCCGGGCCAGCAACTGCAGGAGATCTCCGCCCGTGCCCACGAGATGGTGGACACGCTGTACGCGACGCTGCGCAGCGAGATCCTGCCGGGCCTGGGCGAGCGGGAGATCCGGATCGTCCCGGTGGACGGCCTGGACCAGGCGGGACGAACGGCCCTCGCGCGGTACTTCCGGAACGAGGTGATGCCGGCGCTCACCCCGCTCGCCATCGACGTCTCGCGTCCGTTCCCGATGCTCGCGGGCCTCAGCCTCAACGTGGGCCTGCTGCTGGCGCCCGCCGAGGGCGGGGACAAGCCCCGCCTCGGCGTCGTGCAGGTGCCGGCGCGACTGCATCGCCTGGTCCGGCTGCCCGGCAGCGGGACCGCCTACGCCCTGCTCGAGGACCTGATCCGCGCCGAACTGGCCGCGCTGTTTCCAGGCCAGCAGGTGCTGGAGTCGGCGACCTTTCGAGTCGCCCGTGATGCCGAGATGGACCTCGACGACGAGGGCGGGCCCGACTACCTCGAGGCGATCGAGGGGGAGCTGAGGAAGCGGCGCAAGAGCCAGGTGGTGCGCCTGGAGATCGAAGTCGGCGCCTCGGACACGCTTCTGGAGCGCCTGATCGCCCGCCTCGACATCGAGGCGTGCGACGTCTATCGCGTGAGCGGCCCCGTCGATATCCGCGCGTTGTTCGCGTTGTGCGAGCTGCCGGCCCTCGAGGATCTGCGCGACCCTCCGCTCAAACCCCTGCAGACTCTCGACGAAACGGAACGCGCCGAGATCCTGGCCCTCCTGGACCAGCGCGACGTTCTCGTCCACAACCCGTACGAATCGTTCGACCCCGTCGTCGCCTTCGTTTCGCAGGCTGCCGACGACCCCGACGTGCTCGCGATCAAGCAGACGTTATATAGGACCAGCGGCGAGTCGCCGATCGTCCGCGCCCTGGTTCGCGCCGCGGAACGAGGCAAACAGGTCACCGTGCTCGTCGAACTGTTGGCGCGTTTCGACGAGCACTCGAACATTCGCTGGGCGAGGAGCCTGGAAGAATCCGGCGCCCACGTGATCTATGGGATCCGCGGCTACAAGACGCACGCCAAGATCTGCCTGGTGGTCCGGCGCGGCAAGCATGGCATCAAGCGCTACGTCCACCTCGGCACCGGCAACTACAACGACAAGACCGCGCGCCTGTATGGCGACCTGGGCCTGATGACCGGCGACCCGGAGATCGGCAAGGATGCCTCCGCTTTCTTCAACGCGCTCACAGGCTACTCCGACCCGCCGCACATGAAGAAGCTGGCGATGGCCCCGACTCAGCTACGCGAACGCGTGCTCTCGCTGATCGAACGCGAACGGCGCCGCGCGCAATCGGGCCAGGCGGCGGAGATTAACGCAAAGATGAACTCGCTCGTCGACGAAGACATCATCCGTGCCCTCTACGATGCCTCGCGCGCGGGGGTGCGGATAAGGCTCAACGTGCGGGGCATCTGCTGCCTCCGCCCGGGGATCAAGGGGGCGAGCGAGCGGATCGAGGTGACCTCGATCGTGGATCGCTTCCTCGAGCACGCCCGCATCTTCCATTTCCAGAATGGCGGCGACGAGGAGCTGTACCTGAGCAGCGCCGACTGGATGCCGCGGAACCTCGACAAGCGGGTCGAGCTGCTGTTTCCCGTCGAGTCCCCGGAGTGCCGCGCCAAGGTCCTCGCCGCACTGGACGCGATGTTCCGGGACAACGTCAAGGCGCGCCGGCTTCAGCCCGACGGGACCTACAAGAGACGCAAGCCCGCGAAGGGCGAGGAGCCGTTCCGCGTCCAGGTTCATCTCTACCGCGAGGCGCAGCGGGCCCTGGAGCGGGCACGCGCCCAGGCCGGCGTGACGCTCGAACCGATCACGTCGCCCAAAGCGACGGCTTGACGCCGCGGCCCGAACCGCGCCTGGGCGCCGAGGAGCGCGCGCTCTTCGACAAGGGCGTCTCCGAGTTCAACGCCGGTCTCTACTTCGAGTGCCACGAGAGCCTCGAAGACCTGTGGACCGGTGTGCGCGGCCCGACGCGCGACTTCTTCCAGGGCCTGATCCAGGTCTCGGTGGCGTTCCACCACCTCACGCATGGCAACCTGGGCGGGGCGCTCAGCACCCTGACGCGCGCGCTCAAGCGTCTCGAGCCGTACCCCGACAGCTACTACGGCTTCGATCTTGCCGCCCACCGCGGACTGCTCGGCCACTGGCTCGTGGCGATCGAGGCCAAGGACGAAGCGATGCTCGCCCAAGCGCCGCCCAAGTGGCGCTTCGACCCGCCCGTGCCTACGCGGTCGTCGGATCGATGATCGCCTTGACCGCCGCCAATCGAAGACCCCTATGAGCCTCCAAGAGAGGGCCCGCGACCAGAAAAGGCTTGCAGCGTGCCGCGAGCAGGCCTGTGGCCTCACGCACGTCGATGTCCGCGATGAGCGGCCCTCGCCTGCCGTAGCGCTGGTAGCTG
>JAQBHI010000165.1:0-15619 GCA_032127875.1 Acidobacteriota bacterium
GTACGCAATGCCATCGAGGCCATGCCGGGTGGGGGACAGTTGACGCTCGCTGTCGAGCTGCGCAAGGACGTCGTGGCGCTCCGCCTCGAGGACACCGGTCCCGGCCTGCCCGAAGGGGTCGACGTCTTCCAGCTCTTCGTGACGACGAAGCCGAAAGGCACGGGCCTGGGGCTCTCGATCGCACGCCAGATCATCCTGCAGCACGGCGGCAGCATCAGCGCAGGCACGGCGCCCGGCGGCGGCGCCGTGTTCGAGATCAGCTTGCCGCTGGCGCCACGGGAGGCCAAGTCGTGAGCTCCAAGGCGCGCATCGTGGTGATCGACGACGAGGCCAATGCGGCCCTGGCGCTGGAGACGCTGCTTCGGGGGGACGGCTACGAGGTGGCCCGAGCCAACGACGCCACGAGTGGCCTGGGGCTCGTCGAGCAGATCGATGCCGATATCGTGCTCACCGACCTGCGCATGCCCGGCATGGATGGGCTCGAACTGCTGGCGCGCATCAAGCAGTTGCGTCCGCAGACCATGGTCATCCTGATGACGGCCTATGGCACCGTGAAGACCGCGGTTCGCGCCATGAAGAGCGGGGCCGAGGACTACCTGGGCAAGCCGATCGACGTCGAGGAGCTCGAGGTGATCCTCGAGCGCGCCCTCGAAAAGAAGCACCTGCTCGAGGAGACCCGCCTGCTCCGCGAGCGCGTCGACGACAAGTACCGCTTCGAGAACCTGGTGGGCGAGAGCCCGGGCATGCTGCAGGCGTTCAAGACGATCCGCCACGTGGCCCCCTCGGTCGCCTCGGTGCTGCTGCTCGGCGAGAGCGGGACCGGCAAGGAGCTGTTTGCGCAGGCCTTGCATCAGGCCAGCCCCCGGCGGGGCCGTCCCTTCGTCAAGATCGCCTGCGCCGCGTTGCCGGAGACGCTGCTCGAAAGCGAGCTGTTCGGCCATGAGAAGGGCTCCTTCACCGGAGCCATCACCACCCGCGCCGGGCGTTTCGAGGCCGCTGACGGGGGCACGCTGTTCCTGGACGAGATCGGCGACATCTCGCCGACGGTTCAGGTGAAACTGCTGCGCTTTCTCGAGGAACGCGAGTTCGAGCGCGTCGGCGGCAACCGGACCTTCAAGGTGGACGTGCGCATCGTTTGCGCCACGCACCGGGACCTCGCGCAGAAGATCGCCGACGGCTCTTTCCGCGAAGACCTCTACTATCGCCTGAACGTCATCGAGATTCGCATTCCCTCGCTGCGGGAACGACCCGCCGACGTGCCCGTGCTCGCCCAGCACTTCCTGGTGAAGTACGCGACGCGCAACGGCAAGGCGGTCAGGAGTCTCTCGGACGAAGCCCTGGCGCTGCTCGTGAACCAGCCCTGGCCGGGTAATGTGCGACAGCTCGAGAACGCGATCGAACGCGCGGTGGTGCTCGCGGAAGAGCCAGTGCTGACGCCGGCCCATTTCCCGACGCTGCGGGCGAGCCCCGACACCGCCCGCTCCGGTGGGCCCGCGGGGATCGCGATCCCCGGCAGCAGCCTCGCGCTCATCGAGCAAGAGGCCATCCTGCGGACCCTCGAATCGGTCGGCGGAAGCACGTCGCGGGCAGCCGCGCTGCTGCAGATCAGCCCGCGCAAGATCCAGTACAAGCTTAAGGAGTATCAGGCGCTGGGTGCCGTGAGCGCGTCCCAGAAGAGCTAGTCGCCAGGCAGGGGCTGGCATCGGCATTGCTGTAGCAGACCCCAGGAGGCCGCAAGCATGGGGAGCATCGAAAGCATCACCTCGGCACGCCGCACGGCGGAGCGGGAAGCGCAGCGTCGATCGACGCCAGACATGCTGGCTGTCCTCGCCTTGCCGGGGAGCCCGCCCGCACTCGCCACGGACGAGACGGACCGTGTCGTCTTCTGGAACCGCGGGGCAGCGGAGCTGCTCGGCCGGTCCTCTGCCGAGGCCCTGGGCCGTCGGTGCTTCGACGTGCTAGGCGGCCACGACGTGTACGGCAACCGTTTCTGCTACCAGAACTGCCCCGTCAAGAACGCCGTCGCAAGCGGGGAGCCGGTCTCCGGGTTCATCCTCGACGTGGCGCGTGGGGAGATCGGACGGCGCAGCGCCCACGCCACGATACTGCCGGTCCCTGGCGCACGGCCCGGCGAGTTCCTGATCGTCCACATCCTCGACCGGGCGGCGCCCGCTGCGGCCGCTCCTCGCCAGCCCACGTCGGCGCCGCCGCTCACAGCACGCGAACGCGAGATCCTCCAGGGCATGGCCTCGGGGCTTCAGAACAAGGAAGTCGCCCAGCGTCTGGGCATCAGCCCCGCCACCGTTCGCAACCACGTGCACAACATTCTCGAGAAGCTCGGCGTCCACTCGAAGCTGGAGGCGGTCTCGCTCGCGTTTCGCAACGACTGGATCAAGAGCGATTCAACACCAAGCTGCTAGACTACGTGCGGGGTCGCTGTTACCCGCCGCGAACGATGGTGGCTACCGGGCCTGGGTCCGGTGCACCCGGTTGGCGCGGCGTTTCTAGGGCGATGGCCAAGGGGAGTGCAATGAGCTTTCGTCACAAGAGTGCTGCAAGCGGTCTCGCGTTCGCAGTCGTCGCGGGTTCGCTCACCTTCGCGACGCCGGCGCAGGCCACGATGGAGTTCCTGAAGAAGGCCAAGGCGGACGGCATCGCCGCGGTGACGAACTGCCAGTCCTGCCACGTCGCGAAGCTGCCGAAAAAAGACGCGGACGAGCTGAACGAGATGGGCCAGTGGCTGCAGAAGGAAAAGGACAACCGTAAGGCCAAGGACATCGACGTCACTTGGCTCAAGGAATACACGCCGCCCAAGAAGTAGCTCGCACAAACGTCGTGAGCGACCAGCCCCGCGGGCTGCGCACACTGCTGCAAGCTGCGCCGCGCGCGGTTTCTCTAGGCGAGCGACCCCGCCGCCGCGTCGGCCGACAGCCGGCGCAACGTCGCGAGCGTGTGGTCGATGTCCGCCTCGGTCGAGAGGAAATTCACGATACCGGCGCGCAGCCAGGTGCGGCCGCGCAGCTTCGTGGTCGAGACCCAGGCCTCGCCCGACACCTCGAGGGCCCGTTGCAGCCGATCCTGATAGCGGTCGACGGCAACCGGGTCGAGGCTCTTCGACTTCTCGCGGCCGCCCGGCAAGTGGCGGAAGCAGACGATCGAAAGCTCCGGCTCCTCGGGCAGCGCCTCGAAGTCGTCGCTCTCGCGGATGCGCCGCGCCAGGTACGCCGCAAGATCGTCGTTCATCTCGACGAGGCGGCCGAGACCCTCCGTGCCCAGGTGCTTCCACGACAGCCACAGCTTGAGGCCGCGGAATCGGCGCGTGCCCTCGATCGAGTACTGGTACCAGTGGAGCGGCTCGTCCTCCGGGCGGTTCGCGCGGTAGTACTCGGGCGAACGGTTGAACGTCGCACGCAAGTCGGCGCGGCGCTTGACGACCAGGCCGCCGATGTCGCAGGCCTGGAAGAACCACTTGTGCGGGTCGATCGTCACGGAATCGGCCCGTTCCAGATCGCTCACGCGCCCGGCGTCGCGGCGCGAAAGCCGCGCGGCCGCGCCGTACGCCGCATCGACGTGCAGCCAGAGGTTCTCTTTCTCCGCCACGTCCGCGAGCTCGCCGGTCCGGTCGACGGAGCCGGTGTTGGTCGAGCCGGCGACGCCGGCGATGGCCAGCGGGCACAGGCCTGCCTTGCGGTCCTCGGCCACAGCGGCGGCCACGGGCGCGCCACGGAGCCGGAAGCGCTCGTCGGAGGCCAGCACGCGGAGCGTGTCGGCGGGGAAGCCCAGGACGTCGAGCGCCCGCGCGATGGAGAAGTGGGTCTGGTCGGACGCGTAGACGCGCACGCCCTCGAGCGCGCGCCCGCGTGGGGCGCTCGTGAGGCCCAGCAGCCTCCGAAGGTGCACGTCACGTGCGAGCGTCAATCCGATCAGGTTCGCCATCACGCCGCCCGACGTGAGCAGCCCAAAACTGCCCTCCCCATAGCCGACGACTGCGCCCAGCCACGCGATCACCTCTTCCTCGACGAGCGAAGCGGACGGGCCCGCGTGCCACACGTCCACGCCCTGGTTGATCCATTGCGCGAGCAACTCGCCCACGATCGAGAGCGGCAGCGCGGGTGGTGTGAAGTAGCTGTAGGAGCGCGGGTGCGACGCGTTGTACTGGTACGGCGCCAGGCGCCGGGTGAACTCCTCGAGCACCTGCGCCGACGGCGTCGGGTGAAGCGGCGCCGGGCTCGGCATGGCCGCAGCCGCGGCCGCCGGATCGGCTCCGCCGCCAAACAGGCGGCGCCGCATTTCGGGATAGCTGTCGAGGCCGACGGGCCGGCGCATCGCCTCCTGGAAGTGATAGTCGAGGGCGGCCGCCCAGGCCGCGGCGCCAAGGCGTTCCAGGGCCGGGCGCGCAGACGGTTCGTGGATGCCGACGAGATCCGGCTCCGGATGCCAATCGAAGGGCGACGCGGTCTTGGGCATGGTCTCCTTGCGCAAAGCGCGATCCTATCGCGAGTGAGGCCGCGGGCAGCGCAGCGCCTGATTCACTCAGGCGCGGAGCGACGAGTGGCCCGAGCTTCCTCCGCCAAGGCTCCGAACGAGAACAGGTACTCCTGGATGCCGTTGCGCAACAAGAAGCTGGACTTCACCTTGAAGTCCGGCATGAGGCGGGCGAGGTCGGGGCCGTGATAGCACGGCGAGCTGCGGGTGCGTGCGGCAGCACCCTGCCAGGCCAGCATCTGCGGACCGAGGATGCGATAG
Organism: Acidobacteriota bacterium; assembly: GCA_032127875.1. GTDB lineage: Bacteria > Acidobacteriota > Vicinamibacteria > Fen-336 > Fen-336 > CADEEV01. The sequence goes on from JAQBHI010000165.1 coordinate 4,747, forward strand.
CGCATCGGCACCGCTGGGATCTCCCGGCGCGTGGCCACGAAGGCGAGCAGCAGCGTGCCGCGCCGGCAGGCCGGCGAGAGCCGGGCCATTAGCGAGCCGATCTGGTCGGGCCGCAGGTAGTTGAAGAGGTCCCAGGCCAGCACCGCGTCGAAGCGGTCGTCCTTGGCGAGCGGCAGCAGCTTGTCGAACAGGCGCGCCGCGTTCTCGGGCTTGCGGGCCTCGATCGTCTCGGCGAGCAGCGAGCGGTGCAGATCCACGACGAAGACCCGGCAGTTTCGCGCCGAGAGCCACTCGATGTTCGGCCCGACCGGCCGGCCGAGGTCCAGCACCTGGCAGCGTCGGTCGGGGTGCAGTGACGCGACCAGCGCGCCCAGGGCCGGGGACCGATGCTCGTCGGCCGCCGGCTCGACTGCGTCGGGCGATCCAAAGGGCCAGCGCATGCTCTTGGCCTAGACCGTAGGCCGCGCTTTCGCGAGCGCGACGTGAGCGGGCTCACGCGCGGGGGACGGCCGCGTGGCTGAGCGTGCCGGTCGGCGGGACATCGGCCGCCATTATCGCTCGCGACGGGGCCCTTGTGGAGGGCGTCCTCAGCCCGCCTGGGGTGCCCTGCAGCGGCCTTGGTTCATATGACCCATTGATCGGGGACGGGGATCGCGGTAGCGTCTATTGGAAGGTCGGCGAAGAACGAAGGAGGAAGCAGCATGCGATACCGGGATCTCGCAGCGACGGTCCTGACCGTCGCGGCGTCCCTTGGTGCGCTGGCCCTGTGCACGTCCGCGGCGAGTGCCCAGGAAGCCGCACCACCGGTGGACGTCTCGACCTGTCAGGCCTGCCATGAGGACAACGCCTTCACCCACGCGTTCACGCGCAGCCCACACGCCGGGATCGCCCAGGCGTGCGTGGCCTGCCACGCCGGCGCCGCCGAGCACGCCGACGCAGAGGCGGAGGGCCGGAGCGATGCGCCCGCGCCTTCCTTCAAGAAGCTCAGCCCGCGGGAGGCCAATAACACCTGCCTGAGCTGCCACGAGGACAGCCATCCGACTTGGAAGGGCAGCGCCCACGACCGGCGCGACGTCAGCTGCCTCTCCTGCCACTCCGTTCACGCCTTCAAGTCGCCCAAGGCTCAGCTGAAGACGGCGACCGAGCCCGAGACCTGCTACAGCTGCCACAGCGCGATCCGGGCCCAGAGCCTGCGCACTTCGCATCATCCGGTCCGCGAGGGCTTGATGACCTGCACCAGCTGCCACAACCCCCACGACGGCAGCCGGCCGAAGATGATCAAGGCCGACGTCCCCCACGACCTCTGCCTGCAGTGCCACACCGAAAAGCGCGGACCGTTCTTCTGGGAGCACGCGCCGGTGCGGGAGAACTGCCTGAACTGCCACAACCCGCACGGCTCGAACCACGACAAGATGCTGGTCTCGCAGCAACCTTGGCTCTGCCAGCGCTGCCACCTCAACACGCGGCATCCCGGCACGCTCTACACGGGGATCAACGCCACCGGCACGGCGGCGACCGCAAGCAACCGCGCGGTCGAGCACGCGTGCAAGAACTGCCACCAGAACGTGCACGGCGGCAACGCGCCGACTGCGCCGTACCTCGGGCGATAGGAGGGGCCATGAAGCGCATTCTTTCGACCTTCGCCGTTCTCGCACTCGCGGCGCCCGTTCTCGCCCAGGAGGACTTCAACGTGGGCGAGGTCAGCCTCGGGATCCTGCAGAAGGACTTCGACACGGACTCCTCGAAGTTCCTCGAGTACCGCGACATCCCCCAGGGCCCCGTCGCGCCCCTCATCAGCCTCGTGGGCAAGAAGGGCGACCTGCGCTGGGGTATCCGCTCGCGGGACATCACGCAGAAGGACCAACGCCACGCGGCCTTCGTCGACAACGGCGTCGTCCGCTTCGAGGCCAGCTACCTCGGCATCCCGCACAACTTCGGCAACGGCGGCAAGAGCATCCTGAGCCCCACCACCGACACCAGCTGGCAGATCGCAGACAGCACTCAGGCCTTCAACCAGGGCATCATCGCCGCCGCGCCCGGGCCGTCGATCAACTTTGCGTTCCTCGGCAGCCTCGTCGCGCCGAGCCTGGCCGCCGCCCCGGCCAACATCGACCTCAAGCTGTTGCGCGGCCGGACCAAGCTGTCCTTCAGCCTCACGCCCAAGGACTCGAACTTCGACCTCGGCGTGAGCTACGGCCACGAACGGCGCTCCGGAACCCGCGCCGCGGCTGGCACGTCCTTTGGCTTCGGCAACGTGGTCGAGACCCCGGAGCCGATCCGCTACATCACCCAGGATCTCGCGGTCAACGCGTCGTTCAAGGGCAAATGGGGCGTGGCCCGGGCGGCCGTGCTGTTCAACGACTTTCATAATGCCTTCGACACGTTCGCCTTCGACAACCCGTTCCGCTCGACCGACGCGACCGACGGCTCGGCCTACCTTGCGCCGGGAGCCGCCTCCAAGGGCGGCGCGACATTCGGCCTGATGGCACTCCCCCCCGACAACAAGGCCACGATGGAAACCGTTGGCGCCACGCTGAAGTTCGGAAACAAGACGCGCCTCACGGCCGACCTCACGCTGGGTCAGCTGCGCCAGAACGAGGACCCGCTGATTGCCTGGACGACGAACACTGCGATCCTCACGCCCGACGGCCGGCCCGCGACCACGGCGTCGCTGCCGGCCTCGACGTTGGACGGCAAGATCGACACCACGTCGCTCAACTTCTTCTTCAACACGCGGCCCACCGACGCGCTGAGCCTCAACGCCCGCTACCGCCGCTACGACCACGACAACAAGACCCCGCGCTACGAGTTGCCCCTGGGCTACGTCCGCTTCGACGCCGTCTGGGAGGAGATCCCACGTATCAGCGTTCCCTACGGATACACCAGCGACGTGCTCGATGCCTACGCAACGCTGGGCAAGGGAGCCTTCAGCGTCGAGGGGGGCTACAAATACAACAAAGTTGCCCGAACCTTCCGGGAGGCCGAGAACACCAGCGAGAACGTGTTCCGCGTCGCCGCCGACTACCGCGGCGACTGGATCGTGCTCCGCGGCCTGGGCGAGTTCGGCAACCGCGATCACAGCAACTACCACGCCGTCGAGGCCGAGGAGCACTCGTTCCTCGAGAGCGGCTTGCCCGCCAACCAGACCGTGCTGCGCCGCGTCGACCAGGCGAAGCGCGACCTGACGCGCGTGGGCGGGACCGTCGAGCTGTCGCCCGGCTCGGGCAAGGCCAGCTTGTTCGCATCGTACATCCACACCAAGTTCAAGTACGACCAGAAACCGGTGGAATGCGAGGACATTGCGGCTTTCCCGACCCAGGCGGTGTTTTGCCCAGGCGGCGAGCAGGCGCCCCTCGGCATGATCGACGACAAGTACGATACGTTCACGGTTGAGGCCAACCTCACCCCCAACGAGCGCGCCACCGTGTACGCCTTCTACACGTGGGAGAACGGTGACATCCTGCAGAATGGCCGCCAAAGCGGCGGGACGATCAACTTCAACCCCAACGACGTGTGGACCGCCAACATCACGAACAAGGGCAACACCTTCGGCGGCGGCGTCGACCTGACCCTCAAGCCGGAGAAGTGGTTCCTTCACGTGTTCGGGCGCTACCAGAAGGTCGACGGCAACAACGACGTGTCGCTGTTGCCTGGGTACAGCGCGATCTACGGCACGAGCCCGCTGCTGCGCCAGTGCACCACGACCGGAACGACGCCCTGCTCTATCGGCGCCTTCGACGACACCAAGCTGACGGCACTCTGGGGCTCGCTCAAGTACCAGCTCGCCAAGCAATGGACCGCGGCAGCCGGACTCGGCTACGAGGATTACAAGATTGACGACTCGCAGACCGGGAACAACCTGAACTACATGCCGGCCTCGTTCTTCCTGCAAGCCGACAACGGCGACTACCAGGCCTGGGTGGGCTTCGTCCGGCTGAGCTACAGCTGGCAGTGACACACTTGTAGATGCCGACCGGGCGCCGGGGATCTCCCCGACGCCCGCTTTCTCCGCCGGAACTCGAGTCGGAGGACCTTCGCGAGCACTGGCCGGCTCGCCTTTGGCGCTCCTTCCGTAGCTGCCGGACCAGCCACCGCAGGCGCTGCGGACCGCTCGGCTCCCCATCGCGGTGGCGCTCCGAGGGCTGTGCGTAGACGCCGCCCTCTTCGCGGAGGACGGCGATTCCTTTCCCTTGCTGGGCTGTGACGGTTTTGAGCCCCGTTTTCGCGCGTGCGGGGACGCGGCATGCGTGTTGCACACTCGCGTGAGCCTCGGGCGAGGAGGCAATCGGGGTGACCGAAGACAAACGGACTCTCGACTGGCGGCCAGCTCTTGAACGGCCCCGCAACCAGTTCGCTCCGGCAGTTCCAGACGCAGCTTACGAACGACGTACATACGATCACGCTTTGAGAAAAGGCCAACGGCGATGAGCTGGGAGCGAGCCTGGATCCGAGTGCGTCTCACCTTGGCCGGCTTGCTGCTGCTCGCTGCGAGCGCTGCAGCCGCATCGGCCAGCTCCTGGCGCGTGTCGCAAGGCGAGGTACGGGTGATCTGTCCGCTGACGGTGGGTGGCAGCTTCGAGGCGAAGAGCGCGGCCCTCACGGGCAGCGTGTCGCTCACGGCGCTGCGCCCCGCCGCGTTCGGCGGAGAGCTCTCGGTGGACCTGACGACGCTGGACAGCGGCATCGGTCTGCGCAACCGGCACATGCGCGGCAACTATCTCGAGGTCGACAGGGGCGCGGCTTTCGACAAGGCAGTGATCTCGGAGATCCGCCTCGACGACGTGGACGCCGAGAGCTTCTCGGGCCGGACCAGTTTCACCGGCGAGCTGGCGCTTCACGGCGCCGCGGCTCCGGTAAAAGGCCAGGCCGAGATCCGCCGCGAGGGCACGAGCGTTCGCGTCGAGGCGAGCTTCCCGCTGGCGCTCGCTGATTTCGCGATCCCCAAGCCGCAGTATCTTGGTGTCGGAGTGAAGAGCGAGGTCCAGGTGAAAGTGTCCTTCGTGGCCACGCCGGCTGGGCAATCGCGATGAGCGGCCGGGTCTGCGGCGTTCTCGCCGTCGCCGGACTCGTGTTGGCTGCGAGCGGCGCCGATGCCGAGCCGATCTTCCTCTCCCGGCAGTACACGCGCTGCATCACCTGCCACTACTCGCCGACGGGCGGCGGGCTTTTGACTCGCTACGGGCGCTCGCTCTCCCGCGAGGAACTCTCGACCACGGGGAGAAGTCAGCCAGGCCATCCGGCCGGGAACGAGGAGGGTTTCTTGTGGGGTGCGTTCGGCAAGGGCCTCGCCCCGCTACAGCTCGGGCTCGACTCGAGGCCCGCGCATCTCAGCGTCGACTTCGGCGGCGCCAACATCGAGCGCAACTTCTTCATGAACGCAGATCTGCTGGCCGCGTATCAGGTCAAGGGCTTCACCCTCTACGGCGAGGTCGGCCGCAGGCCGCTGGACGAAGGGTCGGAGATCGACTCGTACGAGTACTGGGTCGCGCACCAGTCGCAGAAGGGGCTTGGATTTCGCCTGGGCCGCTTCCTTCCAGCTTACGGGATCCGTGTCGCCGACCACACCGCCCTCACGCGCCGCAGCCTCAGCTTCGACACGCGTGATCAGGTCTATGCTCTCGAGCTCAGCCAGATCTGGCAGCGCCAACAACTGCAGCTCTCGGTGGGGCCGGGCCGCGCCGACTCGATCCTCGACGACGATGGGCGGCAGGCGTTCACCGCAACCGGCCGGTTCCAGATGGACCTCAGCACGCGCAGCGTGGTGGTGGTCTCGGGGCTCTTCCGCGATGCCTCGAAGCGCGATCCGCGCAGCGGTGCAGGCGGCGTCGCGTTCGGGTTCGCACCGACGAAGCGTCTCAGCCTCTGGAGCGAGGCCGATGCGCTGTTCAAGCAGGGAGTGCCGGCAGGGCCCTCCTATGCTCTCTTCGGCGAGGCCGGCTTCGAAGCGTGGCGTGGCGTCTGGCTCAAGTTCTCACCGCAGTTGCGTACCGCGCTCGGCGAAGAAAGCGACGGCCTGGAGCGGCTGGTCTTCGAGCTCGAGCTCTTTCCGAGGACCCACTGGAACGTCGACATCTCGTACTATCGGGATCGCAATCGCAGGAGCGATCGCCTCACGAAGACATTCCTCGCGCAACTGCATCTCTACATCTAGGGCCCTCCCTTGAGGCGAGCGATGCCACTCGCAGGAACGGATGAGCCGGTCTGAGGGTTCCAATTACTCATGTAGCACCTCGGGCCGCGCTCGCTCGCGACGGTCGCGGCAAAACGAGAGGGTATCGCGCGAACGCGCCCCCGATCAAATCGGTTGCGAGCGTGCAGGACGCAAAGTTCAGGAACTCGGGGACAGGCTCGCCCGTTACACGAGACACGAGGCGTCCCGTCGCGACGTGCCCTGGCGGTGGATCCCGCACACGCGTTGCGCTCCGAATAGGCGCGCCCTCACACCAGGCTGCCCAGGCGCAGCAACCGAACCACCGGCGTGCCCGCCTCGCGTGACGCCGCGAGGTTCACGTCGAGCTCCAACACCCAGTCGTTCAGCCCCTCGCTATCGACCAGCATCTGCTGCACGCGCCACAGGCTCCGATCGTCCGAGGGCTGGACGGAAGTGTGACGGAGGTTGCGTGCCTCGGGGTCGAGGCGGAGTCCAGCGGCGTGCTCGACGCGATACGCTTCACGCGCCGCCCGCAGGCGCGCAGTCGTCCACGGCTCGGCGTCGTCGCTGGCGGGGGAGTCGATCAGCTCGAGAGCGGCTTCATCGTCTGCGAGCGACCACGCCCGGAGGAACGCGAAGCCACGCGTGCGGATCGCGGCGGTAAAGGCCCTGGTGTCGCGCGTGACGTCCGGAGCCTCCTCCGGCGGCGCCGGACGCGGCTGCGCACCCGCGCCGGGCGGCTGATAGTCGGGATCGCGCATTTGTTTCCACTCGTCGAGCAGGCTGGAGTCGACCCCGCGCAGCATCTCGCGCAGGTATAGCTCCAGCTCGCGCACGTTGTCGTTCTTGACGCCGTCGGGCACGCTCTGGCTCAGCACTTTGTAGACGCTGTTGAGGTGGCGCAGCAGCAGGCCCTCGGCACGCTCCAGGTCGTACTCCTGCACGTAGTCGGAAAAAGACCGGAAGCCTTCGAACATCTCGCGCGCGATCGACTTCGGCCGGATGTTCTCTTCACCCACCCACGGGTGGCGCTCGGCGAAGGCGTTGAACGTCCCGTAGACGAAGTCGCGCAGCGGCTTGGGAGGCTCCATCTTCTCCAGCTCGGCCATGCGCTGGTCGTAGTCGAGACCCTCCGCCTTCATCTCCGCGACCTTCTTGTCCTTCAGCTTGTCGAGCTGCTTGCGCAGGATCAGCTCCGGGTTCTCGAGGATGCTCTCGACCAGCGTCAGCAGATCGAGAGCGTAGCTCTCCAGCTCCGCATCGAGCAGCGGCAGCGTCTCGAGCAGGTACAGCGAGAGCGCCTGGTTCATCGAGAAGTCTTCCTGCAGGTCGACGTTGACGCGCACGCGTGAGCCGTCCGGGGTGCGCGGCGTGATCTCCACTATGCCGCGCTGCACCAGGGCCCGGAACAACTGCCAGGCGCGCTTGAAATGAGCCCTCTTGGCATGCTCCGTCTCGTGGCTGTCGCGGACGAGCGCCTGCATCGCGCGGCAACCGTCGCTGCGCCGTGACAGGACGTTCAGCAGCAGGCCGTGCGAAACCTCGAAGCGCGACGTCAGCCGCTCGGGCGGAGCACCCATCAAGCGCTTGAAGGTCTGCAGGTCCCAGTTGGCGAAGTTGTGCTCGGGCGGCTTGCGCTTCACGACCTTCTTGCCGCCCTTGGCCTTTTCGTCGAGGCGCAGGTTCTCGATGAAATGCTCCGGGGCCTGCGCCACGACGAAGCCCTGGTCGTCGAATCCCTTGCGGCCGGCGCGCCCCGCGATCTGGTGGAAGTCGCGGGCGGAGAGCAGCGCGGTCTTCTGGCCGTCGAACTTGCACAGGCGCGTGAACAGCACGGTTCGGATCGGCACGTTGATGCCGACGCCCAGCGTGTCCGTGCCACAGATGATCTTGAGCAGACCCCGCTGCGCGAGCTGCTCGACCAGCACGCGATACTTGGGCAAGAGGCCGGCGTGATGCACCCCGATGCCTTGTTTCAGCCATTTGCGGACGTGGGGACCGTACGGGCTCGTGAAGCGGAAATCCTGGATCGCCTCGGCCACCGCGTTCTTCTCCTCGCGGCTGCACAGGTTGAGGCTCGTGAAGTCCTGGGCGCTGTCGGCGGCGTCCTTCTGCGTGAAGCTGACCACATACACGGGCGCCTTGTCCTCGGAAACGAGCTTCTCGAGCGTCTGCGCCAGCGGGATCTGCGAGTAGGCGTACTCGAGCGGCACGGGGCGCTCGGCGGACTTCACGACGGCCGTGGGCAGGTCGTTGAGGCGGGTGAGTGCCTCGGCAAAGAACGTCACGTCGCCCAGCGTGGCGGACATGAGCAGGAAGCGCGCCTGCGGCAGCGTCAGCAGCGGCACTTGCCACGCGACACCACGGTCGCGGTCCGCGTACCAGTGGAATTCGTCCATCACCACGTCGTCGACAGCGGCGGCGGCACCTTCGCGCAGCGCGATGTTCGCGAGTACCTCCGCGGTGCAGCACAGCACGGGCGCGTCGCGATTGACGGTCGCATCGCCCGTGGACAAGCCGACGTTTTCAGGGCCGAGCTCGCCGCACAGCGCCCGCCATTTCTCGTTGACCAGCGCCTTGATGGGGGAGGTGTACACCGAGCGGCGGTCGCGGGCGAGCGAGTCGAAATGCAAGGCGGACGCGGCCAGCGTCTTTCCAGAACCTGTCGGCGTGTTCAGGATCAGGTTCTTGCCCTCGAACAGCGCGAGGATCGCCTCCTCCTGGGCGGCGTAGAGCTCGAGGCGCCGGCTGGCCACGTAGTCGAGAAAGCGCCCGAGCAGATCGTCAGTGCTGAATTCGCCCGAGGGCAAGAGGTCGTAGAGCGGTCGGCCCATGGCCCGGGTATTGTGGGCCAGACGGGGCAGATCGGGAGCTCGCGCGCGAGGCATACATGGGACAAGCCGCACGGCGTCCAGTTTGTGGTCGACTGCCCTCGAACCGGGAGGCTAGCCTTCCCCCCAACCTCGTCTTGACCAGAGGTGGAGGGCGGTCCAGAAAATTGCTCAGGTGGGCGGCAGCACTTGCGCCGCGCGCTACTTGAAGAGTGCGATGCACTTCTCCAGCGTCTGCGCCACCCCCCATGCGAGCGGCACGCCCACGTAGAGCCAGGCCAGGGCGACGAGCAGCTTCTGCCCGCCGCCCGTGCCGGCCGACCCGCCCGGTGTCTCAGCCACGCGTGCCTCCGCCGGCAAGCGCGCCGGAGAAATGGTGCTTCGCGTCCACCGCTCGCACCAGGAGGTTGGCTACGAAGCCGATCGCCAGCAGCCCTGCCATCACGTACATCGTCACGTTGTACGCCTGGGCCCGGGGCACCCCCTGCGCGATCTGATACTCGCGGATGTAGTTCACGAGCACGGGGCCGAGGATGCCGGCGGTGCTCCACGCGGTGAGCAGGCGGCCGTGGATGGCGCCCACCTGCATCGTCCCGAAGAGGTCGCGCAGGTAGGCTGGGATCGTGGCGAAGCCGCCGCCATACATGGTGAGCACCACCACACACACCAGCACGAAGAGCGGCACGCTCGCGGTGGCCGCCACGGCAGGGATGCTCGCGTAGAGGACGCCGCCGAGCGCGAAGAACGTGAAGTACGTGGCGAGGCGGCCGATTCGGTCGGAGAGCGAGCTCCACAGGAAGCGCCCGATCATGTTCGCGAGCGACAGCAGGCTCACGAATCCGGCCGCCGCTGGCGCCAGCACGCGCCCCTTGAAGATCTCCTGGATCATCGGGCTCGCCTGCTCCAGGATGCCGATGCCCGCGGTCACGTTCATGCACAGGATCACCCAGAGCAGCCAGAACGGCCGCGTCCGCATCGCCTCGTTCACTTCCACGTTGGCGCTGGTGACGAGCGCCTTGGCAGGACCTGCAACGAACCCGGCCGGCTTCCATCCGTGCGGGGGCACGCGCACGGTGAACGCGCCGAACATCATGAAGGCGAAATAGATTGCGCCCATGCTCAGGAAGGCCCCGACCACACCTTGCGTCTCCGGCGTCTTGAAGAACTGCATGAGGGCCACGGAGAGCGGACTGGCGATCATCGCGCCGCCTCCGAAGCCCATGATCGCCATTCCCGTCGCCATCCCAGGTCGATCGGGGAACCATTTGATGAGCGTGGAAACGGGCGAGATGTAGCCGAGGCCGAGTCCGATCCCGCCGAGCACGCCGTAGCCCAGCACCAGCAGCCAGAACTGGTGGGTCGCGATGCCGGCGGCGCCGACCAGGAAGCCCCCGCTGAAGCAGCACGCGCTCGTGAACATCGCACGCCGGGGGCCCACGCGCTCCAGCCACGCGCCGAACACGGCGGCCGAGACTCCGAGAAAGACGATCGCGCAGCTGAATACCCAGCCCAGGGTCGACAGCTTCCAGTCATCCGGCGCCGGCTCGCTGATCCCGATCAGCTTCGACAGCGGCAGCTTGAACACGCTGAAGGCGTACACCTGCCCGATGCACAGATGAATGGCGAGCGCCGCGGGGGGAACCCGCCAGCGGCTGAAGCCGGGGGCTGCGATCGAGCGGTCGCGATCCAGAAAAGACCACAACGCCATGCCGGGGATCTCCGGGGCCGGGGCAGGCCCGTATCACGGAGCATAGACTACAGCCCGCGCCGGCGCGGCGCCACCAGTCGCGAAGCTCGGCGCGCCATCCTCGACGTGTCGGACAGGGTGACCCGCCTCGAGGCGCTCGGTACTACAGGACGCGCCGAGCGTAGACGTAGTGCGCTTCGCCTA
>JAQBHI010000166.1:0-30949 GCA_032127875.1 Acidobacteriota bacterium
CCTATTGCACGAAAAGCCGTTCGCCGGCGTAAACGGCAGCGGCAAGCACTGCAACTGGTCGATGATGGACTCGCAGGGGCGCAACCTCCTGGAACCAGGCGCGACACCCCAACAGAATCTCGAGTTCCTGGTGTTCCTGACGGCGACGCTGCGGGCCGTGCACCGGCGCGCGGGGCTGCTGCGCGCCTCGATCGCCAGCTCGGGCAACGACCATCGGCTGGGCGCGAACGAGGCGCCGCCGGCCATCATCTCGGTGTTCCTGGGCGCACAGTTGACGCGCGTGCTCGACGCGATCGAAAAGGGCGAGATCACGGGTAGCGCCGGCGTCGAGAAGATCGCCCTGGGGATTCGCCAGCTGCCCGAGGTCGCGCGCGACCAGACCGACCGAAATCGCACCTCTCCCTTCGCATTCACCGGCGACAAGTTCGAGTTCCGCGCCGTCTCCTCGGCAGCCTCGATCTCGATTCCCGTGGCGTTCCTGAATGCGGCGGTGGCCGAGGAACTGGGCGAGTTCGAGAAGGCGTTGAAGGAACGGCTGGAGAGCGGGAGCTCTCTCGCCGAGGCCGTGATCGAGGTCGTGAAGCAGGCAGTAGTTTCGACGCGGGCGATACGCTTCGAAGGCAACAACTACTCGGCGGAGTGGGTCGAGGAAGCGGCACGCCGGGGCCTTCCGAATTTGCGGAACACTCCCGAGGCGCTGGCCGAGATGATGAGGCCGGAAACCCGTGAGTTCCTGGCTCGGATGCGGGTCTTCTCCGCGACCGAGGTGGAGGCGCGCTATCACGTGAAGCTGGAGCGTTACGTCAAGGACATCGAGATCGAGGTGGAAGCCCTGAAGAGCATCGTGCAGACGCACGTGCTCCCGGCCGCGTACCGGCAGCACTCGCTGCTGAGCAGCGCCGGCGCGCGCAAGGCGATCTCGGTGGCGCTGGAGCGGCTGGGCGCGCACATGGACGACGTGCTGAGCCGGATGGCGGAGTTGCAGGTCGCCAGCGATCACGCCACGGGCGAGTCCTCGCTCGAGAAGAAGGCGCACATCCTGGCCGGCGAAGTGGTGCCGGCGATGGCCTCGGTTCGCGAGGTCTGCGATCGCGTCGAGGAATCCGTTGCCGACGAGTTCTGGTCGCTGCCGAAGTATCGCGAGATGCTGCTGCTGGTCTAGGCAATCCGGGGGGCTTGGCGCTTCTTCAGCTCCGCAGCAGGTCCCAGGCGAAACCAAGGCTCAGGGCAGAGCGGGCGGGGACGAAGTCGCCCGCGATGCCCACGAGCCGGTCGGCGAGATCCGGCCGGCGCGCGAGCTTGCGGGCCACGGAATCGGCCACCCACGGCCGTGCGACCGTCGTCTGCAGTAGCCGGTTCAATCGGAACTTGTCGCGCGTCGCGGCGTGCCGGGCGCGGTCGTAACGGCCGAGATCGTCGAGCTTGCCCGAGGCGAGCGCCGCCTGCGCGAGGGGGGCGGCCAGTTGCGCGCTGCGCAGAGCCAGGGTGACGCCTTCACCGGTAAAGGGGTCGTAGAAGCCGGCCGAGTCGCCGACCAGCATCGCGCCGGGCGCTGTGACGCGGCGCGCCTCGAGGGCGAGCGGGCCGATCGCTTTCGGCGGCTCGAGCAAGCGAGCACCCTGCAGCCGCTCGGCGATGCGAGGCCACAGCTGCAGCGAGGAACGATAGAAGCCCTCGATGTCGCCGCCGGCCGACTTGATCCTGGCACGGTCGAGAACGAAGGCGACGTTGGCACTGGTGGCCGAGAGCGGTGCGATCCCGCAATAGCCCCCGCCACCCACGTGCATCTCGCCGACCTCGCCAAGGCCCTGCACGCGGTCCCAGTAGCCGCGCACGGCGAATTTGCGCAGCGAGCAGTGCTCGCGCAGCAGGCCGAGTCTGCGGCCCACCACGCTGCGCCGACCATCGGCGCCGATCACCAGGCGGGCGGAAAGCGTTTCGGGCCCGGCGCCGTTCTGGCAGACGACACCCGAGACCCGGCCGTGGTCGAGAACGAGATCGAGTGCGCGCGTGCCTTCGCGGACCTCGACGCCGGCTGCGCGTGCGGCCTCGAGCAGGCTGCGATCGAAGTCCTTGCGCCGCACGGCAAAGCCCGCTTCGATCGGACCGCGGTAGTGGCCCGTGAAGGACACCCCCGCGGGCGAAGTCAGCGCCATGCCGCGCAGCGGCCACGGGCGCAGGGCCCGAATCCGTTCAGCCACGCCCAGGGCGCCGAGCAGGCGCCAGGCCTCCGGTGAGACGCCTTCGCCGCAGACCTTATCGCGGGGAAAGCGGGCCTCGTCAATGAGCAGGACGTCACGCCCTTGCTGCCGCAGGAACATGGCCATGGCCGTGCCTGCAGGGCCGCCGCCCACCACCACGGCGTCGCGCGGGTTCACGCGGCGCGCCTTGCCAGCGCGACCAGGCGATACGGAAAGCGCTGCACGATGCGCACGTCGGGGATGCCCGCCCGGGCGAAGGCCGCGGCCAGTTCCAGTCGTGTGAAGCCGCGCCGGATCGAGAGCAGGCCATCGGCGACACTCACCGGCGAGCGCAGCAGCCAGGGGAAGGTGGCGCGGCCGAAGGCATAGGGCACGAGGGCGCGTCGCAGATCGTTCACGATCAGCGCGCGACGGGCCAGGCTGAAGAGCGAACGCAGCACGCTCGGCACCTCCGCTTCGTCGAAGTGATGGAGGAACAGCGATGCCGTGACCACATCGAAGCTGCGGGGCGCGAAGGGCAGGCTCCGGACATCGGCCACCACACGCTCGACGCCGGGCGGCGTCTGTTGCAGGTGCAGGAGCTTGATGTCGACTCCCACGGCGAGCGCGGGTGTCGCCAGCGCGCCGCGGACCAGCGCCGGCAGATCACCCGAGCCGCAGCCCACATCGAGCAGGCTGGGACGCGGGAGGCCCCGAAGCTGCGGCAGGACGGCCGTCAGCAGGCTGCGCCGGCCTCCGAGCCAGCGATTGACGAAGCGAATGTCGCCCAGGCTGCGGATGGCCTCGTGCTCAGGCACGCCCTCGTCGAGCAACTCGGGGTCGGTGGCCCGGCGCGCGAGAAAGGGCGTCACCCTAGAGAAACTCGAGAAGGGCGAACTCGGCTCCAAAGCCGGGGCCGAAGGCCCCGAGCACGCCTCGTTCGCCGGCCCGAACGCCGCCGCGGCGCAGGATCTCGTCGAGGACGAACAGCACCGTGACCGAGCTCATGTTGCCGTGCTCCGAGAGAACAGCCTCTGTCGGCGCCAGATCTGCTTCCGAGAGACCCAGCTTCTCGGCCATCACCTCGATGATGCGCCGGCCTCCCGGGTGAAGAACCCAGCGGCTCACGTCTTTGCGCGCCAGCTGGCGCGGTTCCAGGAAGGCTTCCAGCGCTCCGACCACCTCGCGTCGCACGAATGGAGCCAGTGCGCGATCCAGAACGATCTGCAGGCCCTGGTTGCGAAGCTGGAAGCCCATCAAGTGGGTAGTGCCGGGAAAGAAGATCGAGTCGGCGTCGACGAGCCGGGCCAGGCGCGGGGCGCCGGTAGTGGCACGCGGGTGCTTGGCCCCGACCATCACCACCGCGGCGCCGCCATCTCCGAAGATGGCCGTCGAGACGACGTTCGTGGCCGACACGTCCCAGCGCTGGAAGGTGAGACTGGAAAACTCCAGGGCGAGCACGATGGCGGCGCGCTCGGGATGTGCCAGCAGATAGTCGGCGGCCCGCGCGAGCCCGACGACACCGCCGGCGCAGCCGCTCTCCGTGATGGGCAGTCGCGTCAGGCGTGGGCCAAGGCCGAGCGCATCGGCGACAAAAGCGTCCACGGCCGGGATCATGAAACCCGTGCAGGAGACGCTGACGATCAGCTGGATGTCGGCGGGCCGCAGGCCGGCGACGACGAGCGCCCGGCGTGCGAGCTCCGTGCCGGCCGAGCATGCGATCGTCCGATAGCGGTCGTTCTGGGTCTCGAAGTCGCCCGGGCTGAAGACTTCCTCGATCGGGACGACGCTGGCGCGGGTCTTGACGCCGGCGGCGGCGTAGACCGAGAGCAACCGCTTCGACGACGACGGGTCGCCGCTCGATTCGATCCAGCGACGCACCCAGTCCGTGACGACCCCCTGGTCGTAGCGGAACGGCGGGAGGAAGCGCTCGACAGCGAGGAGAGTCGGCATCAAGGCGGGAACGGGGCGACGCCGCTAGAACGGTACGTCTTCGTCGCTGACCTGGAAGTCCTCGGGCGGTCCCGAGTCCTTGGCCTCGGATGGGGGACCGGAGTCAGCGCGGCCGCCACCGCCTCCCTCGCCGCGCGAGCCCAGCAGCACCAGCCGCGAGTTCGGGCCGCTGACGCGGATCTTGGTCATGTACTTCTTGTTGCCGTCCTTGTCGGTCCACTCGTCGTAGCGGATCGAGCCCTCGACGTAGACCTGCTTGCCCTTCTGGCAGTAGTCGCGGACCACCTGGGCCGTCTTGCCGAAGACTTCGACCCGATGCCACTCCGTTCGCTCCTGCTTCTGGCCGCCCTTGTCAGTCCACTGTTCGCTCGTGGCCAGGGAAAAGTTCGCGATCGGCTCGCCCGATTGCATGTAGCGGATCTCGGGGTCCTTCCCGAGGTTGCCGATCAGGACGACCTTGTTGACGCTCGCCATGGAGATTCCTTTCTCGTTTCTACTGCGCGTTCAGCTTCTCGCGAGCCTTGCGGCCGGCCTCGGAGTTCGGGTAGCGGTCCACCACGTACCGATACTCCACCAGGGCCTGGCTGCGGCGTCCGAGTCGCTCGAGGCCGAGCCCCTTCTTGAAGCGCGCGTCGGGCAGCTTGTCGCTCGAGGGGAAATCGCGGAACAGCACGTTCCAGGCTTCGATCGCCTCGGAGTATTTCTGCTTTCCGTAGAGACACTCGCCGATCCAATACTGGGCATTGTCCGAGAACTCCGTGTTCGGGTAGGTCCGGAGATACTCCTGGAAGCCCTGGATCGCCAGGTCGAAGTTGCCGCGCGCGTAATCCGCATAGGCCTGGCTGTAGAGCTCGCGGGGGGCGGGCGCGGGGGCCCCGCTGGAGGGCGGCAACGTCCCAACGCCCGTCGCGGTGGAGTTCCCAGGTGTTCCCGCGGAGGGCTCTTCCATGGGGCCAGGGACTGCGCCGTAGGCCGCCACGCCAGGGGCCAGTTGCACCGTGAGCTTCTCGCTGATCTCGCCCAGACGATCGGTGATGTCCCTGAACGCGAGTTGCCACGCCTCGTCCTTGGTCTGCCGGTCGATCGCGTACTTTCTCGCCTGGGCGCCCTGCTCGGCCAGCAGCTCGTTGAGCCGCTTGATCTCCTTGAGGCTGTCGTCGCTGCGGCGCTGCAGGTCCGCGATCTGGGCTTGCAGGTTGGCGATCTGGATCTGCAGGCGCTCGATATCCTTGTTCGCAGCCCAGGCTGGAGCGGTGATGCAGGCGGCAATCAGAAGTGCCGTGAGGCGGCGTATCACGATGAACCTCCAGACTTGTCGGCCCGTGCGAGGGCCAAGCCTCATCATATACCGTCGGTATCGGACGCCGGACTTGCCGCTCAGCGGGAGACGGCGAAGTGCGCGCGGCGGTTGCGGGCCCAGGCGGCCTCGCTCACGCCGAAATCCACGGGCCGTTCCTTGCCGTACGACACCGTGTTCAGGCGGTCCCTGGGAACGCCCAGGCTCACCAGATAGTCGTAGGCGGAGCGCGCTCGCTGCTCTCCGAGGGCGAGGTTGTATTCCACGGTCCCCCGATCGTCGCAGTGGCCCTCGACCGAGATGCGCAGCCCGGCGTGGGCCCCGATCCAGGTGGCGTGCCTTTCGAGCGTCGCGCGCGCCTCGTCGGTGAGCGACGACTGGTCGTAGTCGAAGTGGATGTCGGCGAGCGGACCGCCTTCGCCGGACTCGTCGCTCAGCGCCTCCTGCCCGAGACCGGAGCCGTCCACGGCCCGAATGTCCGGGCCTTCAGAGACGACCTCGGGCGGCGGAGCCGTCGTGCCGTGCGAGCCGGAGCCCGAGGCGCCTCCGGCGCTGGTCGCCACCACCGGCGGCCGCTTGGTGCCGCCGCAGGCGGCGAGTGCGAGGATCACGAGCAGTGCAAAGGATTTTTTCATTATCGTTCTCAAGGCCCCCAATCGGGCTGCACGTTATTGCCGGGCCCGGTGGCGAGGCTGTTCACCTCACGACCGTCCCGAGCGGCGACGCCGATCTGCCAGATGCCGCCGCGGTTGCAGGAAAAGACCAGGTGCCGGCCGTTCGGCGCCCAGGCAGGGTATTCGCAGCTGCCGCGGCCCTCGGTGATCTGGCGCACCTGGCGCGTGGCGAGGTCTATGACCGCGACCTCGAAGCCGCCCTCGATGCGCGCCGTGAAGGCGATCTCGCTGTACTGCTTCGACGGATTCCAGGCGGGCGCGTCATTGTAGTTGCCGACGGTGGTCAGCCGGCGCAGGTTCAAGCCTTCGTCGTCCATCAGGTACACCTGCGGCGTGCCTGTGCGGTTCGAGGTGAAGGCGATCTCCTGGCCGGTCGGGCTGAAGCAGGGCGCGGTGTCGGAGGCGGCGCTGTTGGTCAGGCGGCGCACTTGGGTGCCGTCCGCATTCGCGGAGAAGATCTCCATGTTGCCGGCACGGGTGCTGGCGAAGACGACCCGCTTCCCGTCGGGGCTCCAGGCCGGAGCGAAGGCCTGGCTGCCCGAGGGTTCGCCGCTGATATTGGCCCTGGAGCGGCCGGCGAAGATCTCGGCGAGGAAGATCAGCGGTGAGCGGTCCTGCCGATACGAGACGTAGGCGAGGGCCTGGCCATCGGGCCGCCACGCGGGCAGGATGTTGAGCGAGTTGTTGACCGTCACGCGCCGCGGGTTGAAGCCGTCGTAGTCGACGATGTACAGCTCCTTGGTGCGTTTCTCCTTGGTGCTGTCGCGGTCCGAAGCGAACGCTATCCGCGTGCGCGCGACGCCGCGGTACTGGGTGAGCGCCATGATGTCGTCCGAGAGCTGGTGGGCGAAGGAGCGCGGGTTGTCGGCGCGGCCGGAATAGCGCTTGGTCAGCATCGCCTGGCCGGAATCGACGAAGTGGACGCGCGCCTCCACGCTGAGATCGTTACCGGCGAGGTCGGCCCGCGTCACCACCAGCACCTTGGTCCCGATCGATTTCCAGTCTTCGAAGTTCGGGTTGTCGGGGTTGAGGAGCGGGATCGCCGCGAACAGACTCTCGGGCACGAACTGGAACAGGCCCTCGAACTTCAGGTCGCTCCTGAGTACCTGGGTGAAGGTGCGGCAGGCGTCACGGATGGCCTGGTCCTCGCGCCTGGGCAGGCAGTCCGGCACCGCGAAGCGCTGCGCCGAGGCATCGATGACGATCGTCGGCGTCGCGCCGCTGGGCGGCGTCGGCTGTTGCGCGCGGAGCGGGGAGGGCGCACTGGCCCAGGCGGCGAGGCCGAGCCCCGCTGCGAGCAGCGCACTAGCTCGTCGGCTTGAAGATGGCCTGGATCGTGTACCGGTCAGATGCATAGTTCCTGGGGAGCGGGCCGAACGGGCCCGCGGAGTAGACGGCACGCTGAGCGGCGCTGTCGAGCAGATAGATCCCGCTCGACTGGACGACACGCACGTCGCTGACGGAGCCGTCGGCCGCGATCGTGAAGCTGATCGTGACGGGTCGCGGAGCCGAGGGGCGAAGCTGCTGCGTCCAGAGCATCCAGATCTTTCGTTGGACACCCGCCAGATACCAGTCGCCGAGCAGGTCGGTTCCTCCGGGAACGCCGGGGCCCGGCGGCCCGAACTCGAGGCCGGGCGTCTGGACCGAAGTGCCCGTGCCGCCCGCCGCCGACTTCGCGGGCGCGGGTGGGGGCGTCGGCTTGGATTTGCCCTTCTTCGCGTCCAGTTCGGGGAGACCTTTCTTCGGCTCGTCTTTGGGTGGTTTGAGAATCTTGGGTGGCGCGTGCGGCGCGGGCGCCTCAGACACAGCCGGCTCGGGCTTGGCCGGGGCCGGTGCGGGTGGCGCGACGCTTCTGACACCGCCACCGCCTGGGGGCAAGGCTACCGCGAATCCGTCCTGCACCTGCAGCAGCGGCGGCTTCGATCCAAATATCGCTGCGGCCAGCGTGGTACCGAGCAGCACGAGGTGCGCCGCGACCGAGAGCACGACACTCGCCTGGAAGCCCCGGTCGATCTGCTCACGCTCCGCGAGGAGCCGGTCAACGGGCTCGTTCACGGCTTGGCCTTCTCCTCGGGCAGCACGTACACGAAGCCGATCTGTTCGACACCTGCGCGTTTGATGCGGTCCACCACCTCGATGACCTTACCGTAGCGCAGCTTCTCGTCGGCGCGCAGGTAGACGACCTTCGCGGTGCGTCCGTCCATCAGTCCCTTGAGGTGCTGCTCGAGCAGCAGCATCGCGATCGGCTGATCGGCGACATACACGCGCTCCTGGGCGTTGATCGAGACCGTGACGCGATCCTCCGGATCGTTCTTCGGCTGGTTCGCGACCGGCAGCGACACGTCGATGCCGCGGCTCATCAGCGGCGCCGTGACCATGAACACCAGCAGCACCAGCACCACGTCGACGAGCGGCGTCACGTTGATTTCGCCCATGACGGCCGTGACTGGCCGTGAACGCAGGCCCTTGTAGGCCGCCGCCGCGCGTGAGGTGCCGCTCTCCGAACCGCCGCCCGCCTGCATCTCTACGTGAAGTTACGCTCGACGATGTTGAGGAATTCCAGGGCGAAGTCGTCCATCATCGACGCGAGCACCTTGATCCGGCTGCTGTAGAAGTTGAAGAAGACGGCCGCGGGGATCGCCGCCGCGAGCCCGGCGGCGGTCGTGACCAGCGCCTCCGAGATGCCTGGCGCCACGACCGCGAGGTTTGCGGAGCCCATCCGACCGATGTCGGAGAACGCGTTCATGATGCCCCACACGGTGCCGAACAGTCCGATGAAGGGCGTGACCGAGGCAGTGGTGGCGAGGAACGTGACGCGCCGCTCCAGCCGGGTGACCTCGCCGGTCGCCGCACGGACGAGCGCGCGCGTCAGCGATTCGAGGCTCCTGACGACCGGCTTCGCCGCAGCGCCGGCGGCGGGAGTCGTGGCGCCGCGGACCTGCTGGTTGACTTCCAGGTAGCCCGCCTGGAAGACGCCGACCAGCGGGCTGACCTTGAGTTGAACGCAGATGGCGTTGACCTCGGAGAACTTGCTGCTCTTGCGGAACACCTGCAAGAAAGTCTGCGACTCGCGCATGGCCCGACCCAAGGCGATGCCTTTATAGATGATGATCGCCCAGGAGAGCAAGGAGAAGAGCACGAGCAGGACCAGGACCCCTCGGGCCACCGGCCCGGTATGGCCAACCCAGCCGCCGAAGCCCCCGGAAAAGGAGGCGCTTTGTGCCAGGGTCAGGAGCGGTGCAATGGGCAATAAGACCTCTCTAAATAGCGCTAGCAATTGAGGATGCCACAATGGGTTGGGGAGTGTCAACGGGAAAGCCCTGAAGCCGTGGCAGGAACGTGATTTACAGCACGCCGAGTGCTGTGCTATCCTCGCCGGCGCGCACGCGCCGATGATTAAGTGGTTCAAAATCAACAATATCGCCCTTGCTGCCTCGGTCGAACTGGAACTCGGAGCGGGGCTCACGCTGCTGACCGGGGAAACCGGCGCTGGGAAGTCCATCCTGGTCGATGCCGTGGGGCTCCTGCTCGGTGGCCGCGCCTCGCCCGAAATGATCCGGAGCGGTGAAGAGCACGCCCTCGTCGAGGGTTTGCTCGAGACGCCGGAGGCCCGCGTCCTGCTGGAGAGCCGCGGCCTGCCGATCGAAGGCGACGAGATCGTCGTCCGGCGCGAGCTTCACGCCTCTGGCAAGGGCAAGGCGACCGTCAACGGTGCACTCGTTCCGCTGGGCGTGCTGCGGGAGTTGGGTGGCCGGCTCGTGACGATCCACGGCCAGCACGAGCCCCAGGGCCTGCTCGACCCTGAGGCCCATTGCGGGCTGGTCGACCGGCACGCGGGCCTTTCGGTGGATGAGGTAGCGACCCTGTACCGTCGGCTCCGCGGGATCGACGCCGAACTCGACACGCTGCGGCGCGACCGGCGCGACTGGGAGCGGCGTCGCGAGATGCTCGAGTTCCAGGCGGGCGAGATCGAGCAGGCGGCGCTTGGGCCGGGCGAAGAAGAAGCGCTCCGGCAGGAGAGGAAGGTCCAGGCCAACGTCGGCCGATTGGCGACACTGGCGAGCGAGGCGTACGGCCTGCTCTACGAGGACGAAGCTGCGGCGCTCGGCCGGCTCTCGCAGCTCTACAAGCGGCTGGACGAACTGGCATCGATCGACGCACGCTTCGTGGAGCTGGCGGCCGGGCGCGCCGGAATCATGGCGCCCCTCGAAGACCTGTCCTACTTTCTCCGCGACTATCAAGGGACGCTGCAGGTGACACCGGGCAGGTTGGACGAGATCGAGGCGCGGCTGGCCCTGATCGAGCGGCTGAAGAAAAAATACGGCGCTTCGCTGGATGAGGTTCTCGCGTTCGCCGCGCGCTGCCGCGCGGAGCTGGGCCCTTCGGGGTCGGCCGACGAACGCGAGAAGGCGCTGAGCGCCGAGCGGGGCCAGGTGGCGGGGCGCTACTTCGAGCGCGCCTCGGAGCTGTCGCGCAAGCGGCGAGCGGCGGCCAAGGACCTGCAGAAGAGGGTCGAGGCCGAGCTCGCGCAGCTCGCGATGGAGCGCACGCGCTTCCGAGTCCAGTTCGACCCGGACCTGCCCCCGGACGATGCGAGCGACCCATCATCCTGGGGAGAGCGGGGGCTCGAGGAGGTCGAGTTCCTGTTGTCGCCGAACCCCGGCGAGGACCCGCGCCCGCTGGCGCGCATCGCCTCGGGTGGCGAGCTGTCTCGGATCCTGCTGGCCCTGAACGCGGCCTCAGGCTTGGAAGCCGAGGGCAAGACGCTGGTCTTCGACGAAGTCGATGCGGGCATCGGCGGCCGCGTGGCCGAGGTTGTAGGCCGCAAGCTGCGCTCCATAGCCCAGCGCCACCAGGTGCTGTGCGTCACCCACCTGCCGCAGATAGCGGCCCTTGCCGAGGCACACTTCGTGGTGACGAAGCGAGCCCAGAAGAGCCGCACGGTGGCCGAGGTACGTAGCCTGGAGGGCGAGGCCCGGGTGGAAGAAGTGGCGCGGATGCTCGGCGGTGAGACAATCACGGACACGGCGCGCCGCCACGCGCGCGAGATGGTCAAGCAGGGACTGCGTTCATAGGGCAGATCTTTCGAGAATGCAAAGGAAAAATCGCTTCTTCGTCGAAACGTTCGGTTGTCAGATGAACGTCAACGACTCGGAGAAGGTCGCAGGCCTGCTGCTCGCCGAGGGGCACGAGCGTGCGACCTCGGTAGAGGCTGCCGACTTCGTCTTCATCAACACCTGCGCGGTCCGCGAGAAGGCGTCGGAGAAATTGTACCACTCGCTTGGACGCTTGAAGAAGCTGCAGCGGCGCCGTCCCGAGCTCAAGATCGGCGTCGGCGGATGCGTAGCGCAACTGGAAGGGGAGAGCGTGCTGGAGCGCGCTGCCAACGTGGACCTGCTGATCGGAACCCACAACGTGGCTTCGGTCCCGGAGTTGCTGGCACGTGTCCAGGGCGGGAGCGGCGTCGCCGTCGATCTCGATCGGAAGGCGGATTCCTTCGTGATCCCGGACCAGGTCATCGCCCATTCGAGCGCGACCCGCGCCTACGTGACGGCGATGGAGGGCTGCAACCACGTGTGCAGCTTCTGCGTCGTGCCGCGGACGCGAGGCACCGAGGCCTGCCGGCCGGTCGCGGCGATCGTCGGGGAGGTTCGCTCGCTCGTGGAGCGCGGCTACGGCGAGGTGATGCTGCTCGGGCAGACGGTGAACGCCTACGAGCACGCGGGTATCGACTTCGCAGGGCTGCTGTCGGCCGTCCACGCGATTCCAGGTCTCGGCAGGCTGCGCTTCACGACCTCCCATCCGAGCCACGTGGACGAGCCGTTTGCCCGAGCCCTGCGCGAGCTGCCGAAGCTGTGCCCCTACCTTCACCTGCCGTTCCAGTCGGGCTCGGATCGCATCCTCGAGGCGATGCGGCGCGGCTACACGAGCGCCGAGTACCTGGCCAAGGTGGCGCTGTTGCGGGCCCACGTGCCCGATCTGGCGCTCACGGCCGATATCATCGTCGGTTATCCCGGCGAAACGGAAGAGGACTTCCAGTCGACGCTGGATCTGGTGGAAGCCGTGGGCTTCGATGGGCTCTTCGTGTTCAGCTACTCGGCGCGCCCCGGAACCAGCGCCCAGCGCCTCGCGAACGACGTACCCGAGGCCGAGAAGCTGCGCCGCCTGAAGGTGCTGAACGGCCGGCAGCAACGCTTTCAGGCCGTGCGCAACCGGGCGCGCGTGGGGGGCAGCGAGGAGGTGCTCGTGGACGCCGTGGACGGAAGCGGCCGCGTCTCCGGGCGCAGCCGCCATTTCCGCCTGGTGCACTTCGACGGGCCGGATGTCTGGCTCGGCAGGCTCCTGAGCGTGGACATCACGGGCGCCGGAGCCAACTCGCTCACCGGCCAGGCGCGCGAGCAAACTCTTCATTGACGGGCGCTTCCGCGCTCCCTATATTCTCCTCACGAGGGCCACGAGCGCATGCAGATCGAGATGACCATCAAGGGGCTGATGATCGACCCCATCACCAACATGCCCATCATCGTCCTGCGCGACCAGGACGGCCAGCGGATCCTGCCGATCTGGGTCGGTGTCTTCGAGGCCAACGCGATCGCGTTGCAGATCGAGAACGTGCAGACGCCCCGACCGATGACCCACGACCTGCTGAAGAATGTGATCGACGACCTGCGCGCGGAGGTACGGCGCATCGTGGTCTGCGACCTGCGCGAAAACACCTTCTACGCCGAGATCCACCTGCACGGCGCGGATGGAGATCGCTGCCTCGATGCGCGCCCCTCGGATGCGATCGCGCTGGCGCTGCGCACGCGCTCGCCGATCTTCGTGGAACAGGCGGTGATCGACGGCGCCAGCAACGCCGAGGCGAGCCGCGATTCCGACGTGGGGCGGCTGCGTCAGTGGCTCGAGGGTCTCTCCGACGACGAACTCGGCAAGTACAAGATGTGATCCGCGCCACCCGGGACACGCCGTCCCGGCTTGGTCCTTGACCCGCCGTCCCGGCTCTGTCTAAGATCCCGATCAGTTTCATGTTTGCTTCCCCGAGAGCCCTTTGATGGTCATCGCGATCGCGAACCAGAAGGGCGGCGTCGGCAAAACCACGACGGCGATCAACCTGGCCGCGGCTTTTGCGATGCGAGGCCGCCGGACCCTGCTGATCGATCTCGATCCGCAGGCCAACTCGTCCATGACGTTCGTGGACATCCGCTCTCTTCCGAAATCCATGTACGACGTGATCGGCGATGGCACGCTGCTCACGGAAGTGGTCGTGCCGACCACGGTTCCCAACCTCGACCTGGCTCCTTCGCGCATCGCGCTCGCGAAACTCGAGGCCAAGCTGGTCGGCGAGCTGGATGCGCACTTCCGGCTGAAGGATCGTCTCGCCCCGGTGAAGGAGAGCTACGACTTCGTAGTGATCGACACGCCTCCGGCCCTCGGGCTCATCACCGTCAATGCACTGGTCGCGGCGACGCACCTGCTGGTGCCGGTGCAGTCGAGCTACTTCGCGCTCGAGGGCACGGACGACCTGCTCGAGACGGTGGAGCGGATCCGCTCGCGCCCGAATCCGGACCTGAAGCTGCTCGGGGCCGTGATCACTCTCCACGACAAGCGCACGACACTCGCGCGCGACGTCCAGAAGGCCATCGGCAAGGTTTTTGGCGACCGCATCTTCCAGACCACCATCAGCAGGAGCATCCGGCTCGAGGAAAGCCCCGCGCATCGTGAATCGATCTTCACTTTCGCGCCGCAGTCGAGCGGCGCCTACGAGTACTATCGGCTCTGTGAGGAGGTCATCGAACGTGTCTAGCATCCGGCGCGCCGGCCTTCCCGAAACCCTGCGCATGCGCCACGACACGCACTACGTCGATCAGCTCACCCGCCCGGGCGGACAACCGTTCGGTCAGCTGATTCCGATCGAAGACATCGATCCGAATCCCAACCAGCCGCGGCAGGCGATGGGCGATCTCTCCGAGCTGGTGGCGTCGATTCGCGAGAAGGGCATTCTCGAGCCGATCCTGGTGCGGCCCGTGGACAGCCGCTTCCAGATCATCGCCGGCGAAAGACGCTATCGGGCGGCGCAGGAGGTCGGGGTCGCGGAGATTCCCTGCGTGGTGCGCGACAGCTCCGATGCCGAAACGATGGAACTGGCGCTCATCGAGAACCTGCAGCGCAAGGACTTGAGCGCCTTCGAAGAAGCCGATGCGCTCAAGATACTCGCGGAAACGTACTTCTACACCCACGAGAAGATGGCCGAGAAGCTGGGGAAGAGCCGTAGCTCGCTCACGGAGACGCTCACCCTGGCAGCCATGCCCGAGGAAGTGCGCCAGCTATGTCGGCTGGCCGACATTCAGGGTAAGTCGTTGTTGCTTCAGGTTGTTCGCCAGGGCAATTCCAAGAAAATGGTCGCCCTGATCGAGTCTCTTCGGGCCGAGGGTCCAACGCGCGCGGCGGCTCGCCGCGTGCTGAAGCAGGAGAAGGCCAGGACGCAACGCGGCCGACCGAAGCACTACACCTTCCGCTACCAGCCCAAGGAGAAGAGCTTCGCGCTCTCACTCCAGTTCAAGAAATCACAGGTCCCACGCGAGGAGATCGTGCGCGCGCTGCAAGCGATCATCGAGGACTTGATGAGCGACGACCGCTAGCGCAGCAAGGTCAGCCGCTCCAGAAACGCGTTTAGGCCACGAAGCGCGCCGTAGCCCGCGGCGGCCAGGGCATACACAACACCCAGAAAGCGTGCGCGCTGCCATAGCCAGCTACCAACGATCGCCATCGCGACACAACACAGCGGCGCGATCACCTCGAGTTCCTTGCTGTAACGCAGCAAATTCGGGCCTGGCAGTCCACCTGAGCCGATGCAGATGAGAAGGTAGGTGGCGCCCCAGGCCGTGACGAATCGCGCAGCAACTGCTTCGGATCTCTTGATCAACGCTAGATAGCCGATGCCCACCGCGAGGGCGAATGGCCCATAGAAGAGCCGCAGGCGATGCGCCGCCTTCCGCATTCCACGGAACAGGTCGGTCGTCGGTTGCGCGTACGGGTCGTCGTGTTCTTCGGCGGCGGGTCCGGTCGTCACGTTGCGCAGCCGTTCGAGGCGTTGGAGGACGATCGACTCGCCCTGCATGGGCACGCCTCGCTGCATGTCGAGGAACACCGACGCGTAACGCCCGTAAAAGAGGCCGCACGCCAGCGTGGCGCCCAGCGCGCCCGCGAGCGCTAGCCCCGCGTGCCGCCGCCAGGCCCCCGGCGCCCGATCGAAGGCGAGCTGAAGCGCGAGGAACAGCGGCATCAACAGCGCCAGGCTCACGACCGACTGCGTGTAGGTGAGCAGCGCCAGAGCCACGAGCCCCGCGAGGGCGAGGACGACGCGGGGGCGATCGGTCTTCCCCGCGCTCGCAAGCAGGACGAGGATCACCAGCGCGTCGACTGCGTGGCCGGTAATGGCGGGGAAATAGGCGAGCGAGAGGCGGACGAGAAAGATCGGCAGCAGCGGCAGCGCCGCCGCTGCGGCGAGCGCCGCGCCCGGCGAGAGCCGTAGACGCCGCGCGATGGCGAACACCACGATCGCTTCGAGGCTGTTGAGCACCGCGGGCAGGATCGAGGCGGCGAGCTCCGGCGAGAACCGGCACAGCGTCACGAGCGGGGCGCACAGCAGGTAGAAGACCGGAGGATAGGGAAAGGCGTACCAGTGCCCGTTCTCGAATTGCAGCCCGAGGCTGTAACGGAACTGGTTGTCAGTGAAGTGAGCGAGGAAAGGCAAGACACCCTGGCGCGCCAGTTCGCGCACGAAGAGCGCGTGCACTCGCACGTCGGGGTAGTAGAAGCGCGGGTGGAGCAACATCGTGAGCCGCAGCGCCAGCGCGAGAAGAACGATCACGACCAGCACCGCCCTGAGTCGCGGAGCGAGAGCCTCCGGTGCGCCGAAGGCGATGTGCGCCCAACTGCAACGCCACAAGGCGAGCGCCAGGGCCAGCACGGCCACGACGACGTACGGTCCGGCTCCTTCCCGCAGGATGCGCTCCGCGGCGAGCGGATCGAGCGAGGCGCCGAAAAGGATAGCGAGGAGGGCGAAGGCGGCGTGCGCGCTGGGAAGCAGCAGGCCCGCGCCCGCAAGCAGCGGCGCCGCCAGGGCGACTGCGACGACGATGCCGGCACGCCACGCCACGCCTTCGGACAGGCCAAAGCGACCGCTTCCGCCTCGCACGATTTCCACCCAATCGAGCGCGATGCCGAGCGGCCGCGGGTTGTCGGAGGGCGCCTCGATCAGCAGCGTAAAGGGATGACGACCTTCGAGGCGGGGGAGCGGGAACGAGTACACGCGGTAGGCTTGCTCGGCCGCGGCCTGGATCTCGAACGAGGCCACGGTCCGGCCTTCGACGGCGAGTCTAACTTGTGCTGGCTCAACGAGATGCCGTCGCGCTCTCAGGCGAAGCTGGAAACCGTCTCCGCGCGCGAGCAACGGCAACTGGATCTGTGCGGAAGGGCCCGTCCAGCGGAAGATCGTGGCACCGTCCCGCTCCCAGTCGTCACGGAAACCGCGCAGCTGCGCTGCGTCGTTCGGCCCCAGCTTGAAGACGACATCGCGGGCGAGCCGGGCGCCGAGCGTCGGCGCGACGCAGCCGCAGAGCGCTGCGCCGAGGACGAGAGCGGCCCTAGGGAGCCAGGACCGCCGCGTAGTAGTCGCAGATCCCGCTGCGCAGGATCTCCTCGCGTGTGACGCGCAGAGTCGCGCCGTAGAGCTTGCGGTACTGCTCGGCCGGCCGGATGTGGTGACCGTTCTCGATGTTGTGGAGCAGGTGGCCGATCAGGTTGAGTCGCGACTGCGCGGGGATATCCTCGATCACGAGCAGGCGGCCGCCGGGCTTGAGCATGCGCCTGGACTCGGCGAGCACGCCCCGTGCGTCGTCGTCGGGAAGGTGGTGGAGCAGGCCGAAGATCAGGATCTGGTCGAAGCGCGCGTCGGGCAGCTCGACCTTGCGCGCGTCCCCGACGATGAAGGTGCCCTTGCGGGTCTTGCGGGCGTGATCGATGTAACGCGGGTTCAAGTCGACTCCAACGTAGTCGTCCCCGTCGAACAGGTCGGCAAAGGCACCGGGTCCGCAGGCGAGGTCGAGGCAGCTGAGCTTCTCGCCAAGCCGCAACTCGCGGCGGATCAGCCCGCGGATCGCCGTGAAATCGCTCTCGAGAAGGCTTCGGAAAAAGATGAAGAGGACCGGGTTGTCGGAAACGCGCTCCACGACCTTCTTGAAGAATGACATCTTGACTAGACCGACCTCACTCGAAGTTGAGAGCCTGGATGGGATCCATCCGGGCCGCTTTGACGGCGGGGTAGATCGAACCGAGCAAGCCGCCGGCGAGGCCGAGCGCCGCCGCGATAGCCGCCCAGTCGCGGCTGAGCGTGACCACGAGCGTCGGGAACAGCCGGGGCAGGTACAGCGCGCCGAGCAGCGCGATGCCCATTCCGACCACGACCCCGCTCACGCAGATCAGGAAGCTCTCGCTGACCACCAGCCGCACGACGGTCGCCTGGCCCGCGCCGATCGCGCGCAGGATCCCGATCTCGCGGGTCCTTTCGATGATCGTGGTGTACATCGCGAGCAGCACGACCAGGAACGAGATGATCACGGCCATGCCCGTGAGGGCCGTCTTGAACTGCTCGAGACCCACCGCGTTTTGCTGCATCGCCTGGGAGACCTGCGCCATCGGCGTGATTTTATAGCCCTCGAAGCGCTCCTGAAGCGCCTCGGCGAGCTGGTCGGCCTCGAGGGCCGAGCGGCCCTTGACGAGGAAGAAGGAGGCCTTCTCGGGCGTGCCGATGGCTTCCTGAATGTCCTCGAGGCGCGCGTAGAGTCGACCGCCGGCGCCGGCGCGGCAGATGCCCGCGACCCGAAACTGACGGTTCAGCATCGGCAAAAACTCTCCGACCTTGATGCCCGTGGCGTTCGCCAGGATCGTGTCCATGACCAGGTCGTTGGCCTGACTGAGCGGTCGCCCGTCCAGGATGTCGAGGCCACCCGAGATCTGCGTGAAGGAAGGGTAGTCCACGGCCCACAGGTTCACTGCGCGCGACTGACCGCGGATCTCCGACACGAGCCAATTGAGCACGGGCGCGACTTCGCGTACGCCCCCTACCTGCTTGATCAGTCCCACGAACTTGACCGGCATCACGGCGCTCGTCGCGCCCAGGATCAGCGACGCGTCTGGCGGCTGGAACAGCACGTCGGCGCCCACGCTCTGGAGCCGGTTCGCGATGTCGCCCAGCGTTCCGTTGGCCATGCCCACGAGGATCATCACCATCGCGACTTCCATGGCCACCGCGAGCACGGACACCGCCGTGCGCGTCTTGCGGTGCATCACGTTGGCCGCGGCCAGGTTCGCCATCTCGCGCAGAAACCTCCGAAGCCCATGAGGTTAACCGCGAAGCGGGGCGACGCGCAAGGATCCCTGGATCTTCTGTTATCATCGCGCCCAGTCGCGGCAGCGCCGCCCGCCCAAGAAACCGATGAAGCTCAAGACGAGACTCAGGCGAAGCGTCCGCATTGCACGCAAGATCGCGTGGGCGATCCTGGACCGCAACCATCCGGTCCTCGTCCACCTGATCCCGATGCGGCGCTGCAACCTGGCCTGCTCGTACTGCAACGAATACGACGCAGTCTCGAAGCCGGTGCCGACCGACGTGATGCTCGCTCGCATCGACAAGCTCGCCGCGCTGGGCAGCGCGGTGCTGACCTTCAGCGGCGGCGAGCCGATGATGCACCCCGACCTCGACAAGCTCGTCGCACGCGCGCGAGCGCGCGGAGCTTTCGTCACGCTGATCACGAACGGCTACTACCTGTCGCAGGAGCGGATCGAGAAGCTGAACGCTTCGGGGCTCGATCACCTCCAGATCAGCATCGACAACGTAGAGCCGGACGAGAGCTCCATGAAGAGCCTGCGCCTGCTCGAGCCGAAGTTGCAGTGGCTTTCGGAACACGCAGATTTCACGGTAGCGGTCAATTCGGTCGTCGGCAGCGGCATTCGCAACCCCGAAGACGCGCTCAGCGTGGCAAAGCGCGCGCGCTCGCTCGGCTTGATGAGTTCGATCGGCATCATCCACGATGGCCACGGCCAGCTGAAACCGCTGGGCGCACGCGAGCTCAAGGTCTACGAAGAGTTGCGGGGCTTCGCCGGGCGCAGCATCCTGCGCTTCAACCACCTCTTCCAGGACAACCTCGCGCGCGGCGTTCGCAACGACTGGAGCTGCCGGGCAGGGGCGCGCTATCTCTACGTCGACGAGCACGGCCTCGTGAGTTACTGTTCGCAGCAGCGAGGGCAGCCTGGGATTCCCCTGCTCGAGTATGCGAAGGCAGATATCAGGCGCGAGTATGGGACGAAGAAGTCCTGCGCCGCCTACTGCACCGTGAACTGCGTGCAACAGACGGCGATTCTGGACAACTGGCGTTCGCCGCAGAAGGCACTGGCGATACTGCCGATCAAGGCGCCCGGCCTGCCCACGGCGCCGCCGCCCAGCCGCGTTCTCGCGGGCTGAGAGCGCATGCGCAGTCTCGTCACCGGAGCCTCGAGCGGCATCGGCGCCGCGTTTGCGCGGGCCCTCCGCAAGCGCGGCGACAAGCTGATCCTGGTCGCCCGGCGTGCCGAGCGGCTCGAGGCGCTCGCCGCAGAACTGGGCGGGCCGGTCGCGGTGGCGATCCTGCCCGCCGATCTGACGGAGCCGGGAGCCGTGGAGAGGATCGCCAAGGCGATCGAGGCGCAGGGTCTCGTCGTGGACACGCTCGTGAACAACGCCGGGGTCGGGCACACCGGCCGGTTTCTAGAGGAGCCAGCCGAGCGCATCCTGGGCATGCTCGACCTGAACAACCGGGCGGTAGTGGCGATGACCCGCCGCTTCGTGCCGGGCATGCTCGAGCGCGGCCAGGGCACGCTCATCAACGTCGTCTCGACAGCGGCTTTCCAGCCGGTGCCGTATCTCACCGTCTACGCCGCCTCGAAGGCCTTCCTGCTGTCCTTCACCGAGGGCCTCGCGACCGAACTGGCGGGAACCGGAGTGCGGGTCCAGGCGCTCTGCCCTGGCTTGACGACGACTGAGTTTCAGCATGTCGCAGGCACCGACAGCGTGGCGTTCAACAAGACCGCTGCGGCGACGCCTGAGGCCGTGGTCGCGGCCTCGCTGGCCGGTCTCGATCGTGGCAGGCTGCGGGTCGTCCCCGGCTTCCTGAATCGGGTCACGCTTGCGGCGCAACGTCTTCTGCCGGAGGCGCTTGTGCGCAAGGTCGTGGCTCGTTTGTTCGAACCCGTGCGATAGCCTCTTCGCCAAAATCTTTCCGTCGGAGCCGCCTTGCTGGTATCATCTCCGGTCGATCCGGGGCAGGCGATGGTTGCGCGCCGACGGTTCTGGCGCCAGGAGAAAAGCGTATGGAGCCGGCTCAAAAGAAGGCGGCGAGCAAGACGGCCTTCGCCGAGTACGACTACAGCAACTTCTACTACGGGGCGGGGGATGATCCCCTGAACCTGCTGAAGCCCTTCTCCGAGTGGTACGAGGAGGCCCTGCCGAACGGGTACTACCTGTACTCGGAGCCGCTATCGACCGCCCCCACCACCCAGGTGACGGTCAAGAACCGCAAGAGCGGCCAGCTCGTCGAGCTGCTGAACCTGGCCTCCTACAACTACCTCGGCATCTCGTACCGGCCGGAGGTCAAGCAGGCGGCCATCGAGGCCGTCGAGAAGTATGGCCTGGGCGCCTCGGGCTCGCCGATGCTGTCGGGCACCCTCGACGTCCACAAGGAGCTCGAGGCGGCCCTCGCATCCTTCAAGGACAAGGAAGCGGCGATCCTGTTCCCGACGGGCTACAGCGCCAACGTCGGTTTCATCTCGGCGCTGATGCGCGCCGGTGACCACATCCTGCTCGACCAGTACTCGCACGCGTCGATCGTGGACGGCGCCATCCTGGCAAAATCGAAGACCACCTTCTTCCGCCACAACAACCCGATGGACCTGGAGCGCAAGCTGCTCAAGTGCACGGGCAAGAAACTGGTCGTCGTGGAGGGCGTCTACTCGATGGACGGCGACGTGTGCGCGCTGCCCGAGATCGTCGAGGTGGCGAAGCGCCACGGCGCCCGCATCCTGATCGACGAGGCGCACTCCACGTTCCTGTTCGGACCCAACGGTCGCGGCGTCGCCGAACACTTCGGCCTCGACAACGAGGTCGATTTCCATCTGGGCACCTTCTCGAAGAGCCTGGGCGGCCAAGGCGGGTTCGTGTGCGGCTCGAAGGACCTGATCGACTACGTGAACGCCTTCGGGCGCTCGCGCTTCTTCTCGTGCAACCTGGCGCCGATGATCGTCGCCGGCCTGAAGGCGGGCCTGGCCATCGCGGAGAACGAGCCGCAACTGCGTGCCAGGCTGTGGAGCAACGTGGCCTACGTGCGGCGACGCTTCGCGGAAGAGGGCATCGACATCGGCAAGTCGACGTCCCAGGTGATGCCGGTGCTCGTCAACAACGACTCGAAGGTCTTCAGCGTGGCCGAGAAGGTCCAGGACCGCGGGCTGTTCCTGCAGCCGGTCACCTACCCGGCCGTGCCCAAGCACAAGTCCCGCCTGCGCATCTCGATCTCGGCCGCCCACACGGAGCAGCAGCTCGAGTTCGCGACGCAGATCATCGGCGGGGTGCTGCGCGAGGAAGGGATCATTCAGTGACCGACGGCAAGACCCGCTACGGCTACGCAGACGCCATCAGCGGTTTCTTCGAGTTCCCGACCGAGAACGCGCGCCGCATCCTGCCGCCCCGCCTGGAGCCGGTCGAGCCGCATCACGGCACGAGCATCTTTGCGATGACGGTATTCGACTTCGACGAGAGCATGGTGGGTGCTTACGGCGAAGTCGTTATGGCCGTCATCGTCTCGCCGCTGGTGAAGGCAGGGCAGCGGCTACCCAAGTCGGCGTTCTTCCCCTATCAGGTGGCCACGACCACGGCGGCGGCGCGCGAGCACGCCATCGAGCGCTGGCACCTGCCACACTGGATGGAAGACGTCGACGTGAAGTTCGTGAAGGAAGCTCGCAAGGTCACGGCGCACGTCGCGGCTGGCGGCGCTGCGGTCGCCGACCTCACGATCGCCGATCACTCCTGGGCCCCGGTCTCCCATCTGTATCAGTCCTTCATGAGCAACGACGCGGGCGCCTATCTCGCGAACATCCTGATGGAAGGCCAGCAAAGCGAGCACGAGGAGGAGCAGGGCCTGCTGGTTCTCCACGAGCATGCCTTCAACAAGCACCTCGCGATCTCCGATGTCTACGAGGTACCCTTCCGCGAGCTGTGGATGCGCAGCGGCAAGCAGACCTTCGACCCGCTCGTCACCCTGCAGACCGTCTGAGCGGCGTCTTCGTCGTCTTCAACCCGCGCTCGGGGAAAGGCCGCGGAGCCCGTTTCGTCGAGCCCGTGCTGGACGCGCTCGCGGGCCAGGAGCTCGAGGTCGGCTACGCCCTCACCACCAAGGCCGGCGATGAAGCACGGCTGACACTCGAGGCGATCGGCCAAGGTTACCGCACCATCGTCGCGGTCGGCGGCGATGGTACCTGGAGCAAGGTCGGCAACGCGATCCTCGGATCCGGGGTGCGAGCGCGCCTCGGGCTCGTACCGGGTGGAACTGGCTGTGATCTCGCCAAATCCCTCGGCATACCGCCCCGGGACGTGAGGGCTTGCGCGAAGATCGTGAGCGCCGGCCACGTGCGCAGCATCGACGTGGGCCGGATCGAGAGTCGCTATTTCTTGAACATCGCCGGCTTCGGCTACGACGTGGCCGTGCTCGAGGACTCCTGGAACGTCGCGTACCTGGAAGGACCGCTGCTCTACTTGTACTGTGCCCTGCGCCAGCTCGGCTCGTTTCCCGGTTTCCCGATCGAGATGGCCGCTGACGCGGCTCCGGCGCGGAAGCGGGATCTGCTCATGCTCGTGATCGCGAACGCGCGGGTCTTCGGCGGCGGCTTCAAGATCGCCCCCGCGGCCGAGCTCGGCGACGGGCAACTGGACGCTGTGGCCTTCGCGAACATCGGCCTGCTCGCCCGCCTCCGGATCATGCAGCAGCTGCTGGCCGGGACGCACGGGGCTTCGCCCCACGTCGAGAGCCTGCGGGTTCGCCGCCTGGAGTTGCGCTTCCCAGAGCCCCCGGCCTACGAGACCGACGGAGAATGGAACCGCGCGGCCTCCAGCCAGGTCCACGTCGAGAGCGTGCCGGCGGCCCTCGACGTGCTGGTTCCCGCGAGCGCCTGAGGTGGCGGCCGGGGTGTTCCGCCCGCTGCGCGGCGCGGCGGCGCTGTTCGCGGTGGTGCTCTGGTTCGCCGTAAATGCGCCGCTGTGCTACCTGCTGGTTCTGCCGCTGGGCGCCGCCTGGCCTTCGAAGCGCCGGAGCATCGTGTCGCTCTTCATGCGCCACATGTCGCGCGGCATCCTGTTCCTGTTCGAACTCGGCGGCGCGCGCTTCGTGCGCCAGGGAGTCCTGCCGACCGCCGGCCCGGCGCTGATCCTGATGAACCACCAGTCGCAGCTCGACATCCCGATTGCGGTGCTGATGGGCCGCCCGTACGTTCCCGCGTTCGTCCCGCGGGCCCTCTACACGCGCTGGTACATTCCGCTGGTGGCGCCTTCCATCTGGTTGCTGCGCTGCCCCGTCGTCGATCCCCGACGCGACGCGAAGGCGGCCGTCGAGGCGATGCGGGTCGCCGGCCGCGAGCAGCCACACGGCCTGGTGGTTTTTCCAGAGGGGCATCGCAGCCTCGACGGCGAGGTGCGGCCGTTCCGGAGCGCAGGCAGCATCGCCGCCTTGACCGAAAGGCGGCTGCCCGTCTATCTCATCGTGCTCGATGGATTGTGGGAGGGCCGGCGCTTCGTCGACTTCCTGATAAGCGTCCCGAGACTGCGCGGCCAGGCCGAGGTGCTGGGACCGTTCCAGCCGCCGGCTGACGAGGCCGGCCTGCCCGCCTTCGTCGAGGCCTGCCGCGGGCGCATCGTCGCGCATCAGCGAGAGATGAGGCAGCGCCGTGCCCGCTCGTGAGTTGGCCCAGTCGCTGCTACGTGAGCGCGCCGCCGCCGCACCCGCCCGCCCTGCGCTCACGGCGCTCGCGGGCGCGCTGGCGGCCGCAGCCGACGGGAGCGTACGGGCCGTCGTGTTCTTCGGTTCGCAACGCAGCCAGGCGGCCGCTCGCAACCAATGGAGCGCCTTCGATCTGTTTGCCCTGACGAGCGACTACGGCCGCTTCTATCGGGGCCTGCGGGCGGCTGGGCAGCTACGGCGCGCGCCGGGCTTCGTCGCTTGGCTCAACGGCTGGCTGCCGCCCAACCAGATCTCGTTTCGCGTCCAGGCTGAGGACGGCGTGGGATTTCACGGCAAGCTGGGCGTGATCGACGAGGCGGTTTTCGCGCGGGAGACCTCCGCGGCACGACGCGATCACTTCTGTGCTGGCCGGCTCTTCCAACCGGCGGAGATCGTGTACGCCGCAGACGAAGCCGCGCGCACCGCCACGCTCGACGCGCTCGCCTCTGCCCACTTCGTGACGCTCGACTGGATCCGGCCCTGGCTGCCGGAAAGCTTCGACGCGGCGGAGTACTGTCGCAGGCTGCTGCAGGTGTCGCTCTCGCGGGAGATTCGCCCCGAGCCCGCAGGCCGGGCAGACGCGCTCTTCGAGGCGCAACGCCCCGAACTCGTGCCGCTCTACGCTCGCCTGCTCGAGGGGTATCGCAACGACGGCGTCCTGCGCAGCGTGGCCCCGCAGCGCTATGCCCTGGCGCAAGCGGTGGCGGCGCCCGAGCGCAAGAGACTGGAGGCCTACTTCCGCCGTTCCCTGTTCCGAGCCACGGCCCGTTGGGCGAAGTACGTCCTGACGTTCGAGGCCTGGCTCGATTACATCGTGCGCAAGGCGGAGCGGCACACTGGCGAGCCCCTGGTGCTCGCGCCGCGCGAGCGGCGCTTCCCGCTGCTGTTTCTCTGGCCGCGCGTCTTCCGGTATCTTCGCGACAAGGACAAGCGCCCTTGAGCCCCTCTCTGGTCGCGCTGCTCGCGAGCACGGGCCTCGCGCTGGTGTCGATGCTGGCGTTCGCGGCCTGGGGCCGTCGCGACGCCGACGCCGAGCACAAGGGGGTCCAATTCCTGATGGGCCTGGGTGGCTTCCTGGTCCACTGGCTGATGTGGGTGATCTCGCCGGCGGAACGCCTCTTCGTGCGCATCGGCGCGCGTCCGGACCACTTCAACTTCGCGGGCCTGGCCTGCGGCGCGCTGGCCGGCGTGTTGATCGCGGCCGATCACTTGGAGTTTGGCGGCTGGGCGATCGCGCTGGGCGGCATCTGCGACATCCTCGACGGGCGACTGGCGCGCGCCCTCAAGCTCGACTCGAGCTACGGGAAGTTCATCGACAGCACGCTCGACCGCTTCGTCGAGGTGTTCGCCTTCCTGGGCTTCGTGGTGTTCCTGCGGCACTTCGCCTGGGGGCCGCTGCTCGCAAGCGCGGCCATCTGCGGGTCGCTGCTGGTGAGCTACACGCGGGCGCGCGGCGAGAGCCTTGGCGTGGTCTGCAGGGAAGGCCTCATGCAACGCGCCGAGCGCCTGGTGCTGAGCTGCCTCGCCTGCTTCACGGATGCTCCGCTCTCGGCGGCACTCGCGCTCCCGCCTGGAAGCGTCGTGCTTTGGACGGTGGGCCTCATCGCCGGGGGCACGTTCCTGACGGCGGCGCACCGAACGTTCTGGATCTCGGCCCGCTTGCGCGAGGCCGGGCGCCCGTAGCCGTGAGCGGGCGTGCGCCTTCGACGCCTGCGGTCCGGATGCTGCGCGAGGCGGGGGTTGCGTACACCGAGCATCTTTGTCGATACCAGGAACGCGGGGGCACGTCGAGCTCGTCGCAGGCACTGGGTGTCGACGAGCACGCGGTCGTGAAGACGCTGGTCCTCGAAGACGAGGCGGGCCTGCCGCTGCTGATGCTGATGCACGGCGATCGCGAGGTGAGCCTGAAGGCGCTCGCCCGACAGGCCAGCCGCCGCTCGCTCCAGATGTGCGATCCGCAGGCGGCGAGCCGTCATACGGGCTATCTCGTCGGGGGCACTTCGCCATTAGGGACGCGGAAGCAGCTGCCCGTCTTCGCGGAGCGCACGATCCTGGCTTTGCCGCGTCTGTTCATCAATGGTGGCAGCCGAGGCTTCCTGGTGGGTTTCGCGCCCGCTGACCTGGTCCGGTTACTAGAGCCAACGCTGGTCGACGTCGCGCTCGAGGGCTAGAGCCCGCGGAGGATCTTGGCCGTGGTCACGGCCTGCCCGGCGTGGCGCTGGGCGTGCGCGGCTGCGTGGAACAGCAGCCCCAACACGCTGCTCGGCAACTGGGCGCGACCCACGCCCCGAAACTCGAGCAGGGCTTCGCGCGGCGTGTGTCGCAACTGGGCGGTGGCGCCTTCGAGCGCCGCCGTCAGCTCGGCGAGCAGCGATCCCGCTTTCGGGCGTGGCTGATCCTGAGCCTCGGCCGCTGCGGCCTGCCTCTGTGCCTCGCTCAGCGCGTCCCCCCGCGCATATGTCAGCAGGCGATCGGTGGCGCCACCCGTGTGTCTGATGTGGAAGGCAACCGAAGCCGCGCCGCCGGGCCGGGCCCAGAGTTGGTCGAGAGACAGGCCCTCTGCCGCTGACGCCAGTTCCTCGCCCGCGTGGACGAGCGCATGGGCCACCGGCATCAGCCACGGCCCGATGCCCTCGATTTCTCCGCGCAGCCAGGCTTCGGGCGGCATCAGCGCTTCTCCAGCAGGGCGAGCACCTCGCTCGAGCTGGCCCGCGCGCGCGCCGCCAGCGCTTCGGCCTCGCTGGAGGCCGCCTTTCGGAAAGCCGCGTCGTGAATTTGTGCGAGGTTGGTCACCACGTTGCGGTGCGCGCCCCAGATCCCGGTCTCGAGGCAACGCGCCCCGACTTCGAGGTCCGAGCGCGAGGCGAGATTGCCGTGGCGGGCCATCTCCAGCATCGGCTGCCAGGCAGCGTCGGCGATGCGCATCGTCGACAGCGGCACCTCGACGGCCTTGCGCAGGCCGGCCTGCGTCGCCGCCTCGCGCGCCGCCGCTTGCTCCGGCGTTTCCTTTGGCAGTCCGAGGGCCGCCATGTAAGCGCCGAAGGCGCTGGTGTCGGCGTCGATCATCGGCAGCAAATCCTGCATGGCTCGATGTAGCGGAGGAATCAGGCGGCGCATCACCGCGTCCTTGTCCTCGAATTTACGCTTGCCGTAGGTCATCCACCCCGTCATGGCGCCCAGGCCGGCGCCCAGGCTCGCGACCAGCGCCGCCGTCGACCCGCCGCCGGGGGCCGGCGTACGCGAGCCCACCAGCTCGACGAACTTGCGCACGCTCAGGCTGGCGAGGGGCTCGCTCGCCCCGCCCGCGATCATCTGCTCGATCACGCGCCTGGCGGGGACGAACGGCGCGATCGAGGACAGGCCGAGCCGCTCCACGGCCAGCCGGATCTTCTGCCCCTCGTCGATAACGAACAATTGCTCCCTGGCCATGTAGTGTTCGGCAGCGGCGAGCAGCGCAGCACCGGGGACGAGGCCGACCAGCTCCGAACCGGCGACGCCCAGCTTGAGCTTGGCCGCTTCCTCGACGCAGGCTTCGAAGGCGGCGTGGGGCGGCGTGACGGAGTAGTCGTCGAGGTTCATCGAGACCTGGGCGAGCCCGTATTCTTCGACCCACCAGCCGATGGCCTTCACGGCCTTGAGCCGCCCCGGTTCGCCGGGTCCGCGGCCCTGCTCGCGCAAGTTCAGGGCGATCCGGTGCGCCTGCTCCTTGGTGCCCAGGATGTTGACGTTGTAGGCAATCAGGAAACCGCGCGCGCCGGTGACGGTTGCGCCCCATTCGGGCACGAATCTCGCGGCCCCGAAGTCGGGCTTCCACTGCGGCTCCCGGAGCCTTTCGGCGAGGCCTTCGTAGCCGCCCTCGCGGATCTGCTTCAGGCTCTTGCGATGCCCCTGCTGCGAGGCCGCTTCGTAGAGGAAGACCGGGATCCCGAGATCCTCTGCGGCGCGGCGCCCGAACTCCCGAGCACAGGCCACACACTCTTCCATCGTCACGCCCGAAACGGGCACGAACGGGCAGACGTCGAGGGCGCCCAGCCGTGGGTGCTCGCCCTTGTGCTGCCGCATGTCGATGCGCTGCTGCGCGACTCGGGCGGCCGCGAGCGCGCCTTCGACGACGGCCTCGGGCGAGCCCACGAAGGTGATCACGGTGCGATTGGTGGAGGCCCCGGCGTCCGCGTCGAGCAGGCTACAGCCGGGTGTCCGGCGAATGCCTTCCGCGAGCGCGTCGATCACGGCCCGGTCGCGACCTTCGGAAAAGTTAGGGACGCACTCGACGATCTTGGCCATCCGACCTCCAGGGGCGAAGCAGGATATTAACCCGAGGCTTCGGGTTCAGCAGTCCTGGGACCGGCATTTGGGCTACGATAAACGGCTGTGGTGAGCCCCCTGTGACCCTTCTCGACCGCTTCCGCCGGCGCCCGGCCTGGGAGCACGAAGATGCCGCCGTGCGCCTCGACGGGGTGCGTGAGTTGGCGTCGGGGGAACAGGAGCTTCTGGTCTCGCTGGCGCAGGGCGACGCGGATGCCCGGGTACGGCGGGCCGCACTCAAGAAGGTCAACGCGCTGGCCGTCGTCGTCTCCGCAGCTCGCGACGACGCCGACGAGGACGTCCGCGAGGAGGCACGCGCCCGGCTGCTGGAGGTGGCTCGCGGATCCGACGCGGCATCCGCCCGAAGCGCGTTTCTGGCACTCGAGGACACTCGGTCGCTGCTGACGCTGGCAAAAGGCGCGGCTGTCGCCGCGCTGCGGATGGAGGCTGCGGGCCGGCTCACCGACGAACACGCGCTCGTGAACGTGGCGAGGTTGGCCGAGGACCCGGCAGTCCGCCGCGAGGCACTCTCGCGCGTGGCCGACGCCGGGCTGCTGCTCGAGATCGCGCAGAAGACCGAGCACAAGGATGTCGCCGTCGGGGCGGTCGAGCGAATCGAGGATCTGGAGGCACTGCGGCTGGTCGCGGGCAAGGCCAGGAACGGCGCGGCCGCGCGTCGCGCCATGGCCCGGCTCGAGGCGCGTGCACCGAAGCCAGAGCCGGCATTGCCGGTGGAAATCTCCGTGGAGCCGCCCGTGGAGCACAACGTGCCCGCGAAAGAGGCGGTCGCGCCATCGCCCACGCCGGAGGCAGTGGCCGAGGCCGTCGAGCCGGAGGCCGTGGCGGCGCCGTCCGTGGAGCCGCCTGTCATGGCCGCTTCCGCCGAGCCGGCGTCGGTGCCCGAGCCTGGCTCTGCCAGCGGAGCATCCGCGGCCGAGATCCGACAGGCACAGGAGAAGGAGCGCCGCGAACGCGGAGCGCGGATCGAGGCCCTGGCGGCGCGCCTCGAAGCGCTGGGGAGCGCGGAGAAGCTGACGCTGCGCGCCGCCGACGCCGCTTTGCATGAGGTGCGGGTCGCGCACGAGGAGCTTGGGAAGGTGCCAGTGAAGCTGGCCCAAAGAGTGCGGCTGGCGCGGGCCGCCGTCTTCGCCAAGAGCCAGCCGCTGCGCGAGGCCGAAGACTGGACGCGCTGGAGCAACGCTGCGATCCAGGAACAGCTCTGCGAGCGCGTGGAAGGGCTTCTGGGGCGAGAGGATTTCGAGAAGCTGTCGGTCGAGTTGCGGGACTGCGACCAGCGCTGGTCTGACGCTCGTCACGCGCCGCGGGACCAGGCCGAGGCGCTCCGCCAGCGCTACCAGGCCGGGCGCTCCAAGGTGAAGGAGCGGGTCGACGCCTTCTTCGAGAAGAAGAACGAGACCGAGCGCGAGAACCTCAAGCAGAAGCAGGCGCTGTGCGAGCAGGCCGAGGCGCTTGCCGAATCCACCGACTGGGTGAAGGCCGCCGAGGCGCTGCAGGCGCTGCAGGCCCGCTGGAAGGAAGTCGGGCCCGCGCCGCGGACCCGCGCGGAGGCCATCTGGCAGCGGTTCCGGACCACGTGCGACCGCTTCTTCACGCGCAAGCAGGAAGACCTGAAGCAGCGCAAGGGCGAATGGGCAGCCAACCTGGCCTCGAAGACGGCGCTCATCGAGCGGGCCGAGGCACTCGCCAACTCGACGGATTGGGAGCTTGCCGTGGCCGAGGCCAAGAAGCTGCAGGCCGAGTGGAAGGGCATCGGTGCCGTGCGTCGCAGCAAGTCGGAAGAGCTCTGGCAGCGCTTCCGCAAGGCCGCCGACGTCGTCTTCGAACGCTACAAGCACCGCGATCAGATCGCTGCGGCCAGCCAGCGTGAAGCGCGCGAAGCGCTGTGCCTGGAAGTCGAAACGCTCGCTTCGACCTCCAAAGCCCCCGACGGCCTCGCCGCCAGCGTGGCAGCGCTCCAGGCGCGCTCCCGCCAGGCCGCGGGCCTGCCGGCTGCCGAGGAGGCCAGCTTTGCCGAG
This sequence comes from Acidobacteriota bacterium, assembly GCA_032127875.1. Lineage (GTDB taxonomy): Bacteria > Acidobacteriota > Vicinamibacteria > Fen-336 > Fen-336 > CADEEV01. Next base: position 30,523 of record JAQBHI010000166.1, read on the forward strand.
CGCTTCGTGGCCGCGCGGAACAAACTGATCGCCGCCTGGCCGAAAGCCTTCAAGGGCACCGACCTCGATCCGGAGGCGAATCGGGTTCGCAAGGAGAAGCTGCTCGCGAGGATAGAAGCAGTCGCCGCGCGTGCCGAGGCGGCCGCGCCGGACACCGCCGCACTGAGTGGAGCTGAGCTGGCGGCACGCCTGAAAGAGGCTCTCGCCAGCAACACGATGGGCGGGAAGGCCGACGCCGAGGCGCGTCGCAAGGCGGACTCCGACGAGATCGAGTCGGTGCGCGAGGCCTGGCGCCGGCTCGGGCCGGTCCCAGGCGAGGCCGGGGCTGCGCTCGAAGCGCGCTTCCAGGAGGCCTGCGCGCCCTTTGCCTTTCGCTCCCCGCGGCCGCGCAAGGCCGCGTCGCGAATCGGAGCTGGCATCGCCTGAG
>JAQBHI010000167.1:0-33126 GCA_032127875.1 Acidobacteriota bacterium
GCGCATCGAGGACGTGCTCAAGGAGCTGCGGAAGCAGATCACCATCATCCTCGTCACGAACCTCACGCAACAGGCGCGCCGGCTCGCCGACCGCACCATGTTCCTCCTGAACGGCGAGATCGTGGAGATCGACCAGACCGACGTGCTCTTCTCGGCCAAGCCGAAGAGCCAGCGGACCCGGGACTACATCGCCGGCGTGTTCGGATGAGCCACGCCCCCGAGTACGCGATTGAGACGCGTGGGCTGAGCCTGTGGTACGGCCAGTTCCAGGCGCTCATCGACGTCAACCTCGCGATCAAGCCCGGTATCATCACCTCGCTGATCGGCCCCAGCGGTTGCGGCAAGACGACGCTCCTGCGCTGCTTCAATCGCGCGAACGAGCGATTCGGCCAGGTTCGCACTGCAGGGGAGATCCAACTCCTGGGCGACGACATCCACGGTCCGGAGGTGTCTCTGGTCGAGTTGCGCAAGGCGGTCGGGATGGTGTTCCAGCGTCCGAATCCACTGCCCATCTCGGTGTACGAGAACGTCGTGTTCGGTCTGCGCATCCACACTCGGTGGCGTGAGCAGAAGAGGGCGGCCCTCGACGTTGCCGTCGAGAAGGCGCTTTCCGAGGTGGGGCTCTGGAAGGACGTCAAAGACCGGCTCGACGTCAACGCCACGCGCCTGTCGCTCGAGCAGCAGCAGAAGTTGTGCCTGGCGCGACTGCTGCCCCTGAAGCCGGAGGTGATCTTGATGGACGAGCCCGCGTCGGCCCTGGACGTGGAAGGCGGGCGGGCGATCGAAGAGCTGATGTACGAGTTGCGAGGACGGTACACGATCGTCATCGTCACCCACAACATGGCCCAGGCGCGGCGCGCCAGCGACGAGTGCATCTTCATGCTGCTGGGCAGGCTGGTGGAGCAGGCGCGGACCCAGGAACTCTTCTTGAACCCCTCGGATCCCCGGACTGCCGAGTACATCGAGGGACGCTACGCCTAGCCAGGGGGCGCCCGTCTGCTCCACGAAGTCCGCTAGCCAGCGGTCCTGACCTCGGCCGCATGCTCGGTGCCGGCCGGCACGGCCACGGTAAAGACCGTTCCCTTGCCCAACTGGCTCGCGACCGTGACCGCTGCGCCCAAGTCGGCAAGAACGTGTCCGCGTAGGGGCCGACGAAAAAGGCCCGCGCATGGCCCAGCGGCGTCATCACGAAGCACTTGTAGACGCCTGCCATGAAGAAGATGAGTCCAAGGATGGCGCGGCAGAAGAAGATGGCCCACGCGCGATCCCTGGGGAGGCTCATCCGCCAGCTAATGGCTTGCCCCCAATTCGCGGGCCCACGAGCCGCTCCGATGCCTCGAGTCGACGGAAACTCTGGCTACTTCGCGATCGCGGACTTGGTCTTCAGCTCGACGAGGACCAACTCGAAAGCCTTGTCGCCGATGTTCTCAGGCAGGTGCTTGCCCCCGCCGTCCCACTGCGTCGTGCCTGCCTTTGTGGGGGCATCCTGGGTCTTTCCGTCGGGCAGCGTGAAACGCGCCTGCCCGTCGGTCAGGAACACGGCCACGTTCGCTGGGTGCTCGTGCATCACGGACTTCTCGTGAGGGCCGTAGCTGATGCGAACCACGCGGACCTGGTCGTTCTCGAACTCCACCTTGTAGTGCTTGGAGTCGACCTTCGTCGGGTCCTGCGCCATCGCTGGCATTGCGTACGCACCCAGCGCCAACACCGCCGCCGCAAACAAAACTCGCCGCATTTGTATCTCCTCACCTTGGGGGGCTTGCCCGAGTCCCGGGGCCCGAAAGGATCTGGATTGTCGCATGATTCAGGCAGCGCCCAACGCCGTGGACGGCACGGGCGCACACCTGCCTCACGTCAGAGGGTGGCCTTGACGGCATGCTCACGGCCCGCCGGCACCGCTACGGTAAACACCGTTCCCCTGCCGAGCTCGCTCACGACCGTGACCGCCGCCCCCATGCCCTCGGCCAGATGCTTCACGATCGCAAGCCCAAGCCCGGTGCCGCCCATCTCGCGACTGCGCGCCTTGTCCACGCGATAGAAACGCTCGAAGATCCGCGGCAAGTGCTCGGTTGCGATGCCGGGCCCGTTGTCGCGCACCTCGAGCACGGCAGCGCCGGCCGCGCCCGGCCCAGCCACGACCTCGACCCTGCCGCCCTCGGGCGTGTACTTGATCGCGTTCTCGACGAGGTTCTCCAGGATGCGCCGCAGCCGGTCGGCATCGGTCACGAGCGCCGGGGCGGCCTGTCCCGATCGCGTGAGCGAAACCGAACGCCGCCCGGCGAGACCGGAGAGCGAGGCCACCACGTCCTCGACGATCTCGGACGGCAGCACTTCTTCCCACTGCGGCGGCCGCTCGCCGGATTCGAGCCGCGATAGCTCCAGCAAATCCTCGACGAGCGCCGCCATGCGATCGGCATGCGTGCGAATCTTGCCGAGAAAGCGCACGGCTCGCTCGGGCTCGGCCAGCGCGCCATCTTCGAGCGCCTCGACGAAGCCGCGAATCGAGGTGAGCGGCGTGCGCAGCTCGTGCGACGCGTTCGCCACGAAGTCGCGGCGAATCCGCTCCGCACGCCGTCGATTGGTCACGTCGTGGAAGGTGAGCACGGCGCCATGCGGCATCCCCTCGGCCCCGGGAAAGGCGACGCCGGTGAGCGAGAACACGCGCCGTACCTGGCGCAGTTCGACTTCCAGCGCCGTGCGCTCGCCGGTCTTCAGCACGTCCTCGATCACTTGGCCGACTTCCCGCTGGCGAATCGTCTCGAGATAGTGGCGGCCTAGAGGATCGTCGGCGTCGAGGATGCGACGCAGCGCGCTGTTCGCGAGCACCACCTGGCCGCGATGGTCGACTGCCAGCAGTCCGTCGTCCATGGCCACGAGAATGGCGCTGGTGCGGGCCCGATCCCGCGTGTTTTCGGTGAGCCGGCCGGTGAGCTCCTCGGCCGATTGGTTGAGGATGCGCGCCAGCTCGCCTAGCTCGTCGGAGCGGTTTACCCGAATCCGGGCGGCCAGATTGCCGGTCGCGAACTGGCGGGCCGCTTCCATGATTTCCTTCAGCGGTCCAGCCAGGGGCGCCGAGAGCGCCGCGGACAGAAGCGCTGTGAGCACGAACGCCGCGAGCAGCGCCAGCGTGACCGCCCCGCGCAGTTCGCGAACCTGGGCCTCGACCCCGGTCAGCGGTAACGCCACGCGCGCCACGCCGACGCTGCGCCCCCCCGCCCTGACGGCCACGGCGGTGTACAGCATCTCCTCCTGAACGGTGGCGCTGCGTCGCTGCGAAGAGCCGCTGCCGCTCACGAGCGCCTGCCGGACTTCGGGCCGCGAGGCGTGGTTCTCGACCGCCAGCAGCGCCTCGCCCGAGAGCGCCGAGTCTGCCAGCACGCGTCCGTCAGGCGCCAGGATCGTGACGCGAGCCCGCACCTCACGGGCCGCCGCATCCACGATGGGATCGAGTTCGGCCGGCCCGGCGCCTCGCCCGAGAGGCTCCGCGACCACGCGCGCCATCAGTCGGGCCTCGGCGAACAGGCTCTCGCGCTCGTGCTCGGTGGCCCTTTCGCGCAGGCCCGGTCCGACCAACAGCAGCACGGCGACGAGCGCGGTCGTCGAGGCCGCGAGCGCCGTGATCGCCATGCGGGTGCGCAGTCCGAGCATCAGCCTAGTCTTCCGCCTCGGCCGACAGCCGGTAGCCGAGCGACTTGACCGTCAGGAGCGAAGGCGCCAGGCCGGGGATCTTCTCGCGCAGCCGCCGAACGTGCACGTCCACGGTCCGCGTCCCTTCCGAGTAGCTGTAACCCCACACGTTCTCGAGCAGCGCCTGCCGCGACAGCACGCGGCCACTCGCCTCCACGAGCGCGACCAGCAGCGCAAACTCCTTGGCGGTGAGTCTCACCGTCTCGCCCGACCATTTCACCGAGTGCCGCTCGCGGTCCACCTCGAGCGCCTTGAAGGCCAACGTCGCCTCCGGAGCGGCCTTGCGGTCCAGGCGCCGGAACAAGGCACGCACGCGCGCCACCAGCTCCTTGGGGCTGAAGGGCTTCACGATGTAGTCGTCGGCCCCCATCTCGAGCCCGACGATGCGATCGGCCTCGTCGCCTCGCGCGGTGAGCATCACCACCGGGACCTCGCGCGTGCGGGGCTCGCGGCGTACCTCGGCGCACAACGCGAGGCCGTCCATCCCGGGCAGCTGCAAGTCGAGCACCAGCAGCTGATAGCTCTCGCTCCGGATCCGCTCGATAGCCTTCCTGCCATCAGCCACCGCATCGACGCCGAAGCCGTCCTTGGTCAGGTAATGGACCAGCAGCTCGACGATGTCGGGATCGTCCTCCACCACGAGCGCGCGCCGCATGCTATCGTCATCTTACATGCGCATCGTCGTGACTGGCGGTACCGGTTTCATCGGTCGCGAGATCGTCGACCGGCTGCTCGAGACGGGTGGCGACGAGATCGTCGTCACGTCGCGTGAGCCAGGACGCAGCGACCCCTGGGGCGGCCGCGTCGAGACCGTGCAGGCCTTCGCCGGTGATCCAACGTCGCTCGGCAAGGCCTTCGCGCGCGCGGATGTCGTGGTGCAGGCGATCCAGTTTCCGAACCATCCCGTGGAGAACCCCACCAAGGGTCGCACCTATCTCGAGGTCGACGGCAAGGGAACCGGGGTCGCGGTCCGCGTCGCGAAAGCCATGGGTGTGCGCCGCTTCGTGTATCTCTCCGGCGCGGGTGCCGGCCAGGGCCGGCAGGAGCCCTGGTTTCGTGCCAAGGACCAGGCCGAGGCGGCGATCCGCGAAAGCGGCCTCGAGTACTCCCTGCTACGGCCGTCGTGGATCTACGGGCCGCGCGATCGCAGCATGAACCGCTTCGTCTTCTTCTGCCGCTACCTGCCCGTGGTTCCGGTGATCGGCGATGGCACGACGCCCGTCCACCCGATCTACGTGAAGGATGTCGCCCGCTGCGCGGCCGAGGCCGTGAGGCGCGAGGATGCCAAGGACAAGGCCCTCGATCTCGGCGGCCCCGAGCGGCTCACGATGGACCAGATCCTCCACGCCATCCAAGCGATCCTGCGCAAGCGCCGGCCGCTGCTGCACCATTCCGCCCGGCTGATGAAACTGCTGGTGCTGCCGATGCAGATCCTGCCGGAGCCGATGCTGTCTCCGGCCGCCATCGACTTCATCCTGCAGCAGGTCGACCTCGACCCGAAGCCCGCCATGGAGTACTTCGGCTTCCCGTTTCGGCGCCTCGAGGACGGCCTGCGCGACTACCTGCGATAGACTAGGCCTTGTGAGCGAGACGTATTTCCAGAAGGGCTTCAACCTGAAGTCCGTCGTGAGCCCGGTGCTGGCCCAGAACTACCACAGCGCGGTCGTGAACCGCGTGAAGGAGCTGGACAATTTCGTCCGCGCGGGCGATCTGAGGCTCAAGCTCGCGCGCGAGTTCGGCTTCTGCTACGGCGTCGACCGCGCCGTGGAGTACGCTTACGAGACGTACGAGAAGTTCCCCGACCGGCGCATCTTCTTGTCGGGCGAGATCATCCACAACCCGGACGTGAACGGCCGCATCCAGGAGATGGGCATTCGCATCCTCGACGAGAAGGCCGATGCGCCAACACGTTACGCCGAGGTCGAGGCCGCCGACGTCGTGATCCTGCCCGCCTTCGGCGTCACGGTGGGGGAGATGGAGCACCTGCGCGGCAAGGGCTGTGTGCTCGTCGATACCACCTGCGGCAGCGTGCTGAACGTCTGGAAGAACGTCCACAAGTACGCGCGCGAAGGCTTCACGGCAGTGATCCACGGCAAGCACTACCACGAGGAGACCAAGGCCACGGCTTCGCAGGCGCTCACCCACGCAGGCGGCCAGTACCTGTGCGTGCGCGACCTCGGGGAGGCGGAGGCGGTGTGCGCCTTCATCCGCGGCGCGCTGCCGTCAGCCGAGTTGCTCGAGCGTTTCTCGCACGCAGCCGGCCCCGGTTTCGATCCCGAGCAACACCTGCAACGCATCGGCCTGGCGAACCAGACCACGATGCTGATGAGTGAGAGCCTCGAGATCCAGGAGCTGCTGCGCAGCGCGATGCTGGAGCGTTGGGGCGACGACGGCCTGCGCGAACGCTTCCGGGCTTTCGACACGATCTGCTCGGCGACTCAGGACCGGCAGGACGCGGTGCTGAAGATGCTCGCCCAGGGCGGTCTCGACGTAATGGTCGTGATCGGCGGCTATAACAGCAGCAATACCCAGGCGCTCGCCCGGATCTGTGCCGAGAAGCTGCCCACCTTCCACATCCGCGGAGCCGAGAGTCTCGAACCTGGCGGCGCGATCCACCATCGGCCGGTCGGCCTCCACCACGACGAGCTGGTCGGCGCGACGTGGTTGCCGTCGGGCCGGCCCGTCACGGTCGGCCTCACCGCCGGCGCCTCGACGCCCAACAACGTGGTGGGCGAGGTGGTCGAGCGCGTGCTGGCGCTGCGTGGCCGCAGCAGCGCGGACCTCGTTTCCGTCAAGACTCCCTGAGGTGCGGGCCCTGGCCGCCGCCCTGGTGCTGATCGTCGCGATCATCACCGGGGCCTCGCTGTACGTGCTGCACAGCGCCCGTGCGCTGCCGCACGAGCTTGCGGAAAACGGTCGTGTCCTGCTCCACGACCTGGGCGCGGTAGCCCGCGCCTTCCAGCAAGGCACCCTGACGACGTCGTTCGTGAGCTACGCGACCCAGGTCTCCGGCACGAGGCGCCTGCAAGTGGCCGCCGTCGACACCGGCGAGAGCTTCGAACGAAAGGACGAGATGACGATTCTCTGGGGCGAGCTGCGCCTGCCGGACGTGATCGTCGAAGCTCGCGCCCCGGTCGAATACACGTACTACGTCGACCTCGACGAGCGCTGGACCTTCACGCTGGACGGGGCGTGGCTGGTGGTGGCGGTGCCGGCACTCCAGTTCAACACGCCCGCCCTCGACGTCTCGAAGCTGAGCTTCGTCGTGCGCAGCGGTTCGATTCTGCGAAATGAAGCGGCCGTCGTCGAGCAGCTTCGTCTCGGCTTGACCGAACTGTGCCGGCGCCGCGCCGTCGACCACGTGGCGCTCGCGCGAGAGCCGGCCAGGCGCTCTGTCGAGGGCTTCGTCGAAGCCTGGCTCCAGGAACGTTTTCCGGACGGCGGCAGATATCGCGCCCGTGTCGTGTTCGAGGACGAAACAGCCACGGATCCGGTTCATTGACCGCTCGCCGGGCCGGTGCTACCGTCGCGCCCCGCATGCCCCTGCACACGAAAATCCTTATCGGCCTGCTGGTCGGCGTGGCGGCCGGCCTCGTGGCCAACGCCGCCCTCGGTGGCGACCACCCGGCCGTCGTTTGGGCGATCTCCTACGTCACGGAGCCCGTGGGCACGCTGTTCCTGCGCGGGCTGCTGATGATCGTGATCCCGCTCGTCTTCTCGTCGCTCGTGCTGGGCGTCGCGGGCATCGGCGACGTGCGTCGGCTGGGCCGGGTAGGCGTCAAGTGCTTCGCCTATACGCTCGTGATCTCGGGCATCTCCGTGATCATCGGACTCGTCCTCGCCAACACCATCCGGCCGGGCGAGCGCATCAGCCCCGAGGTTGCGGAGCAGCTCAAGGCCCGCTACGGAAGCGACGCAACGAAACGCGTCGCGGAGGGCAAGGCGAGCGCCGCGCTGGAGTCACCGGTGCTCCAGGCGGTGAAGATGATCGTGCCGGCTAATCCCGTCACGGCGATCGCCAGCGAGACGCCCCAGATGCTCCAGCTGATGTTCTTTGCGCTGATCATCGGCATCGCGCTAACCCTCGTGCCCGAGGCCAAGGCGGCGCCGCTCGTGGCCCTCCTCGAATCGGTGTATGCGGCCACCGTGAGCATCGTGGACATGATCATGCGCACCGCGCCGTTCGCGGTTGCCTGCCTGCTCTTTGGCAACATGGCACGCTTCGGGATCGACCTGCTGGCGGCCCTGTTCTGGTTCATCGCGACGGTGTTGCTCGGCCTCGGCATCCACATGTTCGGCGTCTACTCCCTGTCGCTGCGCCTGCTCTCGCGGATCTCGCCCTGGGAGTTCTTCCGGCGCACCCGAACCGTGATGCTGACGGCCTTCTCCACGTCCTCGTCGAATGCGACGCTGCCCACGGCGCTCAGGGTCTCGGAGGAGAACCTGGGCGTGCCCCGTGAGATCAACAGCTTCGTGCTCACGGTGGGCGCCACGGCCAACCAGAACGGCACGGCGTTGTACGAGGGCGTCACCGTGCTGTTCCTCGCCCAGCTCGCACAAGTGGACCTCTCGCTCGGCCAGCAGCTGCTGGTCGTGTATCTCGCGATCCTCGGTGGCATCGGGACGGCCGGCGTCCCGTCGGGCTCGATCCCGTTCATCATCGCGGTGCTCGCGACCGTGAACGTCAACCCCGCGTTGATTGCGATCGTGCTCGGCGTCGACCGCATCCTCGACATGTGCCGCACCACATTGAACGTGATCGGAGACCTGACGGCCGCCACCTACGTGGCCCGCTCCGAGGGCTACGAGCTGCTTCCAGCGCAGCCGGCCGCGCCGGGGCCGATGGTATAGTCGCTTCTTTGGAGGAGCGTCGATGCTGCTCGACGGAAAGCGCGGGCTGATACTGGGCATCGCGAACAAGCGCTCCATCGCCTGGGGCATCGCCCAGGCCGTCTCCCGTGAGGGCGCCCGCCTCGCCGTGACGTACCAGGGCGAGCGGCTCAAGGAGAACGTCGACGAGCTGGCCGGAGGGCTCAAGGCCCCGGTGATTCTGCCCTGCGACGTGTCGAAGGACGAGGATCTCGACGCCCTCGCGGCCTCAGTCAAGGCCTCGCTCGGCGGCCTCGACTTCGTGGTACACGCGGTAGCCTACGCACTGCGCGAAGAGCTCGACGGCGAGTTCCTGAACACCTCGCGCGAGGGCTACCGGATCGCCCAGGACATCTCGTCCTACTCGCTCACGGCGCTGGCCAGGCGGATGGCGCCGCTCATGGAGAACGGCGGCTCGATCGTGACGCTCTCCTACCTGGGCGGCGAGCGGGTCGTGCCGCACTACAACGTGATGGGCGTCGCGAAGGCGGCGCTCGAGATGTCCGTTCGCTACCTCGCGAGCGACTTGGGACCGAAGGGGATCCGTGTCAATGCGATCTCGGCCGGCCCGATCAAGACGCTGGCTGCCGCCGGCGTCCACGGCCTGTCGAAGATGCTCGAATACCACCGCACGCACGCGCCGCTGCGCAAGAACACGGAGCGGGAAGAGGTCGGCGACGCGGCGCTGTTCCTCGTATCCTCGCTCTCCCGCGGCGTCACGGGCGACGTGATCCACGTGGACGGCGGCTTCCACGTCATGGGGATGGCGGCGCTCTAGACCTCGTGCGCGCCTTCGCCCTCTTCCTGGCCGCCGTCTTGGTCCTGCCAGGCGGGCTTCTCGCCGCGCAAGACATTCCGGACGATACCGTCCCCTCGCCGTCCCCCTCGCCCTCGCCATCCCCATCGCCGCTCGCGTCCACGTCCCCGTCACCGCCCCCATCTCCCGACGCCCCCCCGGGCGAACTGACCCCCGGGGAGATTCGCATCAAGGCCGACACCCAGGGCGGGGAAGCGGGCCACTCCTGGGCCCGAGGCTTCGTAGACCTGCGCACGCACGACCTGCGCATCCAGGCGGACCAGGGTGACATCTACGAGGTCACGCGGCCTGACGGAACCAAGGGCAAGAGCGCCGCGTTCGTCGGCAACGTGGTGTTCATGCACGGGGAGGAACGCCTGGCGGGCGATCGCCTCACGATCGACCTCGACACCGGCAAGGGGACCTTCGAGAACGCCTCGGGCTTCGTGCAGCCGGGCGTGCTGGTCGAGGCGAAATCGATCGAACGTATCGACGCCGATACCTACCGCATCGTGGGCGGCACGTTTTCGGCGTGCACCCAGCCGAGCCCGCGCTGGAACTTCTCAGCCAGCTCGGCGCGCATCCACGTGGACGACAAGGTCGTCGCGAAAAACGTGATCTTCCACGTCAAGTCGATCCCCGCCTTCTACATACCCTACTTCGTCTACCCGATCCAGGAAGACCAGCGCTCCACGGGCTTCCTGTTTCCGCACTTCGGGTACTCGGCGTTCCGCGGCTTCAACATCGGCAGCGGCTTCTTCTGGGCGATGAGCCGCAGCCTCGACCAGACCCTCTACGCCGACCGCTACTCCAAGTTCGGATGGGGCTTCGGTCACGAATTGCGTTACGCGCTCGACGCGCCGTCGAAGGCCGATTTCCGCACCTACATCTTCAATCGCAGCGGGGCGGACAGCCTGGACTACGACGTCGATTGGAGCGGCATCCAGCAGCTTCCGGGAAAGGTCAGAAGCACAGTGACCGTACGTCGCTACAGCGACACGCTGTTCCAGCAGCGCTTCCAGGACAACCTGAATCTGGCCTCGTCGCGGACCGAGCGCTCGCAGTTCTCGTTGCAGCGCTCCTTCGGCTTCTTCCAGAGCCAGTTCGTGGCGGAGGACAATCGCACCTTCTACTCGGACCAGGAGCGCATCAACAAGCGCCTGCCCAGCCTGCGCCTGTCCCGACCGGCCAAGAAGATCGGCAGCAGCAACGTGGTCTTCGGGTTCGACGGCCGCGGTGAGTACCTCGAGCGGGGCAACCAGACCCGGGTCAATGACTGGAGCCGCTTCCGCGCGGCGCCCCAGCTCTCGCTGCCCGTGGTGCTGAGTTACCTGCAGCTGAACCCGCGGCTGGAGCTGGACTACACCCGCTACGGCGCCTCGCTCGTGAATGCGGTCGCCGAGGGCCCGCCCATCGACCGCCGTTTCGCCGAGGCCTCGATCGAGATCCAGGGGCCGACCTTCTCGCGGATCTTCGACAACCGAAGCGGCGTCTACTCGGACAAGTTCAAGCACGTGATCGGGCCCGAGATCACTTGGCGCTACCGGACCCGCATCGAGGACTTCAAGCTGATTCCCAAATTCGACGGGATCGACCAGCAGCTTGGCACGAACCAGATCGACTACGCGTTGGTGCAGCGCCTCTACTCGCGCCGGCCTTCCGGCGGCAAGCTCCAGCCCTACGAGTTCCTGACCTGGCGCATCCAGCAGACGTATTACGTGCAGATCCGCGACGCGCAGAACGAGTTCGACCCGAACTACTCGTCCGGCTCTTTCGGCCCCGGTGGCCGGCCCGACCACAACTCACCGCTACGTTCGAACCTCAAGCTCCGGCCCACGCCGAACCTGAGCGGCAACTTCGACCTGGAGTACGACGTGAACTTCAAACAGGTGCGCACGCTGAGCCTGGGCGCCAACCTGCGCAACGATCGGGCCAGCCTCACCGGCAACTGGTCGCGCGCGCTGGTGCTGGCGGAAGAGCCGGCCGAACGGGAGCGCACCCGCGACTTCGTGCGCGGCGTCGCAACCTTCGCTCTTCTGCCGAACAAGCTCACCCTGCTCGGCTCGGCGGACTACGACATCCTCAAGAAGGTCCTGGTCCAGGCACGAGGGCGTGTGCGCTGGGACGTTCAGTGCTGCGGCTTCATCGCCGAGCTCAATCACTTCGACTACAACTCGCGCCAGGAAACCCAGTTTCGCCTCTCCATCGAACTCGCCAACCTCGGTTCGATCGGCAACTTCCTGGGCGGAGATGAGGCAGGCAGCCAGGGGATCGGACGCCCGTGAGGATTCTGATCACCGGAGCCGGCGGCTTCGTCGGACCGCACCTCGCCGCTCATTTTTCGCAGACGATACCCGCTGCGTCGCTCTTCGGCATGGTCCGCCCCGGGGGCGGAAGCGGCGGCGCCTGGCCGAACGGGATGACTCGGCTCGAGGCCGACGTGGAGGACCAAGGCGCGGTGGAGCGTGTTCTCGAGCGCGCGCGACCCGACCGCATCGTGCACCTGGCCGCCCAGTCGAGCCCGCACGATTCCTGGGGCGACCCGGTCGGGACGCTGCGCACCAACATCCTGGGCCTGGTCCACCTGCTCGAGTCCGCGCGCCGGCACTCGCTCTCGCCGCGCATCCTCGTGGTCGGCAGCGCCGAGGAGTACGGAGCCGTTCCCGAGGCGCTGCAGCCGGTTCGAGAAGGGACCCCGCCGCGTCCGGCGTCGCCGTACGCGGTGAGCAAGCTGGCTCAAGGCTATCTTGCCCTTCAGTATTCGCTGAGCCACGGCCTGGCGGCGATCTGCACGCGTACCTTCAACCACACGGGGCCGGGTCGCGGCGACGGCTTTGCCGAGAGCTCGTTCGCGCGCCAGATCGCCGAGATCGAGGCCGGCTCGCGCGAGCCGGTGATCGCCGTCGGCAACCTCGACACGGTCCGCGACTTCACCGACGTGCGCGACGTGGTGCGGGCCTACGACCTCGTCCTCGAGCGCGGAACGCCGGGCGAGGTCTACAACGTCTGCAGCGGCCGCGGCATCCGGATCCGCGAGCTCCTGGACAGACTGCTGTCACTGTCGCCGGCGCCTATCGAGCTGCGCGTCGATCCCGAGCGGCTTCGCCCCGCCGACGTTCCGGCGCTGGTCGGCGATCCGGGACGGCTGCAGGCGGCTACCGGCTGGCGGCCGCGCCTCACGCTCGACCAGACGCTCGGCGATTTGCTCGAATACTGGCGCGGGCGCGTCGCGGCGGCGCGCGGCGCGGGGGTGAGGGCATGAAGGTCCTGCTGACGGGAGGGACAGGCTTTCTTGGCAAGAACGTTGCGCGGCAACTCGCCGCAGCTGGCCACGAACTGCGGGTCCTCGCCCGCAGCTCGAGCAATCTCGAAGGCCTGCCCGAGCGAATCGAGGTGGCCCGCGGGGACGTGACCGACGCCGACTCGTTGAAGCGCGCGGCCGAGGGCTGCGGCGCAATTTTGCACATGGCGGCGATGGTCAAGATGTGGGTGCCCGACCGCCAGCGTTTCGACCAGGTGAATGTCGGCGGCTTCCGAAACGCACTGGCCGCGGCGAAAGCCGCGGGCGCGCGACTAATCTACACATCGTCCTTCATTGCGGTCGGGCCGACTGGCGCTGAGCCCGCCGACGAGTCGCAGATCCACCCCGGCGACCGCTACCGCAACGACTACGAGCGGACCAAGGCGCTCGCCGACGCCCTCGCACGACAGGCGGCGGCGGCCGGCGACGACATCGTGATGCTCTACCCTGGGGTCGTCTACGGCCCCGGAGACATGACCGAGGGCAACCTGGTCGTGCAGATGGTCCGCGATCATCTCAACGGCAAGTTCCCGGGGATCATCGGTCCGGGCGATCGCTTCTGGTCGTATGCGTTCGTCGAGGACGTCGCGGCGGGCCACGCCGCGGCGCTCGCGAAGGCTCGCAAGGGAGAGCGTTACTTCCTGTGCGGCGAGAACGTGAGCATGAACGGCTTGTTCGAGACGCTGCGCGAGGTTACGGGCACGCCGGCGCCGAGGCTGCACATCCCCTACGCGGCGGCCTCGCTCTTGGGCCGTTCGCTGTGGGCCTGGGCCGAGCTCACAGGCCACCCGCCGCTGCTCACGCATCAGGTGGTGGACGTCTTCCGCGAACACTGGGCCTACTCGCCGCGGAAGGCCGAGCGCGAGCTCGGCTACCAGCCGGCTGCCTTGAAGGAAGGTCTGCGCCGCACAGTGGAATGGCTGCGCGCGAGGGGCATGCTGTAGCGGTGGCGCTCACTACGTCTGAGCTCCAGCGGAAGCTCGTACACATCGGCGTCGGCGGCTTTGCGTTCCTGCTGCGCGGCCTGAGCTGGCCCCAGGCCGCGGCCATGGCCGCGCTGGCCTTCCTGTTCAACCTGCAGGTGCTGCCGCGTATCGGTGGGCGCGCGATCTGGCGCGGCCCGGAGCGCGAGAAGGGCTATCCGATCGGGATCCTGCTCTATCCGCTCGCGGTGCTCGGCCTCGTCCTGGCGTTTCGCGACGAGCTGTGGAAGGCCGCCGCGGTGTGGGGACTGCTCGCCTTCGGCGACGGCATGGCCTCGGTCGTCGGGCTGGCGCTGGGCGGGCCGGCACTGCCCTGGAACGCCAGGAAGGGCTGGGCCGGCTTCCTCGCCTTCGTGGTCTTTGGCACGCTCGGGGCCTCGCTGCTGGCGGCGTGGACGCTGGGCATGCCGTTGAGCGCAGCCTTTTCAGGCTTCATCCTGCGCATCACGCTGCCGCTCGCATTGATCGGCGCGATCGTCGAATCGGCGCCCACCAGCCTCGACGACAACCTGACGGTCCCGCTCGTGAGCGGTGTCGCGATTGCGCTCCTGGCGCAAGCCGAACCGGAGCGACTGCTCTCTGACCCTGAGCTTGGGCGCCGCTTCTGGATCGGCATCTCGATCAACGGCGTGATCGCCGGCCTGGCATACCTCGCGCGCTCGATCGACGTGGCCGGTGCGTGCTCGGCGGTGATCATCGGCGCGACGATCACGGCCACGCTGGGACTCCCCGGCCTGGCCGTGATGGTGGCTTTTTTCGTGATCGGCAGCGCCGTCACGAAGTTGGGGTATCGGATCAAGAGCGCGCGCGGCATCGCGCAGGAGAAGGGGGGCGCGCGGGGCTGGCGCAATGCGTGGGCCAACGGCGGCGTGGGCGCCTTCCTGGCACTGCTCGCGGGTCTCGCGGCTCCGGGCCTGCGCGAGCTGTTGACGCTGGGCTACGCGGCCTCCGTTGCGACGGCCGCGGCCGACACGTGCTCGTCGGAGGTCGGCAAGGCGTACGGTCGCAGCACGTTTCTCATCACCACGTTCGGGCCGGTGCCACCCGGGACCGAAGGCGCCGTGAGCCTCGAGGGGACGCTGGGCGGTCTCGCCGGCGGTTTCGTCGTCGCGGCCGTTGGCGCCGCCACCGGCCTCTACGGATGGCCGGCCGCGATCGTCGTCGGCTTCTCGGGTCTGCTCGGCTCCCTCGCAGAGAGCGTGATCGGCACCGTGGCCGAACGCCGTGGCTGGCTGAACAACGACCAGTTGAACGCTCTCAACACCGCGATCGGCGCGGGCTTTGCCGCGCTCTTCGCCCGCTTCGCGCTATAGGATGAAGCCGCCTTGTCAAAACTAAGACTCTACTCCGATTTCGCGCGGCCCTTCACGCTGCTGCCGCCGGGCGCTGGGCGTGCTCTCGGGGGCGATCACGGCCTGGGGCGCCGGGCATCACAAGCTTCCGATCACGTGGCTGCTGGTGTTCCCCATGCTCTGCGGCACGCTGATGGCCGCGGTGCTGAACGCCGCGAACAACGCCGTCAACCAGATCTACGACCTGGACATCGACCGCGTCAACAAGCCCCGGCGGCCGCTCCCGAGCGGGGCGCTGTCGATGCGCGGGGCCTGGGGCTTCACGATCGCCACGTTCCTGATGGCCTGGGCGCTGGCCTTCCTGGCCTCGCCGCCGGCGCCGCCGGACCTGCTGGCTCGCCGCGAGTGCTTCTGGATCGTGCTGTTCACGAGTTTGCTGTGCTGGATCTACTCGGCTCCGCCGCTGTGGACCAAGCGCCGTGGCATGTGGGCGAACATCACGATAGCGATCCCGCGAGGCGTGCTGCTGAAGGTGGCCGGCTGGTCGACGGTCAAGACCATCTTGGGCGTGGAGCCGTGGTTCATCGGGTCGATCTTCGGCTTGTTCCTGCTGGGCGCTGCCTCGACCAAGGACTTCGCCGACATCGAGGGCGACAAAGCCGGCGGCTGCGAGACTCTACCGATCCTCTACGGTGTCAAGAAGGCAGCCTGGCTGATCGCCCCATTCTTCGTGTTGCCCTTCATCCTGATCCCGGTCGGCGTGCGGCGAGGGATCCTCACCGGCAACCCGACGCTGCTCATGATCCTCGGTCCCGCGCTCATCCTCTATGGCATTTACACGGTGTACCCGCTCGTGCGAAAGCCGGAAGAGTTGGCTACGACCGAGAACCACGCGTCGTGGACGCACATGTATCGCATGATGATGATCGCCCAGATCGGCTTCGCCTTGTCGTACGTGTTCTAGTTGAAAGTCGGGAGGCACGGAACCAGGCACCCCCGGCCGCTGCACGCCAGAGTAAATCTGGCGCTCCGCTGCTAACGGACGCCACATCCCTGCCTGCGTGGGGGAACCGGGTTCTACGGCTCTTTCTTGTGCGGCTCGTCGTCGAAGGCGCCAGGGAAGAGCGCTTCCTGGGCCTCGGTGCGCGAAACGATGTCCTCGAGCGAGGGCTCGGCCGGGGCCTCGAGTTCGGCCTCGACCGGCGTCGCCTCCGCGGCGGAGGGCGGGGCTTGGAGGGACGCGACTGGCGCCTCGGCGGAGGCCGCCAGGGGATACTCGCCCACGACCACGCGCGAGGCGCGCGCGACTCGGCCACTCAGGCGATAACCACGCAGCAGCTCCTTCACGACAAGGTGGTGTTGGTCGGGATCCTCGACGACCCGCGTCTCGACGGCTTCGCTGTGGCTGGGGTCGTAGGGCATGCCGATGGCCGGGATACGTTCGAGACCTTCGTCCTTGAGCGTCTGCAGAAGTTGGGTCCGTACCAGGATCAAGCCCTCGATCATCGGGGCGCCCGCGAAGGTCTGCTCGGCCGCCTCGAGGGCGCGGTCCAGGTTGTCGAGGATGTCGATGAACTTGAGCAGCAGGCGCTCGCGCCGCTGATCGAAGCGCCGCTCCAGGTTCTTGCCGAGCCGCTCGCGAAAGCCCTCGTTCTCGGTCCGCAGGGTGCGGTACGCAGCCAGGACCTCGGCAAGCCGATCCTCGGCGAGGCGGGCTCGCTGGTGGAAGGCGTCGGCCGCGTCGCCCGTGTCGGGCACGGGCTCGAGAGCCTCCGCCAGGGAAGATGCGGGGTCCAGGGCAGTCTTCTCGGGCTCCGTCCCGCTGCTCGGGCTTTCGGACCCTTCGTCTGGGTCTTCATCGGACAAACGGCCTCCAGCTTGAGCTGAGAGAAAACTCGGCGAAGTATAGCGGGGTCGGACCGACTTGACCAGCCGGAGCGGCGCGCTAGTGGCCGAGGCGGGGATCGAGTTCTGAGAGCCGGGTCAGCATGTCGAAACGTTGGAGCAAGGTCTCGGCCATGACGGCGTAGTCGGCCCGCCAGCCCGCCGCATCCAGATCGCGCAGCAAGCGATCGCAGGCCGCCTGGGCCGCGTCGCTCTTTTCTTCGGTCAGAACTCCGATGCCTCGAAGCTGATGGAGCTGCCGCTGAAACTCCTCGCGGTAAAACTCGGACAACACCCGGCGCCTCTCGGGATCCAATCCACCTCCGGCCTGCTGCTGATGCTTGCTTCGAAGATAGGTCAGATCGCGCAGGGCTGTCAATCGCAGCTTCAAGCCAGGGCGAGATGCGGCTCGCCGTCGAGATCGAGCCCGGCGCGCACGCCCTTGCGAAACGCTACGAAGCCAGCGGCGCCGATCATCGCGGCATTGTCGGTGGAGAGGGCGATCGGCGGCACGAACAGCGGCAGACCGAGCTTCCGCGCTGCTCCTGCGGCCTCGGCGCGCAGCAGCGAATTCGCGGCGACGCCACCGGTCAGGATCAGGCTGCTGGGGTGGCGCTCCTGCGCACCCTGGGTGAGCCGCCGCAGCAGCGACGCCACCACGCAGCGCTGGAACGAGGCGACCAGATCGCGGATCGCTGGGGAAGCACTGGACGGTTCGCTTGCGGGCGCAATGCCTTCGCGCCGCACGTGATAGAGGACGGCCGTCTTGATGCCGCTGAACGAGAAGTTGCCGCTGCCGTCCTTCATGCGGGCGATGGTGAAGTCGTGAGCCATCGCGTTGGCGCCCTTCGACAGCTCGTCGATCACCGGCCCACCGGGATAGCCCAGACCCAGCAGCTTGGCGACCTTGTCGAAGGCCTCGCCGGCCGCGTCGTCGCGGGTGCGCGCGAGCAGGCGGTATTCGCCCAGGGCAGGCACCTCGAACAGGCTCGTGTGGCCGCCCGAGACGACCAGCGCGAGGGCGGGCAACGGGATCTCCACCTCGGCCGAGAGGAAGGGCGCCTGAATGTGCCCGGCGATGTGGTGCACGGGGATGAGCGGCTTGCCGTGGACGAACGCGATCGCCTTGGCCACTTGGATGCCCACCAGCAGCGAGCCGATCAGGCCGGGGCCCTGGGTGACGGCCACGGCGTCGAGTTCCGCATAGCCCAGGCCGGCCCCTTCCATCGCCTGGCGCACGACAGGCCCGATGTTCTCGATGTGGTGGCGCGAGGCGATCTCGGGGACGACGCCGCCGTAGGCCGCGTGAATCGCCACCTGCGACGAGACGACGTTCGACAGAATGCGGCGGCCATCCTCGACGACGGCGGCCGCCGTCTCGTCGCAGGACGTCTCGATGGCTAGCAGGCGCACGGGATGCCCGCGGCCCTCATCCGGACGCTTCAGCGAGCAGCCGCAGGCTGTCGAGATACGGCGCCCGCGCCACGCCGCGTTCGCAGACGATGGCCGTGACGAAGCGGTTCGGGGTCACGTCGAAGGCGGGATTGCGCACGCCGACGCCCTCGGGCGCCAGGCGCCGGCCCGCGTGGTGCGTGACCTCCTCGGGGGCGCGCTCTTCGATCGGGATGGCGCCGCCGCTGGTCGTCCCGAGGTCGAATGTGGAGACCGGGGCCGCGACGTAGAAGGGAAGGCCGTTCTCCCTCGCCAGCACCGCGAGCGTGTAGGTCCCGATCTTGTTCGCCACGTCGCCGTTGGCGGCGATCCGGTCGGCGCCGACGACGATCGCATCGACCTGGCCGGTGGCCATCATGTGTCCCGCCATGCTGTCGGCGATCAAGGTAGTCGGGATGCCGTCCCTCAGCAACTCCCAGGCCGTGAGCCGCGCGCCTTGCAGGTAGGGCCGGGTCTCGTCGGCAAAGACCTGCTTGAGCTTGCCGTCGCGGGCGGCTGAGCGGATCACTCCCAGCGCCGTGCCGTAGCCGGCGGTGGCCAGCGCCCCGGCGTTGCAGTGCGTGAGCACCCGGGCTTCGTCAGGCAGCAGGGCCGCGCCCAGGTCGCCCATGCGTCGGCAGGCTGCCAGATCCTCCTGCTCGATTGCCAGGGCTTCTCGCAGCAAGGCCTCGCGCAGGCCGGCTCCGCCCAGGCTCGCCAGTTCGTCGAAGCGGCGCCGCATCCGTTTGATGGCCCAGAACAGGTTCACCGCCGTGGGACGCGTGGCCACCAGGGCGTCGCAGATGGTGTCGAAATCGGCCCGCAGGGCGGCCCCTTCCGCCGCACAGAGGCGTACGCCGAGAGCGATGCCGAGGGCTGCCGCGACGCCGATCGCCGGCGCGCCCCGGATCGCCATGTCCTTGATGGCCGCCGCGACCTCGCGCGGGGTTCGGCAGCTCAGGTAGACCTCTTCGGCCGGCAGGCGGCGCTGGTCGATCATCACCACGGCGCCGTCCTGCCAGGTCACGGTCGGGACCACGGGGCGACCTCCAAACCCTCATCCTAGCATTTGACGGCCCCCCGGCCGGGGCCTAGAATCCGCGCCAAATCCGTCCCAACTTGCCGGCCTCGGTCCCCCGAGGAAGCGTTCCGTCTGATCGCCAGGAGGACATCTAAGCGCATGGCCCAGGAGAACCTGAATCCCTTCGACATCGCCCAGCGCCAGTTCGACACCGCGGCCGAGAAGCTGGGTCTCGACGACGGCATGCGCCAAGTGCTGCGCTATCCGAAGCGGCAGCTCCTGGTTTCGGTCCCGACCCTCATGGACGACGGCTCGGTCAGCGTCTTCCAGGGGTTTCGCGTCCAGCACAACATCGCTCGCGGCCCGGCCAAGGGCGGCATCCGCTACCACCCGAAGGTCACGATCGACGAGGTGAAGGCGCTGGCGTCGTGGATGACGTGGAAGTGCGCAACGGTCAACATCCCCTACGGCGGCGGCAAGGGCGGCGTCACCTGCGACCCCAAGAAGATGTCGCGCGGCGAACTCGAACGCATGACGCGGCGCTACGCCTCCGAGATCTCGATCATCATCGGGCCCGACCGCGACATCCCCGCGCCCGACGTCTACACCGACGCCCAGACGATGGCCTGGATCATGGACACGTACTCGATGACGCGGGGCTACTCGGCGCTCGGCGTCGTCACCGGCAAGCCGATCGCGGTCGGCGGCAGCGCCGGACGCAACGAAGCGACGGCCCGCGGCGCACTGTTCTGCATTCGCGAGGCCTGCCACCAGCTGAAGAAGCCGCTGCGCGGGGCCACGGCGACAGTCCAGGGCTTCGGCAACGCCGGGGCCATTGCCGCGCGGCTCCTGCACGAAGACGGCGCCAAGGTCGTGGCCGTCAGCGACACCAGGGGCGGTCTCTACTCGAGCCGCGGCCTCGACATGCCGCGCGTGCTCGAGCACAAGGAGCAGACGGGCTCAGTGGTCGGCTTCAAGGGCGCCGAGCGCATCACCAACGAGGAGCTGCTCGAGACCAAGTGCGACGTGCTGGTGCCGGCGGCGCTCGAGAACCAGATTACAATGCGCAACGCCAATCGGATCCGCGCCCGCATCGTGGCCGAGGCGGCCAACGGGCCCACGACCCCGGGCGCCGATCGCGTGCTCCACGATCGCGGCGTGTTCGTGATCCCGGACATCTTGTGCAACGCCGGTGGCGTCACCGTCTCTTACTTCGAGTGGGCCCAGAACCTGCAGGGCTTCTTCTGGGAGGAGCTCGAGGTGAACAAGCAGCTCGAGAAATTCATGAAGCGAGCCTTCCGCGAGGTGCTCGAGACCACCCGCAAGCATCGCGTCGACATGCGCACGGGCGCCTACGTTCTGGCCGTCGCTCGCGTCGCCGAGGCCACCCGCGTGCGCGGGCTATTTCCGTAGATCCATGATCTCCGTCGAAGAAGCGCTCGCGGTCGTGCTGAGAGAAACCCCGGAGCTGAGTAGCGAGGAGATCCTGCTCGAGGCTGCCCTGGGCCGCGTCCTCGCCCAGGAGGTTTGCTCGGACGTGGATCTTCCGCCCTTCGACCGCGTAGCGATGGACGGCTACGCGTTGCGCGCCGAGGACGCACGTGCGGCGCCGGCGGTCCTGAAGATCGTGGGTGAAGTGCGGGCGGGGCAGCTGCCCGAGCGCGCCATCGCCGCGGGCGAAGCCGTACAGATCATGACCGGCGCCGCGCTCCCGACCGGCGCCAGCGCCGTGCAACCGGTCGAGAAGACGCGCGCGCTCGAAGGCGGGCGGGTCTCGATCGAGACTGCGGTCGAGCCGGGCCAGCACATCGCCCCTGCCGGCAGCGAGGTGCGTGCGGGCGATGCCGTGCTGGGGGGCGGGGCGCCGATCGATCCGGCGATGCTCGGCCTGCTGGCGAGCGTCGGCTGCGTTCGGGTCCGCGTCGGGCAGATGCCGCGGGTGGCCGTGCTAGTGACCGGGGACGAGCTGGTGCCCGCGGACGAGCGCCCGGGACCGGGTCGCATCCGCAACAGCAACGGAGCGGCGCTGCTCGCGCAGGCTCGCGCCGCCGGGGCGCAGGTCCGTTCCCTGGGCATCGTCCCGGACGACGCGACCCGGATCTCGGAGGCTATCGAGCGTGGCCTCGACGCAGACCTGCTGGTCGTTTCCGGGGGTGTCTCGGCCGGGGCCTACGATCTGGTCGAGGCGGCCTTCGCACGCATCGGAGTGCGGGTGTTCTTCGAGCGGGTCGCCATCAAGCCCGGCGCACCGCTGGTCTTCGGCCGGCGCGCCAACGTCCTGGTCTTCGGGTTGCCCGGCAACCCGGTCTCGGCGCAGGTGACCTTCGACATTTTCGTGCGCGCCGCGCTGCTCCGAATGCAGGGCGCGCGCTGCGTGCGCCGGCCGCGCCTGGAGGTCGAGCTGCTGGGGCCGGTCCGGAACAAATCAGGACGCGAGGCGCATCTGCCGGCGCGCGTGCGGTCCGAAGCCGGCCGGCTCGTCGCCGAGCCGATCCACTCGGCGGGCTCGGCCGACGTCCTGGCTCACGCCCGTGCCAACGCCCTGATCGTGCTAGACGCACGGCGACTACAGGCCGGCGCGGGGGAGCGGGCACCGGCGTTGCTGCTCGGCAACTTTCTCGACCGCGACGGCATGTCGCTGCCATGAACCCGCGAAGCAGGCTCTCCCACCTCGACGCGCAGGGCGCCTCACGGATGGTCGATGTTTCCGCAAAGGCCGTCTCCACCCGCGAAGCAGTCGCCCGCGGACGGATCCGCATCGCCCCAGCGGCGATGCGCCTGGTCCGCGAGGGCAAGCTGAAAAAGGGTGGCGTCACCGAGGTGGCGCGCTTGGCAGGTATCCTGGCGGCGAAGCGCACCGCCGAGGCGATTCCGCTCTGCCATTCCCTGGCTCTAAGCTTCGTCGATGTCGAGCTGCTTCCTCGGCGCGATGGCTTCGTGATCGAGGCCCGCGTGAGAACCGAGGCGAAAACCGGAGCCGAGATGGAAGCCCTGCATGCCGTGGCGCTGGCGGCGCTCACGGTCTACGACATGGTGAAGGCCGCCGACCCGGCGATGACCATCACCGACATCGTCCTGGTCAAAAAGACGGGCGGCAAGAGCGGTGTTTATCGGCGCAAATGAAAAGGGCCCGGGGTGTCGAACCCCGGGCCCGCGAGCTCCGATGAAGATCTGGCGCGGGGAGCCCTAGAACCGGAGCTTCGCCCCCAGCATGAAGCGGCGCGGGAAGACCGGGGACGAGTAGTAGTCGAAGACTCCCGAGGTCGCGAGACTGCTCTGGACGGTCTCGGGGCTGTCCTCGTTCAGGAGGTTGAGCGCGTCCACGAAGAGGCCCAGCTTTACCTCCTTGCCGAAGCGGAAGTCCTTCTGGAGCCGCATGTCGACCTGGAGGACATCGGGTAGCCGGTCGTTCTCCCCGCGCTTCTGCAGGAGGATGGTCGTCCCTTCGGGGATGTTCGTCACGCTGCCGGGCACGCGGGCCCGCCGTAGGGACCACGCGCCGTTGCGATAGGCGGCGTTGGCGGAGGCGAGGAAGCCGGCGGGGAGCTTGTAGAGGAACTGCGCCTTGCCCGACCAGGTGACGTCCAGCCGCAGCCGGCCATCGGTGTTGACGAAGTCGTTGGGGTTCTTGCCAAAGTCGCGGAACTGAAGGCCGCCGCGCTGCGAGATGCCGACCCCGGAAACGCTCTCCGTGACCAGGCCGGTCCCCCGCAGCCAGGTGACCGACAGGTTGGCCTGCCAGTTGCCGGTCATGCGTTTCACGAGGCTCAGGCTGACCGCGTGGACGTCGCTGCCCGTGGTGTCGCCGTTCTTGATGCGGAATTGCCGGTCGGCGGAGTCGCTGACGAGCTGGAACACGGGGAAGCTCCGGCCCGAGGGATTGTCCCCGACGTCGTCCGTGAACGGCACCTGGACGTACTGGCCGGTGAGGTCGGTCCACGTCGCGTAGTCCCGCGCCCGCTTGTGGATGTAGCTGAGCTGTCCGCCCAGGCTCTTGGCGAGCTCCTGCTCGAAGCTCACGATGAACTGGTCGGTCTTGGGCGACTTGTAGTCTGGGTCCACCCCGAGGTTCTCGTTGCCCTCGAAGAAGGTCAGCTCCGTGAACTCCCCGGTGGCGAAGTCGTACCCGGTGCCCGCGAAGGTGGGCTTGATGCTGGGGCCGATGACGTTGGCGTACTCGCCGGTGGCCACCGGCCGATGGTACCGACCGTAGAACCCCTTCAGGACCGTGCGCCCGTTCGGGGAGAGCTTCCAGTTGAAGCCCACCCGCGGCGAGATGCTGTTCCAGGTGAAGAGGTCCTGGCGGGGGAAGGTCTTGCCGGTGGGCTCACCGAACTCGTCCACCTCCTCCTGCGCGGCCGCGAAGGCGTTGTTGCGATCGTAGCGCAGCCCGATGTTCAGGGAGAGGCGGTCGCTCACCCGCACGGTGTCGTCGAAGAAGAGCCCGAGGTTGCGCGCGTTGCCGCTGTAGCTGAAGGGCTGCCGCTCGTAGCCATACCCGTACTTCGTTCCGTAGTAGGTGTAGGTGTAGACGAAGTCGTTGTAGCCGTACAGCCCCTTGGCCTGGGCGTCGGAGAACTGCACGCCGAAGCGGAAGTCGTGGCCGGCCCCCAGGAAGTCGTCCGCCAGGTGCGAGATCTTGGCGGTGTAGGTCTGCCGCTTGGTGGGGTTCGTGTCGTACCAGTAGTACCACCCGCCGCTCGTGAGGCCGGTGTCGAAATCGTAGAACCGGTCCAGGTCACGCGGCTGCTTGGGATCGGTGGGATCGCCCTGGACCCGCCCGTAGAACCCCGAGTAACGCAGGTCGAGCACGGTGCGCGGCGACAGGACGCCCGTGTAGGCCACACCGGGAGTGGGGGTCTTGCCCCGGCGGGTGAAGGCTTCGGTCGGAGCCTGGGTGATCCCGATGCCGTAGTCGTCCACCCGGGTGTCGTAGCTGAGGTTGGCCACGATCTTGTGGCTGGGATGGATCTGCCAGTTCAACTTGCCCATGTACCGATCGGACTCCTTGCGACGCTGCGACAGCCGGTTCGAGGTGTCGGTGCCCGCCTCGGCGTAGTAGTCGCGCTGGATGCCGTAGGAGGCGAAGAACCAGAGCTTGTCCTTGATGATGGGTCCGCCGAGCTGGGCGCTGAAGTCCTTGAAGGTGTCGCGGAAGAACGGGCAGCGCTTCGTGGCGTCGGTGGGGCACGCGTCGTAGAAGGTCTGGTCTTCGTCGGGTAGCCGTATGTCCGTCGTGTTGCTCGAGGTGGTTCCGTCGGACTGGTAGAAGAAGTTCACGTCCCCGTGGAACGCATTCGTGCCCTGCCGGGTCACGATGTTGTAGACCGCGCCCGAGGCGTTGCCGTACTCGGCGGGGGCGCCCAGGGACAACACTTCGACCTCGGCAATGGCGTCGGTGTTGGGCTCGGCCAGGGCCTCGCTGAAGAACGTCTCCGTGATGTCGACCCCGTCGAGCTGGAAGGAGTTCTCGTCGTAGGACGAGCCGTAGGCCATGGTGCGCTGGGCGTTGAAGCCGTTGTCGCCCGCCTGCATGGAGCCGGGGGCGGCCGCCACCAGGTCGAAGAAGCTGAGCCGGCGCAGGGGCGCGTTTTCCACGAACTCCCGGTCGAAGTTGGTGCCTACCTCGTTCGAGGTGGTGTCCACCACCGGCGACTCCGCCACCACCTCCATCGACTCCTGCAACGCGCCGACCTCGAGGCTGGCCGCCTCTTCTACCTGCTGGCCAAGGCCCACCTTGACACCCCGGCGGTTCACCGTCCTGAAGCCGGGCAATGCGTAGGCGACGTCGTAGTCGCCGGGAGGCAGGTTGAGCATGCGGAAGAAGCCCTGCCCGTTGGTCACCGCGGTCTGCGCCCCCACGATGTTGGGGCCGGTCACGCTCACGGTCGCCCCAGGCAACACCGCGCCGGAGCCGTCCTTCACGACACCGGAGATGCTGCCGGTCGTGCGTTGCGCGAACGCGGGCGCGCCCAGCGCGAGCAGCAAAGCCAGGAGGCCGAGCTTCCTCACCATGCGGAACTCCTTTCGGTACTACGTCAAGGTTCCATCAATGCGGAGAATCTGTCCAAACCCTTGAGCAACGCTCATGCCACAGTAACGATCAGGCAATTCCTCAATGCCTTCAACTGGTTGGGATTCTGGCAGCCACCCCAACGACGTCGTCGTATCCAACACATTGGATGCTACGTCCAAACTGCAAGATGTTAGTGCACAGAGTTCATGAGGGCGTTGACGCCCACGATCCGGTGGGCTAGCGTCTTCAACGCCTTGAAAAAACGCCTTTTCGTCTCGCTCGCCCTGCTGCTGGTGGGGGGCGGCCTGGCCTTCTACCTGCACGAGCGCAACGAGACCCTGCTGCCCCCGGACCTCGCCGGCACGCTGGTGTTCGTGAGCGACCGGGGCGGCGCC
Organism: Acidobacteriota bacterium; assembly: GCA_032127875.1. Lineage (GTDB taxonomy): Bacteria > Acidobacteriota > Vicinamibacteria > Fen-336 > Fen-336 > CADEEV01. The sequence goes on from JAQBHI010000167.1 coordinate 25,676, forward strand.
GATACGCTCTACGCGCGAACACTTCCGTCGGGTCCCGACCGGCGCCTCAGCTATTTCACGGAAGCCGTGCGCGATCCCGCGTTGTCTCCGGATCACCAGAGGCTGGCGTTCTCGGTCGGTGGCCGCATCGGCGTCGTCACGCTGGCGACCGGCGACGTGCGGCTCTTGACCTTTGGCGTCGACTGGCGCGACTCGAAGCCTGCCTGGCGCGCCGATGGCCAGGCCCTGGTCGTGGCCTCGCGCAAGCCGGGCGAGAACGCGCACGACGTCCACCTGCTCTCGCCGCTCGATAGCCGCGGCGGCACGCTTCGCGCCCCGCTGACGCTGACGAAAGGCCTCGACGAGAGCGAGCCGGTACTCTCCCCGGACGGCACCTCCCTGGTCTTCGTGCGCGAGGACAACCTGTTCCGACAGGACTCCGAGGGCGGCCGCACGCGCCGGCTCACCGGTGGCTTCAGGAAGACGCGTGCGCCTCGCTTCCGCGCCGACGGGCGCCTGTTGTGCCTGTGGGCCCAGGAAAAGCAGTTCGGCATCGACGTGCTCGACGCCGACGGCAAGAATCGCGAGACGCTCTCCGCCGGCACCGCCTACTACCGCAACCTGACCCCTTCGCCCGACGGGCGTTACTTCGCCGCTACCTTCAGCTTCGATCTACGCTTTCATCCGATCTACGCGCTACGCCCGCGCCACGTCGAGGCGATCCACCTGCTCGATGCGCGAGGCAACTTCGTGGCGCCGCTGGTTCAGGCCTTTGGCGACTCGAACCACTCGCCTGAGTGGGCGCGTTGACGCAGTAGACCTTCCGGGTATGATCCGAAAGGTTCCAGGAGGCTTGATATCGGATGGCCGTGTGTCCCGAGTGCGATGCCGCCGTGGAGATCGACGAATATGACGTCGACAAGGGCGAGATCATCTCGTGCCCGGAGTGCGGTATCGACCTCGAGGTGGTCGGGCTGTCGCCGCTGGAACTCGACCTGGCGCCCCAAGACGAGGATGATTGGGAGGAATGAGCGCGCGCGAGCGGGAAGCTGTCGTCGACCGGGTCCTCGACATGATGGGCTCGGTCGTGGTCGCATACAGTGGCGGTGTCGACAGCGCCTATCTGGCCGCGCGCGCGCACCGACGGCTTGGGGAACGAGCGCTCGCGGTGACGGCCGATTCGGAGTCGCTCGCCGATGCGCAGCGGGAGCGAGCGGCGCAAGTGGCCGCCCAGGTCGGGTTCGCGCATCGCGTGGTCCGCACGCGAGAGCTCGACAACCCGCTCTACGTCCGCAACGAAGCAGACCGCTGTTACCAGTGCAAGTCGGAGCTGTTCCGGCAGCTGCTGCCGCTGGCGGCGGCCGAGGGCTTTGGCCACGTCGCCTACGGTCTGATCGTCGACGACCTTTCCGACTTCCGTCCCGGGCAGCGCGCCGCCTCCGAAGCCGGCGTGCGCAGCCCCCTCGCCGAGGCCGGAATCACCAAGGACGACGTGCGCGCTCTGTCTCGCGAGATGGGGCTTCCGACCTGGGACCTGCCGGCGTCGCCTTGCCTCTCGTCGCGCCTGCCCTACGGCACTCCGATCACCCCGGAAGCGCTGCGGCGCGTCGATCGCGCTGAGGCGGCCGTCGCCGCGCTCGGCTTCCGCGAATTCCGGGTGCGTCATCTCGGCGCTCGCGCACGGCTGGAGATCGCACCGGCGGAGATGGCTCGGCTCGCGCAGCCCGGCTTGCGCGAAGCGCTGGCGACCCAGGTGCGGGCCGCCGGTTACAGCGAGGTCGTGCTCGACCCCGCCGGGTATCGTCGCGGGCGCCTGAATGAGGCTCTCGGGGTCCTCCCGGGCTGAGTCTGGAGTATGATTCTCGAGGGGCGGCGGCCGCCCTGGAGGCATCCATGTTCGGTCTCGGTTTTCCTGAGCTTCTCCTTATCCTCTTCATCGTGGTCGTGATCTTTGGAACGAGCCGGATTCCGGAGCTCGGCAAGGGCCTGGGCGAGGGAATCCGCAACTTCAAGAAGGCGATCAAGGATGAGGAGAAGCCGAAGCAGCCCTAAACATTCGAGAGAGGTGATGGAATGAGACAACTGGTCCTCGTCGCTGCTGTCGGCCTTGCCGTCGGCTTGGCCGCCTGCGGCGGCAACCCGAAGCCCGTGGAGCCGAGCCGCCCGGTCGTTCCCGCCGAGCCGCCGCCGGCTCCGCCGCCGTCCGCCCCAAGGGACCTCGCCCCGCAGCAGGACGACTACGCGATGCTGCGGCAAAAGTCAGTTGACGAGATCGACCGCATGGGCTTGTTCGCCGACGTGCGTTTCGACTTCGACAGCGCCGAGATCCGCGAAGCGGACCGCGCCGTGCTCGGAAAGAATGCCGAGGTGCTCAAGAAGTTCGACTTCCTCAAGGTCACGATCGAGGGCCATTGCGACGAGCGCGGCACGGTCGAGTACAACCTGGCGCTCGGGGATCGGCGGGCGAAGGCGGCCTACGAATACCTCGTCTCGCTGGGCGTCCCGGCGGAACGGATGAAGACCGTCTCCTACGGCAAGGAGGTTCCGGTCTGCCAGGAGAACTCCGAGGACTGTTGGGCGCGCAACCGCCGGGCGAAGTCTACGGTCACGGGCAAGACGCAGTAGTCACGATTCTCATCGTGGGCGTTTGCGGGTAGACTTCCGCCCGCGACCAGAGCCACGATGAGCGATTCCGATCCCCAGTCCGATCCGGCGGCGCCGGCGTCTCTCATCAAGGAGATCACCGGCCGGATCGGCAAATACGACATCCTGAGGCCCCTCGGAAAAGGCGCCATGGGCATGGTGTACCTCGCCCACGACACGGTCCTCGAGCGCGACATCGCACTGAAGGTCATGGTCGCGTCGATCGCCGACGATCCCGAACTGAAGCAGCGCTTCGAGCGCGAGGCCAAGGCCGTCGCGAAGATGACCCACCCCAACGTGGTGAACGTCTTCGATCTCGGCAACCACACCGACGGCTCGCCCTTCATCGCGATGGAGCTTTTGAAGGGCATGGATCTCCAGAAGGCGATCCGGACGCCGCCGCCCATGTCGCTCGACCGCAAGGTGGCGATCATCGTGCAGGTGCTCGCGGGCCTCGCCCACGCCCACCAGGCCGGCATCGTCCACCGCGACATCAAGCCCGCAAACATCTTCATCAACCACGACGGCACGGTGAAGATCATGGACTTCGGCGTGGCGCGGCTCACCAGCGCGTCGATGACCGGCACGGGGAACATCGTCGGCACCGCCGACTACATGTCTCCCGAGCAGGTGAAGGGCGCCAAGGTCGACGGCCGCAGCGACCTGTTCAGCGTCGGCTGCATGCTCTACGAGCTGATGGCCGGCCGGCGGCCCTTCCACTCCGAAAACCTCATGGCGATCTTCTACAAGATCACCCACGAGGAGCCGAACTTCGATCTGATCCCGCAGGGCCTCGACTACAACGCGCTCTTGCCGGTCCTCAAGCAGTCGCTCTCGAAGAATCTCGAGGAGCGTTTTCAGACGGCCTACGCTTTCGCCGTCGCGCTGCGCGACTACCTGAAGAAGCACGCCACTTCCGAGAGCGGCGCGCACGCACTCGAAGGCCTGATCGACCTGGAGCCGCCGCCGTCGACACCGCCGCGGTCGCTGAACGACGCCATCGGTCCGACCCTGGTAGGCGCCGAGGAGCTCGGCGGCGGCGGCACCATGGACCTGGGCGCCGCCGCCACGGCGCGCGGCGGCTCCGCGACCTCGTCCGGCAAGCAGGGCACGCTGCGCGAAAAGACGGTGGTCGGCGCCGGCGGCGCCACTCGCTCCGGCAGCGTCCCGACCGTGATGGCGCCCGGCGCCGCACGCGGGAAGGGGCCCAGCGCAGTCAGGCCCACACCGATCGCCCCTCGTCCCGCTCCGGCGCCGCCCTCGAGCAACACGCCGCTCTACTTCCTCCTCGGCGTGATGGGCATCGGCATCCTCGGTATCGGCGGCTATCTGGCTTTCAAGCCGGACAGGCAGCAGACTGTCTTCATCGCCCCGCCAAAGGTCTCTGCGCCCCCGATCACCGCGCCGCCGACGCCCGTTACCGCGCCGCCGACGACGGCGCCCCCGCCTACCCTCGGCGAGGTCGTCGGCAGGGCCGCCGCTTCGCTCAGGGGCGCCCAGGCCGCTTTTTCGCAGGGTGACTATGACCGTGCGCTAAGCCTCGCGCAGTCGGCAGTGCGCGAAGACCAGCGCAGCGAAACGGCGAAGCGCATGGTCGAAAATTCGGTCAACGGACAGCGAGCCGCCGGTCACTTCCGCGCCGCCGAAGCGGCGATGGGGGCAGGCGACTTCGCGCGCGCCTCGGCAGAGGCCGAGGAAGGCCGCAAGGGCGCGCCCTGGGACGCGCGGGGACCGAGCCTTGCTACCCGCATTCAGCAGGCGAAGCTGCTGGCGGAGCAGCAGGCGGCACAACGGCAGGGGCAGCAGGCCGCGGCCGCCAAGGCAGCCCAGGTCGCCGATCTCTTGAACAAGGCCGACGCCGCGCTCTCGGACCAGAAATACGACGCCTCGATCTCGCTCTTCGATTCGGTGCTGGGGCTCGATGCGGCGAACAACCGCGCGATCCTCGGAAAGTCGAGCGCCGTGCAGGCACGCGCGCTGGCTCAGGCCGCTGCGGCCGGCGGTGGGCGGGGCGGCGACTCGGGCAAGGCCTTCGTGATCGGCAAGACCTCCGCCAGGGCCGCCGATGCCGCCAGCGGCAACGTGCCGCCGGGCTTCGAGGAATCAGCCGGAGTCGGGGTCAAGAAGGGCTCCCAGGCGGCCGAGTTGCCGGGCAAGGTGAGCTTCGACGTCGAGCCCGAGAACGTCAAACCGGGCGGCACCTATGCCGTCAAGATCTCGCTCCAGAATGAAGGCCTGGCTCCCATCTCGATCAAGGACATGACGCTGACGACGACCATCAACGGCCGAAAGATCACCGGCCCTGTCCAGCCCCAGACGAAAGACGTAGCGCCGCAGCAAAAGGCGCTCGTTTACAACCTTGCCGGAAACATCTGGAAAGAAGACACGTCTTCCTGGACAATGGAGGTGGTGATCCGTACCGACCGCGGTGAGACCTACAAGAACCAGGTGACGTGGAGGTAGCCGCAGTGCGCGTCTTGACCTTCGCCGTGCTGATCGCCTTAGCGCCGACGCTGGCGCTTTGCGACGATCCACCGGTCGTCGAGCATCAGCCTGCTCCCTGCACCCTCGCCGGCAAGGCGATCTCGCTGTGCGCGACGATCAGCGACGACAATCAGGTCGCCAGGGCCCGGCTCTACTTTCGGCGGACTGGCCAGGATTTCTATAGCTTCGTCGACATGCTCTTCATGGGACTCAGCTACTGTGGCACGATCCCTGGCGTGGTCCAGGGCAAGGCCAAGTCCATCGACTACTACCTCCAGGCCGTCGACGACCAGTACCAGCCCCAGAGGACCAGCACCTTCGTGCTGAACGTGCAGCCAGAAGGCGTTTGCGAGTTTCCGCCCCTCGAGACCGATGCCGCCCGCGCCGCCTCGATCAAGGTCTACGCGACCAGCAAGAAGCAGGGCAAGAAGCTCGACAACGCTTTCAACCTGAGCGGCGTGAGTTTTGTCCCGGTCGTCACGAAGTAGCTCGCCGGCTTGCCTCGCCGCGCTGCTGACCCTTTTCGCGGCGAAGGCACGGGCCGAAGTCCTTCTCGAGATCGCCGGCTCGGTCGGCATGATCACCGAACAGACGATCGAGGTTCGGGTCGAGCTTACGAATCGCGGAGCAGATGCGGCGCGGCAGGTTGCGGTCGAGGGCGAGCTTTTCGATCATGAGGCACAGGCCCGCTTGCCCGTGGACATCGCTGCGGGCGAGACCCGGGGGTTGACGCTAGGCTTTCCGCTCGACGGCGCAGCACCGGGCGTCCACGCCGCAGCGCTGATGATCGACTATCAGTCGGGCCCGGAGGCGGCCGGGACGCGCTATTCGCAGCCCGCCTGGGTGCTGATCGCGCTCGGAGAACAGGCCGGACCGTCGGTGAAGATCCACCTGAAGGACGCCAGCATCGACGTCACCGGACGCCTCGACATCATTCTCGAGAGCGCCGATGGCGCGGCCCATCGAGTGCGCCTCGTCGTGAAGACGCCGCATGCCCTGCGGGCTCACCCGGTAGAGAGCGTGGCCCAGGTGCCGGGCCACGGGACGCTCACGACACCAGTCCAGCTGTTTCGGGTGGACGCCCCCTGGAACTCTCGCCAGGGCCTGCTCGTCATCGCGCGCGACGAGACGGGGCCGCTGGTTCGCACTGCGGTCGCGGCGGGTGCTGCGCGGATCAGCGGCGATCCCGCACGTTTGCCGTGGCTGCGGCGTCGGCTCATCGCGCTGGCACTGCTGCTCCTCGCCTTCGCGGTGGGGGCCGAGGTCTGGAGTCGCCATCAGGCACCGGTCGCCGCTTGACGCCCCGGGGCTGTGCTATCTTTCGCGACAACAAGCTCGCACTGCCAAGGAGGACTAGGCCGTGGATCTCCTGAACGCACTTTTCCGCTGGTTGCACATCCTGGCCGGGATCACCTGGATCGGGATGCTGTACTTCTTCAACTTCGTCAACGGTCCCTTCGTCGGCACGCTGGACGCCGAGACCAAGAAGAAGGTCGTGCCGGAGCTGATGCCCCGGGCGCTGTATTGGTTTCGTTGGGGCGCGGCCTGGACCTGGGTAACCGGCGTCCTGCTGCTGCTCCTCGTCTTCTACCACGGCGGCATCATGTTCGATGCCGATGGCCAGTGGACCGCGGGCGCGGGGGTCTTGGTGGCGCTCGTGTTCCTCGCGACCTTCGTCTACGACGCACTGCACAAGAGCGCCCTGGGCAAGGATCCGAAGACCTTCGGGGCGATTTGCTTCGTCCTTACCAGCGTCGTGGCCGGTCTGATGGCGCTCTGGGGTGGCTTCAGCTACCGCGCTTACAACATCCACCTGGCCGCGATGTTCGGAACCATGATGGCCTTCAACGTCTGGTTCTGCATCTGGCCGGCCCAGCAGAAGATCATCGCTGCGATCAAGGGTGGCACGGCTCCCGATGGGGCGCTCGTCGCGCTCGCCGGCTCTCGATCGCGGCACAACACCTACATGTCCGTGCCGCTGCTCTGGGGCATGATCAACCAGCACACCGTGACGGTGGGATTGGGAGTCGGCATCCCGTCACAGTACGGGTATGTGCTGTTCCTGGTCGTGACCCTGCTCGGCTGGCACATCGTCTGGCATCTTTACAAGACGGCGCCCAAGGTCAAGGGATTCTAGTCGAGAGATCGGGGGCGTGTGGGGACATGCACCCCCGCGCGCGCCTGGCGCTCCCCTAGCCGCTGCACGCTGGAGTCAATCGAGCGTCCCGCTGCGCAGCAGACTTGGGTGGCGGAGTCGATCCAGCGCGCGACAATCGGGGCCCGAGCCGTCGCACGCGGGCAAGCGAAGCCGACGGCTTTTCTGCTTGACACGCCGTGAAGCCACA
>JAQBHI010000168.1:0-2607 GCA_032127875.1 Acidobacteriota bacterium
CACCCAGACCTCGCTCACCAGCACGCCCGACTCCGCGCCGAGGTGGGTTCGGAGGGCTTCATCGAGCGGGACGACGCCCAGGCCGAGGAGCGCGCGCAGCCGGCCCTCGACCCTGCGTCCCTGAAGCAGACCCAGGGTCACGCCCTCGGCGCTGAGGGCAGCGTAGCGCTCGTCACACGGAAGCACGACCGCGACCAGTGCCCCGTCGAGGTCGAAGAGTCCGCCGCCGGCCATTGGCTCCGACAGCTCCAAGCTCGAGGCCACCTCCCGTGCGAGAAGCTCACCACACCGCGTGGGGCGCGTTTCCACGTAGTGGCCGGGGGCGAAGAGGTGGCCCCCGTCCCCCCGCCAGACCGCGACCAGCCACTGGCCCGGCGCGAGGTCCGGCGCGACGGGCTCCCGGCGGGCGGCGGGTTCGAGCCGGCCCGCCACCTTGAAGGCGGCGAGGGGCAGGCCTGGCCCCCCGACCACACGCGTGGCGACCATTTGCTCCCCGCTCGCCGTCAGCACGCTCGTCGACTCCGCCGCCGGCTCGGTCTGCCCGGGGCCCACGACGAGGTCGGCGCTCCAGGCGATCCCGCTGCTCGAGGCCGGCCCCAATCGCACGACGCGGGAGGCCACGGCCGCGGCGAGGGATGCGAAGTGGCGAGTCATCGTGTCGAGCGACTGGCGCTCGGCCAGGCCCTGCAGCCGCCGCACGTCCGTCTGGGACGGAGGCGGGAGCGTTCCGGAGGCCGGCTTGCGGGGTCGCAAGGCGGACCCGATCACGAGAATGCCCAGGGCCGCGCCGACCAGGATGGCCAGATAGCGTGGGGTGAGCCTCCCTACGAGGGTCGGGCTAGGCTCGAGCTCCGGCACGGTCCGAGTATGCTAGCCGAAGATCCGTCGCGTCACACTCGCACGCAGAGAACGCGAACGGACAGCGGCCGCTCAGCGCGTCGTGAGTGAAGGTGAGCATGAAGATGCCCCTAGCAGCCTGTGGTGAAAGTCGTAGAAGGGGCACGTCGGGGACCTCGTAGGGCTTGAGCCGCAGGTATCGTGCTCGCATGGCGATGGGCAAGCGAAAGGGACGGCAGAGTTCGATGTGGGTGATGGCGGCGGAGCTGCCGAAGAGCCCGGGGCATCCGTTCTATGGGCGGCTGAACCGTGCTCTCGACGGGAAGGGCTTCGACCGGTTCGTCGAGGCGCTGTGCGAGGGCTTCTACGCGGACAAGGTGGGGCGCCCCAGCCTCGCTCCTGGTCGCTACTTCCGGCTGCTGCTGCTCGGCTACTTCGAGGGCATCGATTCGGAGCGCGGGATCGCGTGGCGCGCGGCGGATTCTCTGAGCATCCGCAGCTTTCTCGGCATCGCGGTGGACGAAGCCGGGCCCGACCACTCCACGATCTCGCGGACACGGCGGCTGATCGACGTGGAGACGCACCGTGCGATCTTCACCTGGGTGCTGGAGCAGCTCGCGAGTGGTGGGCTGCTGAAGGGAAAGACGATCGCGATCGACGCGACGACGCTGGAGGCAAACGCGGCGATGCGCAGCATCGTGCGGCGGGACACGGGCGCCACCTATCAGGAGTTCCTGACGAAGCTCGCGAAGGAGTCGGGAATCAAGACGCCGACGCGCGAAGCTCTCGCCCGGCTCGATCGGCGACGCAAGAAGAAGTCTTCGAACGAGGACTGGACGAGTCCCGCCGATCCCGACGCGAGGATCACGAAGATGAAGGATGGCCGCACGCATCTGGCCCACAAGGCCGAACATGCGGTCGACCTCGAGACGGGTGCCATCGTCGCGATCACGGTGCAGGGCGCGGACCAGGGCGACACCACGACGATCGCGGAAACGCTCGACGAAGCAAAGGAGCAGCTCGAAGCGCTTGCGCAATGTCCCGACAGCGAGGATGAGATCCATCCCGGCGGCGTTTCCGAAGTCGTGGCTGACAAGGGATACCACAGCAACGCCGTGCTCCTGGACCTCGCCGCAGAGGGAATCAGGGCGTACGTGTCCGAGCCCGACCGGGGCCGACGGAACTGGGAGGACGACCCCGAGGCTCAGGTGGTGGTCTACGCGAACAGGCGCCGCATTCGTGGCGGCCGCGGCAAGCGCCTGCATCGCCTCCGGGGAGAGCGCGTCGAGCGACCCAATGCCCACCTCTACGAGACCGGCGGAATGCGCCGGACACACCTCCGAGGGCGCGACAACATCCTCAAACGCCTCCTGATTCACAGCAGCGGCCTCAACCTGGGGCTGCTGCTGCGCAAGACGTTCGGCAGCGGCACTCCGAAGGGGCTGCAGGGTCGCACCGCGGACGTCATTGGCGCGTTTGCCGGCATCAGCAACGTCCTGCGAGCAGCTTGGCACCGAATCGTCGCACCCAACGCACCATCGGCTCGGAACCTCCACGCTCACTTCCCGCCACTGGCTACCGCAGCGTGACGCCATCCGGCCCTTCCGCCACGGGCTGCTAGCCGCTGCGCGCTGGAGTCAATCGAGCGTCCCGCTGCGCAGCAGACTTGGGTGGCGGAGTCGATCCAGCGCGCGACAATCGGGGCCCGAGCCGTCGCACGCGGGCAAGCGAAGCCGACGGCTTTTCTGCTTGACACGCCGTGAAGCCACA
>JAQBHI010000169.1:0-2990 GCA_032127875.1 Acidobacteriota bacterium
CGATCGACCGGGCGATGGAGTGGGGCTACGGCTGGGGCATGGGCCCGTTCCGGACCCTCGACGCCCTGGGCGTGGCAGCGGTCTCCGAGCGGGCCAAGGCGGAGGGCCGCAAGCTCCCCGCACTGGTCGAGGCGTTGCTCGCCTCCGGCCGGCAGAGCTTTTACACGACCGTGGACGGCCAGCAGGGCGTCTTCGGTCCTGCGGGCGTGTCGCCGCTGCCCGCGCGCGCCGGCGTCGTGAACCTCGCGGAACTGACGGCCCGCGGCGGCGTCAAGAGAAAGAACGCGGGCGCCGCGCTCCTCGATCTCGGCGACGGCTGCGGCCTCGTCGAATTCCACACCAAGATGAATGCCCTCGGCAGCGACACGTTCTCGATGCTGCAGGCCGCGGTCAAGGAAGGCCGCCAGCACTTCGACGCGCTGGTGGTCGGCAACCAGGCTGAGAACTTCACGGTCGGCGCCAACCTGATGCTGGTCCTGCTGGCGGTGCAGGAAGAGGAGTGGGACGAACTGGAGCTGCAGATCCGGCAGTTTCAGAACGCCAACATGGCGCTGAAATATTCCGAGCTTCCCGTCGTGGTGGCGCCCTTCGGCCTGACCCTCGGAGGCGGCTGCGAGATCAGCCTGCACGGCGCGCGGGTGCGGGCATCCGCCGAGACCTACATGGGCCTCGTCGAAGTGGGCGTCGGCCTGGTTCCGGGCGGTGGCGGCGTCAAGGAGATGGCGCTGCGGGCCCACGACCGCTGCGCTGGAATCGAGGGCGCGGATGCTTTTCCGTTCGTCAAGCACGCCTTCGACCAGATCGCCTTTGCCAAGGTCTCGACTTCCGGCGCCGAGGCGCAGCGGATGTTCCTGACGCCGGCGGACTCGCTCTCGGCGAATCCCGATCGGCTGATCCACGACGCCAAGCAGGTGGCGCTCGGTCTCGCCCGCTCGGGTCATCGCCCCGGCCGCCCACGGACCGACGTGCCCGTGCTCGGGCGAGCCGGCATCGCCGCCTTCAAGGCCGGCATCTACAACGCCACACGCGGCGCCTGGATCAGCGAGCACGACGCGCTGCTGGCCACCAAGGTCGCCACCATCCTGTGCGGTGGCGACCGCTCGCGAGGCGTTGCCAGCGAACAACACTTTCTCGACCTCGAGCGCGAGGCCTTTTTGTCGCTGCTCGGCACGCAGAAGACCCGCGACCGCATCCAGCACATGCTCAAGGAAGGCAAGCCGCTCCGGAACTGATTCTCATGATGCAAGGAAGGTAAAGACCATGGCCACCGAAACCCAGGCTCACGCCGCCGCCGCCCGAGGCGGCAGCTTCCTGATCGAGGACCGCGACCACGCGGACGTCTTCACGCCCGAGGACTTTTCGGAGGAACAGCGCATGATCGCGCAGACCGCCGAGGAGTTCATGGAGAAGGAGATGGCGCCGCGCATCCCCGAGATCCTGGCCCTCAAGTACGAGGTCACGCGCGAGCTGCTGCGCAAGGCGGGCGAGCTGGGCCTGCTCGCGATCGAGATCCCCGAGGAACACGGCGGCCTCGGGCTCGACAAGGTCTCGGGCTGCCTGGTGTCGGAGAAATCGGCGCGCGACGGCAGCTTCGCGGTCTCGTACATGGGCCACACCGGCATCGGTAGCCTGCCGATCGTCTATTTCGGCACGCAGGCGCAGAAGCAGAAGTACCTGCCCAAGTTCGCGAGCGGCGAGTGGGTCAGCTCCTACTCGCTGTCCGAGGCGTCTTCCGCTTCCGACGCGCTGAACGCCAAGGCCAAGGCCGTGCTCTCGCCCGACGGCAAGAACTGGATCCTGAACGGCGAGAAGATGTGGCTCACCAACGCCGGCTTTGCCGACGTCTACATCACCTTCGCCAAGGTGGATGGCGAGCACTTCTCCTGCTTCATCCTCGAGAAGGGCATGCCCGGCGTCTCGCTCGGGCCGGAGGAGAAGAAGACCGGCATCAAGGGCAGCTCCACGCGGCCGCTGATCCTGAGCGACGCTTTGATTCCCAGGGAGAACCTGCTCGGCGAGATCGGCAAGGGCCACAAGATCGCCTTCAACATCCTCAACGTGGGCCGTTTCAAACTGGGCGCGGGCGTCACGGGCGGCTCCAAGCTCGCGATCAAGGCCTGCGTCGAGTACGGCAAATCGCGCCAGGCCTTCGGCCACCCGATCACCGACTTCGGCCTGGTGAAGCACAAGCTCGGCGAGATGGCGATCCAGGTGTACGCCTCCGAGGCGATCGTCTACCGCACTGCCGGCTTGATCGACGCCAACCTCGCAGGCGTGCCGCTCCACGACCCGGCCGAGGCGCTGAAGCGCATCGAGGAGTACGACGTCGAGTGCTCGATGGTGAAGGTGTGGTGCTCGGAGGTGCTCGACTACGTCGTGGACGAGACCGTCCAGCTCCACGGCGGCGCCGGCTACGTCGAAGACTACCCCGCCGAGCGCTACTGGCGCGACGCGCGCGTCAACCGCATCTTCGAAGGCACCAACGAGATCAACCGGCTGCTCGTCCCGGGCCGGCTGATCCGGCGCGCGATGAAGGGCGAGCTGCCGATCTTCCAGAAGGCCACGGCGCTCATCGAGGAGCTGACATCCGGCCCGGCTGCGGCTTCGAGCGACGATGGCTTCCTCGCCGCCGAGGCCCGCATGGCCGCGGGCGCCAAGAAGGTCGCGCTCATGTGTCTGGGCGTCGCGGTTCAGAAGTTCGGCCAGGAACTGACGGATCAGCAGGAGGTGCTGGGCCACTTCGCCGACGTGGCGATGGAAACCTACGCCCTGGAGAGCTCGGTGATCCGCGCCCAGAAGCGCGCCGCGCGCCAAGGCGAGGACAAGGTGCGACTCCAGGAAGCGGCCGTCCGCTGCTTCGCCCAGGACGCGATGGACAAGATCGAGATCTCCGGCCGACGCTTGCTGGCCGCCGTGGAGGAGGGCGATATGTTGCGCACCTATCTCGCGGCGCTGAAGCGCTTCACCAAGCGCGATGCGCTCAACACCGT
>JAQBHI010000170.1:0-10509 GCA_032127875.1 Acidobacteriota bacterium
GATGCTGCCGCCGTGCTGCAGGATGATCTGGCGTGCGATCGAGAGCCCCAGGCCCGTGCCTTTCGGCTTCGTCGTCACGAAGAGCTGGAAGACGTCGACGCCCTCGGGCAGGCCGGGACCGGTGTCCTCGAGGCGGAGCGCCACGACGTCCTTGCGCAGCTCGACAGCGAGCGTCAACTGTCCCCCACCCGGCATGGCCTCGATGGCATTGCGTACCAGGTTGATGAGCACCTGCTTGACCTTCTCCGCATCCATCGGCAGCAGCGGCAACGCGGGCCGGGCCTGCTTGACGAGGCGCACGCCACAAGCCGCCAATTCCGGTTCGAGCAGGCGCAGCACGTGTTCGACGACGACACCCAGATCCGCCAGGCCCTGCTGGAGCCGATCCGCGCGCGAGAACTGCAGGAAGTCGCCGGCGAGCGCGTCGAGTCGGCTGACTTCCTCCCGGATGATGCCGGTCAGCTCCCCAAGGCCCTTGTCGGCATCGAGGCGCGCGTTGCGACGCTCGAGCACCGAAAGCTGGAGGGCGATCGAGTTGAGCGGGTTGCGAATCTCGTGGGCGAGACCGGCCGCGAAGGTCCCGAGCAGCGCCATTTTCTCGCTTTCGATGATCCGCTCCTGGGCCGCCTTCAGCTCACGGTAGGCGCTTCTGGCCTCCTCGTGACGTTGCCGCTCGGCCTCGCCGCGTCGGGCCCGCTCGACGGCCAGGCCGATCTGGTGGCCGAGCGTCTCGAGGAAGCGCAACTCCCCCTCGCTGAAGGTCGTCCCGGCCCGTGCCGCCACATTCAGCACACCTCGGCTGGTGCCCCGGAAGCGCAGCGGAATGCAGGCGTGTGCCATGGAAGCCTCGGGGCCGGCGACGATGTCGGGCATGCGCGGACACTGCCTGGTGTTGCGGGCCTGCATCGCATGGCCGCTCCAGAACACCTCTGGACACAGGCACTCGGAAAGCCCGTCGCGCCGCACCTCCGCGAGGTAGCTCTCCGAAACCCCGCGGGCGGCCGCCAGTTGCAGTGTTCTCTGGCCCTCCTCGCCCGTGAAAATCCAGGCCGCCTTGACGCCCAGCTTGTCGCGGATCTTGTCGAGGGCGATCTCGAAGACGGCCTGCACATCTTCGGTGCTGTGGACTTCGGAGGCCACCTCGGCCAGCACAACCAGTTCCCGTTCCTGCAGGGCCAGGCGCTCAGCCAACTCGCGCAACTGCGCTTCGTAGGAGCCGCGCAGGCGCTCGGGATCCTCGGCCATGACGGGGCCATCGTAACAGCGCCCGCTTGTCCTGCGCACGCCTCCAGCCATCTGCAACCGAAATGCCACGGCGCGCGGCATCAAAACCGGGGTTTCGGACCCGTTGTGCAGTTCGGGTGCGCAAGAAATGCCACGTCTCGGGCGGACGGACGCAGTTTATTCGCGCTCGAGACCGGGCGCTCTTCAAACCTGCTGTCTGCGCAGTGGCGATGGGCGCGCCCTCAGACGGCGACGACGCGGTTTCGGCCAAGTCGCTTTGCTTCGTAGAGTGCGCGATCCGCCTCGAACATCAGGCCCCGTGCGGCCGCCGCGCGGCGTGTCGGATCGAACGTCGCGACGCCGATCGATACCGTGACCGGTGGCGAGCTCAGCAGCGCCGACGCCGCTCGGATCCGCTCGGCCAGTTCCACGCCCTCGGGCCCGCTGGTCGCGGGAGCGAGCACCACAAACTCGTCCCCGCCCCAGCGTGCCGCGATGTCGGTCTGTCGGGAGCCCGAGCGAAGGGCCGAGGCGACGTGGCGCAGGGCCGCGTCGCCGCAACGGTGTCCGTGCTGGTCGTTCAGTGCCTTGAGGCCGTCGACGTCGACGAGTATCACCGAGAGCGGCAGCCCGTAGCGTTCACGCCGCGCCGCCTCCTCTTCGAGGCGCTCCTCGCACGCCCGGCGATTGAGCAGGCCCGTCAGTGGATCCGTGCGGGCCAGCTCTCGCAGGCGTTCCGCCCTGCGGCCGAGGAGCCAGCCGAAGCTCGCGAAGGCCAGGGTCGTGGACACCGACACGTAGGCGTAGACAGGGACCTCGGCCGCGAGTCTGGCGGCCAGCGACTCGCCCGATCGAGCACATCGGACGGCGTCGAGGACCCACAGCCCGCCCGGCGCTCCCTGGGCCAGGACCGCTCCCCACACGGCGTTGACGAGGGGCGGGCGTGCGCGTGTCAGCGGGCCGGGATCCAAACAGGATCCTCCATGCGTCGATGCCTTTCAATGCTCGTGCCAACAGTACCGCCGTGTGACCCGCGCGGACGCCGCAATCGTCGGGCTCTTTTCTGGGCGCCGCCGGGCCCTCAGGCGGGCACGACTGTTGCCTCGACGTCGAACGTGAGGAAAGCCGATGTCTCTTCCAAGCCGGGCGCTGCTGCTGTGGATCGTGATGCTCGTGGCCATGACCGGGAACGGATTCGTCAGGGTACTCGTGCTGCAGCCGCGCCTGGGAGAACAGCGGGCTCGGCAGGCCGCGTCGGTCCTTGGCATCGTCATCGTCCTGGCCCTGGCCGATCGGTTCGTTCAAGGGCTGCAAAGGCCCAGGCCGCTGGGGCTCCTGGGAGTCGGCGCGTTCTGGCTCGCACTCACCCTGGCCTTCGAGTTCCTCGTCGGCCACTACGTGTCGGGGGCGAGTTGGGACGCCCTGCTCGCGGACTATGATCTTTCGCGAGGAAGGCTCTGGCCCTTCGTGCTGTTGACGGTTCTGCTCGGGCCGTGGCTCTCGGGTCGTCTGCGCAGCGAATGATGCGACCGCAGGGGTGCTTCGCGCCTCTCAGGGCTCGGCGCGGACTTCGTTCACCAGGGGCCGACCGTCTTCGAAGGCGTTCACGTTCTCGAGCGTCGTCCCCGCGATGGCCGTCAGCGCCTCCTGGGTGAAGAAGGCCTGATGGCCGGTGATGACGACGTTGGGGAACGTCAGCAGGCGCGCGAAGACGTCGTCCTGGATGACGCGGCCCGAGCGATCCTCGAAGAAGAGTGGCCCCTCCTCCTCGTAGACGTCGAGGCCGAGGTAGCCCAGTCTCCCGGACTTCAACGCCTTGATGACGGCTGGCGTATCGATGAGCGCGCCTCGGCTGGAGTTGATGAGCATCGCTCCGGGTTTCATGAGGGAAAGCGTTTCGGGATTGACGAGGTGGAAGGTCGACTCGTTCAGCGGGCAGTGAAGCGTCAGGATGTCGGCCTGGGCGAAGACCTCGCGCAGCGGAAGGAAGCTCACGCCCTGCGCGACGCTCTCGGGGTTCGGCGCCACGTCGTGGGCGATGACGCGGCAGCCGAAGCCGGCCAGGATGCGCGCCACGACGGCGCCGATCTTGCCCGTTCCGACGATGCCCGCCGTCTTGCCGAAGATGTCGAAGCCGAGCAGCCCTTCGAGGGCGAAGTTGCCCTCGCGCACCCGTGCGTACGCGCGATGGATCTGGCGGTCGAGGGCGAGCATCAACCCGACCGCATGCTCCGCCACCGCATGCGGCGAATAGGCGGGCACGCGCGTCACACGAATGGCGTGAGTCCGCGCGGCGTCGAGATCGACGTGGTTGAAGCCGGCGGAGCGGAGCGCCACGTGCCTGGTCCCGCCCCGAGCCAGCCCTTCGAGAACGACGGCGTCCAGCCGATCGTTCACGAACGCGCACACGGTAGGAAAGTCGCTCGCGAGCACGACTGTCTCGGGCGACAGCCGGGCCTCGAACATTGCGAGCGCATGCCGGCCGGCGTTGGCTTGCTCGAGAAACGCGCGATCGTAGGCTTTGGCGCTGAAGACGGCGACTTTCATGAGGCTTCGCTTCCCCAAGGAGTATAAGGCGCGCCGGAAGCCAGCCGGAGCGTTTCGTGCCAGGATGCGGGGAACTGTGGAGACCCGCGCCCAGGGCGCAACCCGTGCCTGGCATGCCCTGCCCGCTGAGGAGGTGCTGAAGGCGCTGCGCGCGGACCGAGCCAGCGGCCTCGCCGATGATGAGGCCGCGCGGCGTCTCGCTGAGCTTGGCCCCAACGCGCTTCCAGAGCAGGAATCCCGATCCCTACTCTGGGTTTTCTTCCGGCAGTTCAGAAGCCCCCTGATTTATCTACTCCTCGTCGCGGCCGCCCTGGCTCTCGCCCTCGGGCATGCCGGCGATGCGCTGGTGATCCTGGTCGTGGTCCTCGCCAACGCCGTGGTCGGTGCGCTGCAGGAAGGCCGCGCTGAGCGCAGCCTCGACGCATGTCCTGGGCGCGCGTGCCGGTCAGGATGATCACCTCCACGTCGGGTGACAGGCGCTTCACGGCGGCGAGCAGTTCCATGCCGTCCAGATGGGGCATGTGCAGATCGGAGATCACGACGTCGAAGGGCTCGCTGGCCAGCCGCTTCAGGGCGTCGGCTCCGTCGATCGCTTCCTGGGTCTCGTAGCCCGCGTTGTTCAGGTACCGGGAAACGACCGCGCGCACCAGCCGCGAGTCGTCGACCACCAGGGCGCGTCCAGTCGCGGCACTTTGGTTCCTCATGCCGTTCCAACAGAGCAAGCGGCATGCCGCGGTCGTCGGTCTTTGTAAAGTCTATAGATTCAGATATTTACAGAGGAGGTCCTCCCGGCCGTCGGGCAAGTCTCCCGTTTTCAGGCGAGATCGCCGGCAACGATCGGCAACCGGCGCAAGCGCTTGCCAGTGAGGGCAAACAGCGCATTGCCAAGTGCCGATGCGACGGGTGGAAGCCCCGGCTCCCCGATCCCGGTGGGCGGCTCCTGGCTCGGCACCAGGTGCACCTCGACCACGGGCATCTCGTCGATGCGCAGCACCTCGAAATCATCGAAGTTGCTCTGCTGCGCCTGCCCGTCCTTGATCGTGATCGCACCCTTCAGAGCAGCCGAGAGACCGTAAACGATCGCGCTCTCGACCTGGGCCGCGACGCCGTCGGGGTTGATCACGCGCCCGCAATCGATCGCGGCCACGATGCGGTGGACCCGGGGCACGCCGTTGTTGACCGAGACCTCGGCCACCTGCGCCGAATAGCTCTGGAAGGAAAAATGGCACGCGATGCCCCGGGCACGGCCGGCAGGCGGCGCGGTGCCCCAGCCCGCCTTCGCGGCCGCCAGTTCCAGACAGGCCTTGAAGCGCTTCGTGTCGAGCGGCCGACCGTCGGCGTCCGTGGGACTCTTGACCTGGCGCGGCTCGCGCAGCAGTTGCAGCCGGAACGCGAGCGGGTCGGCCTTGGCCGCCGCTGCGAGCTCGTCGATGAAGCTCTCGACCGCGAAGCCGTTGATCGAGTGCTCGACCGAGCGCCACCACGCCCGCGGCACGCCCGAGGGCGCGTCGACGTACTCCATGCGCAGGTTGGGAATCGCGTAGGGCAGGTTCGCGGCGCCTTCGATCTCGCCGCCTTCGGGCTTCTCCTTGCCCGGCTCGTCCCACTGGCGGCCGATCGACACCGACGACATGCGATCGAGCCACGCGACGGGCTGGCCCGTCGCGTCGAGCGTCGCGCTGAAGCGATGCATGGCCGCGGGTCGATAGTAGTCGTGCTGCATATCGTCCTCGCGCGTCCACAGAACCTGCACAGGCGCGCCGATGGCCTTGCTCACCTGCGCCGCCTCGAGGATGAAGTCGGCGGCGTAGCGCCGCCCGAAGCCGCCGCCCATGAGCGTTGTGTGGACCGTCACGGCCTCGGGCTTGAGCCCGGCGACGTCGGCGATCAGTTGCTGCCCCCACTGCGGGCCCTGGGTAGCGAGCCATGCCTCGGCGCGATCGGGCTTGATGTCGACAGTGGCGTTCAGCGGCTCCATCGAGGCGTGCGCCTGGAAAGGCAGCTCGTAGACCGCCTCGAGCCTCTGGCCGCCGGCCGCCAGTGCCGCCAGTGCATCGCCATCGTTGCGAAACGCCGTGGCCGGCTTCGAGGTCAGCTCGTCGAACTTGACGCGCAGCGTCGCGTTACTCTCTCCGGCGTGCGGGCCGTGGTCCCACTCGACGCTGAGCGCCTCGCGCCCTTGCATCGCCGCCCAGGAGCTGTCGGCCACCACCACGACGACGCCGCCGCTAAAGGTTCCGGCCGGTCCCGGCGGAATCTCGAGCACGTGACGCACGCCCGGCTTCGCCTTGGCCTTCGCGGCGTCGAAGGACTTCACCTTGCCGCCGAACGTGGGACAGCGGGCGATGACCGCGAACAGCATGCCGGGAACGCGGACGTCGAGGCCGAAGCGCGCGCTGCCATCCACCTTCGCGGGAATGTCCGTGCGCGCGATCGACTTGCCGATGATCCGGAAGTCCTTCGCGTCCTTCAGGGTCAGCTTGTCGAGATCCGGCAACGGGCGCTTCGCTGCCGCCGCCACGAGCGTGCCATAGGCCAGCTTGCGAGCGGTCGCGACGTGCACGATCTCGCCGTGTTCGGCCCGGCACTCGGCCGGCTTGACGCCCCACTGCGCCGCGGCCGAGTCCGTCAACATGACGCGCGCCCCGGCGGCCGCCTTGCGCAGCGGCAAGTAGGAGGTGCGTACGCTGCTGCTGCCGCCCGTGCCGTGGTCATAGAACTTCGGGTTGGTCGGGGCCTGCTCGACCTTGACGCGGCTCCAGTCGACTTCGAGCTCGTCGGCCAGCACCTGGGTGAGCGCCGTGTGGATGCCCTGGCCCATCTCGGACTTGCCGCAAATCAGCGTGACGTTGCCGGCCTGGTCGATGCGAATCCAGGCCTCGAATGGATTGGGCGGCGCCGGCTTGGCCGCTTCCTGCGCCAGAAGCTCGTCGAAGCGGAAGCCGACCATCAGGCCGACGCCGGCCGCAGCAGAAACACCCACGAAGCTGCGGCGTTTCATTCGCCACCCCCTTCGTCGCCAGCCGCTCGATGCACGGCGCGCCTTATCCGCTGGTAGGTGCCGCAGCGGCAAATATGGCCGCCAAGCGAGGCATCGATGTCGGCGTCCGTCGGCTTCGGCTTGCGCGCCAGCAACTCGGCGGCCGTCATCAGCATGCCGGACTGGCAGTAGCCGCACTGGGGCACCTGCTCGGCGATCCAGGCCTGCTGGAGCGGATGGCTGCGATCCGGCGAGAGGCCCTCGATGGTGGTGATCTTGCGCGCCCCGACGGTGTCGACCGTGGTCACGCACGAGCGCGTCGCCTCGCCGTCCAGGTGCACGGTGCAGGCCCCGCATTGGGCGATCCCGCAACCGTACTTGGTGCCGGTCATGTTCAGGGTGTCGCGCAGCACCCAAAGCAGCGGCGTATCGGCCGCGACGTCCACCTGCTTCGGCTGCCCGTTGACGATCAACCTGAACTCGGCCATGACCTCACCTCCGCCACCCCAGCCGCGACTCGCCCGCAACGCTACGACGGACCGGAGCCCGGGTCAAGGATCGGTCGAGTGTGTGTCGGTCGAGTGTGCGGCCGCGAGGCTCGCGCCCCGTCGGGCGAGCGGCGGCAGCTCTTGCCACAGCAGCGCCCGCTGCAGCGTTTCATCCGGATGTTCGACACGCGGCGCAGCGCGCTTGCGGAAGAAGAAGAGGTAGCGCTTGAAGCGTTGGGGCGGCTCGAAGAGGCCCAGCTTGCGAAGCTGCGCGACGAGCTGCGGTGCGTCGCGCGTCGCGACCAGATCGGCGCTCGCCAGCGCGGCCGCGAGCGCGGCCTGAGCCTGCTCCGGGCTGGGGTGCGAGCTCCCCATCGGCAGGTTCTCGTAGTCGAGCACGCGCAGGTGGCCACTGAAGCGCGCGCACAGGGACCTGTCGACGACCACGGTTGCATCCACGGGCAGGCCGTCGGCCCAACGGGCGATGCGAGCGAAACGCCCCAGATCGCGCGGATAGCGAAGCCAGGTGACGACGGAAAAATAGCCGAAGCCAAGGGCGGCGGCTATCGTCAGCGCCGCCGTGAGCGGCCGGCGCCAGCGAGGCCGGGCGCCCCAGATCCGCAGAGCGCTCAGGGCAAAGCCCCAGAACACCAACACCATCGCCGGGGCCAGGTGCTGCAGGTGGTGTGGCGGAAACTCGAGAGCGTGGACGCGCCTGGCGAGCGCCACGAAGGGCATCGCCATGAGAAAAACCTCGGGCGTCGCCACCGCGAGGACGGCCGGCAGCAACATCAACTCGAAGAACGGCACGAGGCGCTGGCTCAGCGTCGCGGCCAGGCCGGCCTCCGAGTGGCCGATCGCGTACACGAGAAGCGGCCAGGACACGCCGTAGAAGTAGCGGTAGTACGACTCGGAAACACCCCCCCAGGCCAGCGCCAGCGCCACGGGGAGCCACCACGCGACGCGACGGGACGCTCCCGGAGGCGCCACCCGTAGCGCCAGCAGCGGGATCGCGGCAACGAGCAGCACGTATTCGGAGCGCGCCGACAGGGCGAGAAGTGCGGCGAGGGCAAACCACCTCGAGCGCCCAGCGGCGTACAGCCACAGCGCCACAAGGGCCGGCCCGATGCCGAGTGTAATCTCGCGAAGGTCGTTGCATGCCGTGTGCAAGATCGCGGGGTGAAGCAGATAGCTGGCGGCAAGCAGCAGGCCCAGGCCGGGGCTGTGCGCCTTGTCGAGCGCGAGGCCGTACAGGCCGAAGGCCCCGAGGCCGATCAGCAGCCCCTGCAGCAGCATCAGCGTTTCGATGCGTGGCCACAGTCGATACAACTGCGGCAAAAGCAGCGTCCGCAGCGGCGAGAAGTGGGCCGAGCGGAAGACCGAAGGACCGTCGAAATCACCCGCCTTGAACCACGCGGCCATGAACAGGTACGTGACGTCGCGGCCATACGCCTGGTTGACGGCCTGGTTGTGGAACGAGCCGAGGTCCGGGGAAAACGTCGATTTGAGGGCCATGTAGCGGGTGCGGTTCTCCGCGGTGACCGCGGCCGCGAAGAGCAGCACTGCCGCGAGGACGAGGCTCCATCCGGCTCGGCGGCGCGAGATTCCCATGGCGGCGGCTTGATTGTAGGGCGACCCGGCTCGGAGAATGGCCCATGGCGAGAAGATCCCTGTTCCCCGAGGCCGTCGAGAGCTACGTCAGCGGACTGACCCGCGAGTCAGCCGTTGCGACCCGGCTGCGCAGCGAGACAGCACGGCTCGTTCCGGACCAGATCGGGATGCAGATCGGGCCGGACCAGGCCGCGCTCTTCGCGCTCCTCGTGAAGCTGACGGGCGTCCGGCGCGCGCTCGAGATCGGCACCTTCACCGGCATGAGCGCGCTGGCCGTGGCCGCGGCCCTCCCCGCCGAAGGCCGCCTGCTGTGTTGCGACGTGAGTGAGGAGTGGACGAATGTCGCCCGGCGGTATTGGCAGGAGGCGGGCCTCACGGAGCGCATCGAGCTGCGGCTCGGGCCTGCCGCCGAAACGCTCTCGGCCCTGCTGCGTGAGGGAGGCCGCGGCGGCTTCGACTTCGCCTTCATCGACGCGGACAAACCCGGCTACGACCGCTACTACGAACTGTGCCTCGAGCTGCTGCGCCCGGGCGGGCTGATCGCTCTAGACAACATGCTGTGGGCCGGAGCCGTAGCGGAGGCGTCGAAGCACGATGCCGACACCGACGCGCTGCGGGCCTTGAACGGCAAGATCGCGGCCGACCCACGGGTCGAGAGCTGCCTGCTGACCGTCGGCGACGGCGTGATGCTCGCGCGCAAGCTGTAGCGCCCCTCCGATTCACGCGACGACTCCAGGGAACGAATGGGCGCGACCAGCGCCACTGATACCGAATATCGCGGGGACGACCGAACGATCGCTCTGGCAGCGTCGGTCGCCTTCCGCCGCCAGCCTCGGCCGTCGCACAAGATGGCCGAAGTTTCCGCTTGACGGTTGCCTCCAATCTCAAACTATCCTTAAGATGCACATCAAGTGTTGGGCAGACCTAGAGCAGGGTGGCGCGCCGACGTCGCCTACTCGAGTGGGAGGTGAATAGATGAAGGCTCTGGCTGCCTGCATCGTGGTGGCGGCTCTCCTGAGTCCGGTGTCGTCGTTCGCAGACAAGCCGGGTAAGTCGAAGGCCAAGCCGAAGAGGCAGGACGCGCAGGTCGCGGTCACGTTCACGGCTACCCAGCGAGAGGCCGCTCAAGCGTACTTTGTCGAGAAGCAAGGGCGGGGTGGCTGTCCCCCGGGTCTGGCGAAGAAGGAGAATGGCTGTCTGCCACCTGGGCAAGCCAAGAAGCGCTACACCGTGGGCCAGGTCCTGCCGAAGAGCATGCCCACCCGGCCGCCATCAGCCGAGCTGGCCATTAGGATTGGGGCACCGCCCGCGGGCTACATCTACATCGTGATCGACGGCGATCTGGTCAAGCTAGCAGTCGGGACGATGCTGGTCGTGGATGCGATCGACGGTCTCGTCCATTGACCATCCGAGGACGCGCGCGGGTCTGCCCAACGTTGTTTTCAGCTGCGGGCCGGTCTGGCGCGGCCCTGGCGTTCGTCTCCAGGACTGAACAAGTCTCCAACCCCAGTGCGGCTGGAGTGTCTTGGTTCAGCGTGAAGGTGACAGCCGGTTCGTAGGTTAACGCAGAGGGGCGAACGGCAGAGTGGCCGAACGTCCCGAGGATGGAGACGGCCAAGACGGCGGTGTTCATGCGGGCACCTTCTCGCGCTGGTGACG
>JAQBHI010000171.1:0-3610 GCA_032127875.1 Acidobacteriota bacterium
GGGATCAAGCCACACATCGCCTGTCCCGACACGCCGATCAAGAAGAAGGCACGGGCGTTGCGTCTGTGGGCAAAGCGCAAGGCGCGCGGCGCGGGCTACGCGATCTCTCAGCGGATGCGCAAACAGATCGAGGAGCTGTTCGGCGAAGCGAAGGACTTCATGGGGCTGCGGCGGATGCGGCTGCGACGACTGGAACGCGTGCAGGAACAACCGCTGCTGATCGTCCTGGCGCAGAATCTCAAACGGCTCGTAGGGCTGCACAGGATGGCGATGGGGACGTAACCTCATGGCGACGACACTCCGGAAGTGCGATTTGACGAAATCACTCGGGCGGGCGGCTCGACAACCGGGCCCCGGTTCCCTTGAGAGCGAGTTGGTCGGCTTCCTGATGCGCGTCATCAGCCCTTTTTCAGCAGCCTTCTAGAGGGAGTCGCACTATTGATTCCTGGATAAGTAATGGCCTATTCTCCGAGCGGGAGGGAACCGATGCGACCGCTCGGAAGTCCAGCGCAGCTGGAGGCTCGTCGTCTCAAAGCATGGAAGCGGTTGCGGGAAGGCGTTTGCGCATTTCGGCGATCGTGAACAGCTGTTTCGGGATCGTGAACACCCGTTTCGGGGATCGTGAACGGAGCGAAGCGACGCCGGGGGTTCAGGCGTCGGGCTGAGCGGTCTCCTTTCTCCACGAAGGGCCTTGTAGGACGATGCGATGGGCGTTGTGGAGCAGCCGATCGCAGATCGCATCGGCGATGGTAGCCTCTCCGAGATGGTCATGCCAGTGGTCGATCGGCAGCTGGCTGGTGAGGAGGGTGGAGCGGAGGTCGTAGCGGTCCTCGAAGATCTCGAGCAGATCGCGGCGATCCGAGTCCCGCAGCGGTGCGAGCCCCCAGTCGTCGAGCACGAGCACGTCGATGCGAGCGAGGCGTGCGAGGAAGCGGGTGTAGCTGCCGTCGGCGTGGGCGAGCGTGAGCTCCTCGAACAGGCGAGGGACGCGGCGGTAGAGCACGCGATAGCCGGTGCGGCAGGCCTGATGGGCGAGCGCGCAGGCGATGAAGGTTTTACCGGTGCCGGTGGGTCCGGTGATGACGAGGTTGTGGTGCTCGGCGATCCAGTGGCCGGTGGCGAGCTGTCGGATGAGCGGCTTGTCGAGCGGGCGATGGGGTCGGTACTCGATGGCTTCGAGCGTGGCCTGAGTGAGCCGCAGCCGCGCCTCCTGGAGGGAGCGCTGCAGGCGGCGGTTCTCACGCGCGAGCCACTGGGCGTCGACCAGCAGGCCGAAGCGCTCGTCGAAGGTGAGTGCGGAGTGGTCGGCCTGCGCCTGTTGTTCACGCCACGCGGTGGCCATCTCGTGGAGGCGGAGTGCGGAGAGCTGCTCGAGGGTGGGGCTGTTGAGCATGATCGGGTTCTCCTCAGCGGTAGTAGGTGGGCCCGCGCAGGTTGTCGTGCACGACGGGCACGACGGGCGCACTCGATTCCGGGGCGGGGATCCGGTCGAGCGCGTGCTTCAAAATCGAATCGACATGGCGATAGGAGCGGGCACCCGCGGCGACGGCGCGCTGGCAGGCCGCGTCGAGGCGCTCAGCGCCGTAACGTTTGGCGAGGCGCAGGATGCCGAGGCAGGAGCGATAGCCCTGCTCGGGATGCGGGCGATCGGCCAGGATCGCCGCCACCAGGGCCTCGGTATGCGATCCGATCGTGCGCGCCCAGCCGGTGATGCGCGCCGGCGACCACTCGAGATGAGCCTGATGGCTCTTGGGCATGTGCTCGGGGAGGGTGGTGTGGCGGCCGCGCACGAAGCTTCGCATGTGCGCGGCGACGCGCTGGCCCTTGTGGAACACCTCGACCGTGGTGGCGGTGTGCCGCAGATCGAGCCGCTCGTGGCGCAGCAGGAACGGGACGCTGTAGTAGTGATCGTCGAGCTGGACGTGGTAGTCGATGTTGGCGCGCACGAACTTCCACAGCGCGTGCTCGTAGCGCAGCTCGGGCAGGGGCTTGAGCGCGGGCTGGTCGATCTGCTCGAACAGCGTGCGGCGGCTGGCGCGGTAGTGGCGCATCGTGCGGTCGTCGAGTGCGATCACGAGTTCGCCGATGCGCTGGTTGAGTGCGGCCAGCGTGAAGAACGTCTCGTGGCGCAGCCGGGCGAGGATCCAGCGCTGGGCGACCAGAACGCCGGCTTCGACCTTGGCTTTGTCGCGCGGCGAGGCCGGACGCGCGGGCAGGATCACGGTGCCGTAGTGACGGGCGAGCTCGTCGTAGCTGCGCTGGATCTCAGGCTCATAGCGACAGGCCCGCGTGACGCCGCTCTTGAGTTGATCGGGCACGACGGCACCGGTCACGCCGCCGAGATACTCGAACGCGCGGACGTGGCTCGCGATCCAGTCGCCGATCTGCTGGGTGGCGGTGGCCTCGGCATAGGTAAAGTTGGAAGCGCCGAGCACGGCGACGAACAGCTCGACCTCGCGCACCTCCCCGGTGGCGGGGTCGGTCAGGTGCGGCTTCTTGCCCGAGTAATCGACGAACAGCTTCTCGCCGGCGCGGTGGACCTGGCGCATCGACAGTCGCCGATCCTGGCACCAGCGCCGGTAGTGCTCGCAAAACTGGGTGTAGGCGTAGCCGTCGGGGTGGCGCTCCAGGTACTCCAGATGGAGCAGCTCGAGCGTAACGCCCGGCTTCTTGCGCTCGGCGTGGAGGTAGACCGGATCGGGCAGCGGACGACGGTGCCGCGCGACCGTCGTTCCGTAGAGCCGGGCTTCCAGCGCGTCGTCAGGGAGCGCTTCGATCGTCGGCCAGTCGAGACCGGCCGCGCGCGCGCGCTGCTCGGCCGCCGACACCGCGCCGACGCTCACCCCGAGGCTGGTGGCCACCTCGCGGTGGCTGCGCCCCTCCGCCCACTTGTGCCTGAGAATCTCGCGGATCTTTCGCATGGACAGTCGCTCGGTCGCCATCCTGGCCCCCCTTCGGGGGCTGGACGGACGACTGGACTCCCCAGCGTCGCTACGCTCCCAGACTCCTGCCCCATCCCGGGCAAGATCGCCTGTTCACGATCACCGATCTAGGTGTTCACGATCCCGATCTAGCTGTTCACGATGCCGATCCAGGTGTTCACGATGCTCCGATGTTGCTGTTCACGATGGTCCGATCTAAGTGTTCACGATGCTCCGAAACACGCACTCGAGCACCCCGATCACCCGCATCACGTCGATCGACGTGGCCACCTCGATCGCATGGCACTCGCGCGTCCACTCGTCCTTCACGGTCAGCGCCTTGAACTGCTGTCCGTTGGCGCAGGAGTCGTGGACGAAGTCATACGCCCACACCTGGTTCGCTCCCGTGGGCGTGAGCACCCGCGGCTGCCCGGTACGGACCTTCCGATGCTTCTTCCTGCGCACGCTCAGTCCCAGCGCCCGCCACACCCGCCGCACCCGCTTACGGTTCACCGACCACTGCCGCTGCCGCGTCAGGATCCCCCACGCGAACCGATGCCCGTAGCGCGGATGGGCCGCCGCGATCTCCTGCAGCACCTCGGCCAGCGCGGCGTCCCGGGCCGGCATCCGAGGCTCGTACTCCAGCGCCGAACGGCTGACCTCCAACAGCGCACAGGATCGGCGGACCG
>JAQBHI010000172.1:0-7730 GCA_032127875.1 Acidobacteriota bacterium
CGCGCAGCTCGCCGAGGCCGTGCACCACGGCGCCGTCCAGCGCATCCGCCCCAAGATGATGACCATCATGGCCATCCTCTTTTCGCTGGTGCCGATCCTGTGGGCCACGGGCACCGGCGCCGACGTGATGCGCCGCATCGCTGCCCCGATGGTGGGCGGCGTGTTCACGTCTTTCGTCGGGGAGCTGGTCGTGTATCCGTCCATCTATTTCATCTGGCGCTCACTCTCGCTGGGCCGTTCCCCTTTGTTCCCTCAACGAGTGGCGGCCGGCGGCAGCGAAGGAGGTTCCCATGAAGCAACTTAAGGCGTTCATCCGCGAGAGCAAGGCCGACGGCTAGCACATCGTGCACCGCGAGGCCTACCACGGCGTCTCCCAAGACGCAGGGTGCCGACCTGACGCGGGCCTGCAAGACAACGAAGCCATACTGCCGGCGACGCCGGTTTTGAATTTGAAGAAGACACCTGGGGTTCGGGGCTGCTAATGGCCCAGCAAAGAGGCTCAGGCGGTTCTGACGCGGATGAAGCGAAGCTCGAGCCGCCAGGCCCACAGGTGGTCGTGGCGGTGCGGGACCCGGAGTTGCAGGCCCGACTCGCGGCGGTGCTCGCCCCCTACCGCGCCGAGATCACGGGGGAGTCCGGGGCCACCGTCCTGCACGTTCTGGATCGGCGACCCTCTGCCCGGCTCCTGATCGTCGTCGAATCAGGCTCCGATCGCAGCGCGCCCGACCAGCTGGTTCAGCCCTCCCGGATGCCGACCTTCAACTTCACAGAGGAAGATGTCGCCGCGATCACGGTGGCGCTGCTCAGTATTCGTGCCAGAGACTTGCCGGCGTCGCGCGTCACGAGCGAGCGCCAGCCCGAGCCCTACCGCCCTCAGGGCCCCTTCGGTGCGCTCGTGCAGCGTTATCGCTGCATCTCCTGTCACCAGATCCACGGCTGGGGCAGCACGCTGTCCACGGTGCCTCTCGACCACATCGGCAGCCAGCTCCGGCACGACTATCTCCAGTCCTATCTTCAGAACCCTTCCGCCGTCCGCGTCAGCGTCGAGGAGCGCATGCCGCACTTCAACATGACGGATACCGAGGCCACGACGCTCGCCAACTATCTCTCGACCGTCTTCGTGGACGACGCGCTCGAACAGCCGCTCCCGGCCGAGGTGGACGGCGCGTTGCGCGGCCAGCAGCTCTACGAGAGGCTGGGCTGCCGGGGCTGTCACATCGTCGGCGGCCAGGGAGGCTACGTCGGGCCCGACCTGAGCGACAGCGGGAGGAGGCTGAAGCCGGGCTGGGTGGTCGCCTGGCTGCAGAAGCCGGAACAGCACAAGCGCGGCACCCTGCAGCCCGATTACGGCTTGAAGCCCGAAGAGGCGCGTGCGCTGACGGGCTACCTCATGAGCCTCTCCACCGCGCAGCGGAGGCCGTAGTGAAGGGGGTCGTGGCGGCCGTCGTGGCGAGCGGGCTCCTCTTCGCTTGCGCCGGCTGCCGTGGCCGCACCCGACCGACACACTCAGAGCCGCTCATCGACACCTTCCGGAAGCACGCGCAAGAGGAGGGCCTCACCCGGGTTCAAACCCACGGGAAGCGCCTCTTCGCCCACTATTGCGCCACGTGCCACGGCGACGCCGGAAGGGGAGATGGCCAGAACGCGTACAACCTTGACCCCGCGCCGCCGGACTTCGGCCAGAGCCTGAAGCAGCATCCGCAGTCGCACTGGCGGCAGATCATCGAAGGTGGCAGCAGCGCGGTGGGGCGCTCGCCCCTCTGCCCTCCTTGGGGTCGAAGTCTCACCGCGACGGAGATCGACGCACTGGTGGACTTCCTCGAGGCCTTGGCCACTCCGGCGAAACCATAGAACGGCTTTGTATCCGCGCCGAGGTTGGCAGGCTCATGAGGCCGTGGACGACTGCGAGTTGCCCTGTGCGAAAAAGACAAAACGCCCGGAGCCTTGCGGCCCCGGGCGTTTGCTGACTGCGAGTCGGAGTCTTAGCCGATGGTGACGTTGGCGGCGCGCGGCCCCTTCGGGCTGTCGACCACCTCGAACTTCACTTTGTCACCCTCGTTGAGGGTTCGGAAACCCTCGGCGCGGATCTCGGAGTGGTGGACGAAGACATCCGGTCCACCCTCGCGCGACAAAAACCCGAAACCCTTGGACTCGTTAAACCACTTGACGGTACCGTCGATCATGAATGTGCAGGCCTCCTTGGCCCTTGCCAGCGGCTACGTTACCTGCGCGTCCATTGAAAAAACCGCCCAGCATGGGCGGCCTTGGTTCGAAACGCCAGATCGAACGGCAACCAGCAACGGACCAAGGATACAGCCGATTCCGCCACAATGCAAGCCGGGATCGAAGAGCTTGCCCGGCTCATCGGCGTTGCATCCCCGCCAGCCGGGGCCTATGTTGGTAGAGGCATCACGAGTCACGACATGAAGAGGAAAAGCACATGGACACGCTAAGCGCTCTGGTCGACCGGGATCCGCTCCAGGTTCCGCCCTTCGTCCGCGACCACTTCCAGGCGAAGGTACTGGAAGGTCTCCATCTCGAGTTCTTCCTCGCGCACTGCCGCGTCATCGTGACGCCTCACCTGTCGTTCTTCACGACCGGCGAGGTCGCGCCCCAAGAGGCGGATCGGGTGCGAGAGATCCTGAACGACAAGCAGGAGCAGCTGCACCAGCTGAAGCTGTTCCTGCTCCGACATCTCGCCATGTATTCCGCTCTGCTCGAGACCAATTCGTACTACATCGAGGTGAACGACTACGTCACGATCGCGCGCTTCCTGGGATACCCGGAAGCGCCCGGGTACGAGATCAAGCTGTACACCTTGCGACCGGCGGACCTGCCGCGGAACTACAGCGACAAGATCTACCTGGGGCGCGACCTGCTGTGCCCCGAGCGCCCGCGCGATCCGCACCTCGGCCTGGGCTACTTGCGGCGCGCGCTCCCACAGCAGGTGGAGAAGCTCAGGGCGCGCATCGCGCGCGAGGCCTCCGAGGCGGAGCTCAAGGAGCTGGAGACGGAGTTCGTGACCGACGTGGCCGAGCTGACGGCGGAGTTCGCGCAGCGGGCGGACGCCCTGATGAACGCCTATCCGGCCGAGATCTCTTCGGCGGCGCTGGGCAACGAGCGTCTGCTGCAAGTCAACGGCGCCTTCCGCGAACTCAAGCACCTGCTGGCCGAGGCCGAGGCGCTGCTGCGCGAGATGGAGGCGCGAACCGTCGGCTCACGCTCCCACGCCGCCCGCTACGTGACGAAGCTGCGCAAGGACTTCACCAACACGATCAACTACATCCTGCTGAAGGTGAACGGGCGCATCAGCGACGCCATCAACGGCATTCGGATCTGAGACGCAACCGAGAACATGTCGAGCGACGACCGCATCCCCTGGAACCTGTCTCCGGAACAGGAGGTCGCGGCCTTTGAACGTCTGAAGCCGCGGCTTGCGGCGCTTTGGAGCGAGGTCTTCCCGCGGGACGACGAGCCCCTGACCTCGGTGATCGTGCCCTCGGTCAGCGTCTCTGCCGAGGACCTGCGGCGGCGTCCTGGCGCCCTTTTCTACGAGGAAGCGCTGCTCTTCCTGCTGATAAGGCTGCGCAATCCCCGCGCGCGCGTGGTGTACGTCACCTCGCAGCCGATTGCGCCAGCGCTCAAGGACTACTACCTCCAGTTCCTGGCCGGGATCCCGGCCAGCCACGCGGCCGCGCGCCTGACGCTGCTCTCGCCTCACGACGGTTCGCTGCGGCCGCTGGCCGAGAAGATCCTGGAGCGCCCACGTCTGGTGGAACGCATCCGGGCGGCCATCGTCGACCCTTCGCGTGCCTATCTCACGGTGTTCAGGGGCACGCCGCTGGAGCGGCGCCTGGCCGTGCTGCTGGGCATCCCCCTGAACGCTGCCGACCCGGGCGCGGAGTCGTTCTGCACGAAGTCCTGCGGCCGTCAGGTGATGCGCGAGGCCGGCCTCGACATCCCGGAGGGGCGCGAGGGCCTGCGGGACGAGGTCGACGTCGTGGACGCGCTGCTCGAACTCGGGCGGACGCGTCCTGGCCTGGAGCGCGCCGTCGTCAAGCTCGAGGACAGCGTCTGGGACGACGGGGACGCCCTGCTGTGGCTGCCAGAGCGGCCATCGCGCGAGAGCGTCTCGCTCGCGCTACGAAGCCTCGAACCTGCGGCCGCCTGGAACGGGCCGCAGGCCTTCCTCGAGCAGGTGAGCAGACGCGGCGCCGTCGTCGAGGAGTGCGTCGAGAACGCTGCGCACCTCGCGAGCGGCCAGGTGCGAATCAGCCCGCGCGGCCAGGTGAGCCTGATTTCCACCCACGACGAGATCCGCAGCGGGCCCCACGGACTCGGGCGCGGGGGCTGTCTGTTCCCGGCCGACGAGCGCTATCGGCGCTTGGTGCACGACGCCAGCCTGCGCGTGGGACATCTGCTGGCCGCGAAGGGGCTGATCACGCGCCTGTCCATCGAGTACCTCGTCGACGGGGCGGAGGGGCCGCAGCCGCGCCTCATCGGCACGGGGATCAATCTGGGCGTGGGCGGCACGACCCACCCGCTGCTGGCGGTGCGCTTCCTTTCGGGAGGGGCGCTCGACCTGGAAAGCGGCTTGTTCTTGTCGCCGACGGGACAGCCCCGCTTCTACCGGGCCACCGACAGCCTCAGCTCGACGGCATACCGGGGCTTCACGCCGGCGGATTTGATAGAAGTGCTCACCGTGAGGGGGCTCAACTACTCGCCCCAGGGCGCCAGCGGAGCGATCCTGTACATGCTCGGCGGTGTCTCCGAACACGGCCGCCTGGGGATGGTCGCCATCGGCGGCAGCCGCGACGAGGCCGAGGCCGTCTATCGGCGGACCGTGGAAGGCCTGGACCAGGAGAGCGCCAGCGCCTGGCGCTGATTTCGGCCGGGCGTCCGCCGCGCCTTGGTCCTCGAGGCCGCTGTGATACGTTTCTACGATGCGTGAACGCAAGGCTGCCTCCGAGTTCGACCCGGAACTGCTCGAGCTGTTCGACCAGTACGTCCATGGTGGCGTCGACCGCCGGCAGTTCCTGGAGCGGGCGGCGCGCTTCGCGGTTGGGGGAGTGACGGCCGTCTCGCTGCTGGAGAGCCTCAGCCCCCGCTACGCGTGGGCCGAGCAGGTCGCTGCCGGCGATGCGCGCTTGAAGACGGAGTACGCGAGCTATGCCTCGCCGCATGGCTACGGCACGGTCAAGGGCTATCTGGCGCGGCCCGCGAGCCCCGGCACGAAGTTCCCGGCGCTGCTCGTTGTGCACGAGAACCGCGGCCTGAACCCGTACGTCGAGGACGTGACACGGCGGCTCGGCGTCGCGGGCTTCCTGGCTTTCGCACGGGACGCGCTCAGCTCGCTGGGCGGCTATCCGGGCGACGACGACAAGGGCCGCGAACTCCAGGCCACACTCGACCGGGGCAAGATCCTGGAGGACATGGCCGCGGGCGCCGCTTTCGTCAGGGAGCATGCCCTGTCGAGCGGCAAGCTGGGCGTGATCGGCTTCTGCTTTGGCGGCTTCGTGGCGAACTCACTCGCGGTACGCATGCCCGAGCTCAAGGCGGCCGTGCCCTTCTATGGTAGCCAGCCGCCCGCGGTCGACGTTCCGAAGATCAAGGCCTCGCTGCTGCTTCACTACGCCGGCAACGACTCGCGGGTCAACGAGGGCTGGCCGGCGTACGAGGCCGCGCTCAAGGCGAACAAGGTCGAGTACGTGGCGCACGTCTATGAGGGAGCCAACCACGGCTTCCACAACGACACCACCCCGCGCTACGACGAGGCCGCGGCCAAGCTCGCCTGGCAGCGGACGCTCGAGTTCCTGAAGAAGAAGCTGGCCTGACCAGGTCCCGGGCCCCGCTGAGCTTGCGCTAGAGCTAGAGCGGAGCATCGACGAGGGCCGTCCGGGCGCCTAGATCATCGTGCCGGCCTAGGTCGAGACCTGTCCCACCGCGAGGTTCGTCTTCGGCGCGGCGGCCCTCTTGTACGCTTGCGTGAACAGGACGCGAACCAGCCAGAAGATCAGCGTAAGGACGACCAGGACACCCGGCACCACCAGCAGGCCGGTTCGGCGCACTTCGTAGGGGAAGACCTGGGACTGCCCCAGGAAGAAGGACGTGACGGCGATGTACAGCGCCGCGCACATGCGCCACAAGTGTCGCGCGATTCGCCCGGCACCGAAGACCCCGCCGCGCGTGATCCTCCGGAGGTCCCCCACGGCGGCCAGCAGGGCCACGCCACCGAAGACGAAGGCCACGGCCGCGAAGCGTCCATCCGTCATTCCCAGCCGGACGAGGCCGGTGGCGGCCGCCATCGCGACCAGCAGCGCGCCCCAATCCAGGGGGCCCGTTCCAGCCGTTCGACGCCGGGCGGTCAGCCAGGCCGTCGCCACAAGGTAGAACGTCAGGAGGCCCATCAGGACGTTGATGGGCTCCCCGTCGGGGTCTACGAAGGCCCGATACGCCCCGCTTGCCGACATGGCGAGCATGGAGACGACGAACACGCTCCCCACCACGCCATGCCGGCGGGAGCCCTTGCGCAGGGACAGGGCCACCGCGCCGGACAGTATCCCCAGGACCCCGGCGCCGATGTGGAAGAGCACGATCGGCCGATATGGCATTCCCTTGCTGTCGGTGAGCCTCCGCAGTTCGGCGACCGCGGTCTTCATTTTCGGATCGATCGCCAGCGCCCTGCGATAGTTCTCGACGGCCAGCGCCTTGTTGCCCGCCGCGAGGTACGCTTCTCCCAGGCTGTCGTACACGTTCGCGGACGTGCGGTGCGTTTCGCCATTCAGCTGAAGCACCTGAATGGCGCCCTCTTTTTCGTCCCTCCCCAGGAGTTCGTATCCCAGGCGGTTCGTATCGGACTCGCTCTCGCGCACACCGGGGAACCCCTGGTCTCGCAGGGTCCGGTATTGCCCAACGGCCGCGTCGATGCCGCTGCTCTTGATCGTCCTCGACAGCAGGTCGCTCAGCCGATTGGGTTGCTGGCCGCGCACAGGCGACCGGAAGCCCAGCGTGGTCGCGAGCAGTCCGATGCCCATGGCGGCAGCCAGGACCAGGGCGCCGCCTGCCATCGCAATTCGGCGCAGAGCGTCAGCCCGGGTGCGTGTGCCAGTGGAAACAGGATTCCTCATTGCATGCACCATCTCTTCAGATCGGGTCCCCAGAGCGGCGCTGCCGGGCCGCCGCGGCCAGGAATGCCGCGGCGGCGAGCAGTCCGATCCAGAGACCCGGGGTACTCAGGAATCGCAGCGGACTGAGTTGCGACAGCCGGACGATGTCTTTGTCTCCCTCCGCGGCGAAGGCCACCACCATGGCGCCGACCAGGCGGTACTTCACGAGCGCTGCGACGTGCGACGTGTGCAACGTGATCCTTTCGAGGATGCCGAGCGCCATGGGCGGCAACACCACCCAGAGCAGCGGCGTGCGACGCGCCCAGCCCGAGACCAGCAGCAGCCACGCGTAGAGCGGCGCATGCCACAGCGCATGCACGCTCACGCCGTAGAGCATGATCAGCGTCATCTGGAAGAGCGGCAGGCGGCTCCACAGCGCGGCGGCGCCGATGCTGCTCACCGACAGGACCGCGGTGCTCAAGAACAGCATGACGAGTTGCGTGGCGAGACTGACCGCGATCGCAATGGAGGGCAGGACGAGCACGGGAATGCTGGCCTTCGAGAGCAGCGTCGTGAGATCGGAGACCGGCAGGGACTTCCAGAACAGCACGCTGCGGTCGCGGC